>NZ_JBQERN010000001.1:0-908100 GCF_056535105.1 Ruegeria sp. O5 | reverse complement strand
CGGCGGCAGAGACGATGTTCTCGGACGCAATCAGCTCGATCTCGTCGCGCTGACGACCCAGCTCAGACCGGATCGAGCCAAAAAGCTCAGGATCGCGGTCCGACAAGGACTGGGTGAAAAATCCGGTGTCACGAAGATTGGCGTTCATTGGCGCTCCACATGGCTGGGTATAAATCTTGCGGATTTCCTATCGGAAACGCCACATTCGCAAAAGGCTTAAAGCGACGATTTGGCCTGCTGCGGCGTCAAGACTGGCCTATTGGGGAAAGGTATGTTTGTTTCGGAACCAAATGTGCAACACCGGAAACCACAAAACATGAAAAAGAGAATCGCCTTTCTCGCCAGTGAGGTCAAAGTGGCGCAAACAGCGCGTGACACCCTGGTGACCAAATATGGTAATGTGGCACCTCGGGACGCAGATGTAGTGGTTGCATTGGGCGGCGACGGCTTCATGTTGCACACTTTGTACAATGTGCAGCATCTCGATACTCCGGTTTACGGGATGAATCGCGGCACGATCGGCTTTCTGATGAATGAGTATCACGAAGACGATCTGATGGCGCGGCTGGAGGATGCCGAGGAAGAGGTTATCAACCCGTTGGCCATGCAAGCGATGGACCAATCTGGAAAACTGCACGAGGCGCTGGCGATCAACGAAGTGTCATTGCTACGCGCCGGTCCTCAGGCAGCAAGGCTCAAGATCAGCGTAGACGGCCGGGTACGCATGGCCGAACTGGTCTGTGACGGGGCATTGCTTGCCACGCCTGCGGGATCGACCGCCTATAACTATTCCGCGCATGGGCCGATTGTTCCGATTGGTGCTGACGTTCTGGCCCTGACACCCATCGCAGCGTTTCGCCCACGGCGGTGGCGTGGTGCCTTGTTGCCGAAAATGGCGAAAGTCAGGTTCGATGTGGTCGAAGCTGACAAGCGCCCGGTCATCGTGGCCGCCGATTCCGTTTCTTTCCCGGATATCGACTGGGTTGAGATCAGGTCGGAACCAGCCATTGCGCACCGTATCCTTTTCGACCCCGGCCATGGGTTGGAAGAACGTCTAATATCCGAACAATTCACGTAAAATAGGCCATCCCCAAATTTTTCTCACGCCTGTGTGAAGCAGTTCACAGGAATTCCCTTAATGATTGGCTAATGTGAACTTGTCCGGAGAACACGCCAAGGTGGGAGTGAGTGGCCACCTAAACGGTGTTTTCGAATGGTTGCGCAGATTTTGCGCTGGCGAGGGTGGGTGGTGCTACGCTCGTCATCAGAAATCCGGGCTTATTTTAGCAGCTGGACCCCGGGCACAATGACCCGGGGTCTATTTTTTGTTACATGTGATCCCAAAGCGGGAAACACATCTGTCCCACGCGAGCTTCTATCGCGGCGGCGGCATCCACGGCCAAATCCTCGCGCCAGCGCTGTGCCGCGATCTGTACATTGATAGGTTGAGGCCCTTTGGGAAGGTTGGCCAATCGTGACGGAACGCAGGCTGCAGGCAGTCCCAGAAAGTTCATCGCATAGGAATAGACAGCGCATCCCAGAACATCATGCACGCCTTCCGCGCCTTCGGTGTCCCGGTCGGGTTTGAAAAATGGCTGTGGCAGGAAAGGGGACAAGACCAGCGGGTAGTCCTGCATAAACAGGGACCATTCACGGGCATAATAGCTGCGCTTGGCCAGCATCCGGACCAATTCTGTTTCAACGATGGGCGGGAATTCCTGAAAGTAGACGTCAAAGATGTCGCGGATGGTTTTGGAACCAGCGGCTTCAATGTCAGATTTCATCAGGGTCAGCACTTCGCCCATCAAGGTCCGGTACCCGATCCGGCCACATTCAAAGACATCGGGTGGATCGACCTCTTCAACGTCGTACCCTGCATCGACCAGCGCATCGCGCGCAGTGTCGAGGGCTTTTTCGACCTCGGGGTGCAGCGCATAGCCGAAGGTGTTCTTGGTGAATGCCACCTTGATCGGCTGGTCAAAACGCTCACCGCGCCAGGGCATTGGTACGTGGAACGGATCCCGCGCATCGGTGGCGATCAGGCTGGGCATGGACAGGTGTAGATCCGCAGCCGACCGAGTGATCAGGCCCTGAACCGACATTGATTGCGCCAGCAATCCGCGTTCGGCCTTCTGACTTGGGTTCCACGCGGGAACGCGTCCCAACCCCGGTTTTACCGTAACCGCTCCGATGGCGGCTGCCGGAAAGCGCAGGCTGCCGCCAATATCGTTGCCATGGGCCAGCGCACCGACACCTACCATCACGGCGGCAGCAGCGCCACCGGATGATCCCCCGGGTGAAATGTGCCGTCCCCACGGGTTGAACGTGCGCCCATGCAGGGGGTTGTCGGTGTCGGCCCTGAAGGAAAACTCGGGTGTATTCGTTCGCCCGATCACAATGGCCCCCGCTTTTTGCAAGTTGCTGACCACCGGCGCGTCATCCGGTGCGATTACGTCCTTCAGCGCAATGACACCGTTGGTGGTGGCGTGGCCTTTCTGATCGACATTCACCTTGATTGTTACAGGAACACCATGCAGCGGGCCGGTCGGCTGACCACTCCGCCGTGCAGCATCTAGCGACTGCGCGCGTTCCAGGGCCTCGGTGCGCAAGTCTTCGACGACCGCGTTCAGCGCGGGGTTCACCGCGTCCATGCGATCAATCGAGGCCTGTACCGCCTCGGTCGCGCTCAGATCGCCGCGTCGGGTTAAGGTGGTCAGCTCTGTGGCGCTGAGACGCCAGATATCGGTATGTGTCATGGGCCCTCACTGTCTTACAGCGACAGTAGGGGCCCAGATTCAGGTTGCAAGGGCGGACATGACATGGGCGGCCTGTGCCGCCCGATGGTTACTTGGCGTAACCAATTGTCTGCAACGCTTCCTTGATCTCATCAAGGATGGCAGGATCATCAATTGTTGCAGGCATTTTGTAGTCCTGACCGTCTGCAATCGACACCATCGTACCACGCAGGATCTTACCGGAACGGGTCTTGGGTAACCTGTCGACGACAACAGCCAGTTTGAAGGCGGCCACCGGCCCGATTTTTTCCCGAACCATTTTGACGACTTCCTGAACCACATCGCCATGATCCCGTGTGGCACCAGCATTCAGGCACAGGAAGCCAACCGGCATCTGTCCCTTCAGCTGGTCCGAAACACCGATCACCGCGCATTCTGCCACATCTGGGTGGGCGGCCAGCACTTCTTCCATCCCACCTGTCGACAAGCGATGGCCGGCAACGTTGATGACGTCATCGGTGCGCGCCATGATGTAGAGGTACCCGTCTTCGTCAATCATCCCGGCATCGCCGGTTTCGTAATATCCGGGGAAGTGTTCAAGATAAGATTTCTTGAACCGTGCTTCGGCATTCCACAGTGTTGGCAAGGTGCCTGGGGGCAGGGGCAATTTAACCGCGATGGCACCCAGTTCACCGGCCTTCATCGGGTGACCGCCTTCATCCAGAATTTGCACGTCATAACCCGGCATCGGTTTTGCGGGCGAGCCCAGCTTGACCGGAAGCTCTTCGATACCCAGCGGGTTCCCGGCAATGGCCCAGCCGGTTTCGGTTTGCCACCAATGGTCGATCACCGGAACCTTCAGCGCGTTTTGTGCCCAGATAATTGTGTCAGGGTCGGCGCGTTCGCCTGCCAGATAGAGGGCCTGTAGATGAGACAGATCGTATTTGCCAATCAATTCGCCTTTGGGGTCTTCTCGTTTGACGGCGCGGATGGCCGTAGGTGCGGTGAAGAAGCTTTTGACCTTATGTTCCGAGATCACGCGCCAGAAGGTGCCAGCATCCGGGGTGCCGACTGGCTTGCCCTCGAACACAATTGTGGTGTTTCCGTGGATCAGGGGCGCGTAGCAGATATAGGAGTGCCCCACGACCCAGCCCACATCGGAGGCTGCCCAGAACACGTCGCCCGGATCGACGTTATAGACATTCTTCATCGTCCAGTTCAGTGCCACAAGGTGTCCGGCAGTGGGGCGCACGACCCCTTTGGGTGCACCCGTAGTGCCAGAGGTGTAAAGGATATAAGCCGGGTCATTGCCATCAACCGGCACGCATTCAGCCGGTTCGACACCGTATTGGAAACCGTGCCAGTTGAAATCGCGCCCTTCAATCAACTGGGCGACCTCTTGTTCCCGCTGGAAGATCACACAAAAATCAGGTTTGTGGTTGGCCAGCTCGATCGCACCGTCAAGCAGGGGCTTATAGTGTACCACGCGACCGGGTTCCATCCCACAGGACGCGGCGATGATTGCTTTGGGTTTGGCGTCGTCGATGCGCACGGCCAGTTCGTTACTGGCAAACCCGCCGAACACGACCGAATGCACGGCGCCGAGGCGGGCACAGGCCAGCATCGCCTCAAGCGCTTCAGGGATCATCGGCATGTAGATAATGACACGGTCACCTTTTTCGACACCCTTTGCGCGCAGCGCGCCGGCCAGAGTGGCCACGCGGTTGCGAAGCTCGACATAGGATATCTCGCGCTTGGTGTGGGTGATGGGACTGTCATAGATGATGGCGGTTTGTTCACCGCGCCCGTTTTCCACATGACGGTCTACGGCATTCCAACAGGTATTGACCCGCGCGTCGCTGAACCATTCGTACAAGGGCGCATTGTCGTCGAACAGTGCTTTGCTGGGGGCCTTGACCCAATCGATCCCTTTTGCAGCGTTCATCCAGAACGCTTCGGGGTCGGTTTTCCAGCTGTCATAAACGTCCTGATACGCCATCTTGTCCTCCTCACAACGGCTTGGACATTGTGTTAGGTCGCAGAAAACAACCGGGCAAGCGCGACGCATGACGACGCGTCAGTTTATCGCAAAAAATTTGCAGATCGGCAAAAAACGACTTGCAAATTTTTGCAAAATTACAGTTGAAGCACAGTTTTTGTCGCAGCAATAGAAAGTTTTGCAAAATTGCAAACTATTGCGTGCAAATATTGTGCCGTTCCGAGAATCAGCTCAACCAGCCGTTTTGGCGTAACGTGGCAGCTTGTCCTGAAGGTTCAGCCAGGGCAGGTGGTCGGCGTGGAACACGTGAAACTGTGGCGGCAGGGTCTCCGGGTTGTCCAGCGTTGCGGTGTAAAGATGAATGTTCACCGTATCGCGCGCTGTGCGATAGGCCATCTGGGTTCCGCAGTTGCCGCAAAACAGACGTTCAACCCCTTCCGATGAGCGATAGATCTTTGGTGCCTGACCCAACCATCTGACCGCCTCATGCGGCAGCCCGAAAAAAGCCGTGACCGGCGCGGCGCAGTTTCGCCTGCAATCTGAACAGTGGCAATAACAGCTCCACGCGGCTTGGGCATCGCTTTCCCAATGCACGGCGTTGCAGTGGCAATGTCCTTTCATGCGCTTCCCCCCCCCTGTTGGCAGGGGCGCCAGCAAGGCTGCCCCCGGTTAACCGTAATGCGCCACGGGTGTTCCTGCAATCGCCGCCATGTTCAGCAGACCGCGCGCGGTGATGGATGGAGTAACAATATGGGCCTTGTTGCCCATGCCCATCAGGATCGGGCCAACTTCAATCCCGTCCGCCTTCATCTTCAGAATATTGCGTACGCCACTGGCAGCATCTGCGTGGGCGAATATCAGAACGTTGGCCGCCCCCTCTAGTCGCGACGCTGGGAAGATACGCGCCCGCAGGTCTGCATCCAAAGCCGCATCCAGATTCATTTCGCCTTCGTAGACAAAATCGCGCGGCTGCCGATCAAGGATTTCAAGCGCCGCCCGCAGCCGTTTGCCTGATCCTTCAGCCTGATTGCCGAATTGCGACTGCGAACAGAAGGCGATCTTGGGCTCGATCCCGAACCGGCGAACATGTCGCGCGGCGCCAATGGTGGTTTCGGCCAATTCTTCCGGCGACGGCAATTGCCGGACATGCGTATCGGCAATGAACAGGGGGCCATCTTCCAGGATCATCAGGGACAACGCTCCATGCGGGCGCAGTTTGCTGTCGTCCAACACCTGTTCGACATAGTTCAGGTGCCAGCGGAATTCACCAAATGTGCCGCAGATCATGCTGTCCGCTTCGCCACGATGCACCATGATCGCACCAATGGCCGTTGTGTTGGTGCGCATGATCGCCTTGGCCAGATCCGGCGTCACACCGCGGCGCTGCATGATTTGGTGGTAGGAAGTCCAGTAATCGTAATAGCGCGGGTCGTTCTCCGGGTTAACGATCTGACAGTCCTTGCCCGGACGAATGGTCAGCCCCAGCTTTTCACATCTGGTTTCGATCACATCGGGTCGCCCGATCAGAATTGGTGTTTCCGTCGTCTCTTCGAGAATGGCCTGCGCGGCCCTCAAAACCCTTTCATCTTCACCCTCGGCAAAAACGATGCGACGGGATGCGACGGCCGCGGCCTCGAACACAGGACGCATCAGAAGGGCTGATTTGAAGACCGACTGGTTGAGCTTTTCCTTATAGGCTTCAAGGTCCTCGATAGGGCGTTTTGCAACACCGCTTTCCATGGCGGCCTTGGCGACCGCCGAGGACACCACGCCCACAAGACGTGGGTCAAATGGTTTTGGGATCAGGTATTCGGGGCCAAAGGTCAGTTGCTCGCCCTTATAGGCAGCCGCCGCCTCGGCGCTTGTGGTCGCGCGCGCCATTTCAGCGATGCCATCCACGCAGGCAATCTGCATCGCGTCGTTGATCTCGGTCGCGCCGACATCCAGAGCACCCCGGAAGATAAACGGAAAGCACAGCACGTTATTGACTTGATTGGGAAAATCGCTGCGCCCCGTGGCGATGATTGCGTCTGGTGCTACTGCACGCGCGTCCTCTGGTAGAATTTCCGGCGTCGGGTTGGCCAGGGCGAAGATGATCGGGCGGCTGGCCATTTTCCGGACCATATCAGGCTTTAGAACATTTGGGCCGCTGAGACCCAGAAACAGGTCGGCCCCACCAATCACATCGTCCAGCGTCCGCAAATCCGACTTCTGCTCGAACTGTGACTTGTGCGGGTTCATGTCCTCGGCCCGTCCTTCGTAGACAAGCCCGTGAATGTCGCACAGCCATATGTTTTCGCGCTTCACACCCAGCTTCACCAGCATGGTCAGGCACGCGATCCCGGCAGCCCCGCCGCCGGTCGACACGACCTTGATGTCCTCAAATGACTTTCCGGCCACATGCAGCGCATTCTTGGCCGCAGCCCCGACCACAATGGCGGTTCCGTGCTGATCGTCATGGAAAACCGGGATGTTCATACGTTCACGGCAGAGTTTCTCGACGATGAAGCAATCGGGGGCCTTGATGTCTTCAAGGTTAATGGCGCCAAATGTTGGTTCAAGGGCACAGACGATATCCGCAAGCTTTTCGGGATCGGGCTGATCGACCTCGATATCAAAACAGTCAATACCTGCGAATTTCTTGAAAAGGACGGCCTTGCCTTCCATAACCGGCTTCGACGCGAGTGCCCCAATATTCCCCAGGCCAAGCACGGCGGTGCCGTTTGAAACCACGGCGACAAGATTGCCGCGCGCCGTGTAACGTTCCGCATTGGCTGCATCGGCCTTGATTTCAAGGCTTGCCTCGGCCACGCCAGGCGAATAGGCGCGGGCCAGATCGCGCCCGTTGGCCATCGGTTTGGTAGCCTTGATCTCAAGCTTTCCGGGTTTGGGAAATTCATGATATTCGAGCGCAGCTTGTCGCAGGCTGGGGGTGTCAGACATCGGCGATTCAGCTCCCATTGAGAATTTGATTTAGCCTTAAACTATTTTTTTGGACTTGGCTACGCTACGTAACTCTGCCGTGATGTCGCAACCGTGAATTCGGATTGATATTGTCTGAGTTCATTTTCGCCTTTTCACATTGTGACGACCAAGATCACTCTGGCAAGGCCGTTGTGACATTCAGAACTGATGACCCGGCTGGTAACGAACGAGGGATCATTAGGTTGGATGTTGGTTGCAGCGGTGTTGGGCGGTTGTCGTCACCCAGATTTGGTCGAGTTCATCACGCTGAACGGCGGAGTTTTACCTGTGATTATTGAAATGCGCTTCTTCGTTATGGAAGAAATGCCGGAGATGTTCTTTTCGATTGGCATTTTGACCTCTGTTCTGATCGGATGGCCAAAGTTGCAATTCGAAGAGAATACTGATGACCAAGACATCCGATCTGGCGAAAACGCACGCTGAGATTCGCCTGCCCACACAGGAAATTCGCGACGACATCCCTTTTTACACAAAAAAACTGGGGATGAAGATGGACATGATTTATCCCGCTGACGATCCGCGCGTCGCGGTGTTTTCGGGGCATGGCGTGCGGTTGCGCATTGAAAAAGACGCACCGGAAAGTCCGGGAACATTGCGTATCCTGACGGATGATCCGTCTGATTTCGCGGGTGGTGAACGCGTTCTTGTAGCCCCGAATGGCACCCGAATCGAAATTGAAGAACGAAATCCGCCACTGGTGATGCCAGAGACCGTGCATTCCTTTGTCGTGCGCAGGCTCAAGGACCAGGCCCCCTGGATCATTGGCCGGGCCGGGATGCACTATCGCGATCTGGTCCCGGATCGGCTGGGCGGGTCGATTATTGCCAGCCATATCCGCATTCCCGATGGTGGACCGGTTCCGGACATGGTGCATTTTCACAAGGTCGGGTTTCAGCTGATCTTTTGCATCCATGGCTGGGTGGATGTGGTCTATGAGGATCAGGGCGAGAAAATGCGTCTGACAGCGGGGGACTGCTTTATTCAACCTCCGGAAATCCGGCACCGCGTTCTCGAAGCATCTGATAATGTTCAGGTCATTGAGATCGGAGTGCCGGCTGAGCATGTCACAGAGATCGACCATGACATGACACTTCCCACTCCGCACATCCGCCCGGACCGCGAATGGCAGGGGCAACGCTTTGTCTATAATCAGGCCAAGGGTGCCGAGTGGATGCCCTTCCGCCTGCCGGGGTACATCTGCCGCGACACCACGATTGCCGAGAACACCAAGGGTGTCGCTGGGGTGCAGGTTGTGCGCAAAGGGTCGGGTGATCCGGAATGGGCCAGCCATGACACCGACATTCACTTTACCTTTGTGATGGACGGCGAGGTCACCCTGGAAGGCGAGGGGCGCGATCCCTACCGGCTGGAGCAAGGGGATGCTTTTGTCATCCCACCTGGGATGCGCACACGGTTGTCCGAGCCAACAGACAATATCGAATTGTTGGAAGTCACCTTACCCGGTACCTTCAACACAACGCTGGGTTAAGCGAAAAACATGGGTCAGGGGCTTCAAATTCCCCGCCTTAATACGTTAGCGTGCAAATTTCTGACCAGATGATCAAAAATGAGGATTCGCCATGTCGCTGAAAGACGCTGCCTTGTCTGTCCGGGAAAACGCCTACGCGCCATATTCGAACTTCAAAGTTGGCGCAGCGCTTCGGTCTTCTTCGGGTCATGTCTTTTCCGGGTGCAACGTCGAGAATGTGGCATATCCCGAGGGGACCTGCGCGGAAGCAGGTGCAATTGCCGCAATGGTGGCCGCGGGCGAGCAGGAACTGACCGAGGTCTACGTGGTTGCCTCCAGCCCTCAGCCTGTGCCGCCTTGCGGTGGATGCCGTCAGAAGCTGGCCGAGTTTGGCAAGCGCGATGTAAAGGTTACTCTGGCAACCGTCGATGGTGCGGAGTTTGAGACAACCATCGGAGATTTGCTGCCGGGTGCGTTCGACGCGTCGCACATGGAGGATGTCTGAACGCATGGACGCCCGTTCAATCATAGCCAAACTGCGCAGGCACGAAGTCCCAGGCCGCGACGAGCTTATCTGGTTCGCGCAAGGGTTGGCAGACGGCAGCGTCAGCGATGCGCAGGCCGGGGCGTTTGCCATGGCCGTCTGTATGGGCGGGCTGGGTCCTCAGGGGCGTGCGGACTTGACGATTGCGATGCGCGATAGCGGCGATGTTCTCGGTTGGGATGTGGACGGGCCGGTGATCGACAAGCACTCGACCGGTGGGGTCGGGGACTGCGTCAGCCTTGTGCTGGCTCCGGCGCTGGCGGAATGTGGTGCTTATGTGCCGATGATCTCGGGTCGGGGCTTGGGGCACACGGGTGGAACATTGGACAAGCTCGAGGCGATTCCGGGGGTCAGCACTCAGATCGGTCAGGACCGACTTGCGCAGATATTGCGCGAAACGGGCGCGGCCATCGTTGGCGCGACGGGCCAGATTGCACCGGCGGACAAGCGGCTTTATGCAGTGCGGGATGTAACGGCAACAGTCGAAAGTCTGGATTTGATCACAGCGTCGATCCTGTCCAAAAAGCTGGCGGCCAGCCCGGATGCGTTGGTTCTTGACGTCAAGGTCGGTAGCGGTGCCTTTATGAAAACAATTGAGGATGCCCGCAAGCTGGCCACAGCATTGACCGAGACTGCGAACGCGGCCGGGTGCCGGACTTCGGCGGTGATCACGGACATGAACCAACCTTTGGCCCCGGCGCTGGGCAATGCACTGGAGGTCGCGGAAGTGATGAAGGTTCTGACCGGTCCTGGCGGGTCGCCATTGGTGGACATTTCTGCCGAGTTGGGCGGCGTCCTGCTGGCCGATGCAGGCATGTGCATCTCGGTCGAGGAGGGGCGTGAGCAGATCGCCAAGATCATCCGTGACGGTCGCGCCGCCGAACGGTTTGGCCGCATGATGGCAGCGGTTGGTGGTCCTGTGAAATTCGTCGATACCTGGACCCGTTTCCTGCCTGAGGCGAGCGTTATTCAGGAGGTTCCTGCCCCCGAAGACGGTTACATCTCCGCCATCGACGGAGAGGCGCTGGGCCTTGCGGTCGTCGCACTGGGTGGCGGCCGCCAGGTCGAAAGTGATGAGATCGATCCGGCAGTTGGAATATCCAACATCCTCAGGCTGGGGGATCGTGTTTCAAAAGGTTCACCCATTGCCGTGGTCCACGCTGCACGGGAAAACGCTGCACGGCGGGCAGCGGAAACTGTGCTGAGTGCGATGACAATCAGCGATACAGTTCCAAAGCTGCCCGATCTGATCCACGAAAGGATCAGCGTATGAGCCGAGCGTTTCTTGTCGTCATGGATTCCGTTGGAATAGGCGGGGCACCTGATGCAGACCGGTTTTTCAACGGTGATGTTCCGGATGCCGGGGCAAACACGCTGGCCCATATCGCCCAAGCCTGCGCGGAAGGCCGCGCAGTAGATGGGCGCACCGGCCCGTTGCACCTGCCCAACCTGGACGCGCTGGGTTTGGGCGCGGCTGTGCGGCTGGCGTCTGGAGACGCCACTCCGGGCCTCGATGCCGAACCTGCTGGACTATGGGGCTGCGCGCGTGAGCATTCACCGGGTAAGGACACGCCCTCAGGCCACTGGGAACTGGCGGGCCTGCCGGTGCCTTGGGATTGGCATTACTTTCCAAACACGGTTCCGGCTTTTCCAGCGGAACTGAGCCGTGCGGCAGCCGAAGCTGCCGGGACCGAAGGCATTCTTGGAGACTGCCACGCGTCGGGGACAGCGATCATAGCCGAACTGGGGGCCGAACATATGCGCACCGGTTGGCCGATCTGCTACACATCCGCTGACAGTGTGTTTCAGATCGCGGCCCATGAGGAAAGCTTTGGGCTTGAGCGGTTGCTGGACATGTGCCGCGCGCTTGCTCCGCGATTGCACCAGATGAAAGTGGGGCGTGTCATCGCGCGCCCCTTTGTCGGTACGCCTGAGACGGGGTTCGAACGGACGACCAATCGCAAGGATTTCGCCATTCTGCCCCCGGCACCGGTGCTGACCAACTGGGTGCAGGATGCAGGGCGACGGGTTCATGCAGTGGGCAAGATCGGCGACATCTTCTCGATGCAGGGGATCGACACGCTGCGCAAAGGGTCGGATGCCCAGCTGATGCAGCACCTGTCTGATCTTGTGGACGAGGCGGAAGAGGGTAGTCTGACCTTCGCCAACTTTGTCGAATTTGACAGCCTTTATGGGCATCGCCGCGACATCAGCGGCTATGCCCGAGCGTTGGAATGGTTTGACCGCGAGATCGGGGGTATCCTGAAGAAACTTCGACCAGGCGATCTGTTGCTGTTAACAGCTGATCATGGCAATGACCCAAGCTGGACCGGAACAGATCACACCCGTGAACAGGTTCCGGTTCTGATTGCGGGGCAGGGTACCGGACAAATCGGGCAAGTAGATTTTACCGATATTGCGGCCAGCATTGCCCATCATCTGAACATTCCGGCGCAAGGGCCGGGAAGGAACTTTTTATGAGCGTTGCAGACCTGCCCAAAATTGAACTGCATCTTCACCACGAAGGCGCGGCACCTCCGGCCTTCATCCGCCAGCTTGCCCACGAAAAACGCGTTGACCTGAGCGGTATCTTCAAGCCAGACGGATCTTATGATTTTCGTGATTTCGCGCATTTCCTGAGCGTGTACGAAGCCGCTTGCGAAGTTCTGAAAACGCCCGAAGACTTCCGGCGGCTGACATTGGCCATTCTTGAGGAAAGCGCTGAAAATGGCGTGGTTTATTCCGAGACCTTCCTCAGCCCTGATTTTTGCGGCGGTGGCGACCTGCATGCGTGGCGGGATTATCTGAATGCCATTCAGGATGCGGCAGACGAAGCCGAGCGTAAATTCGATATCACCTTGCGCGGTGTCGTTACCTGTGTCCGCCATTTTGGCCCCGAACAAGCCAGGCGGAGTGCCCATTGTGCGGCCGAGACCGCCGGAAACTGGATCACCGGTTTTGGCATGGGCGGCAACGAATCCATTGGCACGCAGGGTGACTTCAAATGGTCTTTCGAATGTGCCCGCGAAGCCGGGCTGCGCCTGACCACGCATGCGGGTGAGTTTGGCGGTCCTGACAGTGTGCGCGACGCTGTGCGCGATCTGGGGGTTGAGCGTATCGGGCACGGCGTCCGCGCCATCGAAGACCTTGAACTTGTTCGTGAACTGGTTGACCGGGATGTCACGCTTGAGGTGTGTCCGGGTTCGAATGTGGTTCTGGGTCTTTTCCCAGATTTTGCCGCCCACCCCATCGCGAAACTGCGCGATGCGGGCGTAAAGGTTACGATTTCCACCGACGATCCTCCGTTTTTTCACACGACCATGCGGCGGGAATATGAGATGTTGAACGCGGCGTTCGGCTGGGAGGCCGGGGATTTTGCGGCATTGAATGAGATGGCCCTGAACGCGGCCTTCTGTGATGATGACACCCGCGCGCGGGTCAAGAAAAGATTGGAGAACACATGAGCGAACACCTGACCGTCGTTGATCACCCGCTGGTGCAACACAAGCTGACGCTCATGCGGGACAAGGGCACCTCGACCGCCGGATTCCGGCAGTTGCTGCGCGAGATCACATTGCTTCTGGCTTACGAGGTCACGCGCGACATTCCCCTTACAACGCGAAATATCGAAACGCCGATGGAAGAAATGGACGCCCCCATACTGGCGGGTAAGAAAATGGCGCTGGTGTCGATCCTTCGCGCCGGAAACGGGATGCTGGACGGGGTGCTGGAACTTGTACCTTCGGCACGCGTCGGTTTCGTGGGGCTGTATCGCGACGAAGAAACGCTGAAACCCGTACAGTATTATTTCAAGGCCCCCGAAAGCCTGAAGGACCGTTTGGTCATTGCGGTGGATCCGATGCTGGCGACTGGTAACAGCTCGGCCGCGGCCATTGACCTGCTGAAACAGGCCGGGGCGACGGATATTCGCTTTCTGTGCCTGTTGGCGGCACCCGAAGGTGTCGCGCGGATGAAGGAAGCACACCCTGACGTTCGTATCGTCACGGCAGCGCTGGACCGCGAGTTGAACTCGAAAGGTTACATCATGCCCGGTCTGGGGGATGCCGGTGACCGGATGTTCGGAACCAAGTAACCCGGTTTATTCGCCGCAAATATTCTGTAGCCGGACCCAATCACGGTCCGGCAGCACCTGTTCCAGTGCCCTTCCCGCCATCGGATCTGCTTCGATCAGGCCAAGAACGGTTTCGCCGGTCACATCACGGGCATAGGCGTAGGGGGTTGAGGGAAGCGCGCTTTGCGAGAACATCGCCAGCAAGTCGTCGTCAGAAATGGCCGGACGAGGCTGCGACAGGACCTGCTCGGTATATGTGTCGATAATCTCGGGCGTCAGCCCGCCGGTTGTCAGAAGCCTGAAGGCCGAGGTCGCGCCGGTTCTGTCCAGAAGGTCATCCAGCGGGTCCCAATGCGCGGCCCGCGCCCGTTCCGCAATCACATAGCCCGCTGCAACGGCAGGATCTTCGTAATCCTCTACCAAAGCACGGCTTAGCAGGACCGTGCCGCCAGGAAGGCTGAGGCTGTCCTGAACGCCTGCTGGCAGAATGATGATCTGCCGTACGCCCGTGCGCCGGGCCAATTGTTCCAGTGAATCCCGTGCATCCCGCGACGTACAGGCCTGGCCCGAGACGCGCTCGATCCGATGCAGGATCATATCGCCGATCTCTTGCCGCTTGACCTGGGGCACGACCGAGACAACGTGGTTTTGCAGTGCACCCGGCAGCCAGAACAGCAACAGGGCCAGCACGGCGGCCACGACGCCTCCGACACTCAGCCAGCGCAAACGCCCCGGGTGGGGGCGGGACCGATCAATAGCGCGCTGCAATCGGTCGATCGCTTCAAGCATCGTGGTTTCGGATTCGGCCAGCTCAAGCGTTTCATCCGGATCACCGTCCGGGTTGAATATGGCCGGAAAGGAACCAGGGTTCTGGCGTTCAAGTGCTGCCAGCGACCAGTGGGTCAGCGCCCTGTCATTGAAATCGGAAATGGTCAGGGTGGCTTCACCGATAGACACCACAACCTCGCGCCGCTGTTCATCGGGCGAAGGGCGCCACAGACCGGTGGCTTCGATCCGCTGGTACTGTTTCAGGGCCGTCATCTGGGTGGGTCTGCTCGAATTTGTTTTGCTGCAGCTTAGCATGGTGAAATCGCAGGGCGCAAACCTGTTGCGCAGTCATTGCGAATTGTGCTGGATACCCGAAAGGATCGAGACTGTCGGTCCACGATCACAATCAGGACACGACTTCATGCAGGCGCATTCCTCATCTTCTGCTGTGCTGGCTTCGGCCCTGATGGTCAGTGCGATGGCAATTGTCGGCGTTATCGACAATGTTGTGATCCTATTGGCCGAAACCGTCGGGCTGTGGCAGTTTCATATGACCCGTGCGCTTTTGATGCTGCCGCTGATCGTCGGCCTGTCGTTTCTGGGGCTGGGTAGGCTGCGGCCTGTGCGATGGGGACCTGTCATTTTGCGCAGCGCCCTGATCACCACAGCAATGTTCTTTTATTTTGCATCCCTTGCCATGATGCCAATTGCGCAGGCGCTGGCAGGGTTGTTCACATCACCGATTTTTGTGCTGTTAATCTCCTCTCTGGTGCTCAGACAATCGATAGGGCCGTGGCGCATACTGGCCGTGCTGATTGGATTTACCGGCATCCTTCTGGTGTTGCAGCCAAACCCCAGCGATTTCGACCTGCGTACGTTGGTGCCTGTGGCCGCGGGGTTTTTCTATGCCTTCAGTTCGATCCTAACGCGTACGCATTGTTCGCGGGAAAGCACTGTGGCCATGCTGGCTGTCATGGTCATAACAATGGGTCTGGCCGGGGCGTTGGGGGTCACGTTCCTGACAATCTCGCCGGTTGTTACGGCAGACGGTGCCGAGGGGTTTGTTACGCGTGGGTGGGTCTGGGATATGGGGCCAGCCACACCGTGGTTGGTTACTCAGGCTGTCGGTTCAACAATCGCGGTTTTCATGCTGATCAAGGCATATCAAGTGGGTGAGCCGTCTTATGTGGCGGTGTTCGAGTATTCTGTCATGATCTTCGGCCCGCTCTTCGCATTTGTGGCCTTTGGGCAAACCATTGGCGTCTTTCAGATTTCGGGCATCCTTATGATTGCGGCAGCGGGTCTGTTGCTGGGGTGGCGCGCCAGTCGATCATCTGAACAGCAAAAAGTCGCCTGACGCGATTGGGCCGTATGCACGCCCAAGCCAGACCGTTTCGTTACTTCCGTATCCGGTGAAACGCCGTGGATTCGGTGGATCGACAAAAGGCATTCGTTTCAGAAATGGCAAAAATGTCTGATGAGAGTCCTGGAGTGTCCACGAAAACCATCGGCAATTACGCGGAATTGGTCAAAATTGGGCGCAAATATGTCTGAAATGTGACGGGCCGAATATTTGGTGTTAGCTCATTGGCATAAATGTTTTGTGCCAAAAGGGGGTAAGGCACGTGTCCGAAGTAACAAGTATTTCTGTTTATCTGGATCAGCTGCCAGAAGTTGATCGAACCAACAATAAACAGGCGGTAAATGCGCGCCGTGGCGGGTTTTTGCACGGCACCAAGATCGCCACGACTGCCGGGTGGAAGCCGGTCGAACGGATCACGGTGGGTGATCTGGTTAGAACCCTCGATCACGGGTTCAAAGAAGTACGGCGCATCTCGATAAGCGTTGTGGTCATTCCAGCCGATGAACGCCGGGTCGAGTTCCTGCCGGTCCTCGTGCCTGCCCGCGCCGCGTATAACGGGCGACCTGTCTGGTTGATGCCCGAACAGGGCATGGCGCTGAACCTGTCCCGGATCAACGCCAAGGCCGATGGACCTTCGGTGGTGCCAGCGCGTTTGCTGAACGGCGCCGGTCACCTGACGTCACAGGCACCGGGGTCGTCTTTTGAAGTGTTTTCTTTGTTCTTTGATGATGATCAGGTGATTTTTGTCGAGGGCGGATTGCAGGCCTATTGCCCGTCCGGTCGCTTCAACATGCGCGGTGCAACCACCGGAACACGGTACGATGTCGCGGCCGAAGAGGTCGCCTCCGACCTGATCCATTCACTTATAAGCAGGGGTGATATGTCGGCCCTTGCCAACCCATTGGGTGCGCTGCCTGCACCCATTCCCCAGGAACCGATATTTCCGATCCGCCCGCCATTTGGGGTCAGGCGACCGGGTCGACCGGGACGCCCAAGCGCGCCGGTTCTGTTCCTGCGGCCCGAATGGCAGATCTAACCAAACACTGACAAGAACGATGCGGGCGCATGGTGACATGCGCCCGCATCATTGGATTAAGCGGCCTTTGCTTCGGGGTTGAAGCGACCGTAGAAGCTCTGACCTTTTTCTGCCATCTCGCGCAGCAGTGGCGGGCAGGCAAAGCGTTCACCGTATGTCTCGGCCAATTGATCACAACGCTCGGCCGCATAGGGTGTGCCGATGATGTCCAGCCAGCTGAACGGACCACCCGACCACGGGGCAAAGCCCCAGCCCAGAATTGCACCGACATCGCCCTCGCGGATGTCTTCCAGAACACCCTCTTCCAGTGCGCGGACGGCTTCCAGAACCTGAGCAAACATCAGACGTTCCTGCACTTCGATCAGGTCAGGCTGGTCATCGGCAAGCGGATACTTGTCTTGCAGGCCCTTCCAGTATTCGACGCGCTTGCCCTTCTCGTCATAGTCGAAGAAACCGGCATTCGCCTTACGGCCCAGACGGCCCTGTTCCTCCATCCAGAAGATCAAATCGTCTGAGGGGCTTTCCGGATAGGCATCGCCCATCGCCGCCTTTGTCGCGCGGGCGATCTTTGCACCCAGATCAATCGAGGTTTCGTCGGTCAGCTGGATCGGACCGACCGGGAAGCCCAACTGCCGCGCGGCGTTGTCGATCAAAACGGGGCTGACGCCTTCAGTGACCATGCGCGCGCCTTCGTTGATATATGGAATGATGCAGCGGTTTGCGTAGAAGAAACGCGCATCGTTGACCACGATCGGGGTCTTGCGGATCTGACGCACATAGTCCAGCGCCTTGGCCACTGCACGATCCCCGGTTTCCTTGCCCTTGATGATCTCGACCAGGAACATCTTTTCGACCGGTGAGAAGAAGTGGATGCCGATGAACTGGTCAGCCCGAACCGAGGCTTTGGCCAGATCGCTGATCGGCAGGGTCGATGTGTTCGATGCAAAGATGCACTCTTCGGGGATGATCGCCTCAACCTTTTTGGTCATCTCAGCCTTGACGCCCATGTCTTCAAAGACCGCTTCGATGATCAGGTCACACCCTTTCAGGTTGTCCAGATCCGGCGTTGCTGTGATGCGACCCAGCATGGCCTCTTTTTTCTCAGCCGTGACCTTGCCGCGCTTCATGCCTTTGTCCAGATAGGTCTCGGTATAGGCTTTGCCTTTGTCGGCAGCCTCCTGATCGCGGTCGATCAGAACCACTTCCATACCGGCCTGCGCCGATACCAGAGCGATACCAGCCCCCATCATGCCTGCGCCCAGAACGCCGATCTTCTTGACGGACTGATCCGGAACGCCTGCAGGACGCACGGCACCTTTTTCCAGTGCTTCCTTGTTCAGGAACAGCGATCGGATCATCGCACCAGACGACGGGTTCATCAGCACGGACGTGAACCAGCGCGCTTCGATTTTCAGCGCGGTGTCGAAATCGACCAGAGCGCCTTCGTAAACCGCGCTCAGCAGAGCCTTGGCCGCCGGGAAGGCCCCTTGGGTTTTGCCATTCACCATCGCCGACGCGCCAACGAAGTTCATGAAGCCTGCGGGATGATAGGGGGCGCCACCGGGCATTTTATAACCCTTCGCGTCCCAAGGCTTGACCAGATCGGCGTCCTTGGCGCTCAGCACCCATTCCCT
This sequence comes from Ruegeria sp. O5, assembly GCF_056535105.1. Lineage (NCBI taxonomy): Bacteria > Pseudomonadati > Pseudomonadota > Alphaproteobacteria > Rhodobacterales > Roseobacteraceae > Ruegeria > Ruegeria sp. O5. The sequence continues at coordinate 889,496 of NZ_JBQERN010000001.1, read as the reverse complement.
GGCTGCTGCCATTGGATCGGCTGCGATTTCGTCGATATAGCCTGCGCCCTTGGCTTTCTTGACGTCCAGCATTTTGCCTTCCAGCAACAGCGGAGCCGCCGCAATGGCGCCAACTTTGCGGACCATACGGGTGGTGCCGCCCGCGCCAGGGAAGATGCCGACCATGATCTCGGGCAGGCCGTACTTTGCCTTTGGGTTTTCGGCTGCAAAGATACGATGGGTAGACAGGGGCAGTTCCATACCGATGCCCGCAGCGGTCCCGGGCAGAACGGTAGCAATCGGCTTGCCGCCTTTCTTGGTCTTGGGGTCCATACCCGCCAGTTCGATCTTGCGCAGCAGGGCGTGCATTTTCATCGTGCCCTCGAACAGACCCTTGGCCGGATTGTCGCCCGCCTGTTCTTTCATCACCGCCAGCAGGTTCAGGTCCATGCCGCCTGCAAATGACCCTTCTTTGCCCGAAGTAACAATGATGCCTTTCACCTCATCGTCGGCCAGCGCCTGATCGATGCAATCGCTCAATTCTGCCAGCCCGTCAAAGGACATCACGTTCATGGTCTTCCCGGGCACGTCCCAGGTGATCGTGGCGACGCCGTCTGCGTCTTTGCTCAGAGTGAAATCAGTCATTGTCATCTCCAATCTGGTCAGCCGTCAGCGGGCTGCCATCCTTGCGGGTGAAGGAGAATCCGTTCTCATCAACCTTCACCATCATGTCCATGTCGCTGTAATAGCCGGTCTCGGTCGGGGTCCGTGTGCCCACCACCAGAAAGGTCATGGGCGCATCGGTGTTGTTCACAAGGTGATGGCCGTTGGCCTCACCTGCGGGCCAGGCGGCGCAATCGCCGGGCTGCATCTCGTGCTCGCCATCATCATCGACCAGCGTGCACGAGCCGCTGAGGATTATGGCAAACTCGTCCTGCTTCATGTGGTAATGGCGCAGCGATGACAGGCCCTGCGGATCCAGCCGCACGATGTTGACCCCGTATTGGGTCAGCCCGCCCGCATCGCCCACGCGCTGCGCAAAGCGACCTGTGGTCGCTTCGGCCAGCTTGCCGGGATAGGCCGAGCCGCCCTGAAACGGGATCTGAGAAAGATCCAGCTTAGGCATCAGACACGCTCGATAATGGTAGCCGCACCCATGCCGGATGCAATGCAAAGCGTGGCCAGACCGGTTTCCTTGTCCTGACGCTCAAGTTCATCCAGCAGCGTACCGATAATCATCGCACCCGTGGCACCCAGCGGGTGACCCATCGCGATCGAGCCACCGTTGACGTTGACCAGTGCGGGATCGACATCAAATGCCTGCTGGAACCGCAGCACGACCGAGGCGAAAGCTTCGTTCACTTCAAACAGGTCCAGATCGCTGATCTTCATGCCATTGTCGGCCAAAATCTTCTCGGTCACCGGAACCGGGCCAGTCAGCATGATGGTCGGATCAGTGCCAATCTTGGCGGTTGCTTTGATGCGGGCACGCGGCTTGAGGCCGTATTTCTCGCCAAATTCCTTGTTGCCGATCAGAACAGCAGCGGCTCCGTCCACGATGCCCGAGCTGTTGCCGGCGTGGTGGATGTGGTTCACGCGCTCAAGATGGGGGTATTTCAGCATCGCAACCTTGTCGAAGCCAGGCATCTGCTCGCCCATCATAGCGAACGACGGGTTCAGCGCACCGAGGCTCTGCATGTCAGTGCCGGGGCGCATGTATTCATCGCGGTCCAGAATGGTCAGGCCGTTCTGATCCTTGACGGTGATCACGGATTTCTCGAACCGGTTGTCGGCCCAGGCTTCCGCAGCACGTCTTTGCGATTCAACCGCCAGCGCATCCGCGTCATCACGGGTAAAGCCATACTCGGTCGCGATGATGTCGGCCGAGATTCCCTGAGGTACGAAATAGGTCTCCATCGCCAGCGAGGGGTCAACAGCGATTGCTGCACCGTCGCTGCCCATGGCCACGCGACCCATCATCTCGACACCGCCCGCAATATAGGCATCGCCTGCGCCGCCTTTCACCTGGTTTGCGGCCAGGTTCACGGCTTCCATGCCCGAGGCGCAGAAACGGTTGATCGCGAGACCCGGGATCGACTGGTCGAGGTCGGATGCCAGAACGGCCGAGCGCGCAAGACAGCCGCCTTGCTCCATCACTTGCGTGACGTTTCCCCAGATCACGTCTTCGACGGCGTGACCTTCCAGGTTGTTGCGCTCTTTCATCGCGTTCAGGGTCAGGGCGGACAGGCGCACCGAGGTTACCTCGTGCAGGCTGCCATCCTTGCGGCCCTTGCCGCGCGGCGTGCGCAGGGCGTCATAGATATAGGCTTCGGTCATGGGTCTTCTCCTCAAGCTCGATCCGACGGGTTGCCGGGCATCAGGTCATAGGGGTGTTTCCAGCCGGGCTGTTCGGACAAGCGGGTCAGCCAGGCGTCGATATGGGGCCAGTCGGCACGGTCAAAGCCAAATGGTTCAGGGTAATACAGATAACCACAGCAGCTAAGGTCGGCGTTGGTCACACCATCACCAACGATCCAGTCGCGACCATCCAGGTGGTTGTTCAGGATTTCATAAGCCGCCTTCAAACGTCCTTTATTGAATGCAATGACATCAGGGTTGCGGTGCTGCTCGGGTAGGAAATTGATCAGGAACCGCGTCAAACCTGCCATTGAGCTGAGTTTGTGATTGTCCCACAAAACCCAACGCAGAATATCGTAGTCTTCTTCCCGGTCCTTGCCACCGAACTTGCCGGATTTCTCCGTGACATAGGCCTGAATCGCACCGGATTGGCTAGTGTGAAAATCTCCATCGACCAGAACTGGTGCTTCACCCAACTCGTTTACGTCAGCACGATATTCCGGCGTGCGGGTTACACCTTTGAAGAAATCGACAAAGACCGGTTCCCACTCCAAACCGGACATTTCCAGAGCCAAAGCAGCCTTGTAGCTGTTTCCACTTTCTCCGAAGCAATGAAGTTTGATGGTCATGTGCTCGCCCCTCCCAAGGCGCATGTGGCTAGGCCGGATTTGAGTATTTTTGAAAAGATGAAGGGCAGTAGGTAACGTTTCATCAACCATCTTCGTATTCAGTGGTCGTGCGGTACAGGCTGGAGAGCCGATGACCGCAAAAGGTGAAGTCGTTCCTGTCCTGATGGCGAGTGTGCCCGGTGGCAGGGACGCATCGCCGCTTCATCTTTTCACAAATACTCCCGCCGGAGGCGTCCGGCATTCAAATTAAAGTCGCCGTTGAGTTTTCTCCGCAGCAGTTCACCTCTTCCGTGCCTCAAGTTCGGAATTGAAGATGCGCAGGCGGTGGGTCAGGTTCTCCTCATCAATCACGCTGTTGAAATTCTCGAACAAGAAAGACAGCGCCTCACCTTCGTCCAGACCGGCATCACGCGCGAACGCCTTGAGTTTGCGATACCCATCTTCAGTCATCGCAACCGGAAAGCGGCGGGTCAGGCGAAAACGTTTTGGCATTTGGTCTCCTCCGGTAAGCTGGGTCCGGGCGGTGTTGCCCGGACCCAGACTGAGATCAGAAGTTCGCCGCGTCCAGTGCCATTATCGTGTCCGCGCCGGTCTGGATTCGCGCCAGATGCATCGCTGTCGCGGGCAGGCGGCGGGCCATGTAGAAACGGCCGGTGGCAATCTTGGTCTCGTAGAATTCTTTGTCCGAGGCTCCACCATCCAGCGCTTCCTGAGCCGCTTTCGCCATTTGCGCCCACATCAGGCCCAGGCAAACATGGCCGAACATGTGCATAAAGTCATAGGAACCGGACAATGCGTTATTCGGGTTCTTCATGCCTTCCTGCATGAAATACATGCCAGCGGCCTGAAGATCCTTGGATGCGGCTTTCAGCGGTTCGATGAACGCCTTGTCGTATGCTTCGTTCTGGCCCGCGTTTTCCTTGCAGAAGGTTTTGACCATCTCGAAGAACGCCATGACGTGCTTGCCGCCATCCTGCGCCAGCTTGCGACCCACAAGATCAAGCGCCTGAACGCCATTTGCACCTTCGTAGATCATCGCGATGCGGGCGTCGCGGGTATATTGCGACATGCCCCATTCTTCGATGTAGCCATGGCCACCATAGACCTGCTGCGCCTGAACGGTCATGTCGTAGCCTTCGTCGGTCAGGAAGCCTTTGATGACCGGGGTCAGCAGCGAGATCAGCCCGTCCGCATCCTTGTCTCCCGCGCGGTGCGCCTTGTCGATCATGGTCGCGCCCCAAAGGATGAACGCGCGCGCGCCTTCGGTAAAGCTTTTCTGATCCATCAGGTTGCGACGGATATCAGGATGCACGATCAGAGGATCGGCCGGACCATCCGGGTTCTTGACACCGGTCACATCGCGACCCTGCAAACGGTCCTTGGCGTATTCCAGAGCATTCTGATAGGCCGCTTCGGCTTGCGACAGGCCCTGCATGCCCACCCCCAGACGCGCTTCGTTCATCATGGTGAACATGGCGCGCATGCCCTTGTGCTCTTCGCCCAGCAGCCAGCCGGTGGCTTCGTCATAGTTCATGACGCAGGTCGAGTTGCCGTGGATGCCCATTTTCTCTTCGATCTTGCCGACCGATACGCCGTTGCGCTCGCCCAGGCTGCCGTCTTCGTTCACAATGAACTTGGGCACAATGAACAGCGACACGCCTTTGATGCCCTTGGGGCCACCTGGGATCTTGGCCAGCACCAGGTGGACGATGTTGTTTGCCATGTCGTGGTCGCCAGCCGAGATAAAGATCTTCTGGCCGGAGATCTTGTAGCTGCCGTCACCCTGCGGTTCTGCCTTGGTGCGCATCAGGCCCAGATCGGTGCCACAATGTGGTTCGGTCAGGTTCATGGTGCCGGTCCATTCACAGCTGACCATGTTGGGCAGGTATTTGTTCTTCTGCTCGTCTGTTCCGTGCGCCAGAATGGCCGAGGCTGCGCCATGGGTCAGGCCCTGATACATGGTGAAAGCCTGGTTGGAGCCCGAGAACATCTCACCCACGGCTGTGCCGATCACGTAAGGCATGTTCTGGCCACCATACTCTTCCGGCATGTCGAGGCCAGTCCAGCCACCTTCCTTCATCTGCTCGAAGGCGTCTTTGAACCCGGTAGGGGTGTACACAATGCCGTTTTCCAACCGGCACCCTTCGGTGTCACCAACAACGTTCAAAGGATGCAGGACGTTGGTGGCAACCTTGCCTGCTTCTTCCAGAACTGCGCCGGTGAATTCGGGCTCCAGTTCGTCATAGCCGGGGATGTCCGACTGCGAGACTTTCAGAACATCGTGCAGAATGAACTGCATGTCTTTGGTTGGCGCGTTGTAAACGGGCATGTGAAGCTCCCTTAATTCATATGTCCGGAAGGCAGGGCGAGGTTACTCGGCCGCCTTCTTTTCCTGTTTCATCGAGGCGATGACTTTCTCGCCCCAGCGCAACTGCTCTTTCAGATCGTCGATGGCCTGCGTCAGCTCTTCGCGGCGCGATTCCATGTCAGCCAGACGCTCGCACGCGATTTCATATGTGCGATTCATCTGGGTGACCTGTTGATCGCCCACATGGTAGAGATCCAGCAGCTGTCGAATTTCCTCGAGGCTGAACCCGAATCTTTTGCCGCGCAGGATCAGCTTCAGCCGCGCCCGGTCACGTTTGGTGAACAGACGTTTTTGGCCTTCGCGGATCGGGAACAGTAGTTCCTTTGCCTCATAGAACCGCAAGGTGCGTGGTGTGACATCATAGGTCTCGCACATCTCGCGGATGGTCATCACATCTTCGGTCATTCGTCATACTCTCGTCACTGGCGTCATGAGACATGAGTTGCGCAGTTGGTGGGTGCTTTACAACATGTGAGTGACGTTTACGTAATCCAGACGCTGCGTCACTTTGAAGTTGACGTAACATCCGTGCACGTAAGGGGCTTTCGGCGAAATTTTGTTACCGTTACGTCAACTGATTTTCGGCATGAATAAACGGGTGCCTTGAAGGGGATGCGCACCGGTTTTGACAGGTTCTGCCACCTGCAATGCTTGATTATGAAATATCGGAAAAGGTTATTCCAGCGACTTGGCCGTTTGGTCGCGCAGGCTTTTGAGTTCGTCCATTGCCTCATCCAGTTGCTGTCGCTGCTGCTGAAGCTCACTCATCTGGCGGTCCGCCATTTCGACAAAGGTGGCCATCTGGGCCTCGTTTCCCTGATCTTCATAGATCAGTAGCCATTGGCGAATCTCTTCTAGAGGAAAACCAAACTTTCGGCCGCGCATGATCAGTTTCATCCGCGCGCATTCCCGGGCCCCGTAAAAGCGCGAACGCCCTTCGCGGTCCGGTTGCAAAAGCTCGATATATTCGTAGTAGCGCAGGGTGCGCGGCGTCACGTCAAACTCGGCGCACATTTCTTTGAATGACAAACGGTTGTTGGACATTCCCGGTCTCCTCGTCAGCAACCTAGGCGGTCCCGATCCCAAGCGCAACAGGTAGGCTTGCTCTTTACCGGAACACCGGCTCATAAAGGCGGTGCAGAGAACAGGACGCATACTTATGGTCGATAAGACAGTTTTAGCCCGCCAGTTTATCGAGGCGATCCCCCATGCGCGGGCATTGAACCTTACGCTCACGCAGATCGGTGAGGGTGAGGCAGAGATAACTCTGCCCTACAACAAAGACCTGATCGGGGATCCGCGTACAGGGGTGATTCATGGGGGAGCGATATCCACGATTCTGGACACCTGTTGTGGCGCTGCGGTGATGAGCCACCCATCGGCCCCCGGAGGAACCGCAACAATCGATCTGCGGATTGACTATATGCGCGCGGCGACACCCGGTCAGACGATTACTGCTCATGCCGTCTGTCACCATATCACGCGAAACGTTGCCTTCGTGCGGGCCACCGCAATGGACAACGACACGGACCTGCCGGTGGCGACAGCCTCAGGGTCCTTTACGGTTGAAGGGAAGTAATATGCCAAGACCTCGTCCCGAGCCGATGCAGGTGGTCAAGCAGCGCCGCGATGCAGCCCTGCGTGCGCTTGTCGACGGCGTACCGTATATACGTTTCCTGAACATCAGTTTTGACAGGCGCGGGGATGAGCTGACCGGTGTTTTGAATTTCGATGACAAGCTGATCGGCAATCCGTTTCTGCCTGCAATTCATGGCGGCGTAACCGCAGCTTTTTTGGAGGTGACAGCCGTTATCACGCTGAGCTGGGAACACATGTTCCCAAGTATTGAAAGCGGAGAGATCGATGCAGAGGCCATCGTGTCAGACGAAAGCATCCGGTTTCCCAAGACGATCGACTTTACCGTCGACTATCTGCGTTCGGGCTTGCCGCGAGACGCCTATGCGCGGGCATTTATCAGCCGGTCGGGGCGGCGTTACGCCTCGGTACGGGTTGAAGCCTGGCAGGACAATCATGCGAAACTGTTTGCGCAGGCCTCCGGGCATTTCCTGATGCCGCAACCGCCTCGGGGCAAGAGCTGACCATGCAGGACGCCTCGGCGCCCATCACGCATCGACGGGTGCTGAAGATCGCTGTGCCGATTGTCCTGTCGAACGCCACCGTTCCGATTCTGGGGGCAGTTGATACCGGCGTTGTCGGCCAGTTGGGGCAGGCTGCGCCTATTGGTGCGGTCGGGATCGGTGCAGTGATCCTGTCAACGATCTACTGGATCTTCGGTTTCTTGCGGATGGGAACCACCGGGATGGCGGCGCAGGCACGCGGGGCAGGCGACGCTGTTGAAACCCGGGCATTGCTGATGCGCGGCCTGATGCTTGGCGGCGCGGCTGGGCTGTTCTTTATCCTTACACAAGTGGCCGTGTTCGCGGGTGCGTTCGCTTTATCTCCGGCAAGCCCCGAGGTCGAAACGCTGGCCCACGCCTATCTTGAGATTCGAATTTGGGGCGCTCCTGCCACTATCGCGCTTTATGCGGTTACCGGATGGTTGATTGCGGTTGAACGCACGCGCGGGGTTTTTGTTCTTCAGGTCTGGATGAACGGATTGAACATCGTTCTGGATCTATGGTTCGTGCTTGGTCTCGGCTGGGGTGTCGAAGGGGTTGCCATTGCCACTTTGATTGCGGAATGGACAGGTCTGGCGCTGGGCCTTTGGCTGTGTCGGGATGGGTTCAAAGACGGAACCTGGCGTGACTGGGCTCGCATATTTGATGCCGCTCGGCTGCAACGGATGTTGCAGGTCAACGGCGATATCATGATCCGGTCGGTTTTGCTGACCGGATCCTTCACGACCTTTCTTTTCGTCGGTTCGGATCTGGGTGATGTCAATCTGGCGGCCAATCAGGTCTTGCTTCAGTTTCTTGAAATCACGGCTTTCGCGCTGGACGGGTTCGCCTTTTCCGCCGAGGCTCTGGTCGGAAGCGCGGTGGGTGCCAGAGACAGGTATCAGGTGCGCCGTGCGTCTGTCATGACCTCGCAATGGGGTGTTGGGGGTGCCCTGTTACTGGGTGCGGTTTTCTTCGTCGCCGGACCCGCGTTGATCGACGTCATGTCGACCTCACCGCAGGTGCGTGAGGCGGGGCGCGAGTTTCTTGTCTGGGCCGCGTTGGCACCCGTTATTGGCGTGGCAAGCTGGATGTTTGACGGAATCTACATAGGTGCTACATGGACCCGGGCAATGCGCAGCGCGATGTTCCAATCGGTTGTGTTCTATCTGGTTGCGCTGTTTATTCTGGTGCCAAGCTTCGGAAATCACGGCCTGTGGGCCGCGTTGATGGTGCTTAATATCGCGCGCGGCGTGACTTTAGGATGGCGCTATCCCAAGCTCGAGGCGCAGGTGGCCTAGAGCAGCACAAGAAGGTTTTCCGGTGGACGCCCGATGGCGGCCTTATCCCCAGCAATGGCAAGCGGACGCTCAATCAGGATCGGGTTTTCGGCCATGGCCCGGATCAGGGCGTCGTCTGGCGAGGCCTTTGTCAGCCCCAGTTCCTTGAACCGGGATTCTCCGGTACGCATCATCTCAACGGGCGAAAGCCCCAATGCGGATTGTGCCGCTCGCAGCTCATCGATTGATGGTGCATCCTCAAGATATTTGCGCACCGTGACCCGTGCGCCATTCTCTTCCAGCAACGCAAGACCGGCGCGGGACTTTGAACAGCGCGGGTTGTGCCAATATTCGATCATAGCCAGTCCTCTCGTTTGCTGCCGACGGCCTGAGCCACATTGTCAAAGCCGTCGCAGGCCAGCAGTTCATCCAACCCGTTCGCAATGTCAGCCGCCAGAGAAATGCCGCCATACACCATCGCCGTATAGAACTGCACAGCAGATGCCCCGGCGCAGATCTTGGCATAGGCCTGTTCCGCATTGCTGATGCCACCCACGCCGATCAGGGGAATGTCACCCCCGGTCAACTGGCTGAGCCGCGCCAGAACACGTGTTGATTTCTCGAACAGCGGTGCGCCAGACAGTCCGCCGGTTTCACCTTTGTGCGAACTGCGCAACCCGTCACGCGACAGGGTGGTGTTGGTGGCGATCACGGCATCCACACGGGTCTCGCGCGCAACATCGGCAATGTCCTGCAACTCGGCATCGGTCAGGTCCGGCGCGATTTTCAGGAAGATGGGCAGTGGGCGAGGCAGCGCATCACGGGTTTCAATCACACCGCTCAAAAGCGCGCTCAGCGCTGCTTTGCCCTGTAAATCCCGCAGCTTTTCCGTATTCGGGGATGACACGTTGACGGTGGCAAAATCCAGATGCGGGGCACAATGCGCCAGCACCTTGACGAAATCACCCGCGCGATCCTCGCTGTCCTTGTTGGCGCCCAGATTCAGGCCGATCACCGCATTTTTGGGGCGATCAGCAAGCCGTTTTGCCATCACCTCCATGCCTTCGTTGTTGAAGCCAAAACGGTTGATCGCCGCTTTGTCCTCGGTCAGGCGAAACAGGCGGGGTTTAGGGTTTCCCGGTTGCGGGCGCGGTGTGACGGCCCCGACTTCGATGAAACCGAACCCTGCGCGCGACAGCGGCGTCAGAACTTCTCCGTTCTTGTCGAAGCCCGCGGCCAATCCTACTGGATTCGGCAGGTCCAACCCGGCAAGGCTTGTTTTCAGGCGCGGCGTTGTCACAGGCCCCGGCGCAGGCGCAAGCCCCGCCTTCAAAGCCCTGATCGACATCCCGTGGGCGGTTTCGGGATCCATGCAGTGCAGGGCTGCAAGCCCGAGTTTCTCGGTCAGTTTCATCCGAACGCTTTCCCGCTTTTGCTTGATCCGCACCGGATCAGGCGCGAGGTTTCTACCGCAGCCTGCCGATGGACCACCGCCGCCCGGTAGGCCGGATCAGTCACCATTTCCAGAAACGCATATGCAGTCGGATAGCGTGCGATAAAGACGGCATCCCATACCTCATCAGCCGGTCCGATCAGAGTCGTTTCAAATGCACCCCGCCACAGGATGCTTGCCCCGATACGGCCAATGATTGGGGCGGTTTCAGTCCCGTATTTCTGATAGGCCTGAGCCCCGGTCAGCCCTGCGCCAGCCAATTCATGTGATTTGGGATACTGCGCCTCGGCGCGGAATTTCACCAGATTGAGCATTTCGATCGGCTGGTCGCGCTCCAGAGCCTTGAATGCCTCGAACTGGGCGCGATCCGGATCGACATAGGATGTCATGCCATGTCCTCGGGAAACTGATGTGCCGTGCCGACAAAAGGCAGGGGGCGCGCCCAGACGACATCGCTTAACCTGATCTGACGATACAGATGCGGAAACAGGGCGTCTCCTCGCGACACTTCCCATTTCAGGTCATCGCCCATGGCATCAGCATCGCAGGCCAACAGCGTAAGCCCTTCAACGCCCGCAAAATGCTTGGCGGCGGTTTCAGCAGCTTGTTCAGCGGTGGAAAAGTGAACAAACCCGTCTGACACGTCAATGGGTGCTCCGTTTGTGGCGCCCAGACTTTGCAGTTCAGCCCATTCGACGGCTCGGAAAATCTTGTAGATCAGCATGATGACCTGATGCCCCGCACGGCGCTTGGAATCAAGCTGGATTTCTCCTTTGACTCTCGGTCGACATAAGCGCACGATCCCCGGCAATAATAACAGGGAGTTCCAAGATGTTGACCCGATTTTTAACTTCGGTCGCGGTGCTGGGCCTGACGGCGGGTGCCGCAGCAGCCGATTACAAGCTGACAATTCTGCACACCAACGATTTCCATTCGCGCTTTGAGCCGATCAACAAATACGACAGCGGATGCGGTGCGGAAGACAATGCAGAAGGTAAGTGCTTTGGCGGATCGGCGCGCCTTGTTACGGCAGTTGCCGATGCGCGCGCACGGGCAGAAAACTCGATTCTGGTGGATGGAGGTGACCAGTTCCAGGGGTCCCTTTTCTATACCTACTACAAGGGCAAGGTCGCGGCGGAGTTCATGAACAAGCTGGGCTATAACGCCATGACCGTTGGCAACCACGAGTTTGATGACGGCCCTGAAGTGTTGCGGGGGTTCATCGACTCGGTCGACTTCCCGGTTCTGATGTCCAACGCTGATATTCGCGACGAAGAGCTTTTGACGGACAGGATCAAGAAAGCGACCGTTATCGAAGTAGGCGGCGAGAAGATCGGCCTGATCGGCCTGACCCCAATCGACACGGATGAGCTTGCCTCGCCCGGCCCCAACGTCACGTTTTCGGACCCGGTGCCAGCTGTGCAGGCCGAAGTCGATAAACTGACAGGTGAAGGCGTCAACAAGATCATCGTTCTCAGCCACTCCGGCTATGGCGTCGATCAGCGTGTCGCGCAAGAGACGACCGGTGTTGATGTGATCGTAGGCGGGCATTCGAATACGTATCTTTCGAATGTGTCGGATAAGGCGGCAGGTCCGTACCCAACGGTGGTAAACGGCGTACAGATTGTTCAGGCCTATGCCTATGGCAAGTTTCTGGGCGAGTTGAACGTCACTTTCGATGACGACGGCAAAGTGATCGAGGCAGTTGGCGAGCCTTTGATCATGGACAACGCAGTGACCGAGGATCAGGCAGCGCTGGACCGTATAGCGGAACTGGCGGTGCCGTTGGATGAAATCCGCAACAAGGTCGTTGCAAGCGCTGCCGAAGCCATTGAAGGGGATCGCTCAATTTGTCGCGTGCAAGAATGCCAGATGGGCAACCTGGTTGCCGATGCGATGCTGGCGCGCGTGGCGGATCAGGGCGTTCAGATCGCCATTGCCAACTCCGGTGGGTTGCGGGCTTCTATCGATCCCGGTGATGTGACCATGGGCGAGGTTCTGACGGTGTTGCCTTTCCAGAATACACTGTCGACCTTTGAAATCAGCGGACAGGGTGTCATTGACGCACTCGAAAATGGCGTAAGTCAGGTGGAAGAAGTGAAAGGCCGATTCCCGCAGGTCGCCGGCCTAAGCTTCACTTGGGATCCAAGCGTTGCGCCGAACGAGGGACGCGTCAGCGAGGTAATGGTTGCCGAGGGTGACGGTTTTGTTCCGATCGACCCGAATAAGACCTACCTGGTCGTCACCAACAACTACGTCCGCAACGGCGGTGACGGGTACAAGATGTTCGAAGGCGACGACAAGAACGCCTATGACTTCGGCCCGGACCTTGCGGATGTCACCGCGGAATACCTGGCGGAAAATGCGCCCTATCAGCCCTATGTAGACGGGCGTATCAAACAGAAGTAACTTGGTTTACGACAAAGACAAAAGCCGCATCCCTGTGATGCGGCTTTTTTGTTTGGGAACGGATCAGCTGAAATCATATTCCGGCCAGAGTTTCGGATCGAACCCGTCCAGCATCGGTTTGATGTGCTCAGCAACCCCGCGCCAGCCGCCGATAGACTTGGTCGAGATCTTGTTGCGCACCTGATCGATGCTTGCCGTACGTACCTGTTTGGTGTTTTTCTCGGGGTGCATCATCGTTTCGGTCCACTCCAAATCGCAGAACGCAGCGACCTGCTGGCTGTAGGTTTTCGGGTCGGCCACCAGTTCTTCGTAAGGTACCGTCAGAATACGATTTCCGAACACGGTATCCCAATGCGCCATATAACGACGATACATATTTGCCGAATGGGCGATGGCTTGCATATTCGAGGCATAGCGCATTCCGCCCGCAGGAAAACATCTGATCCATTTGGACAATCCAACATCACGCGGATCGCGCAGCATGTTGATAATCTTTGCCTTTGGGAAGGCAGACAGCAGGAATCCAATACGTTGATAATTGTGCGGCATCTTATCGACAAAGGCGACAGAGTCGCCCGGAATGGGCGGCATCAATTCGAGGAATTCCCGCGCGAGCTCGGACGCTTTGGCAGCGTCATACTTCTGGCCTTTTTTCTCATACTCACGCGACAGATCGGCCCCCAAAGTCAGTTCGCCGCAACCGGAAATTCCGGGGGCTGAACTCAGCATCATTTCCATCAATGTCGTGCCAGAGCGGGGTTGACCCAGTACAAAGATCGGTGCTGGCCCCTCGGCAAAGCCGGACTCTGGTGCATCGGAATCGACAGGGAACAAGCTGGTGATCCGGAACAGTTTTTCCTCTTCATCCGCCGGGACATAGGGGTTGCCTTGGTGCTGAATTTCATTGGCCCGCGCATAATGCGGCATGGCGGCATTCAACCCGTCTAACTTTGAAATCAAATGCGCCTTGGCGAACTGGAGTTCCAGCTTATCATCTCCCTTTTCGGAGATGGCTTTATTAACGGCTTCCAGCAGCTCCGGAGCTTCTTCTGTGGTTGCAATTGCCGATAATTGCAGCAAAGCCGACATATGTTCGGGTTCGTTTTGAAGAACGCGCCTCAGTATTGCTTTGGACTCGTTCTTTTCACCCGTTTGGTGAAGGTTTACAGACTTAATAAGGGCAATCTTTGTGTTCTCGGGGTCCAACTCGTAGGCGCGGGCGACATCCCGCGAGTTTTCATCGTCAAAGCCGATATTGGCGTAAGCTCTGGCCCGTTTTGCAAGAAGGTCCACATTGTCTGGATCGCTCTCCAGCTTCTTGCTCGCATGTTCGATCATCATGCGCCAATTGGTGCCTTTGAGGTGAATTTCATCCAGCACGCGGTTCAATTCCTGGTTGTTGGGGAATTGCTCCAGCTTTTGTTCGGTATAGTCCAGGGCTTTAGGAATTTGCCCGGTCTGCATCAATGCATTCGCCAGGTTTTCGACAAACTGCAGGTCGTCCGGTTTCATCCGCGAGGCTTCAACAAAATGCGGAATTGATTTCTTGTATTGCTTCATCTCGGTCAAAACAAAGCCGGCGATGGCATGATAATCCGAGTCTTTTGGGAATTTCTTGACACCCAGCTGGGCCTTTTTCAAAGCTTGCGGCAGCTTGCCTGCTTCCAGAAGCGCCAGTGCTTTGCTCTTGAGGGATTGCGTTGTCTGGTATTCCATGTGACCCCGTGAGATCCTGTGCCTGTATCAAGAATGTATCGGTGGTTCATTACCCATGTGCGGACGGTTTGCAATAACTCTTCCCAACGACGCAATGGCGCAGCTGTTTTCGGCGCGCCCGGCAAATGCGCTACCTGTGGTGCCGAATTTCAATGTTTGTCCGACAAATCAGGTACATGTCGTGCGTAGCGGCGAAACAGGCCGCCATCTGGATGCGCTGCGCTGGGGATTTCTGCCACATTGGTACAAGACCGAAACGGCGGGGCCGTTACTGATCAACGCCCGGGCCGAGACCCTGGCGGACAAGCCCGCCTTTCGCGATGCCTGCCGGACGCGCCGCTGCCTGATCATAGCGACTGGGTTCTATGAATGGACAAAAACGGAACAGGGAACGCGCCTGCCTTGGTATATCCACCGTCAGGACAAAGCTCCCATTGCCTTTGCCGGGGTCTGGCAGGACTGGGGCCCTGAAAGCGAACGGCAGGGCACCTGTGCTATCGTGACGACGGCTGCCAGCAAAAGGCTTGAGGTCATTCATCAGCGAATGCCCTTGATCGTAGAACCCAATGACTGGCCATTGTGGTTGGGTGAAGCCGGAAAAGGGGCCGCACGGCTGATGCAGCCGGGGAACGAGGATGTGTTGACCTTCCACCGGGTCGGGCCTGCGGTGAACTCGAACCGGGCCAGCGGGCCAGAGCTGGTCGAACCTTGTGACGCGTGACCTTTTCTTTGGAAACGCGGCAAGCTAGACCTTCGGCATGGCTCTGAAATTTCCTGACCTGACCCAACTTTACGCGCACAGGTATGATACCGTGATCGACGTTCGCAGCCCTGCCGAGTTTGCCGAAGATCATCTGCCGGGTGCAATAAACCTGCCTGTGCTGAACAACGAGGAACGCGCCCGGGTCGGAACCATTTATGTACAGGACAGCCCCTTTCTGGCGCGCAAGCTGGGTGCTGCTATGGTATTCCGCAATGCAGCCAATCACATCGAACACCACCTCAGCCATCATGACGGAGCGTGGCGCCCCTTGGTCTATTGCTGGCGCGGTGGACAGCGTTCCGGATCATTCACATGGATGTTGCAGCAAATTGGCTGGCGCGCCGAAGTGGTAGACGGCGGCTATCGTACCTACCGTCGATTGGTGAACGCTTATTTGTACGATGATCCCTTGCCACATCGGCTGATCGCGCTGGATGGCTACACGGGCACCGCAAAGACCGATCTTTTGGCTCTGTTGCACGCACGAGGCGTACAGATTCTGGACCTTGAAGCGCTGGCCAACCATCGCGGGTCCTTGCTGGGCGAAAGGCCAGGGGGGCAGCCCAGTCAGAAGGGGTTTGAATCTGCCCTGTCCGCTGCGCTGTGTTCAATGGATCCGGCGCGTCCAGTCGTGGTCGAAGCGGAATCATCCAAAATTGGCAGCTTGATCCTGCCACCCAGCCTTTGGAACGCGTTGTGTAATGCTCCGCGTGTGAACATCACGGCTTCGATTGAAGCACGTTCGGCCTATCTGGTGCGGGCTTATGACGACATCCTGTCTGACAGTGACCGTTTGCGTGACCGGTTATCGCCGCTGCGGTTCCATCGCGGGCATGAGGTCGTGGACGGATGGCTGCGATTGATTGATGCGGGTCAAAAACAGGCGCTGACACGGGCCTTGATGGAACAGCATTATGATCCCGCATACACCAAATCCCGGCAATCCCGCCCGGTGCAGGTATTGGCCAGTTTTGATGTGGAAACTTTGGACAACACGGGGCTGAGCAACGCGGCCGCGCAAATTGAAAGCCTTCTGGATCAGCTTTGAAGGCGCAAACCCGGTGTGTCGGTCAGCTGGCCAATGATCATTGCCGTATATCCCGCGTCCAGAAGATCTTGCAGAAGGGTTTCGGCGTCCTTCGCATTCACGGCGGCCAGCAAACCCCCGGCTGTTTGCGGGTCAAAAAGCAGCGCCGCCTTGCCCCCGGACGCAAGATCGGGCGCAATCGCGTTGTTGTCGGCAAAAATCGTTGACCGGACCCCCTGATCCGTCAGCGCAAGCGCGCCGTCCATCACCTTTACCGCGTCCAGTTCAAGCGTAGCGCCGCAATGCGATGCGTCGCAGATGCCTTGCAGATGCCCGGCCAGACCAAACCCGGTCACGTCGGTCATCGCATGGGCGTTGGCCAAAATGCGGGCTGCATCGCCCTGGGGCTGTGTCATATGTTTGTAGGCTGCCGCGACCCAGGCCCCTTCGGCAAGACCAGCCATTTCCGCCGCCATCAGAACACCGCTTCCCAAGGGTTTTGTCAGGATCAGGCGATCCCCCGGCTGACCACCCGCCAATGTAATCGGAGTAGCCTTGCACAGGCCAGTCAGCGTGAAACCGACAGTCATCTCATCGCCCATTGAGCTGTGCCCGCCCACGATTTCCGCGCCCGCAGCCCGCATGACGTCACTCGCGACTGACATGATTTCGGACATTGTGCGGCTTTGCAGGGCGGCAGACATGCGCGGCAGGATGATTGTTGCCGTGGCCGCCTGAGGTGCGGCCCCCATGGCCCAGATATCCCCCAGGGCGTGAACGGCAGCGATCCGCGTCATAAGTGCGGGATCGTTGGTGAAAGCCCGCAGGTGGTCAGACGTCATGACTTGCTGCGCCCCGCCTGTTTGCAAAAGCGCGGCATCGTCGCCGGGTAGGGCGGTGATGTCGGTACGAGCAGGGGCGGGGAGGGATTTCAGGGCGATTTGCAATGCGTCGCGCCCGATCTTTGCTCCACATCCTCCGCACATGGGCTTTTCACCCAAAACCCCATCAAGCCCAGCGGCCCGGTCGCGTGGCAGGGCGGGCGGTGTCATTCGCGGCAGGTCGCGAAACTTTTTCATGAAACTCTGGTCGATATGGTTCTTCCAGGCCCACATCAACGGGCCGCTGAACGATGTTCCCAAACGCTCGGCCAGTGCTGACTTGCCACCTAGTGAGATCAGTTTGAGATAGTCTTTTTGCGGTGTGTATTTTCGCATCCGTCCCGCGCCGAGCGCTGCGCGCAGATTATCGAACAAAACCGGCGCTTCGCGCACCGCATAGACGCCAGCCTTCGGTCTGGGGTTTTCCGAAAGATGGGCGCAATCCCCGGCGGCAAACACAGCCGGATCACTGGATTGCAGGTAGCTGTTCACGCGGATGTATCCGTCCTGAAGGTCAAGCCCTGTATTTGCGATCCAGTCATAGGCGCGTGCTCCGGCGGCACCGGTCACGAAACCAGCCGGAATTGTGCGCCCGTCCTGTAGTTCCACGTGATCCTGCCCGATCCGGGTGATCACCTTGTTTTCGATCACCTCCACGCCAAGATCATGCATTGCAATCCGGATTGTTGCCGCCGCCTTGGGTTTGGTTGCAGTCAGGGCCGAGGCACTATCGATCAGGGTAATCTGTGCCGCCCGCCCCCTGGCCTTTAACGCGTGCGCCATCGCCATGACCAGTTCGACGCCCGCGACGCCGCCGCCGATCACAGCGACCGAGGCCGGCCCTTGACCCTTTAGATACTCGGCCCATTTTGCGGCAAAGGGTCCCAACGGCTTGGCTGGCACTGCATGTTCCGCAAAGCCCGGCAGGGCGGGCATGTCCGATGTGATCCCTACATTGACCGAAGCCACATCGAAGCCTACCGGAGGATGCCCGGGGACGTGCACTTCATGTGTTTCGGTGTCGATGCCACTGACCGCACCCAAGATCACACGTGCACCTGCGAAGCGGGCCAATCTGACAAGATCGATATCCAACTCCCACCGGTCGTAATGACCGGCGACATATCCGGGCAACATTCCTGAGTAGGGGGCAGTGGGGCTGGGGTTGATCACGGTTACCCGCGCGCCGGGCAAAGGGCTCATTCCCCATTTGCGCAGCAGCAGAGCATGGGTGTGGCCGCCGCCAATTAAAACCAGATCACGGGTCAGGGGCAGCGGAGATGTGTGCATTTGTGTTAATTCGCGCTGTGGTCCGGAACATCCTCGACCTGCTCGACGGCGTGGGTGGCCCAAAGCTCATCCTCGCCAGCATCGGGCAGGTCGCTGGGCAGTTCATGACGGTGAATGTGCCATTTTGCAATGAACAGGGCCGTGATCGGAGCCGTCAGGAATAAAAACAGCGTGATCAGAAGCTCGTGCAGCGACAGTTTGCCTTCCAGCAGAACGGAATGGGTGATCGAAGCCAGCAACACCCCACCCACGCCTAAAGTTGTCGCCTTGGTCGGCGCGTGAAGGCGGGACATAGGGTCATTCAGCTTGATCATGCCGAAGGACCCGACAAACCCGAAAACACCCGAGATTATAAGGAAAACGGCGATCAGCAGCTCTGCAATGAATGTCATATCGCCCTCATTCGATGATGTTGCCGCGCAGCATGAAGCGCGCATATGCCACGGTCGAGACGAAACCCAGCATCGCGATGATCATGGCCGCTTCAAAGAAAATCTCGGTCCCTTTCGACAGGCCATAAAGGATCATCAGGGCAATCGTGTTGATGACCATTGTATCCAGAGCCAGAACCCGGGTCCCAACGCCGTCTGCGGTGATGATCCGCCACAGACACATCATGATCGCCGCGCCGAAACAGGCAAATGCAAAGTAGATTGCGTATTCGATCATTCGAAAATCTCCTTCAGGCGACGTTCATAGCGCTGCTTGATTTCGTCGCGCACCTGATCCGGGTTTGGTGCATCCAGGCAATGGACCAGCAGATTGTGCCCCTGTGCCGACAGGTCGCAACTGACGGTGCCGGGTGTCATCGTGATGGTCCCGGCCAGCACGGTTATGGCCTCGGGTGTCCGAAGCTCCAGTGGAATGCACACCCAGTTGGGCCGCCGGTCTTCATTGCGTTTGAACAGGACGATGCGGGCCACGGTCACGTTCGCGACGACAATATCCCACAGCACTACGATCATGTATTCGGCGACCATTGGCCAGTTGCGCAGCTTGGGCCTGTCGGGCCAGTAGGGTTGTGTGACAAAGGGAATGATGATCCCAAGGATCAGGCCAAAGACCAGAGAATTCAGCGACGGCTTGTTCGCCAGCAGGATCCAGACGATCGTCAACAAAATGGTCAGGTGCGGGTGCGGAAATATCCGGTGTAGCAGTTTCATCACTCGGCCCCTCCCAATACGGCAGAGATGTAGTTTTCAGGCGTAAACAGCTGCCCTGCGGTTTGGCTTGTATATTCCAGCGCAGGGCCCGCGAACAATGTTAGCAGGATCAGGCCGGCTACGGCGCCAAACACGGCAGTAAAGGCCAGACCGGGTTGTGGTTCAGGTGCGACCGGTGCGGGGGCAGCTTCATTTTCCGCTGGCTCTGCTATCGGAACAGCCTGAGTGTCGTAGCTTTTCCAGAAAATCAAAGTTCCGGCTCGGGCCAAGCCAATTATTGTGACGAATGAGCTGATCAGAATCACGGCCCAGACCGTCGTGGCATCCGAAGCATCGCGCGAGGCGTCCAGCACAAGCAGCTTGCCTATAAAGCCGGACAAGGGCGGCATTCCCGCCATCGCAATCGCCCCCACGAAGAACAGTGCGGACACCAAACCGCTTTGCGGCATCGGTGGCGTCGGCGCGATGGCCCCGCCGCGCCGCGCCATCACCAGATCGGCAACCAGGAACAGCAGGGCTGTCGCCAGCGTCGAATGGAACACATAGTACAGCGCCGCAGCTGTCGCATCAGGCGTGAATTGCGAGATCGCGATCAACAGGGTGCCCATGGATGCAATCGCGCAGAACGCCACCATGCGGGCGATATGTTTTGACCCCAGAATACCGATAGCCCCGACAGCCAGAGTGACAAGTGCAGCAGGTTGCAACCACTCACCCACCAGACCCTCTGTCGCTGCGACATCGGGGCCAAAGGCCAATGTGAACATCCGCAGAATCGAGTAAGCCCCAACTTTGGTCATGATTGCAAACAGGGCCGCGACGGGCATTGGCGCATTGGCATAGCTGGCAGGTAGCCAGAAATGCAGGGGCAGAACGGCGGCCTTGATGCAAAAGACCAAAAGCAAAAGGACTGCGCCAACCCGCAACAATGCCGTATCCTCGGCCGGGATTTCGGCAACCCTTGTGGCGATATCCGCCATGTTCAGTGTCCCGGTCACGCCATAGATCGTGCCCAAGGCGAACAGGAACAAGGTCGATCCCAACAGGTTGTAGGCCACATATTGCACACCCGCCTTCAACCGTACCGCACCGCCACCATGGGTCATCAGACCGTAAGAGGCGATCAGCAGAACTTCGAAAAACACGAAAAGGTTAAAGGCATCTCCGGTCAGAAACGCGCCGCAGACACCCATAAGCTGAAAATGGAATAGGGCGTGGAAGTGTTTGCCCCTATCATCCCAGCCCGAAGCTATTGCATAGAGGACAATCGGTAAGGCCAGCAGCGCGGTTAGTAGAACCATCATGGCCGACATTCGATCCAGTACCATGACAATGCCAAACGGGGCAGGCCAGTCACCAAGTTCGTAAACCTGAATATCTCCACCCGAAGCCTGAGCTGTGATTGTCAGGGCGATACCCAACAGGGCTACAACACCGGCAACGGAAAAGATGCGCTGCAGGTCCAGATGGTATCGCAAAACCATGATGCTAAACGGAGCCAGGATCGCGGGCAGGACGATCGGCGCAACGATCCAGTGGTTCATGCGTCTTCTCCCGCGGCATCCACGCTGTCCTGCGCTGTCATGTCGATATGGTCATCCTTGGAGGACAGGTACGCGCTGAGCGAAATCATCACGATCACCGCGGTCATCCCAAAGGATATCACAATTGCGGTCAGCACCAGCGCCTGTGGCAGAGGATCGGTATAAGCGACGTCCTTGTATTTGTTCAGAACCGGCGGGGCGTTCAGCGCAAGGCGCCCGGTCGCGAACAGGAACACGTTGACCGCGTAAGTAATCAGCGACAAGCCCAGAATGACAGGGAACGTCCGGCGGCGCAGGATCAGGAATATTCCGGCTGCGGTCAAGATACCGACGGCAGAGGCTACGAGCGCTTCCATCAGGCCTGCTCCTTCTCTTGTTCTTTTTCCGGTGGAGAGTCCCGCAGGGGATTGATATCCATCGGGAATTCCTGTGCCATCCCGGGCTGCCATGCAAAGCGGGACAGGCTGTCGAGCGCCAGCATGACCGCCCCCAGAACCGCAAGGAACACGCCCGTGTCAAACAGCATGGCGGTGGCCCATTCGAATTCCTCAAGCGGGGGCCAGTGGAGATAGCCAAAATCACTGGTCAGGAAGGGGCGTTCATTGAACCAGGCCCCCAGACCCGTGGCCGCAGCGATCAGCACACCCCAGCCAATGGTGCCGTGGTAATAAAACCGCTGCCGCTCGATCGCCCAAGTATAGCCGCTGGCCATGTATTGCATCAGATAGGCGATGGCGACGATCAGCCCGGCGATAAATCCGCCGCCGGGCTGGTTGTGCCCACGGAAGAAAATATAGGCTCCGACCATCAGCGCAATCGGCATCATCACGCGGGTCGCCACAACCATCATCAGCGGGTGTGAATCACCGGACTGGGGCCAGTGCGGTTTGCGATTCAGCAGGTAACTGCGGACATTGGTGCTTAGCACGGATTCCGTCAGCGCAAAGATAATCAGCGCGGCAATGCCCAGCACGATGATCTCTCCAAACGTATCAAAACCCCGGAAGTCGACCAGGATCACGTTGACCACATTGGTGCCGCCACCGCCCTTATAGGAATTGGCCAGATGGAACTCTGAAATCGTTGGAAATGCAAAATCGCGCATCATCATCGCGTAGACCAGCGCGCCGGTGCCAAGACCGGCAACGACGGAAATCGCGGCATCCCGCCATCGCCGCGCTGTGCTGCTGTCCCATGGCGTCTCGGTCGGCAGGAAGTTCAGCGACAGCAGCAACAAGATCATCGTTACCACCTCGACCGAGATTTGCGTCAGGGCAAGGTCCGGAGCGGAAAGATAGTTGAACGCGATGGAAACGATCAGGCCCACGACGCCGATCAACACCAGCGACAACAGGCGGTTCCGGTGGAACCACATGATACCAAGCGTTGCGCCCACCAGACAAATCCAGCCGATGATCGGAATGATCTGCGCTGGCAGCGGAACGCGGGTTTCCACGCCGATGGTTCCTGTCGAATAGGCGTAATAACCAAGGCCCACGGTGAAAGCGACGAAGATGATCGCATAGCGGCTGAGAACACCGTTATGCATCTCATCGGTTATCCAGCGGCTTAATCTGGTCAGCGCGTCGATGATAGCCTCAAAGATTACCTTGGCCTCGGGCCGGGGCAGGGCATTCCAGACCTGCTCGCCGCGTTTGTGCAGCGCCAGCAGGAAAAGGCCGCCCAATGTCGCAACAACCGACATGTAAAGTGCGGGCGTGAAGCCATGCCACAGTTTGAGCGAGTAATACGGCAGCTTCTCGCCGCCTATCACCGCGCTGGAAACCACGGCGATCAGGGGGCCAACGATCGCGGCGGAATTCAGACCGATCAGGACGACCAGTACAACCAGCAGTGCGGGCGCCAGCCACAGCCCGACAGGCGGGTCATGCGGATGGCTGGGATAGTCTTCTCGCTTGGGTCCAAGGAAAACATGGCTGACGAAGCGGAAAGAATAAGCGGCCGAGAACAGCGCTGCCAAAAGTGCCAGCCCCGGAACCAGATAATGTGAATGCAACCAGGTGGTATGCACAGTCTCTTCCAGCATCATCTCTTTCGACAAAAAGCCATTCAGCGGCGGCAGACCCGCCATGGAAAGGGCTGCGATGGTGCCGATGGTAAAGGTGATCGGCATCAGGTGGCGCAGGCCACCCAGCCGTTTCAGGTTCCGCGTACCGGTCTCGTGATCCACGATTCCGGCGGTCATGAACAGGGCGGCCTTGAAGGTCGCATGGTTGATGATGTGGAAAATGGCGGCCACGGCGGCAATTTTAGTGCCAAAGCCCAACAGCATGGTGATCAGGCCCAGATGGGATACGGTCGAAAAGGCCAGCAACGCCTTTAGATCATCCTTGAACAGCGCGATGACCGCACCCAGCAGCATGGTGATCAGACCAGTCGTGGCCACGATGTAGAACCACGCATCTGTTCCTGCCAGAACCGGCCACATCCGCGCCATCAGGAACAGACCGGCCTTCACCATGGTGGCCGAGTGCAAATAGGCGGAAACCGGTGTCGGTGCGGCCATCGCATGCGGCAGCCAGAAGTGAAACGGGAACTGTGCCGACTTGGTGAAAGCGCCCAACAGGATCAGGATCAACGCCGGCAGGTAGTAGGGGGACGCCTGAATCAGTTCCTTGCTCTGCAAAATGACACTCAGGTCATAGGACCCAACGATATTGCCGAGGATCAGCATCCCGGCGATCATCGCCAACCCACCCGAGCCGGTGACGGCCAAAGCCATGCGCGCGCCCTGTCGGCCATCGGGCAGATGTTTCCAATAGCCGATTAGCAGGAATGAGCTGAGCGATGTAAGTTCCCAGAAAACAATCAAAAGTAGGATATTGTCGGACAGGACAATACCAACCATCGCCCCCTGAAATAGCAGCAGGTAGGTATAGAACTGCCCCATCGGGTCTTCGCGCGACAGGTAAAACCGTGCGTAGAGAATGATGAGCAATCCAATGCCGAGGATCAGCAAGGCGAAAAGAAATCCCAGCCCGTCCAGCATGAAATTCGCGTTCAGGCCCAACCTCGGTATCCAGTCAAACCGGGCAGTCACGACGTCTCCGCGCATGACCGAAGGGATGTGGATCAGCAGCCCCATCAGGGCCAGAAATGTGGTCAACCCGGCTGCGGATGCGGCAGCGTTTCGGCCCGCGCGGATCAGCAGTGCGGGAAATACAGCACCAAGGAAGGGAAGGGCCGCAATAAGGAATAGGGACAAGTGCGATACTCCGGTCTGGGCGGTCAGGGTGAGGTCAATTTTGTAAGGATATTTTGCCGACTGTCCAGAGATGGCAACTTTTTTGCCGGGCTCCAATGGATCACCAATGCATTGGTGGCACTGCGCATTAATGACGCGATCTTGATCTGCGAGCTGTGTTTCACCGCGCAACTTGCTGTGTGGTTGTGCTAGAACCAGCATCAGCGAACAGGAGGCTGAGGCGTGGCCGAAAAAACGAACCGATCCCGACGGTGGCTATTGATTGGTGGCGGTGCCGCGATTGCTGCCGGGTTTGCGATCAGGCAATACAGACTGATCCCTGAAGATCACAGCGGTGGCCGGATCAGTGTGGCCGACGCCCATGAGCAGGCCGCGGACGGGCGCGTTCTGCTGGTTGATATCCGCACACCGCGCGAGTGGCGCGCCTCGGGAATAGGCGAGGGCGCGGTACCGCTGGACATGCGCCGCGAGGATTTCGTCGACGTTCTGACACAAATGACCGGCGGTGATCAGGCTGCGCCCGTGGCGCTGATCTGCGCCCGAGGGGTGCGGTCCGCGCGCCTCAGCAATCGTTTGATTGAAGCCGGATTCACAAATATCATCGACGTACCCGAGGGTATGTTGGGCTCGGCGGCCGGGCCGGGATGGGTAAGGACCGGTTTACCGGTCCGTAAATACAGTGAGGATGCAGGATGATCAGGGAAATCAGCCTGGCAGCAGTATTTGCCTTCACCGCGCAGTTGGCCTTGGCGGATTGTGCTGATCAGGGGGAAATTTGCGAAACATCCTTGGGCGCGTATCACATCGAATTGCCCGGTGCGGAAAACCCGCCGTTGTTGGTGTTTCTGCACGGGTATGGCGGCAGTGGATCTGGCACGATGCGAAATCGCGGGATGGTCGAACCTCTGCTGGCGCGGGGGTATGCTGTGATGGCACCGGAAGGTTCGGAAAGGCCCAACCGGGGCGGCAGAAAAAGCTGGAACTTTATTCCAGGATTTGGCAAACGGGATGAAACCGCCTTTCTGTCCGAAGTGGTTCAGGACGCGGAAAACCGGTTCGGAATCAATGCGGACCGGGTCATGCTGGGCGGGTTTTCGGCTGGTGGCTTTATGGTCAACTATCTCGCCTGCAAGGCGCCCGAGACATTTTCGGCATATGTTCCGGTGTCCGGAGGATTCTGGAGGCCACACCCGGAAACCTGCAAGGGTCCGATCCGGATGTTTCATACCCATGGCTGGACGGACAACGTGGTACCGCTTGAGGGGCGCGTACTGGGCGGTGGCCGGTTTCGGCAGGGCGATATCTATGCCGGGCTCGAAATCTGGCGCGAGGCAAATGGCTGCGTCGATCACAAACCGGCCGGCTTTAGCACAACGGGGAATTTTATGCGCCGCCGCTGGACCACCTGTGCCAAAGGCAGCGCGCTGGAGTTTGCCTTGTTCCCGGGCGGTCATACAGTTCCAGCCGGTTGGGCTGATATGGTCGTGGATTGGTACGAAGGGCTTCCCGGCAGCTGATCACTCTGCCGGGGTCATGTTGATCTTGCCTTCAACCAGTTGCTTCAGCTCGGCTCGGTAACGGCGGGCCGACCGGGTGATGGCAGGTTCGCGGAAATCCTCGCGCATTCCGACCATCCGGCGTGCGGCACCGGCCGAAACACCGCTGAGTGCCGATAGCGGAATGGCAAGTGCGAGACTGATGGCAATCGGAGCCAGCCAGATCGAGACCAGCCCGGACAGGATACCAACACTCAAGGCTATGCCACTGACGGTTTCCAATGCGTGACACAGGATCAGCGTGCGCAATCCGTAACTGCCACCGTCGCGTGCTTGCGGCGACCAGCCCCGCTGAATGCCAAGCGCTGTCCGGAAAACGGCGATCATCTGTTGCACCATCAAGATCGGCGCATACAGGATCGACAGAATGACCTCGGCCAGAAACGAGGTCAGGAACTTGAGGCCGCCTCCGAACTCGGAATAACGCACACCGCTTAGCGGCAAAGCCAGAACTCCCAGCACCTTGGGTGCCAGCAGCATTGCATACATCACGAGAATGATCAGAACGTGCCGGGTTTCCGACATTTCCGGCCATTGCGGGAACAGCGGATTATCGGGGCTGAAGTAATGCAGGACAGAGGCGTCTTTGCCCTGACCGATCAGTGCCCACATCAACAGCAGCGCAAACCACAGCGGTGACATCAGGTATCCTACGGCACCGTGGAACATGTGAAAACGCGAGACGGCCCGGAATCCAGTCGAGCCCAGCAGTTTCAGGTGTTGCAGGTTGCCCTGGCACCAACGCCGATCCCGCATCGCATGATCTATCAGTGTGGGGGGCGTTTCCTCGTAAGATCCCCGAATGCGCGGCAGGAACCGCACCGCCCATCCGGCACGGCGCAGCAATCCAGCCTCGACGAAATCGTGGCTCATGATCAGCTTGTCCTGACCGTTGAACGCACGCAGCTTGGGCAGTCCGGCACTGGTGGCGAAAGCCTTGGTGCGGATTATGGCGTTGTGGCCCCAATAATTGCCCTCTTGCCCGCACCAGCGCGCCAACCCTTCGGCAAAGGCGATGCCATAGACCCCATTGGCGAATTGTTGCATCCGGGCAAATACCGATTGCGCGCCGATCAGTTGCGGATAGCTCTGGATCAGCCCGGCACCGGGATCACGCGCCAAAGCATCGGTCAGCCGGTGTATGGCGCGACCGGTCATAAGGCTGTCCGCATCCAGAACCAGCATCGCGTCCCAGTCTGCGCCCCAGCGACTGACCCAGTCGGCGATGTTACCCACCTTGCGGTCGGTGTTCTGCTCGCGGCGGCGGTAATACAACTCCAGCCCCGGGGCGAGCGTGGTGCGCAGGGCTTCGACGCTGGCTTGTTCCTGTGCCGCGATTTCAGGGTCGCGTGTGTCGGACAGGATGAACATGGCATAGTGATGCTGCCCTCCGCGTGCCTGCAAATCTTCAAGCATGGTGCGGGCGTTGCCCAGTACGTTCCATGGCACTTCGTTGTATACCGGTGTCAAAAGGGCCACGCGTAGGGGCTGTGCTGTGCGCTTGCGCTGCGGACGATCCTGTCGCGACAGCGAAACCATACCCAGCAGAACGGTGCAGACCGTGAACGAAATCCAGAAGAAGTTGAACGAGATAAGCGCCAACAGGATGCCCTCGATCAGATTGATTCCCTGGGCGCTGAACCAGTCGCTCATAATCCACAGCAGGCCCAATGTCGCCACCATCGCCGGTGAAAACGCAAGCGCGCGCCAAAATCCAGTCGCGCCCGTGTCTGTGCCCGACGGGGCATCGGCATCGTGGAACCCCACGTTGAAATTCTGCGCGGGCATCGCCAGAGGTGCTTCAGGCGGCATGATATGCAGATCGCGGTTCATATGGTCCATCGGTAAAGCCACACCTCAGAGGCGGGCTGTTTGTCTTTCAGCAGTTGCGCGCGCAATTCGACATGATCGCGCCCATCAGGCTGGAACGAAAACGCCAGACGCAATCCACCCGTATCCGGGTTGCGTTGCAGAACACCGTCCGAGGTTTCGGCATGAGGGGAATCCACGAAGACACTGATCGCCTCGATATCATCGAACAAATCGCTGCCTTCGAAATCGATGACGGCCAAACGCCCCTCACCGAAGGTGTTTTCGCCCATGGCGGTGTTGGTCACCCGTGGCATCGGAGTGCGCTGAGGCTCCTCACCCCAGATCAGACGATAGGACAGATCAACCCGACTGCCTGCCGCATAGGGCTCTGCCGGACGCCAATAGGCGACGATGTTGTCATAGATTTCCTGATCGGCCGGTATCTCGACCAGTGTAACGGTGCCTTTGCCCCAGTCGTCCCGAGGCTCGACCCACAGACCCGGGCGCTTGTGATAATTCGCCTCAAGGTCGGCATAGTCCGAAAACTCGCGCTTGCGCTGCATCAGCCCGAAGCCGCGCGGGTTCTCGTCAACGAAAGACGATATTTGCAGGCGGGCCGGGTTTGCCAGCGGACGCCACAACACCTCGCCCGCGCCATTGCGGATCAACAGCCCGTCGCTGTCGTGGACGGCCGGACGGAAATCGTCGAACCGGCTGTGGTTGGTCTGGTCGAACAGAAACATCGAGGTGCCCGGCGCGATACCTACATGAGGTAGGTCTTCGCGGGGAAACAGCGTGGCCTCGACGTCGATAATGCAATCCGCCCCCGCCGTGACATTGAAGCGATAGGCACCAGTCACGCTGGGACTGTCCATCAGCGCATGTACGACCATATTCCGATGGCCGGGCTTGGGGCGCTCCAGCCAGAAACGGATGAACTCAGGAAATTCCTCGCCATCCGGGTCGCCTGTTTTCAGGGCGAGACCGCGTGCCGACAGACCGTAGACCTCGTCCAGACCAATAGCGCGGAAATAGCTGGCACCCTGCCAGACGCAGAACTCATCCGTCTTGCCGGGTCGGTGCATCTCGGTCCGCAGCCGTAGGCCTGAAAAGCCCAGAGTCTCGTCGATGGGCAATTGCGGCACATCTTCGGATTTGTCGAACATCCCCAGATCGAAATCGACTGGTGTTGTCATGCCATTTTCGACCGTTTCCACCTTGATGGTCCGGGGGAAATACAGGCCCGGTGTGAAGAAATCGACGTTGAATGGCGTTTCGGTTTCGTACCACAACGCCCGGTCCAGCCGAAAACGGATCGAGCGATATTGTTCGTAAGTCAGATCCTGCCATTCTTGGGGAACCATTTCGCGTTCCGCATAGGGGCGGCTGGCCAGTTCGCGGGCCAGTTCGATCACGTGGTCGCGGTCAAAGGGGACTGCGCCCCCGGTCGCATAGGCCGATGGGGCAAAGGCCAAGGCAGTCGTCGAGACTAGGAATGCGCGACGGGTGAAATTCATCTCTTCAATTTCCAGGGTTGAGACTTAAACCAAGCTGCCAGATAGGCCACACCGATGATCATGGCAAAGCCAATTATGTTGGCGACAAAGACGGTGGCAACATCCCGCCCAGCTTGATCGAGGGCAACGCCGATAAGTCGTGCTGCTGCCATGGAAAATACAAACACCGCAAGGGATTGCTGACCGACTTTGGTGATGACAGTCAGAAGGAATTGCCAGACACGCGCGCCTATTCCGTGACCCGTCGCTATCAGGCGGTGACCATGTTCGCCTGCCGCGACCCAGCCCAGATAGGCCAGTGACAGAAAATGGACATATCGCAGCGCACCAAACTCGGTCTTGTCGCGCAATTCGTCGGTCAGTGGCCAGATCTTTCGGATCGCAGCGCCCAACTCAGGCGCAGCGCTGTTAACCCAGAGGAAGACCTTCCAAGATCCAAACGGAGCTGACAGGATCAGGAACAAGGCAGCCGCCCAGACCAGAGATTTCGATACTGGTGGAGCGGGAATCCATCCGCGCATCAAGGCAAATCCGGTGAAGAACAGCAATTGCCAGCCAAACGGGTTGAAAAACCATTGCCGATCCGACCAAGGCTCGGCCGGAAGGGCCAGCGCGCCGGTCTGAGTGATGCACCAGATGGTCACAGATGCAGCCGCCATCAGCCAGAAACTGACACGGTACAGCGCGATGTAGAGCGGCATCAGCGCCAGTACCACCAGATACATCGGAAGGATGTCAAAGTAGTTCGGTACATAAGTCAGGGTAAAGATCCCCACCATCTGCGGGGCGGGATCATTGAAGAAATGCTGAAGGTTCAGGGACGAGACATAGGTTTTCCCGAACGCGCCGGTCAGGTCCAGCGCTGCCATTGTCATGGCGACAAAGAAGAACAGGGCAATATGGGCCCAATAAACCTGCCAGATGCGATAGGCCACTCGGGCCGTGCCCATCCACCAGCCTTTGTACAGGAACGCCCCGCCGAAGGCGATGGCCGAGGCCATGCCCGAACAGAACACGAAAATCTCGGTTGCGTCCGAATACCCAAAGCGCGCCGGGATCCAATTCGCCCAAGGATCATTGGGAATGTGGGCGATCAGGATGATGAACATCGCGATGCCGCGATAGAAATCCAGTCGCGGGTCACGCGTGCGAGCGGGGGCCGCAGCCGGGGCTGCGACGGGTGCAAAATCAGCAGCGGGCGATATGGTCGCCATACGGTCTCTGTCCTTCTTGGTCGTCTTGTTATTCGGCGGGGACGCTTTGCATGTCTCCGCCGTCGCGTGCCGCATCAATCAGGGCGCGGCGCGCGATGGCATAATTGTCTTCACCCCCGGCGCGCTTGGCGCGACGGTCATCCAGAATGCGTTCAACCGCATCAAGACGACCGGCCCGAAGCCCGGAATCGATGGTAATGCGTTCAAATACATCACGTTGCGCGTGACTGCCACCAGCCAGTTGAATTGAACCGCGCGCCGCCAACAGGTGATCAAATGCCGTGCCATAATGGCCGTCACCAAAGGCTTCAAGGCCCATGGCGGCCGCGACACCGGGATCGGCCATACGGCGGGTGGTGTCGTCATTGGCACGCGCTGCATCCTTGCTCATGCGGTTCAGCATTTTGGCTGTGGCGTCGACGCGATTGTCGCCTGTCAGTGCCAAAAGGTAATGCAGATCGGCGAAGATCAGGCAGCCGTCTTCGGTGCGCGCAGCACTCAGGTCAGCCAGTTCTTCCCAGCGATTTCCAACGTTTACGCCTTCTAGTTCAAGCCGCATCAGCAACGAAGTTCCGTTTGAGATGTCGCGGTAATCGTCGGTTTTGTCCTTGCGGACGTGATTGTCATACAGGTCCATCACCTGATCGACCTGACCAAGATCCAGATGCATCAGGGCCTTGTGCCACCAGACGTGATAGCGGAAGTTGTTGCAATGGGCCCAGGCCGCCTCGCGCCCGGCCAGCCAGTCAAGGCCCAGCTGCGCGTTGCCGGTCATTTCATGGACATGGGCCACCGCGTGCAGACCCCAGGCATCGTCGGACACCATCCAAAGCGCCTGACGTCCTGCGATTTCGGCCTTTTCATAAGCTCCGGTTTCTTCCAGCGCGAAGGAATGGCAGCCCAGCAGATAACCCCGACCGGGGTGATCGGGTTCATATGCAGGCATCACCCGTTCGATCGAACGGCGCATTCCGTCCGGATCGCCCAGAACGAAACGGGTCGCGTGGCTGAGTTTCATCGCCAACGTATCCTGCGGATGATCGCGCAGGACCGCTTCGAACTTTTGCACCGCCTGTGTCAGTTGGCCCGCCAGATACAGCCCCAAAGCATCGACAAACAGCCGCTCGCGCGCCGAGACGGGCTGTCGTTTCATCGCAGCATTGGCAGCCGCCAAAGCCTCGACTGCAACCGCCATCATCTCGCGCCGACCGAGAAGGGCCATGAACAGGCCTTTAACGGCATGGCCCAAAGCAAAATCGGGCTCAAGCTCCAGCACTTTGCCCAGATGTTGGGGCGTAACCGCGGCATGTGCCATGAACCCAAGCAGAACACCATTCCAGGCTTCGACAGCTTCCGGCTGCGCCAAGGTGTTCATCTGTCCAAAAACGTCTTGTTTCATACTTGGGTCCAATCTGATTGCGGTATTTGACACTGTTTGATGTAACAGAGTGTGCGAGAGCGGCGTATCAGTATCGACCCCGCTCTCGAATTGGTGAAATGTCGTGTGTGAAAAAGTCGAAAAAATCCGCCGATTCAAAGGCATGTTTCAGCAACTTGCCGCCTAGTTGTGCAAGTGTTTCAATCGTCGAACGGGTTTTCAGCGTTTAATACCCAGTCAGTGTCCGCCCCGCAGGTGGGTGGTGCGCTGCGATATGTTACAGGCGTACGTGACAGGTTAAGGGGATTCCCGATCAGGTTCACCTTACCGGGCTGGGCCTGCATCGAAATCTGCATATTTCGTGCTGCTACCTGTTCCGTGTCAAAAACCTGATCCAGCGTCTGGACCGGACCCACGGGCACTTTCACGGCTTCAAGACCGGAAATTACGGATTGCGTATCCAGCCGTTGAACAGCCGGTCGTAGAATGGCGTTCAGCGCATCACGGTGTTCCAGTCGCGCTGGGTTGGTCACAAATCTGGGGTCGTCGGCAAGTGCGGGTTGTCCCAGGAAACCGCACAGCTTTCTGAACTGGCCATCATTTCCAACCGCCAGAATGACATGCCCATCGGATGTCTCGTAAACGTCATAAGGCACGATATTGGGGTGCCCGTTTCCGCGGCGTTGCGGAACGTTGCCAGAAGTCAGGTAATTGACGCCCTCGTTGATCAGCCATGCGATCTGAGAATCAACCAGTGCCAGATCGACCTGCTGACCTTCACCGGTCAGGTCGCGGTGGCGCAGTGCGGCCAGAATACCAACGCTCGCATACATTCCGCACATCACATCAGCGATTCCGACCCCCACTTTCATTGGCGCGCCTTCCGGGTCGCCGGTCAGGGACATGATCCCTCCATAGCCTTGCGCCATCAGGTCATACCCGGGCTTGCTGGCATTTGGTCCGGTTTGGCCGTAACCCGAGATCGAGCAGTAAACGAGGTTGGGGAAGTCCTGTGACAGGGTGGCATAATCCAGTCCATATTTAGCCAGACCGCCAGGTTTGAAATTTTCGATCAGAATATCCGCGTGCGCGGCCAGCCGCCGGATTTCCGCCTGACCTTTCTCAGTCGCGATATCCAGTGCCACGGATTTCTTGTTTCGGTTCGCTGACATGAAATAGGCGCTCAGGTCCGAGCGGTTGCCGTCGGCATTGGTCACATAGGGCGGACCCCATTGCCGCGTGTCGTCGCCCCCGGTGGCAGGGTTTTCGATCTTGATGACGCTTGCGCCCAGATCACCCAGCAACTGCGTGCAGGTCGGCCCGGCCAGAATACGGCTGAGGTCCAGAACCTTGACGCCCTTCAGCGGGCCCTCAGATGCGGCCATCGTATCCTCCACGGTCGATTTCAGCGGCGATGACGGTAAATGTCTCGGCCTTTACAGCAGCTTCAAGTGCTGCGCGCAACTCTGCCCGGTTGCGGACAGTGTGGCCGTTCCCACCAAATGCACGGCCCATGGCGGCGAAGTCATGGTGGCCGAAATCCACGCCATTCTTGCCCATCTGCCGCTGCCGCTGTTTCAACTCGATAAGGGCAAGGCTGGCATCTACGAAGACAAGAAAGATCGGATTGCCGCCCATTTCAGCCGCCGTCGACAATTCCCCGGCGACCATCAGAAACCCGGCATCACCCGAAAAGCTGATCACCGGGCGGTCGGGCTCGGCCAGTTTCAGACCAATGGCCATTGGGACAGCACAGCCCATGGTGCAGAGCGCTGAGGATTGGATCAGCCCACGTTCCTCGCTGCAGTCCCACATCTGGCTCAGCAGAATGCGATGCGCGCCGCTGTCGGCGGTTGCCAGCGTTTCGGGGCGCAGGGTAGCGCGCGTTTCGGCGATGACCGCTGCGGGTCCCCAGTCCTCATCAGTGGGAAAGGCCTGTGCCAGAGCAGATTTGACCTGCGCGGGCTCACCACCCGGCCACGTTGCGCGGGCAGGGTTTCCCTTGGCGATGGCCTCCAGCGTCTCGCCCGTGTCGGCCACCAGATTAAGACCCGCCTGATGCATGTAGTGGTCATTGATCACCGCGGATATATCGATGACGCGCTTTTCTTCGGGGTCCCAGATTTCGCGCCAGCCGGGGCGCATTTCGATCGGGTCATACCCCAGACACAGCACCAGATCGGCGTGTTCGACCAATGGGACAAGGTGCTTGTCTGCCAATGGCGACAGGCCAGCGCCGCCCAGACACAAAGGGTGATCTTCGGGAACAACACCCTTGGCCTTGTAGGTGGTCACAAATGGAATTCCGAAATGTTCCAAAAACGCCTGCACCACACTGCGCGAGTCGTCATAGAGGACATCGAGACCGATAATGGCGATGGGGCGCTCGGCCTCCGCCACCCAGCGCCGGGCCTTTTCAAGGCATTCGCCATTGGGGCTGACAGGCGCGACCTTGGCCAGACGGCGGCGTTTCACACCCGTCACCGGCGTATCGGCGACCGAGATTGGAACATCGATATGGACCGGGCCCGGTCGCGGCTGCGTGGCCAGCGACACCGCCTTGTCTGCGATGATATCCGCTCCCTTGGCCGTCAGTGTAAACGTGCCCTTGGTGATGGAACGGTAAACCTGGCTGTGGTCCATAACCTGATGGGTATAGGTCAGCGCTTCGTCCGCATCGACGCAACCGGTCAGAACGATCATCGGAACACGATCCTGCAACGCATTGGCCACCACGTTGATGCCGTTCATCGCGCCCGGACCCAAAGTGGCAACCAGAATCGCAGGCGCGCCGTCGCGGTGATGCACGGCCTCGGCCATGAATCCGGCCGAGTTTTCGTGCTTTGTCAGATGAAAGGCAATGCCCGCCTTTTCAAGCGCATCCACCAGTGTCAGCACCTCACCCCCCGGCATTCCAAAGGCGTGGCGGCACCCCGCTTCGTACAGGCGTTGGGCCAGAAGATCGGCGGCGCGCGGCGTGGGGTCCTGCATCAGTCATGCTCCGAGATAACCGTTTCGAAGCAGATTGCGGAGGACGCCACCAGACGCAAGGCGGATCACGTCAGTGTGACTATTTGACTGCGTCTTCAGCGACGGATTGAAAGGTTTTATCCAGTTCCGCGGCAATGTCCTGCAAGGCTTGCCCGCCTTCCGCCATGTAAGGGTCAAACACGAAACTGGGGGTCTTGTAAGACAGGGTTGCGGTTCCGTCCTCGTTCTCGGTGACATAGAAACGGATCGGTGCTTCGATCATCGCATTGGTAGAGGTTTCCAGCACCCTTACGGCGTAATCGTTGTTGAACGCGCCAATCACCAGATTGCCCGGAATGGTGATCCCGCGCGCCGCAGCTGCCTTGGTGGGTCCAGCCTGCGTCACCACTATCAATCCGTTGTCCTTGATCGCAACCTTGGTTGCATCGACCAGTTCCGAGTAGGTCTTGTCCGCAGGAAACACAGCCCATCCGGCCGGAACGTCCTGCGCCCAAACGGGTAAAGCGATCAGGCAAAGCAAGGGAATGAGGGCTTTCATTGTCACGTCTCCTGTATTGAGGTGCACCCTGTGTGCCAGACCTGACCGACCCGCGACATCACAAACCCGTGTTCATGTGCCCGTGCGTTACTTCCGCCGCATCTTCAACAGGTAGATATCCATGATCCAGCCATGTTCGGCGCGGGCTTTCGCCCGGGTCTCAAGGATATTCTGCGCAACCTCATCCAGCGGGCCACTGATCAGAACCTCTTCTTTCATACCCACATAGGCGCCCCACCAGATGTCATAATCTGCCAAATCAAGGGTTTGGAACGAGCATTCGCCGTCCAGCATCACAGCGACGTTCGAGGCCGCATCAGGCCAGCCTTCATCCCGGATACGACGACCGGTTGTGACAACGTAGGGCGCGCCCAGATCATTGATCGGAATCGCATGGGCAGCGGTCAGCGCCTGCAAGGCGGTGATGCCGGGGATAACCTTGGTATTGGGTTGCGGGTTCAACCGGGCAGCGATGCGCAGTGAGCTGTCATAGAGGGACGGATCCCCCCAAATCAGCAGCGCGACATGCTGCGCCTCTGGATGAGCGGCTATGGCCGCTTGCCAGCGCAGGGCGATGGCGTCGTGCCATTCATCGACACCGCGCAGGTAGCCATCGTCGGCCCGGCGCTGGGGAATATCGAAATAGGCAATCTGCGGCGGCGTTTCGGCGACACGCTCGATGATCGCTTCACGCAGCCCGGCCAGATCAGCCTTGTTTTCCCCCTTGCGTGGAATCAGGATCAAATCCGCCGCCCGGATCGCCTGCGCGCCCTGAAACGTTACATGATCCGGATTGCCGGTACCGATACCGATCAAGCTCAGATCAATCATCGTCGAACTCCGCCAGCGGACCATAAAGGATCAGCGCCGGTGCTTTGCCAATCTCGGTTCTCAGCTGCTCTGCCAGCGCGCCAATCGTGGCGCGTTGCAGCTTTTGCTCGGGGGTCGAGACGGATTCGGCCATAAGCGCCGGAGTATCCAACGGCAATCCTTGCGTGTGCAGGGCTTCGACCAGCAGGGGAAAGGTGCGCTTGCCCATGAAAACGACGGTCGTGGCCTGCGGATCAGCCAGCGCTTTCAGGTTCAGGTCGTCGGGCAACTCACCACTGACGTCATGGCCGGTCACGAACTGGACCCGCCGGGCCGTGAGCCTGCGCGTCAACGGAATGCCTGCGGCCGCTGCCGCTGCCACTGCTGAGGGGACGCCGGGAATGATCTCATAGGCGATACCAGCTGCGCGCAGGGCGACAAGCTCTTCCTCTAGCCGTCCGAACATACCGCCGTCGCCGGATTTCAGGCGCACCACATGCTGACCGGACTGCGCGTAATCCACCAACAACCGGCTGACATGGTCCTGCTTGGGGGACGGACGACCGGCCCGCTTTCCGACGCCAACCAGATCCGCATCGTCGCGCGCATGGCTCAGGATCGGGCCGCTGCTGAGATCGTCGAACAGGATCGCATCGGCCTTTTGCATCCGGTCCACCGCCTTGAGTGTCAGCAGTTCCGGATCACCGGGGCCAGAGCCGATGAAAGAAACAAAGCCGCTCATGCCGACGCCTCCGCAATCAGGTGAAAGAACGTGCCAGTGACATTGCCACGCAGTGATCCGGTTTGCGGACCTTCTTCCCCTTCGGCGTCAAACACGCGTGCCAATGGGGCGTCCGGTTGATCCACGATCGAGGAATAGTGGAACTCGTGCCCGCGCAAGGCTGCGCCTTTGGCAAAGCCGGGCATGGGGGCCAACAACTCGGCTTTTCTGTAGCCAAGATTGAACTTGCGCTTCTGGTAGGATGTGACGAGCCCCAGCAAGCCGGCCATTTCATGTTGCACGCCGTCCTTGTCGATCAGCGCCTGACCAAGTGCCATGTAGCCGCCGCATTCTCCGTGCACCGGCTTTGTTTCCGCATGTTTTCGCAAACCACTCAGGAAGGTGGTGGCCGCTGCCAATGTTCCGGCGTGCAATTCGGGGTACCCGCCGGGCAGCCAGACCAGATCGGCATCCGCCGCCGGAGGTTCGTTCGCCAAGGGGGAAAAAGGCAAGATCTCGGCACCCGCATCGTGCCACCCCTGCAAAAGGTGGGGGTAGGTAAAGGAAAAGGCGGCATCGCGGGCCAGCGCGATCCGCTGGGCGGGGGGGCGCGGCAGCGCGGCTGACGATGGCCCGCCGGGGCCTGAGGAAGCCGCCCGCTTGATTGCGTCAAGGTCCACATGTTCTCGCAAGAACGCGGCATAACCTACAATGGCGCTTTCCAGATCGGGATGTTCGACCGCCTGAATAAGTCCCAGATGCCGCTCGGGCAGGGTCAAGTCACCACGCCGGGGCAGGACGCCCAGAACAGGCAGGCCCGCGCGCTCCATCCCCAGACGGGTCAGGCGTTCATGGCGGGGGCTGGCGCATCGGTTCAGGATCACTCCGGCAAAGGGCAGGTCAGGATTATACATCCTGAACCCCAGCGCCGTTGCCGCCGCTGATTGTGCCTGCCCGCCCACATCCAACACAAGTACAACGGGCCAGCCCATGCGCAGGGCGGTCTCGGCGCTTGAACCGTGCCCAACTTCGCCGGGCTTTGCGACACCGTCGAACAAACCCATCGAGCCCTCGGCCACCACAATGTCAGCGCCTTCAGCCTGAGCGGAAATAGCGCTGAACAGGGGATCCGTCATTGCCCAGCTGTCCAGATTGAACGAAGCCCGCCCGGCAGCCGCCCGGTGAAAGGCGGGATCGATATAATCCGGCCCACTTTTAAAGGGTTGCACGGTCAGGCCATCTTCGGCCAGCGCGCGCAAAAGGCCCAGCATGACCGTCGTCTTGCCGGTACCCGAAGAGGGTGCTGAAATCAAAATACCCGGAGGGTTAGTCATCACCATGGCTCCAGCTTGACCAAGGGCTGTCGGCACTTTGTGGGCGATAGCGGCGGTCGTAATCTCTGGAATAAAGACAGCTTTCGTCAAAACCCTCACCGGCCAGCGCGGGGCCTACCATGATCAAAGCCGTGCGCGAGATGCTTTCGTCCAGCGACCCTTTCAGGGTTTCCAGCGTTGCGCGGATGATCTTTTCATCCGGCCAGCTTGCGCGATACACAACGGCCACCGGACAATCGGCGCCATAAGCCGGGATCAGGTCTGCGATAACCTTGTCCAGATTGCCGATTGACAGATGAATAGCCAAAGTCGCGCCGGTACGGGCAAAATTCACTAGCGTTTCACCTTCGGGCATGGATGACGCGCGCCCCGGCGTCCGGGTCAGAACCACCGATTGCGCCAGTCCCGGCAGGGTCAGTTCGGTGCCCAGGGCCGCTGCGGCGGCGGCAAAGGATGGTACGCCAGGGGTCACACTGACCGGAATGCCCATTTCTTTCAGGCGGCGGATCTGTTCGCCCATCGCCGACCAGACTGACAAATCGCCCGAATGCAGCCGCGCCACATCCTGACCCGCTTTATGCGCGACTTCGATCTCGGCCATGATCTGGTCCAGATCCATGGGCGCAGTGTTGACGATTTTTGCGTCTTTGGGGCAGTGGCTCAGAATCTCCTCGGGCACCAGTGATCCGGCATATAGGCATACAGGACACGAGGCGATGATGTCGCGCCCGCGCAATGTCAACAGGTCTGCAGCGCCCGGTCCGGCGCCGATGAAATGAACGGTCATGTTTGTCCTCCGATGGCGATGGCGCAGGTGGCCAGCCGGTCGTCCGAAATGTGTCTGGGTGAAAGCAGCCGCGCGCCGGACCCGGCGGCGGCAAGGGCGGATGCTTCGGCTACGCTGCCGGTGCCATAAGCGGCACGGCTGCGGTTAGAGCATGTCAGGGTGCGTTGTCCGGCCAAATCGGCAGCCGCCACGAAATGCAGCGGAAGGGCAAGGCTTTCCGCAAAGGCCGCCAGCGCAGAGTGGCCGCTTTTGTCGGCAACCGTCGCCAGAGCTTGGACATCATGGCTGGCCGCTGCCGCGTCATAGGCGGCGCGCAAACTGTCTGCCGTCGCGTCTGATGAAAAGCCCAAGCCTGCCACGATCATAAGGTCACGCTCCACTGCACGACCGGATAGGCAGCCTTCCAGCCGCGCCGCGGTCCGAGCGGTGCAGAATGTGCCAGTTCGATCCGCAACAGGTCTCCGCCCAGGTCTTGGTGCCATCGCGCCAACAGTGCTTCGCTTTCCAACGTTACCGCATTGGCGACCAACCGGGTGCCAGCGGGCAGGGCGTCGCGAAGCCACGCCAGCAGACTGGGGCTGAGCCCACCGCCGATGAAAACCACGTCTGGCAGGGGCAAACCGGCCAGCGCTTCGGGCGCGGTACCGTGGACAACCTGTAACCGATCCTGCCCCAGCGCGTCGGCATTGCGACGAATGCGTTCGGCCCTGTCTGCGCGGGGTTCGATACTGGTGGCGGTCAGGGTCGGGTCACACATCAGCCATTCGATGCTGATCGAACCAGTGCCACCGCCGATATCCCACAGATGCTCGCCCCGCTGCGGGGCCAGTGCGGACAGGGTCAGTGCCCGGATCGGGCGTTTTGTAATCTGACCGTCGGTTTCAAAAAGATCATCTGGCTTGCCCGAGGCCTTGGACAGTCCCCGCCCAGTGCCGGTCACTTCCAACCCGACGCAGACGGGATGATCGAAGGTTCCCAGCAAAGCTTCGGTCAGGCTCACTGTCTGGACGCTTTCACGCGGGCCGCCGAGGGCCTGCATCACATGCAACGCGCTGTCGGCAAATCCGGTTTCGCTAAGATATGTCGCCAGTTCAGCAACTGCCTTGCCGTCACGCAATAGCACAATGGCATGAAGTCCCGGGGCCAGATGCGGCCGCAATCGGGTCAAAGGCGCAGCGTGCAGGCCAAAGGTCAGCGTGCTTTCCAAAGGCCAGCCCAGCCGCGCGGCGGCCAGCGAAAATGTAGACTGGCCGGGCAGGGCGGTCCACTCTTTGGCATCAAAGTTACGCGCGATGACGGACCCCGCGCCAAACCAGAACGGATCACCTGACGCCAGAACCACCGTCTGCCGTCCGCGCAGGCCTTTCAGGATCGGCAATCCGTCCGAGAACGGCACCGGCCATTCGACCCGCTCAGCCTCGTTTTCCGGCAGCAGCGACAGGTGACGAGGCGGCCCCATGATCACTTCGGCCCGGTCCAGCACTTGACGGCTTGCAGGCGACAGGCCATCAAGCCCATCTTCGCCCAATCCCAAAACGGTCAGCCACGGAGATTCAGACATGCCCAACCTCCTGATTCTTGGCGGCACGACCGAGGCCAACGCTCTGGCCAAAGCTGTTGCGGAACAGGGGATTGCGGCTGTGTATTCTTATGCGGGACGGGTGGAAACCCCGCGTCCGCAGCCGTTGCCGGTGCGAGTTGGCGGGTTTGGCGGCCCGGAAGGTCTGGCCCACTACATCCGTGAAAACGCGATCACCCATGTCGTGGATGCGACCCATCCATTTGCGGCGCAGATGAGCCGGAACGCGATTGAGGCGTGTCACACAACTCAGGTTCCACTGGCCGCCTTGACCCGCGCGGCGTGGAAGCTGCAACCCGGCGATGTCTGGCACCGCGTGCCCGATATCACTGCCGCCGTCGATGCGCTTGCAGGTGATCCGCAGCGTGTGTTCCTGGCTGTCGGGCGTATGCATCTTGAAGACTTTGCAGCCCAGCCCCAGCATCACTACCTGCTGCGTCTGGTGGACGAGCCTGACAGCGTGCCTTTTCCTTTGGCGCAGGTTGTCGTGGCCCGGGGTCCTTTTGCAGAAGCCGATGACTGCGCATTGATGCAGCAACACAGGACGCAGCTTGTGGTGTCCAAGAACGCGGGCGGCTTGGGTGCGCGCGCCAAGCTGGACGCAGCGCGGGCGCTGGGCCTGCCAGTGCTTATGATCGAGCGCCCTGTTCTGCCTAAGCGGACCGAGCTTTCGGCTGTCACACAGGTTCTGGACTGGGTGTCTCATCCCTGATCCTC
This sequence comes from Ruegeria sp. O5, assembly GCF_056535105.1. Taxonomy (NCBI): domain Bacteria; kingdom Pseudomonadati; phylum Pseudomonadota; class Alphaproteobacteria; order Rhodobacterales; family Roseobacteraceae; genus Ruegeria; species Ruegeria sp. O5. Next base: position 848,339 of record NZ_JBQERN010000001.1, on the reverse strand, counting down.
GACCGGGGTGAAGCGTGGCGTATAGACGATCGGCGTGCCTTTGCGTTCGATGACTCGGGTGCGCGACGAACCGACAATAACCACGGTCTGCATATCCGCCATCTCGGGCGTGGCCTCGGCAAGAGTAGAAACCCGGATCACCTCATCCGCTCGTGACACGGCGCGCGCAAACAGGATCACCCGCTCGGGCTCGCATTCTTCGCGTAGGATTTCCAGTGTCTTTACAAAGCCTTCCGGGCGAGACTTCGAGCGGGGGTTGTAGAATGCCATCGAAAAATCGGCCTGCGCAGCCAAGCGCAGGCGTTTTTCGATCAGTGCCCAAGGCTTTAGGTTGTCGCTAAGGTTGATGGCGCAGAAATCATGCCCCATCGGAGCGCCCGCGCGGGCAGATGCGGCCAGCATCGCGGTGATCCCCGGCAGCACATCTATCTGAATGTCACGCCATTCTGTTGGGCCATTCTCCAACGCTTCGAACACCGCTGCCGCCATTGCAAACACACCGGGATCGCCCGAGGACACAACAACCACCCGCCTGCCTTCGACCGCCATTTGCAGCGCGTGTTGCGAGCGGTCGATTTCAACCCGGTTATCACTGGCGTGCAGGGTCAGGCCGGGGCGGTCGGCCACGCGGGCCACATAAGGGATGTAGCCCACCACATCGGTGGCGTCGGCCAAAGCCGCTGTAACTTCGGGGGTGACCAGCGCCTCGTCCCCCGGACCAAGGCCTGCGATCTTGACCCAGCCGCTCATGGTCGGCGCCCCTGACCATGAACAACGATGATCGAGAAATATGGGGTGATCTTCTCGCAGGCCTCAGACAATTTTGTCACCGCCTGGTTCGGCATCTGCGCGTATTCGACAATCCATGCGCGGTCATACAGACCAGAGGTTTTCAGCGCGCGTTTCACCTTGTCGATGTTCCGCCCGATTTTCATCACGACCAAGGCATCTGTCTGCGCCATGCGTTCAGCCAGAACTTTCTCGGGCAGGGTGCCGACCAGCACGGTCAGCACATCGTCCCCCCAGGTGATCGGATCGCCCGTGGCCGTCCACGCACCGGACATACCCGTGATGGCTGGCACAACTTCAACCGGAGCTTCGTCACGCAACCGATTGTAAAGATGCATGAACGAGCCGTAAAAAAACGGATCACCCTCGCACAGGACCACCACATCCTCACCCTGTGCCGACAGCGTCTTCAGGTGTGCTGTGCACTCTTCATAAAACGCCGCCAGCAATTCATTATAACGCGGATCGGTGACCGGAATCTCGGTGGTCACAGGGTATTCCATCGGGAATTCAACCGCGCCTTCGGGGATCATCCCGTTGACGATTTTGCGGGCCTGACCGCTGCGACCCGGTTTGCGAAAGAATGCCACGTGCTTGGCGTTGCGCAGAAGGCGATCGGCCCGGACACTCATCAGATCCGGGTCACCGGGGCCAAGGCCCACGCCGTATATGGTACCCATTTTCATTCCGCCCGGCTTGCGATGGCGTTGATGGCTGCAACGGTGATGGCGCTGCCACCCAGACGGCCTTTGACAATGCAGGACGGAACGGGTTGCGCCTGCCACAACGCGTCTTTGGACTCCATCGCTCCGACAAATCCGACCGGGCAGCCGATGATCGCAGCAGGGCGCGGGCAATCGGGGTCTTCCAGCATGTTCAGCAAGTGAAACAGCGCGGTGGGCGCGTTTCCGATGGCGACCAGAGCACCTTCCAGATGCGGTCGCCAGAGTTCCAGCGCAGCGGCCGAACGGGTGTTGCTCATTTCGGCGGCAAGAGGGCGCACGCGTTCGTCATGTAGGGTGCAGATCACCTGGTTGTCTGCAGGCAGACGGAAGCGGGTCACACCCTCGCTGACCATGCGCGCGTCACACAGGATCGCCGCGCCGTTTTCCAGCGCCGTGCGTGCGGTCTGCACAAATCCGGGTGAGAAATGTACAAACTCCTCCAGCCCGACCATGCCGGCGGCGTGGATCATCCGAACGGCGACCTGCTCTTCATCGGCATCAAAGCGGGTCAGATCAGCCTCGGACCGGATGGTGGCAAAGCTTTCCTTGTAGATCGCCGCGCCATCAGTTTCGTAAGTGTGGGGCATCAGGTGAAGTCCATGGTCATGAGTGTTTCGGGGGCGAGCCCGCGTTGGCAGGGCTCATCCCCTGCGCGGCCCTTTTTGACAAGATCAAATCGCCCGTTGTTTCCGACCACTGTGATGTCGGCCGGGCCCATATGGGCGCATCCTTTGGCGCAGCCCGAGACATGCAGGCGACCGGGAATACGCTGGGCCAATGCACGGGCGATGTCGCGGGTTTCCACTTGCGCTTGCGGGCAGAAAGGCGCGCCGGGGCAGGCGTCGGTTGTCATCATCGGATCGGCTCCGTCCGTGACAAAATCCGGGGCGGGTATCGCCGCCCCGCTTTCCAGCAGGATCAGTCGCCACGGGGTGACACGCAGGGCTGAAGCGCCGCTGGCTTCAATCAGTTCACAAAGCTTGCGCGCAGGCAGCGAGCCGAACGCCGCGCCATAGAGAGCACCCAGTTCACAGGGGCCGGGTTGCAGTTTTTCACCGACAGGACCGGGGGCAAATCCCTGCCATTCCTGTGGCAACGCGTGGGTGACCCGCGCCATGCGACGTGTCTCGGCCGTATAGGTTTGGGCAAACCATCGGGCCAGCGCGATCACGTGGTCAATGGCGTCATCCTCGGTCACACGTCGCCCGGTTTTGCAGCCGTCGGCGCGCAGGATCAGACCGTCGGCACCCAGTTCCAGACGAATATCTGCGGAATCTGAGGCTAACAGGCGCTTCGGGCCTGTATCTATGGCAAAACCAAACTTAGCGGGCAGAGCAGGCAATTCGGCCAGTCGATCAATCAACTCCTGTGTCAGCCGCGCGGTCAAATCGCCCGCCTGATAGAGCGGTGTAACCAGAATATTGCGGCGTACTTCGATGCCGGGTTCCGCATCAAGCAAGTTCAGCGCCGCAAGTTCCACTAGCAACGGCTGGTGGTCGCGCTCATCCACGCCGCGCAGTTGCAGGTTGGCACGATTGGTCAGGTCGATGGTGCCATTGCCGAACCGTTCAGCCAGTTCGCACAAACCAATAGCCTGCCTGGCATTCAGTCGCGCCAGACGCGGACGGACCCGCACGACCAGCCCGTCGCCTGACATCATCGGACGATGCGCGCCGGGACACCATCCTTGAACGATAGGTGCACTCATCCCAAACCCTCCAAATCGGCCCGGATCGAATTCCGGCGTGTGTTCCAAAGCCCCGCTTCCAGCAGTGCACGGAACCTGTCTTGCATGGCCTGATGGGCCTTCGGGTTAGCCTCTTGCAGAAAGGCATCAACGGCCTCATTGCCCAATGTGGCTTCGTGGTAGAGATCAAACAGATGCGGAGCGACAGTGCCCGACAGATGTGCGAATGAGGCCATGTGATCCAGCGTCGCCGCGATCTCGGCGGCGCCGCGAAACCCATGGCGCTGCATCCCGGCAATCCAGCCGGGGTTGGCAGCGCGGGCATGAACGACGCGGCTGATTTCTTCCGGCAGAGTCCGGGCGCGCGGATTATTGGGGTTGGTGTTGTCCAGATGGTAAAGCTGAGCGGTGCCACGAGTGATGTTTTTGGCGGCGGCAAAACCGGCTTCATGCGTGGCATAGTCGTTGGCCAGCAGCAGGTCAGTTTCCGTCAGATCCTGGAGGTGAACAAAACTGTCGGCATTGGCGACACGATCCGTGATTCCCGCTTTGTCTTGCGCAACGTGCTCACCTTCCAGCGCGTACGAGCTGGCCTCAAGCCATGCCTCCCCGGCTTGGGCGCGCGCCTCGTCCGTATAGGTCTCGGACAGATGGGTCATGTTCAGGCCGTAACTGCCGGGTGCCGGGCCAAACACCCGCGCAGCCGGGGCGTGACCGGCATAGGGGTTCCAGTCAGTCGCTTCATCACGCTCTGACAAAGCCCGGACCGCCTGACCATAAAGGGCTGACAACGTAGGGAACACATCGCGAAACAAGCCTGAAACCCGCAGGGTGACGTCCAGGCGCGGGCGGCTCAGGTCGGTGATGGGCAGCACTTCAATACCCGAAACCCGCTCGGATCCCTTATCCCAAACCGGCTTTACACCCAGCAGGTGCAGGGCCATGGCGAATTCTTCGCCCGCAGTGCGCATGGTGGCCGATCCCCACAGATCGACAATCAGCCCTTTCGGGTAATCGCCTTCCTCCTGCAAGTGCCGCCGTACCAGTTCCTCGGCCAGTTTCACGCCTTGCGTGTAGGCTGCGCGGGTGGGCACAGACCGCGGGTCGGTGGTGAACAGGTTTCGCCCGGTCGGCAGCACGTCAGAGCGGCCCCGATAGGGCGAGCCGGACGGGCCAGCCTCGATCCGCTTGCCAGCCAACGCATTGATCAGTGCCTTGCGTTCGGCATGGGCGGATGGGGCTGGGTCGAAACTGCCGATCACATCCGGAACACGCCCATAGACGTGCAGCCCGTCGCCAAACTGGCTTTCTTTGATATCGCAGACAAAGCGGTCGATGCGCGTGATTGCTTCCGCGGTGCTGGTGGCCTGGTTCAGGCCCAGATCGTGCTCCAGCCCAATGGCTTGCGCCTCATCCCGGATATCTTCCTGCAACCGGTCACGGCGTCTGGGGTCAAGGCCGTCCGCGTTTGAGAACTCGTCCAGCAGGGCTTCCAGTCGCACCATCCGGTCAGGCGTTCCGCTTTCTTTCATGGGGGGCGGGATGTGGCCCAGGGTCACCGCGCCGATCCGGCGCTTGGCCTGCGCGGCCTCACCTGGGTCGTTGACGATGAACGGGTAGATCACCGGCAGGTCACGGATCAGCGCCTCGGGCCAGCAGTCTGCTGATAGGGCGACCGATTTGCCGGGCAGCCATTCCAGTGTGCCATGCGCACCGATATGGATCAGCGCGTCCGCGCCAAGACCTTTGCGCAGCCACAAATAGAAGGCGACATAACTGTGGCGCGGGGTGCGCAAGAGGTCATGATAGTCGTCATCCCGCAGCTCAGGTGTTCCGCGTTCTGGTTGCAGTGCGACCAGTGCCTTGCCGCGTCGCAAAGCCGTGAAGTGAAACGCGCCATGAGCGAAAGTTGGGTCTTGCTCGGGATTGCCCCATACGGTGTGCAGATCGGTGCGCAGGATCTGGGGCAATTCTGCGAGTGCACTCAGATAATCCTCAAGCGGCCACGATATCCGGGCCTCCAAGAGTGTGTCGGCAATTGGTTCGCCAGCTGCTGTGTCGTAGCCTTCACCGCAAAGATCAGACAACATCGCCTCAGCCGAGGCCAGTGCGTCGAGACCGACCGCATGGGCCATTTGCCAGTCTTTGCCCGGATATGTGGACAGTACCAATGCGGGAATCTGATCTGCCTTTGGTTTGTCATTCAGGGCAAGCCAGCCCGATACCCGGTCGATGATCGCCTCGATCCGGTCCGGCTCGGCCCGATGCGCAAAACGCGAGTATTCCAGATGCGGATCGCGCTTGCCCGGCTCTTTGAAAGAGACAACGCCTGCCGATATTCGCCCGTCCACTTCGGGCAATACCACGTGCATGGCGAGGTCGGCGGGTGACAGGCCGCGTTCCGCCTCGGCCCAGGCCTTGCGTCGCGAGGTGGCGAGGGCGACCTGAAACACCGGCACATCCGCTGCGTCCAGAGGCGACGTGCCGGATGCGCCCTTGCCCGAGAATGAAGTGGCGTTGATGATCGCCGATGGTCTCAGGGCAACGACCTGTTCCCTGAGCCAGTCGGCAGCGACCGGGGCCTTGAGTGACGGGGCAAACAGACCCACCGCCTGGAGCCCGCGGGCGCGCAGGCTGCGGATCAGGGCCGCGACCGGGGCGGTGTCTGCGGATGTCAGATATGCGCGGTAGAAGGTGACAAGGATGCGTTTCGCATCGTTATCGAACGCGGAATCCACCGGGACGACACCCTGATCCGGGCACCACGCACCGCATTCGGGCAGGGTTTTTGCGCCTATCACTGGCCCGGCATAAAGCCCTGCTGCCAGCGCCATCTGGGCCAATGCGGCCTGCGCGGCGACTTCGCCGCCGGTGTCACACAGATGTGCCAGCCGCCTCAGGGTCGAGAGGGGCAGGGTCGAATACTCATCCAACCGAGTGTCTTCGCGCCCATCCGCCGGTAAAACGGCCAGAGCGATGCCTTTGGCCTGCGCCAGTGCCAGAACCTGTTGCAATCCGTAAGACCAATAGGGCACGCCACCGATCAGACGGATCAGGATGCCCTTTGCGCCTTCAAGTGTCTGTTCGACATAGGTATCGACGGACAGAGGGTGCTTCAGCGCCGCAAGATTGGCCAGCCGCATCGTGGGCATCCGCCCCTCAGGCCCGCCGCCGCGATGCCAGCCCGCCGCGAAAGCGCCCAGGTCACTGTCGGAAAAGGACAGCACAACCAGATCACCCGGGCTTTGGCCCAGATCGGTTGGGGTCTCGGTTTCCTCGAGCCCGTGGCTTTCGCGAAAGACGACGTGCATGACTTACTCGGCAACCTCGGTCACACCCACGAGGATATCACGGATTTCGGCTTCTTTGATGTCGTCATGCTCGGCAATCACGACCAGGCGCGAGCGGCGCTCTTCACCGGGCTCCCACGGGCGGTCGTATTGGTGACGAACCCGCGCGCCGACAGCCTGAACCAGCAGGCGCATCGGTTTGCCAGCGACGGCGGCATAGCCTTTGACGCGCAGGATATTCAGCTCAGTCGCAAGACGTTCGATTCTGGCTACCAGTTCCGCAGGGTCGGTCTGTTCCGGCAACTCGACGATGATGCTCTCGAAATCGTCATGCTCATGATCGTGATGGCCATCGTGATGTGACGGGCGCGCGTCCATGTCATCTTCGACGGCAGCCTCAAGGCCAAGCACGACACGTACGTCGACGACACCCTCGGCGACCTCGACAACGGGAAGCGGCCGCGGTGCCTCGGCGGCGATGATCTGTTTGGCTTTCGCGACACCTTCGGGACCTGCTAGATCGGGCTTGGTCAGCAGGATGATATCCGCGCACGAGATTTGATCTTCGAACACCTCGGACAAGGGTGTTTCGTGATCGATCGAGTCATCAGCCAGCCGTTGGGCATCCACCGCTTCAACGTTCGGAGCAAAGCGACCGGCGGCCACAGCCTCGGCATCGGCCAGCGCAATCACGCCATCAACGGTGATTTTCGAACGGATATCAGGCCAATCAAATGCTTTCAGCAGCGGTTTGGGCAGTGCAAGGCCGGATGTTTCGATCAGGATGTGATCCGGGCGCGGTTCCAGCGCCATCAGCGCCTCGATGGTCGGGATGAAATCATCAGCCACGGTGCAGCAAATGCAGCCGTTTGCCAGTTCCATGATGTTTTCCGCAGGGCAATCCGGTATCGCGCAGGATTTTAGAATGTCACCATCAACACCCACATCGCCAAACTCGTTAACAACAATCGCAAGACGCTTTCCCTGCGGGTTCTGCATCAGATGACGCACCAGCGTGGTTTTGCCCGAGCCCAGAAAGCCGGTGATCACGGTGACGGGAAGTTTTTCTAGGTTCGACATGATCTCAGCCTCCAATCGGGGGAATGCGCGAGGCGCAGTTTTTGCGGAAATGTTCAGGACGGTCGCGCCACTTCACCAGACCATCGTCTGTGGCCAGATACTTGGTCACACCATCGATGATGACATCGACGTGATCGATTTCGTTCAGGTTCTCGTAAACAAAGGTCCAGCGATCCGGCCCGCCCCGAAGAACGATGGAACAGCCCTGATCGCAGTTCGAAAGGCATTCGACAGGTTTCAGAATGATGCCATCTGGCAGGGCAGCCTGTTCCAAGGCCTTGTGCAACAATGTGCCGGGACGCTCAGCGTCATCCTCGACGGGCAGACCCCGGCGGCAAGTCGTGCAGACCAGTAGTTCTACCGGTGCGGTCTCGGTCATGTCTCTCATCCCCCCAAATCCTCTTCGCGGGGGACGGGGTTTCATGCGGGCACCACGTCTGCACATGGACCCGACACCGGAACACCCCGCCCGGTTTCAACTTCGGGTGTTGGCAGGTCTCCCGGCTTGCGGATGCCAGAGCGGTTGCTCTGTCGGATGTCCCGCCTTCCCGGCACAGGCCAGTGGCATTGGGCATCCTCTCCGGTCACGGTCGCGGGGGCGGCTGCGTTTGGCGGATGAACCGTTGACGCATTCCCTTTTCATCGGCTGTTGCCGACACCAACGTCCGGGACATGCGGCACCGCCGGCCCGCTTGTCAAGCGGTTCGCGCGCAACAAATAAGCCAAGGTGAAAAAAGCGACCTGTAGGCGTCGTTCGGCGGCATGAAGTGCGTGTTCGGTATGTGGTCGCATGACGGGAAAACGACGAACTTGGAGATGCGTCATATGAAAGTGGGATTTATCGGTCTGGGTAACGTTGGCGGCAAGCTTTCGGGATCCCTTTTGCGCAATGGCATTGACCTGACTGTGCATGACCTGAACGCAGATCTGGTGGCCGAATTTGTCGCCAAAGGCGCAAAGGCGGCAGAAGGGCCCGCCCAGCTGATGCGCGATTGCGATGCGGTGATCACCTGTCTGCCGTCTCCGGCAGCATCGGACGCAGTCATGAAGGAGATGTTGCCCGAAGTGGGCCCCGGCAAGATCTGGATGGAGATGTCGACCACAGACGAAGCCGAAGTCAAACGCCTCGGTGCCGAAGTCATTTCACGCGGCGGTGCAGCTGTGGATTGCCCGGTTTCTGGCGGGTGCCACCGTGCCGCGACGGGCAATATCTCGATCTTTGCGGGCTGTGACCGGGAAACGTTTGAACGAATTCTGCCGTTCCTGACGACAATGGGCCGCCGGGTTTTGCACACCGGCGAGCTGGGCTCGGCCTCGGTGCTGAAAGTGATGACCAACTATCTTGCCACTGCCAACCTGATTACCTGCGCCGAAGCACTGGTTACAGCAAAGGCTGCGGGGATGGATCTGAACACGACCTATGAGGCGATCAAAATCTCGTCCGGCACATCCTTCGTGCACGAAACCGAAAGTCAGGTCATCCTGAACGGGTCGCGCGATATTTCCTTCACCATGGATCTGGTGAAGAAGGATATCGGTTTGTTTCAGGAGGTCGCCGACCGCGCCGGGGTGCCGCTGGAAATAAACCCGGTGATGATCAACATCTTTAACGATGGTATCGCACGATATGGCGAACGCGAGCTTTCACCAAATATTATCAAACGGCTGGAAGAGGCAACCGGCCTGGATATCACCGCCCCGGGCTTTCCAGCCGAAATGACGGATGATGAACCGGAAGAGCCGGGATACGAGGTTGTGCCACAAGGGCGCGCCTGAGGGTAAGGCAAACACCAGACTACATCGCGCCCCGTGAACGAGCAGGGGTAGGCAGGTGTTCCGAAAAAACACGCCATATCTGGCCCGCAGTTCGACAGAATCGCGGGCCATGAACGTCTGAAAATACCAAGCGTCACACGCGCGTACTGCGGGGCCAAGTCAGCGATTAGGATGTAGTTGGAGGCGAGTACCGGAATCGAACCGGTGTACACGGATTTGCAATCCGCTGCGTCACCACTCCGCCAACTCGCCTTTTCAAGTAAAATCAAATACTTGCCGTGGTGTGACTGGGTTTTTAACAGCTTTCCTCTGGGGCGTCCAGTGGATTGCGCGCGAAATTGCCGGCAAGATCGAAATTTGCCGACGTCCACGCCCAAGGAGGTGATCAAGATTCAGGTTGCGGCAACAGGGGCGTTGCTGGAAGGTTCAGGATATGGCACAAGCCCGACATCTTTGGGAATGAGACGAGATATCCAATGACTGACTTCGCAGCCCGGCGCCGCACAATGGTTGATACACAGATCCGCCCCTCTGACGTCACCAAGTTCCCGATCATTGAGGCGATGCTGAGTGTTCCGCGGGAAAGCTTCGTGCCCGATTCTCAGCGCGAGGCGGCCTATGTGGACGGCCTGATTGATCTGGGTGACGGGCGCAGCATGCTGGAGCCGCGAACCCTGGCTAAAATGCTGGACGTGCTGAACATATCCAAGGATGAGATGGTCCTCGATATCGCTCCGGCAATGGGATATTCCACGGCTGTCACCGCGCGGATGGCTGAGTTGGTTGTGGGTGTTGAAAGCGACGAAACCCTTGCAGCCGAGGCGCAAAGCCTCTTGGCCGAAGCTGACGTGCACAACGCTATTATCCACGTCGGCGCGCTGGAGCAGGGTGTGGCAGAACACGGCCCCTATGATGCGATCATGGTGCAGGGCGGTGTCGAGCAGGTGCCCAATGCCCTGTTGGATCAACTCAAGGATCACGGTCGGATCGTGTGTCTGTTTGTCAACGGCAACCTGGGTACAGTTCGGATTGGTCGAAAAACCGGGGGCCGCGTCAGTTGGCGTGATGTGTTCAATGCCAATGCGCCGGTTCTGGAAGGTTTTTCGGCAGAGTGTGCATTTTCGCTATAGTCCGCCGATAGATTTTTCTATCACCTTGATTAGTTGAAAAGAAGGCCGCAAACTGCCTGTAGGGCAGTGTAATTTCGTTTGAGAGGATTTTGGTATGCGTGGTTCGGCGACAGGTAAGCTGGTCAGGGCGTTTGCTGTGACCGCAGGACTTGCCATGAGCGTGATGCCAGGGCGTGCAGCGTGGGCAGACAACATAACGGATGCGTTCATCGGCGCGTATAACACCAGTGGTTTGCTTGAGCAGAACCGGGCGTTGCTGCGAGCGGCGGATGAAGATGTGGCCATTGCGCTTTCCGCGTTGCGGCCAATCATCAACTGGACCGTGCAGGTCAGCCAGGATTACACCCGTTCGCGGGTCAATAACGTCGTGACGACAAACGAGCCGTCGCGGTTCTTTTCGGGCCTGACGCTGAGCCAGCTTTTGTATGATGGCGGCGCGTCGGTGCTGGGCAAGCAGTCGGCGCAGGAAACGGTGCTATCGACCCGGCAAACCCTGATCGATATCGAACAACAGGTTCTTATCCGCGCAGCAAATGCCTATCTGGGCGTCCTGTTGCAAGAAGAGACCGTGGCGATCCGCCAGAACAACGTGGATGTGTCGGCAGAGGAACTTAGGGCGTCGAATGACCGCTTCGAAGTGGGCGAAGTAACCCGGACGGACGTCGCATTGTCCGAAGCGCAGCTGGCAAGCTCTCAGGCGGATCTGGCTGTGGCACGCGGTGAATTGAGCATTGCGCAGGCCGAATACGTGAACGCGGTCGGAAAGGCACCGGGGCGAACGGCTGGTCAGCCGAGCCTGCCCAATCTGCCGCGTTCCGAAGCTGAAGCTGTGAACCTGGCGCAACGCAACCACCCGGCCATTCTGTCGGCGCAGCATCAGGTCAGGGCGTTTGATCTGGTCGTGCAGCAGCAACGGGCAAACCTTGGGCCGAATGTCAGCCTGAATGCCGATGCTGGCGTGTCCGAGCGTTATGACAACAATGACTATGTGAACGACGCCACCGTGTCGCTGAACTTCACACAACCCATCTACGCGGGTGGCCGGTTGGCGGCAAATGTCCGCCGCGCAATGGCCAGCCGGGATGCCTCGCGCGCGAATCTTCTGAACGTTCAAAAGAACATCACGCAGGGTGTGACCGACCGTTATGCGGCGTTTCAGGCGGCCAGCGCCAGTCTGAGGGCGTCAACCGAGCGCGTTAACGCCTCGCAGGTGGCGTTTGATGGCATCCGGGAAGAAGCAACTCTGGGCGCGCGAACAACTCTGGATGTATTGAATGCGCAGCAGGATTTGCTGGATGCACAGCTGGCAGAAGTCGCTTCGCGCACCGAACGGTCACGGGCTGCCTATCAGTTGTTGCAGGCGCAGGGCCTTCTGACAGCCGAGCGTCTTGGGCTGGCGGTGCAAATCTATGATCCGACTTTGTATTACAATCTGGTCAAAAATGCGCCGGCACAGGTCAGCAAGCAAAGCAAGGATCTGGATCGCGTTCTCAAAGCATTGCGCCGGGACTGATCGCCAATACTATCTGTTGTGAGGCGCGGATTGTTTGGCTACACTCGATCCAAGGATAGAGCGGTAGAGAACAATGTCTGATAATGTCGTGAAAGCAGGGATCGAAGACGTTCTGTCTTCGGTCAAACGTCTGGTCAGTGAAGACAGTCGTGATAAAACCGTCGCGGATCAAACGACTAAGGCACGCAAGCCGGGGCGGCTGGTGCTTACAGATGCTTTGCGGATCAGCACACCAGATCAATTGGGGGTGATTCCCGCTAAAGCTGTATCAGAAGCCGAAGTTTCAGATGCTGCGAAGCCGATGTTGCTGCGCACCTGCGACATCGTTCAGACGGGTCAACCCGCGAACGCCGACCGGGACAAGCCAGAAACAGCCGAGACGAAACGCGCCGCGGCGGATGATGCAACAAGCAGCCTGAGTGCAAAGATCGAAGCGCTGGAAGCGGCCATTGCGCAAACAGAAGATCAGTGGGAACCGGACGGTGACAGCCAGGATGCATATTCGGGCACACCGTCTCACGCGCTGCCATGGGATGTCGAAGAAGAATTTGCCGCTGCGATGTCGATTGATGCTGCCGGTGGTGACGAACCAGAGGCGGTTCAGCAGGACGAAGGTGCACCTTATCAGGCGGAATTCATCCGGTCGTCTCAGGCTGTTGTGTCTGATGCTGATGCCGAAGAACCTGATTCCGACGAAAACGTCAGGACGATCGACATGGATGAAGACGCTCTGCGCACCCTGATCGCAGAGGTTGTCCGCGCCGAGCTGCAAGGAACGATGGGTGAGCGGATTACACGAAATGTGCGCAAGATGGTCAGGCGAGAGATCGCCCGCGCTCTTGCGGCTCAGGATCTGGAGTAACTCTCAGCCACGGTGCGGGGGCTGCGCGAGGCTGAGCAGCAGGTCAAGGTCCATGTGGCGCTCCAGATGATCGGCCAGATCGTCCAGCGCCTGCTCGACGCCGTCCTCATAGGACAGGTCCGAGGTCACGCCTAACGCTAACAAATACCGCGCCCGGAATGCGTCGGACGAAAAGATACCGTGCAGATAGCTTCCCTTGATCCGCCCGTTTGCGCTGGCCGCGCCTTCAGGGCGGCCTTCGACCTCAAGCCATGCATTGGTGCAATCCGGCCCGTTTGTGTGGCCCATGTGGATTTCGTATCCGGTGACTGGCTCTCGGTCCGGCAACGCATGGGCCGTACGCAGGACAACTTGCTTTTGTCCTCCCATGACTGTGTCCACATCCAGCAACCCCAACCCGTCGACCTTACCCGGTCGACCGTCTACGCCATCGGGGTCGGAAATGGTCTTGCCCAGCATCTGAAAGCCACCACAGAGACCCAGCACATGCCCGCCGCGCCGAACATGACCGTACAGGTCGATGTCCCAGCCTTGTGCACGGAAATAGGCCAGATCTCCGATGGTGGATTTGCTGCCCGGTAGCAAAACCAGATCGGCATCGCCCGGCAATGCGCGTCCGGCCGGAATGATCTCGACACTCATACCGGGTTCGGCCGACAATGGATCAAGGTCGTCGAAATTCGCCATCCGTTCAAGCTGTGGCACAACAACCTTGCAGGTGCCGCCTGTGTGAGAACGGATGTCCATCATATCTTCGGCCGGTAGCTTCCAGGCGTCATGAAACCATGGCACGACCCCCAGACAGGGCCACCCAGTACGAGAGGCAACATCATCGCGCCCTTCGTCAAAAAGGGACACATCGCCCTTGAACCGATTGACGGCGAAGCCCCGAATTCGCGCAAGATCGCCGTCGTCCAGAACCGCCTGAGTGCCAACGATCTGTGCGATCACACCGCCGCGGTGAATGTCGCCGACAAGTATTACAGGTATGTTCGCAGCGCAGGCAAAGCCCATATTGGCGATGTCACCCTTGCGCAGGTTTGTTTCGGCCGGGCTGCCCGCCCCTTCGATCAGAACCAGATCCGCGTCGTTGCACAGCCGGTCAAAGCTTTCCAGTGCGGCGCTTAGCAGTCTGGATTTATCCTTGCGGTAATCACCGGCTTTCATGGTGCCCGCGCGCTGCCCCTGAACAATGATCTGCGCGCCGGTATCAGTTTCAGGTTTTAACAATACAGGGTTCATATCCGTATGCGTCGCCCGCCTTGCCGCCCGTGCCTGAAGGGCCTGTGCGCGACCGATTTCCCCACCGTTTTCTGTAACAGCAGCATTGTTCGACATGTTCTGCGGTTTGAAGGGCGCAACCCGAAGACCCCGCCGTGTAAAAGCCCGCGCAAGCCCCGCCACCAGAACGGATTTTCCGACATTGCTGCCGGTGCCTTGAATCATGATGGCGCGAACCATGGATTGTCTCCTACCTGTCAAGGCGCAGATGACCTGATTTGGGCGGGCAGGGGAAGCCCCGAACTCATCCTGACGCCCGGGATCGTGGTGGGATACGCATAGAAAAACGCGCTCTGATGGCAGAGCGCGTTTTTTCTGAGTTGAAACAGCCTTGGATCAGGCAGCTTCAGCCTGCTGAGCGGCATTGCGACGCTCGCTTTCTTCACGCGACAGCGCGACCGAGGTCCGCACGCCACGGCCAACGAACTCCATCAGTCCGCTGACAACCCGCTCGTTCGGGTCGATTCCCGCGCAAGACAGCACTTCGCGTCCATCGCGCGAGCGCGCCCAACGGGCGATTTGTTCCGGGCCATTGCCATACTTCTTGTCATCGGCAATGGCGTCATCGAGTGCGGCCAACACAACGGCCGCGAAAAGTTTGCGAGCACGATTGCCTTGTTCGTTGTTAAAGGCAGTGCCGTCAACGAAATCTCTCATCTCGTCTTCCTTGTTTTTCTTGCTCTTGCAATTTTCGGCGTGACGGTCCTTATGACCGATAAAGTGCGATTCGGATACAGCTAATATGCATAGTTGCGTTGCGTCACTTGCATATCTCGCTGCACTTGCAGCACTAGGTTTGGTTGTCTTGTCAGGTATGTTCCCGCCAGATATAGGAGGCGCAACTGACGCATCAACCGTTTGTGAAGGAATTATGTAATGCCCAAGATAAATGGGAACGAAATTCGCCCCGGCAATGTGCTTGAGCATAACGACGGCCTTTGGGCCGCGGTCAAGGTTGACCATGTGAAGCCCGGCAAGGGCGGCGCTTTCGCGCAGGTCGAACTGCGCAACCTGCGCAATGGTTCGAAACTGAACGAACGGTTCCGCTCGGCTGACAAGGTTGAGCGTGTGCGCCTTGAACAGAAGGATCAGCAGTTCCTGTATGAAACCGATGGCATGCTGGTCTTCATGGATGCTGAAACATACGAACAGATTGAACTGCCAGCGGATTTGCTGGGCGAGCGTCGTCCGTTCCTTCAGGATGGCATGACGATTGTTGTCGAATTCTACGAAAGTGAAGCGCTGAACGCGACGCTGCCGCAGAAAGTGACCTGCAAGATTGTCGAAACCGAGCCGGTCGTCAAAGGTCAGACCGCTGCGAACTCGTTCAAGCCTGCAATTCTGGACAATGGCGTGAAAGTCATGGTGCCGCCGTTCATCGGTCAGGATGAAATGATCATCGTGAACACCGAAACGATGGAATATTCCGAACGCGCGTGACGTTTCGTCGCTTTTAATGTCAGACCGCGCAAGCAGCTGCTGCGCGGTCTTTTTTATGCACTGTTGCGGTACCGGTAATGCGCGGGGTCCGGGCCGAATAGTTCCAGCATCAGCTCGTATTTGATGCGGTTGGCACTGACTTGTCTGTAGAAGGCGATCAGGAACGCGGTCGGGCCCTGTATCCGGCCAAGCCCGCTGGTCGCGGCCACCACCGTGCCGACATCGGTCTTTCCCTGCAGCACCAGATAACCGCCCAACATCAGAATACCTACGGTTCCGGCGCCGTTGATTACGCTCAATAGGAACTTGGCCGAAAGCTTCCAAAGAAACATGCGCCGCCTTGTGTCATAGATGTCGTCGAACAGGGCATTGATATCCCGCTCGACGGCATCGATATCCTCGGTGGTCAGCCTATCAGTGGCGCTGCGCAAAAGGCGGACGCGTTCGGCGACGAACGTGTTCACTTTGCGTTGCGACACCAGAACGATAATGATCTGGGGCACAATCATGGAAAACGCGATAAGGCCAAGGCCTGGCTGCGTTGAGGATATGTACCCGATCACGCTGACCAGCGTTCCAACCTGAACCACCGGGTCCGAGAACGCGCCCCCTGCGAACTTGCCCAGCTCCTCAGCCTCGGCTGAGATGGCGGTCGTCATGGTGCCCTTGCGCAGATTTTCACCCGTTTCCTTCAGGTCGGTCGCGCGCCAGAGCAAGCGTTGCCGGATCAGCCGGATCATATCTTCGCCCAATGTACCCGCGCGAAAACCCAGAACCCATTTCAGTGCTAGGCTTAGCAGGATGACAATCATCATGCCGATGCCCAGCAGAACCAGCGTTTCGACATGAAGATCGTTGGACGTAAGGTGGTTGACAATATCGCGTTGAAATTCAAGCGGAACTGCGGCAAGCCCGGCAATGGCAATGGATAACAGGATGAGTATAATCTGCCGTCCGGCGCTGGCGCGCCAAATCGCGGAATAAAGCTGAAACATGCGGGTATCCGTGTTGCCCCTGTGCCGACACATTGGCAGGGCTGGGTAACGGGTTCAAACTTTACGAAACATACGGCGGATAAGGCCGTGCCGATTTGGCAACAAGTTATTCTTGGTCCGTCAGGCGAACCACGACGTCTCCGGCCAACATGTCTGCATTCGCACGGTCAAAGCGCAGATACGCGATTCCGTGTCCGCCTGATTGCGTGAACAGGGTGCCGACAGGTTTGCCGTTTGCGGCAATCTCAGTCCCCACCGGAACCGAGCCTTCGACAAAGACCCGCCGCAAGCCTTTGCGTAATTCTGTCTTGTGCTTCATGCGCGCAGTCACTTCCTGACCGACATAGCAACCCTTTTTGAAGTCCACGCCGTTCAGCGCCTCGAACCCGGATTCGAGGATATAACTGTCTGGCGTCAGTTCGACCCCAGCCTCGGGGATGCAGTGTCGAACGCGCAGCGCGTCCCAGTCGGTTCCGTCATCGCCTTCCGAAGCTGTCGAGTAATCGCGCCAACCCATATCCGGGTGACGAGGGTCAGGAAGGGCGGTGTCCGGTGCTGGCCCAGTGCCGCGTTGCAGATGTAGATCCGTGCCTTCGATTACTACATCCGCCCGGAGTTTGTACATGTTCAGGCGCTTGATCAGGTCATTTGCAAAAGGCTCGGCCACGTCCAGCAGCACTCCACCGTCATCGCGTTTCAGAAAGAAATCGGCCAGATACTTGCCCTGTGGAGTAAGCAACGCCGTATAAACAAGCCCATTGCCCAGCCCCCGAACGTCATTGGTGACAAGGTCCTGCAAAAAGTCTTCGGTGTCCGAGCCGGTCAGGCGCAGGATGCGGCGGGTGAGCATGGCTTGGTCCTCGTCATTGCCTTTGGCCTCGTGATATAGGAAGTCCCGCAGTCAAGACCAGAGGTTATCGGACGTGCCCGCACCCGTCACTGTAGTGATTCCAACCTTGAATGCCGCCGGTTCCTTGCCTGCGTGCCTTGAAGCCCTGATGGAAGGGGTGCATTCCGGGCTGATCAGGGACCTGATCGTCAGCGATGCAGGCTCAACAGACCAGACGTTGAGAATTGCAGAAGATGTTGGCGCGCTTGTTCTGAAAGGTGAGCCGTCGCGCGGCGGTCAATTGCGCCGGGGGTGTGCGCAGGCTGATGGTGAATGGTTGTTAATCCTTCATGCCGATACCGTGCTGCAACAGGGATGGGCCGAGAGCGTAAGCGCCCATCTACCCTCCAACGCACCAGCTGCGTTTCGGTTGGCTTTTCGCGCGCGTGGGTTTGCGCCGACCTGGGTGGCCGGATGGGCCAATTTGCGCAGCAGGCTGTTCGGTTTACCGTACGGAGATCAGGGGTTGCTGGTTCCGCGTGATGTCTATCTGGCGGCTGGTGGGTATCCGGACCAACCCTTGATGGAAGATGTGGCGCTGGTGCGCGCATTGCCACGGATCGCAATACTCGAGTCGCGCGCCTTTACGAGCGCGGAGCGCTATGAACAGGCAGGTTGGACTCGACGGGGCATGCGGAACTTGTGGACACTTCTGCGCTATTTTCTGGGGGTTGATCCACAGGTGTTGGCGCGGGGCTATCGACGTTGAGCGCCCGGCGCAATTCGACCAAAGATTTTCCCAGTCGAAACGGGGCAGCAAAGCTAACAAGACAAAGCGCCACGATTTGCAGAACCAGAATATGGGCATTGGCCTGCAGGTATTCCCATTCGTCCTTCAACTTGCCGACCTGCTGGATCAGATCGTCATAGCTTTGTGCCAGGATCTGATAATCTCCGGCAATCGCGGGTACCTTACGGCGCATGTTGTCGATGGCCACCTGAGTTTTGTCGTCCAGAGACGTGAATACGAGGAACTGGTCGATATTGAAAGCATCAGCTTTTGCCGTCATATCCCGCAGCTCGTCCATTTCATCTTTGCCCTGACTTCCGAACAGGAAGTGCAGGCCCTGCAGGGGGGCCACTTCGTTGGTTACGGCGATGAACAGGGGCAATTCCGAGTTGCTGGCAGTTGATGCCGACAGGAATTCAACCTTGTCGCACAGCACTGCCGTGTCAGGATCGTAAGCAGGGTCGCAGAAACGCAGACGAAACCGTGCGGCATCCCGGTCGAATGCCAATGTTGCGGCGTAGGCTACATCAATCTGGCGATCCAGTCGCGAACTGTCCGACGTATAAAGCCCCGCCAGAACAGCCACCAATGCGCCGATGCCACCCAGCACGACCCAGACCAGATCGGCCAGTTTCCATGCCCTGTGCCCTGCTGGCTTGCGGAACAAAAAGGCGGTGCCGATCGATCCTGACAGAAAAAACAGGATTAGCAGGGGCAATTGGTTGTCTGTCACAAAACTCATGTGCCCGATCTTAGAACGTGATGCGCGTCCTGCAACCGGGATCACGTGCAGTTGTAACTTCTTACCGGGCACAAGGGTGCAGGACGAGACCGGAAACGGCTTGCGGACACGTCCCCAACAGTGGCGGTAATTTGACCACTGGAATCCGGCTTGACAAAAATCCCGGTTTTGGCAGACACCACGCCCAAGTGAAATGGGGCCAAAGACCCTTTTTACGCACGAATTCTGCGGGAAAGGTTCGGGTATGACCCTGTTCGTCATTCTGATTATTCTGTCGGCGGCGCTGCTGCATGCCGTATGGAATGCCATCGTGAAAACGGCAGCGGACCGCACCACCATGCTGGGTCTGGTCGCGTTGGGTCAGGTCTTGCCGGCGGCGGTTATGGTGATGGTGCTGCCGCTGCCGAACACGCAGAGCTTTGTCTATATCCTGCTCTCGACCGTCGTGCATTTCGGCTATTACTTCATGCTGGGCAAGGCCTACCAGCATGGCGATCTGAGTGTGGTTTACCCCATAGCACGCGGGATTGTTCCGGCACTGGTCTCGCTTTGGGCGATGGCGCTGGTGGGCGAAGTTCTGCCCTGGCAGGCTTGGGGTGGGATCGCCTTGATCGCAGTTGGCATTCAGCTGAGCAGCTGGGCGGCGCTGCGTTCGGGTGTCGGGCGCAGCGCGCTGGGATTTGCGCTGGGAACCGGGTTCTGCATTTCGATCTATTCGGTGGTTGACGGGATTGGGGTGCGGCTGTCAGGCAATACGCTCAGCTATTGGGCGTGGGGGGCCTTTCTGCACCTGTTCATTGCAGGGTTTATCGGGGTCAGGAAACGCGCCACCCTGAAAGACCTGCCAGCCAGAATATGGACGACGGGCCTTTTAGGCGGGCTGGTTTCTATGACAGCGTATGGTCTGGTGCTTTACGCCAAGAACTTTGCGCCGCTGGGGGCGGTTTCGGCCCTGCGGGAAACCTCGGTCATCTTTGCGGCGCTGATCGGGTTCATTTTCCTGAAGGAAGGCAACTGGATGCGACGCCTGGGCGCCGCGGTCCTCATGGCGATTGGCGTCGCGCTGATCGGCACGGCGGTCTGATCCATTCTCTGAGCCACGGCGAGACGCGTTATCCGGCTGCGCCTTCTGATTGAAGCGCCCGGAAATACCGGATCGTTGCATCCAACCCTTCCTTCAGCTGCACCGTAGGCTCCCAGTTCAGAAGGGTCCGCGCCAGCGTGATATCGGGCTGACGTTGTTTTGGGTCATCCTCGGGCAACTCCCTGAAACTGATGGGGGTTTCCGCGCCAACAAGCGCCTGCACCTCGCGGGCCAGCTCGTTCATCGAGAATTCGTTGGGATTGCCCAGATTGACCGGGCCGGTGACCTCCTTGCCGGTGTCCATCAGGCGGATGAACCCTTCGATCAGATCATCCACGTAGCAGAATGACCGGGTCTGCGTGCCGTCGCCAAAGATGGTGATCGCCTCGCCCGTCAGGGCCTGCATGATGAAATTCGACACAACGCGCCCGTCGGCGGGGTGCATTCGGGGGCCGTAAGTGTTGAAGATGCGGGCGACCTTGATCTCAAGCCCCATCTGACGGTGATAGTCGAAGAACAACGTCTCGGCGCAGCGCTTGCCCTCGTCATAGCACGAGCGCGGACCAACCGGGTTGACGTTGCCCCAATAGTCTTCGGTCTGCGGATGGATCGTCGGGTCACCGTAGACCTCAGACGTCGAAGCCTGAAAGATCTTGCATCTCAGACGTTTCGCCAGACCCAGCATGTTGATCGCGCCGTGAACGCTGGTCTTGGTCGTCTGCACCGGATCGTGCTGGTAATGCACGGGCGAGGCGGGGCAGGCGAGGTTGTATATCTCGTCCACCTCGACGAACAGCGGGAAGGTCACATCGTGGCGCATGAACTCGAAGCGCGGGTTGTTGTGCAGATGGTCGATATTGCGCTTGGTGCCGGTGAACAGGTTGTCGACGCACAAAACCTCATGCCCCTGATCCAGAAGCCGGTCGCACAGATGCGAGCCCAGAAATCCGGCCCCACCGGTTACGAGAACACGTTTTCGACTGTCATAAAGGCGGGCCATTGCAAATCCTTAATCGCTAAATCCAAGCCAGCTTGTCACGGGGAAGCCGGGTCTTGATCTGATTAGTAAACCGAAGGGATTTGAATTGCAGTAGATTTTGGTTTTTTGAGGGCGCGTGTGGTGGTGGTGGGTCTTCCGCCCAGTCAATGCTTGATGCGAGGCATCAAGCACGCGCCCGCCCCGCCCACATGGGCGGACATGTTTCAAAGTTTACTTCGGTCGATCTCGGGTTTGTAGTAAGCACGAATGACGTAAGGTCTGTTTCTACATTGTTAAATTATTTTTGTTGATTTTTATTCAAACTTTTTACCCAGATTTCCGATCTAGGGTGGAAACTTCCCCATACTGTTTTGTGGATTCTCGTCAAAAACAACCATCGAATGAACGTGGTCTGTCTAGTGGTTTTAAAGGGAATGAACGTTGAGACAAGAAACAGAGTTGAGAAAAATAAAACAGCCAACGAAGCTATTGCAAGGCTCTTGTGTAAAGGGACTGAAGTGTTGTCGACAATTGTGTGAAGTGAACTTTCAAAAACAAAATAGAAGGCCGCGGCAGCAGGCGTCATAATAGCGAGTATGATCAGGCCAAACATAGCCGATCTTACCTTGTGCGCTAATCTCGAAGGTTCAAGAAAAATATCGTGGTATGGAGGCGCAATGAAGTCATCCAACTCAACGTCATTCAGAAAAACTAGCATCTCGTAGTCAGTTCGGAAGCGGCCAAAATAGTTTCTAAATGCGGCTGAAAATGCTATAAGCTGACTTGTTGTGATCAGTGCAATGCACACTGAAAACCACAAAATAGAGGATATAAATAGCAAGTATACTGCGGGGATTGAGAACGAAAAAAAAGTCGTTTTGATACTTAGTATGCCGCTAGATGCTGACGCTATGAACGCAGCCGCAACCACTACAAAGGTCGCGGATGCCTTTGCAAGTTTTAAGTTTGATGCAGCCATCTGCGTTTTTAACTTTGGATAGGCGTCAATTGGTTCGCCGCCATTCTTGGCGTAGTGTTGGAGCGCTTTTTTAAACCGGTGTTTGTAGAATGTTATTGACGAAATGCGTGGAGTGGACCTGTTAGCCATCAAACATCCAGCTCCTCCACAAACCGCGCGTTTTCCTGAATGTACTGGAACCGCAGTTCGGGCTTTTTGCCCATCAGACGCTCGACCAGATCACCGGTTTCGCCGGGTTCATCCTCGTCGATGGTGACCCGGATCAATTTCCGGGACTTGGGGTCCATCGTGGTCTCTTTCAGGTCCTTGGCGTCCATTTCGCCCAGACCCTTAAAGCGGGACACGTCGATCTTGCCCTTGCCGCCCAGACCTTTTTTCAGCCATTCGTCGCGCTCGGCCTCGTCCAGACAATAGACGCGTTTGGCGCCCTGGGTCAGGCGATAGAGGGGCGGGCAGGCCAGGTACAGGTGGCCCGCGTCAATCATTGGGCGCATCTGGGTAAAGAAGAACGTCATCAGCAAGGACGCGATATGCGCCCCGTCCACATCCGCGTCTGTCATGATGATGACCTTGTCATAGCGCAGGTCGTCAACGTTGAACTTGGTGCCAAGCCCGACACCCAGCGCCTGCGTCAGATCGTTGATCTCGGCATTTGTGCCCAGTTTCGAACTGGCCGCGCCCAACACGTTCAGGATCTTGCCGCGCAGGGGCAGCAGGGCCTGTGTTTTGCGGTCACGACCCATCTTGGCAGAACCGCCCGCAGAATCGCCCTCGACGATGAATAATTCCGTGCCGTCGCGTGTTGAACTGGAACAGTCCACCAGCTTGCCGGGAAGACGAAGTTTCTTAGTGGCGGACTTGCGTTGCGTTTCCTTCTCGGCCCGACGGCGCAGGCGTTCTTCGGCCCTCAGGATGAGGAAGTCGAGGATCGCGCCGGCGGATTTCGTATCAGCCGCCAGCCAGTTGTCGAAATGGTCGCGGACCGCGTTTTCGACCAGCCGCTGCGCCTCGACCGTGGCCAGACGGTCCTTGGTCTGGCCCACGAATTCCGGCTCGCGGATAAAGCACGACACCAGCGCGCAGCCACCTGTCAGCAGGTCGTCGCGGGTGATCTGCGCGGTCTTCTTGTTGTTGATCAACTCGCCATAGGCCTTGATCCCCTTGAGGATCGCAGCCCAGAATCCAGCCACATGGGTGCCGCCTTCGGGGGTGGGGACGGTGTTACAATAGGATTGGATGAACCCGTCACGCGACGGTGTCCAGTTGATCGCCCATTCGACCTTGCCGGGGGTGCCGAATTTCTCGTTAAAATCCACGGTGCCCGCAAAGGGTTGCTCGGCATAGGTGGACGAGCCGTTCATCGTCTCTTTCAGGTAATCCGACAGGCCGCCGGGAAAGTGGAACGAGGCCTCAAGCGGGGTTTCACTGTCATCGATGGCGGTTTTCCAGCGGATTTCGACGCCCGAGAACAGATAGGCCTTGGAACGGATGGATTTGAACAGCCGCGCGGGTTTGAACTTGTGATGGCCAAAGATGTCCGGGTCGGCGTGGAAGGTCACCGTTGTGCCGCGCCGGTTCGGGGCCGCGCCAACCTTTTCGACCGGGCCAAGTGGGATACCGCGCGAGAAACGTTGTTCATATAGCTGCTTGTCCCGCGCCACCTGCACGACCATCGAATCAGACAGCGCGTTCACCACCGACGCACCAACCCCGTGCAAGCCACCCGAGGTCTGATAGGCCTTGCCCGAGAACTTGCCACCCGCGTGCAGGGTACACAGGATCACCTCCAATGCGGACTTGCCCGGAAATTTCGGATGCGGGTCGATCGGGATACCGCGCCCGTTGTCACGGACGGTCAGGGCGTAGTCGGAATGCAGCTCGACCTCGATCCGGTTGGCAAAGCCTGCCACCGCCTCGTCCATCGAGTTGTCGAGGATCTCGGCCAACATATGGTGCAGCGCACGCTCATCCGTGCCGCCAATATACATGCCGGGGCGTTTGCGAACCGGTTCCAGCCCTTCGAGCACCTCGATCGAGGAGGCGTCATAGGTAGAAGTGGCGCTGGGCGTCAACAGATCTTCGGGCATGGGTGCTGCTCTTGTTTTTGGGTTTCCGCCATTATGGCAGGTGATGTGGTCCGGGGGAAGAGGGACGCGAGGTGTTGTGCGTTTTCTGTCAAGCCGCTTGCAATCCGTGCAGATAACCAGTCCTTTGATCCCGGTAAAGCGGAGGTGAATAAATGAGCTGGATCAGAACCGTTCCGTTCGAAGACGCGACTGGAAAGTTGAAGAAACTCTACGAACGCGTGACCGGGCCGAACAATAACGTAGACAACATCATGATGGCACACAGCCTTCGACCGCATTCGATGGAAGGCCATATGGCCATGTACAAGGCAGTGCTGCATCATTCGGGCAACAAGATACCGAAATGGTTTCTGGAAGTGCTGGGGGTTTGGGTCAGCTCACTGAACCGGTGCGGGTATTGCGTCGAGCATCACTTTGCAGGTCTTCAGCGCTTGCTGGGTGATACGGTGCGTGGCAACGCGATCAGGGCAGCGATTGAGGCGCGCGATCCCTCGGCTGCACCGCTGGATGCGGCGCAAATGGCTGCGATGGATTATGCCCGCAAGCTGACCGAAGCGCCGGGCGATCTGGTCGAGGCGGATGTCAGCGCCCTGCGCGACGCGGGGTGGGATGATGGCGAAATCCTAGAGATCAATCAGGTTTGCTCCTATTTTTCATATGCAAACCGGACGGTTCTGGGGCTTGGGTGCTCAACCGATGGTGATGAGTTGGGGTTGTCGCCGAACAACTCTGACAACCCTGACGATTGGGGGCACCGGTAAGGTGCTACAGATATCGTTGGTGCTGCGACAAAGGCTGCCTGGCTTGCCGTTGCGCGCGGGTGGGGCCTGATTACGTCAGGCCAGTCCATTCCAGAATGGCCTGCGCCACGGCCCGCGGGTTTTGATGATGCAACCAATGATCGGTCCCAGGGATCGTGACACGGGTGAGGTGGGTGGCAAACGCCTCCAGCCCCTCAGTGGCTTCCGGTAAAAGGGCTTTGTCATCCGGCCCCCAGATCAACAAGTGCGGACACCTGACATGCAACCGGTCGAGCGGCAGGTCGGGCAGGTCTGTCGCGGGGACACCGGGTTTGGCGACAACCAACGGAGAGGCTCTGTACCAGTTCAGCATCGCCTGCAGCCGACCGGGTCGGGCCCATTCAGTGCGGTAGTCGGCCATGCGAGCTTCGGTCAACCAGTCCAGCCCCATACCATGGCGAAAGAACTGTTCCAGCATCGCAAAGTTGTTTTCGAACAGTTTTTGTGCGGCATCGGGTGCTCGCAGCAGATTGATATATTGCGAGGCTGTGGATTGTGCGCCACCCAAGGCCATCGCGCGTTGAAACGGCACCGGATGTACGCCGTTTGCAATGATTAACCGATCAACGAGTTCCGGGCGGAACATGGCAACGCCATAAGCCACCGATGCGCCCCAGTCGTGACCCAGCAGCGCAACAGGCGCGCCGCTGGTTTCAATCAGTGCGGCCATGTCTGAGACCAGTTGCGACAGGGTATAGTTCTGCACCCCTTCGGGACACCAGCTTTGGCCATAACCGCGCTGGTCCGGAGCAATACAATAAAAGCGTTCGGCCAGATGAGGCGCAAGATCGGCCCAGGCACCGCTGTATTCGGGGAAACCATGCAGCATCAATAATGGTGGCGCGGCTTTGTCGCCCCATGTCTTGACGTGGAAAGAATGGCCGTTCAGCTTGAAAAAAGACGTCTGCATTGGAACAAGGGATCCGCGCTGGAAATCATGGGTTTTTGAGGCATCTATTTGACACCAATCAAAGCGCATTTCCGAGCTTTCTGCTAGCCACCCTTCAGGACAGTAGAAAAGGATAGGATGTATGGACGCCATTGCCACGACCAACGCAGAACCCACCCAGATCAAGACCACGCTCGCCAAAGACACCGACCCTTCAGCGCCCAGCCCCGAGAAAATCCGGCAGGCGTTTGAAAGTGGGAAATACCCCTATGGCCGCAAAATGGCCCGGTCGGTGTATGAGACGCAAAAAGCCAATCTGCAGGCCGAGCTTTTGAAGGTTCAGCTGTGGGCGCAGGAAACGGGGCAGCGGTTTGTCTTGTTGTTCGAAGGGCGCGATGCGGCAGGCAAAGGGGGTACGATCAAGCGGTTCATGGAGCACCTGAACCCGCGTCAGGCCCGTGTTGTTGCATTGAACAAACCGACCTGGGAAGAGAAAGGCCAGTGGTACTACCAGCGCTACATTCAAGAGATGCCGACCGTGGGCGAGATGGTGTTCTATGACCGGTCCTGGTACAACCGCGCGGGTGTGGAGCGGGTCATGGGGTTCTGCACGCCCAACGAATATCTTGAGTTCATGCGGCAAACGCCCGAGTTGGAACGGATGCTGGTGCGCTCGGGCATTCAGCTATACAAATACTGGTTCTCGGTTACACAGCAAGAGCAGCAACGCCGTTTCAAAAGCCGTGAAACCGACCCCTTGAAGCAATGGAAACTGTCGCCCATCGACAAGGCGAGCCTCAGCAAGTGGGATGATTATACCGAGGCGAAAGAAGCCATGTTCTTTTACACGGATACGGCTGACGCACCCTGGACGATCATCAAGTCAAATGACAAGAAACGCGCACGCCTGAACTGTATGCGTCACTTCCTGTCCTCGCTGGATTACCCCGGCAAGGATCACGATATCGTGGGCGAGCCTGATCCGCTGATCGTAGGGCAGGCGCATCACGTTATTCACCGGTCCGAGCATATTCTGGGTACGGCTCTGCACCCCGACGCCCGCTGATTGCAAAGATGCCCGGCCTCAGGAAACGGTCGGGCATAAAAGTCTCAATATGAAATATTGCCGATCCGCTCTTGTCCCGCGCCAATGGCGCGCATATGGCTGGAGCGATGACAAAGGTGATGACATATCCGGCCCATTTTCGGGCTATTGCCGTTCTCGGCCTGCCACTGGTTGGCGGTCATCTGGCGCAGTACGCAATCGGCTTGACCGACACCATCATGCTGGGTTGGTACGGGGTCGAGGCGTTGGCGGCCGTTACCTTGGCCAACAGTTATTATTTCGTGTTGTTTTTGTTTGGTGCGGGATTTGGATGGGCCGTCATGCCCATGGTTGCCACAGCGGCGGCGGAAGGGGACGAGACCAGCATTCGCCGCTCGACCCGGATGGGGCTATGGTTGTCGTTGCTGTATGCCGTGGTTGTCATGCCCTTGCTGTGGTGGTCCTATCCGATCCTGATCGCCATGAAGCAGGAACCGCAAATTGCTGAAACCGCAGCCGAATATCTGCGAGTTGCCGGTTGGGGATTGTTTCCGGCCCTCATTGTGATGGTGTTGAAAAGCTATCTGGCGGCATTGGAGCGAACGCAGATTGTTTTGTGGATCACAATTGCGGCGGCGGCTGTGAACGGGCTGACCAATTATGCGCTGATCTTCGGCAACTGGGGTGCCCCCGAACTGGGCGTGACAGGGGCGGCAATCGCCTCGATCACGACACAAGTTGTTTCGCTGATCGCGGTTGTTATCTATGTGATCCGGACGTTGCCAGAGCACAGCCTATTCCAGCGGTTCTGGCGACCGGATTGGGAAATGTTTGCCAGCGTATGGAAGTTGGGTGTACCCATCGGCTTGACCACATTGGCCGAAGTTTCACTGTTCGCGACTTCTGCGGTGATGATGGGCTGGCTGGGTCAGGTCCCGCTGGCTGCGCATGGGATCGCCCTGAATCTGGCTTCTGCCACTTTCATGGTTCACCTGGGGTTATCAAATGCGGCGACCATCCGGGCTGGCAATGCGCTGGGTCGTCGGGACAGGGCGCATCTGGAAAAGGGTGCAATTTCCGTGACTGGTATGTCGCTGGTCATGTCGGTGGCAACCATCATTCTGTTCCTGACCTGCGCCGAGCCTTTGATTTCCCTGTTCATGGAAACAGATGACCCGCAGCGGGGCCAAATCCTGACTATCGGTACCGGATTGCTTGCCATGGCGGCTTTGTTTCAGCTGGTCGACGGCGCGCAGGTGATTGCGCTGGGCCTGCTGCGCGGGTTGCAGGATGCCAAGATCCCAATGGTCATGGCGGCGCTCAGCTATTGGGTCGTAGGGATTCCCGCGTCGTATTATTTCGGCTTTGTCCGTCATATGGACGGCATCGGCGTCTGGCTGGGCCTGGTGCTTGGTCTCGCCTTCGCGGCCGTGCTTCTCATGACCCGGTTCTGGATGTATTCGGTACAGCAGATACAGGCATCGGCCGAGCCTGCCTAGTCTTTGTCTAGCCGATCTGCCTTTTTTCGCACCAATACCGTGCGCAGGTCGTGCATGGCCATCAGCAACCTGTCTGTCACATCCTCCAGCTGCGTATCGCTTGCCTTGGACTGTGCCCATTGCGTGGTCAGGTTCAGATAGTCGACCGCGCGATGAATATCGTCAATGTCACGCTGGGCCAACAGGGCCCGGCGCTCTTCCATCCATTGGGCAATCTCGGTCTGATCCCGGTCTGACAGCGTCCGCTGCCCGTGCGGCTTGACCTCGCCATTGCGGATATTGATGACGGCAATCTGGTCCATCTCGATCCGGCGCTGACGGTTTTCCGTATCGATCCGAAACACCGCAGCACCGTTTTCACGTATGCGAAAGTAATACTCAGGCAGTTCGGCGGACATGGTCACCTCAGAGAAGCACAAAAACGCTGGATGCGGCTGCAAGCTTCGGTCAGTGCCGCGTCGGACGTAGCATAGCTGACGCGGAAATTCGGCGACAGGCCAAAGGCGGCGCCAAATACAACGGCCACGTCGGCCTCTTCCAGAAGTGCGGTTGCAAAGGCTTCGTCGTCTACCAGAACTGTCCCGGCGGGCGTCGTCTTCCCGATCAATCCGGCGATAGACGGATAGACATAAAAGGCCCCTTCGGGTGTGGGGCAGGTGACGCCATCAATCTCGTTCAGCATCCGAACCACCAGATCGCGCCGGCGCCTGAATGTCTCGTTATTCGGGGCCAGAAAATCCTGAGTTCCGTTCAGGGCCTCGACGGCAGCCCACTGACTGACCGAGCAGGGGTTCGAGGTGGATTGCGACTGGATCTTGCGCATGGCCGCGATGATTTCGACCGGACCGGCAGCATAACCGATGCGCCAACCGGTCATGGCATAGGCTTTTGAAACCCCGTTGCAGGTGAGGGTTCGGTCAAATAGACCGGGTTCAACCTCGGCCGGGGTGCAGAACTCAAACCCGTCATAGGCCAGATGTTCGTACATGTCGTCCGACATGATCCAGACATGCGGATGACGCATCAGAACATCGGTCAGCGCCTTCAGTTCATCCCGACTGTACCCTGCGCCCGTTGGGTTCGAAGGCGAGTTAAAGATGAACCACTTTGTCTTGGGCGTGATGGCGGCTTCCAGTTGTTCTGGGGTCAGCTTGAAACTGTTTTCCAGCGTCGTCTCGACCACAACAGGGGTGCCCCCGGCCAAAAGCACCATATCGGGGTAGCTGACCCAGTACGGTGCAGGGATGATCACCTCGTCGCCTTCATTCATCGTCGCCATCAGAGCATTGTACAGCGTTTGCTTGCCACCGGTCCCGACCGAGATCTGGGCCGGCGAATAGTCCAGCCCGTGGTCACGTTTCATCTTGGCACATGCCGCTTGTTTCAGCTCGGGGATGCCGTCCGGCGCGGTGTATTTGGTTTTGCCTGCTGCGATGGCCGCAACAGCGGCGTCTTTGATGTTCTGGGGCGTGTCAAAATCCGGCTCACCAGCGCTTAGGCCGATGACATCACGCCCGGCGGCCTTCAGCTCGGCTGCCTTGGCTGTCATGGCGATGGTGGGTGAAGGTTTGACGCGTGACAGTGTCGCAGACAGAAAACTCATGCTCGGCCTCGGTTTGTATGTTCAGCCCGACTGTCATAGGGTGCGTCCGAGTGACGATCAAGCAGTATAGACAATGTGAGATGGAGACCCGAATGAATGATGAAAACGACTGGTACGGTCCGGATTCTGCGACATTCGGAGACCGTCTGGCAGGCGCACGCGAAGCCGCGGGAATGACGCAGGCGCAACTGGCGCGGCGTCTTGGGGTCAAAAAGGCGACAATTTCAGATTGGGAAAACGATCTGTCCGAACCCCGGGCCAACAGGCTGTCAATGATGGCGGGCATGGTCAATGTCTCAATCATGTGGTTGTTGACCGGCGAGGGCGACGGCATGGATGCGCCCGTGGATGAGGGCGAAGGCGGTATGGAACTGTCCTCTGCCGTGGCCGAACTGCGCGCCATCCGTGCGGAAATGCGCGCCTGTTCTGAACGCGCAGCGCGTCTGGAAAAGAAAATGCGTCAGATGCTGGAGCAGAAGAATTGAGCGAACCCCGGGATGTGCGCATCAAACGCATGCAAATGCGGTCGATGCGACGCGGCATCAAAGAGATGGACATTATCCTGTCAGCCTATGCCGGTCGCAATCTGGCCGACATGGATACCGCCGGGCTGGATGTCTATGACGCGCTGTTGCATGAAAATGACCAGGACCTTTATCAATGGGTTACAGGGCAGGTGCAGCCTCCGGCGCGATTTGCCAGCCTGATTGCAGACATAGCTCAAACCTTTCAGAAATAAGGCAAAGTTCCGCTTAACCGATTTTTCGGATTTTCGGTTCATCGTGTGTCAAACAGCGCGACTGAATCGGAGGGTCGGATGAGTATGGAAATGCAGGTCTCCACACCAGAGACTAAGGGTTTCATAACCAGCTATCTTGAGGCGCTGGCCCTGGTGGAGCGACTGCACCGGTTGTTGCTGGATGTCATCAAGGACGAGTTTGAGCGCGTCGGCGTATTGGAAATCAATGCGGTTCAGGCGTTGTTGCTGTTCAATATCGGTGATCACGAAGTCACGGCAGGCGAACTGAAAAGCCGTGGGTACTATCAGGGCAGCAATGTCAGCTATAACCTCAAGAAACTGGTTGAGATGGGCTATATGCACCACCAAAGATGCGAGATTGATCGCCGTTCGGTCCGCGTGCGCCTGACGCCGCAAGGCAGGGAAATCCGCAATATCGTGTCCAAGCTGTTTGCGCGTCACGCCGAAGGCCTGCAAGGCAGGGGGGTGCTTGGGCTTGAAGGCATCGAAGATATCACCAGTTCGCTGCGTCGCGTTGAACGGTACTGGACGGATCAGATAAGGTATATCTATTGATCAGTGACGGGCGTCAGACAGGACAAGGCTGTCCAGCTCACGAAGAAGTTTGCGAGTCATGGCCTCTTCATACGCCTCAAAGCCCAGCGCCACTTCTACGAACGCGTTTGGCCCCAAAATGACCCAGGCTGAATAATAAGCTGAAAGTTCACCCACCTGAACATATCTCCGATCACCTTCCTTCGGATCGTCAGCGCCGATCACCAGCCCGTTAATTGTGATCCCGTCATGTCGTAAACTGGCTTTCACATCCCGTGGATGCGGTCCAAGGTTATGTTTACCATCTCCGGACAGATCCAGCGTACGGCGCCAGCACTCCCTTTGCTGATCAAGCAGGGAAGAGCCAAATAACATGGCCGACCCTACCGCCGTTCCTTGCGGTGCTGTGCTGCGCGAGGTCCGGATCAAGCGATCACTGATTGCGATCAGGTCGGCGGGGGACCGTACTTCTGTCCACTCCAGCAGCATCCGTTCATGTCCCCGCTCGCTCCATTCGAAGATCGCCAGACGTAAGGAGGTTGCGCCGTCCGACAACATCAGCTGGCTGACTTCGGGGCGGCTCAGGGCCGACGCCAGCCCGTCCAGTTGCAGCCTGTATTCCCGGCTGTCCACCGAACCCGACACATCCAGCCCCAGCGCAAGGGCCTGCCGGCATTCGCCAAAGGCAGGTCCTGATATCAGGCAAGCCAGAAAGACGACCACCTGACGTATCATGGGCCTTCATTCCGTAATGCACCGATTTGCAGACCGCTCAGTTCCCGTTTCAGTTTCTTTCGCATGGCGCGCTCGAAATCTTCAAACCCGGTCGCAATCTCCAAAAAGGCGCCGGGCCCGTGCAGGACATTATTTTCGAAGAAAGGGATCAGGAACAATTCTCCCTCGAAATCGGCTGCGTTGATCACAAGCCCATTCACGACAGTGTTTTGAAAGGGAAAGTGCCGATAGGCGATCTGCGGCCCATAGCCATCGTTGTTCGTGCCGTCGCCGGACAGGTCAATGGTTTGAAACAAGCATTGCGGCGCTTGCTCCATAAGACTTGCACCGTATGCCAACGCATAGCCCATAGCTGTTGCCGATCCGCTGTCAGATCGGACGGATTGGCTGACCTGGCTGGATGCGAACAGCAGATCACCCACGTCATCGATCATTGTCCAGTTCAGGACGACATTTTGGGTTGAGCGGCCACTCCACTCATATACCGCCAGGGCAACGGGCATCGGTGAAGAAAAGAAGGCCTCTTGCACTTCGGGTGCAATCAAGGCGGCGGCTAACCCCTGCCGTTGCAACACATCTTCAGCCTCATCGACTGAAACGGAAATATCCATCGCCAAGGCCAGCGCCAAGCGGCATTGCTCGGCCTTAACAGGGCTGGCCTGAACGACCAGCCCAAACGCTATCAGCCAACGGATCACCAGTGACCACTGCTCTCCATGCTGGCCCAGGGTTCGGCTGGTTCCAGTGCTTCTCCATTCTGCAAAAGCTCAACCGAGATGTTGTCGGGCGATCGAACAAAAGCCATGCGACCATCCCTTGGCGGGCGATTGATCGTAACGCCATTGTTCTGAAGATGTTGGCAAACCTCGTAGATATTGTCGACACCGTAGGCCAGATGGCCGAAGTGACGGCTGTCGGCTGGCAGCGCGTCATCGCCGTCCCAGTTGTACGTCAACTCGATCGGCGCCTCTTCCTGTCCCGGAGGGGCCATGAAGATCAGAGAAAATCGGCCGGTTTCACTGTCATACCGACGTGTTTCTTTCAGACCCAGAAGCTCGTAAAATGCCATGGATTTTTCCAGATCCTTCACGCGGACCATGGTGTGAAGATATTTCAGCGCCATTTCGGCCATCCTTTTTCGACTCACATTGCCAAGAGCTTAGCGCTCCGCCTCGATGTGTCGATAGAGCCCTCGGCAGCAATTTGATTTTTGCGCCGGTTGCGGCATATATCGCGGTTCCTGTGTCGGGATCGGCGATATATAGTAGTGGGCGACTCATTGCCAGAAAGGAAGATTCGATGCCGCTGTCCCCTGACCAACAGGCCGAGATCGACGCGCAACGCGCGCAATCGCATCCCACGCGTCGAGTTGTCTCGGCGGGAATGGAAGACCACCTGTACACGGCGCATCAGGTTCTGGATCATGGCTTTGTCCGCGTGATCGACTATATGGGGGACGATGCCGCCATCTGTCAGGCTGCGCGCGTTTCATATGGCACAGGCACCAAATCCGTTCAGAATGACGAGGGGTTGATCCGGTATCTGATGCGGCACTGGCATTCCACGCCATTCGAAATGTGCGAAGTCAAATTGCATGTGAAATTGCCTGTGTTCGTGGCGCGGCAGTGGATCCGGCACCGGACCGCCAATGTGAATGAATACTCGGCACGGTATTCAATTCTGGATCGCGAGTTCTATATCCCAGCCCCAGAACATGTGGCGGCACAGTCCGAAGTGAACAATCAGGGCCGTGGGGCAACGTTGGAAGGTGAAGAGGCCGCGCGCGTATTGGAAACCCTCAAGGCCGACAGCACGCGGTGCTATGACAATTACGAGTCCATGATCAGCCAGGACGGGCAGCAGGGGCTAGCACGTGAACTGGCCCGCATGAACCTACCCGCAAACGTTTATACGCAATGGTATTGGAAGGTGGATCTGCATAATCTGTTCCACTTCCTGCGCCTGCGGGCCGATCCGCATGCTCAGTATGAAATCCGCGTTTATGCCGAGGCGATGTGCAAGATCGTCGCTGATTGGGTGCCGTTTGCGTATAAGGCGTTCGAGGATTACCGGCTGGGTGCGGTGAACCTGTCTGCCCAGATGGTCGAAAGCCTGCAACGCATGCTGGCAGGAGAGGCGGTCACGCAAGAAAACTCGGGGATGACAGCGCGCGAATGGCGTGAGTTCGAGGCGATCATTCGCAAATAGAGCTGACGAGCTGCATAGCTTTTGTCTATACGTGTCGTCATGGAATTGTTACACTTGTTCCATGGCCCGCATTTTGCATTTTGCTCTGTTATGTCTGTTTCTTGGTCTCGCCTTGCCTGCGCAGGCCAAGTCCCCCATAGCTGAGGTTTTGTGCGAACCGACGCTCCGGTTGCACCAGAAACTGGAAAGGCAGTTCGGTGCGCGGCGCGTGGCATCGGGTGTTCGCGGGCCGGAACAGATTATGGAAGTCTGGGCAAGTCAGCACGGGGACTGGACCATGGTTGTCACCTACGCGACAGGCACATCCTGCATCGTTGCCATGGGCGAAAACTGGAATACCCACGCCGACGCCAAGCCCGCGCGAGGGTAATGGAACGAAACCGGTGGGGGATGGATAACGGCCGGAAATTGGCCGTCATCCTTAATGATCAACCGCGTGTTTAGCGGGATGTCGTTACAGTGGTTTCAAATCAGCTGCCATTTGGCGGCCGTCGCGTCCGTCCTGCAACTCGTACGAAACTTTTTGGTTGTCTGCGAGTCCGGTGAGGCCGGACCGTTCTACGGCCGAGATATGTACAAACACATCTTTGCCCCCTTCGTCAGGGGCAATAAATCCATAGCCTTTAGTGGTATTGAACCATTTCACGGTGCCGGTTGGCATGTCCCGTGTCTCCTTCTACTTACGCATTGTCCCACAAATTGGTGGGGGCTGTGGTCAGCGTCACCACGAAAAAGTTGTTTTGGCACTGGCTGAACAGTCCAATTCGTGTGTTTCGCCTTTTTCAACATTGCACGGTGAAGTAAAAAATCAAGAATAACCGCAAGAAGCGGGCAAGATTGCTTAAAATCAAAGCATGGGCAGGAGCGTCAAAGACATGCAGCTTTATGGATTGAAAAACTGTGACACCTGTCGCAAGGCATTGAAATCGCTGCCAGACGTCAAATTTTCTGATGTACGCAGCGACGGTGTGCCGGGTTCGGTGCTGTCACGGGCCTTTGCCGAGTTCGGCAATGACTTGCTTAATACCAGATCGACGACATGGCGCGGATTGGACGAAACCCAGCGTGCCAAGCCCCCTTTGGAGCTTTTGAAAGAGCACCCGACCCTGATGAAACGCCCATTGATCGAAGTCGATGGCAGGCTGTTGTTGGGTTGGACAGCTGAAACCCGTGCTCAGCTTGGCATTTCCTGAACGGGTGCTTATCTGCGTGAAAGCTACAATGAGGGTTTTCAATGCGTAATGCCGCAATGTTATTGGGTGTAATCGCCGGGTTGATCGGAATGATCGTCGGGTTCTTCGGCTATGCAAAGGTGGTCGTGGTTGACCATGTCGGCGAGATTGACGGAGTTCTAAGCCAGGTCGACAATCCTGATCTGGTGCAAGCCATTTCGATTATCGCGCCCTTGCTGGCAATCGCGGGCGGGGCCATGGCACCAGCGCGCGCGTTGATTGGCGGGGTCTTGTTGCTGGGGTCAGCGGCTGCGATGTACTACGCCTTTGGTTTTGGTGTTTTCACCATGTTCCCGATCACATTTGCCGGGATCGCCGGGATACTTGGGCTGGCCGCGGGAAAACCGGACCAGCCCAAGGCACATTTCTGAGTTACTTAAGGCGAAGGATCCGGTCGAGCGAGATCGGCCCTGCGCCGTTGATGACGATCACCAGCATCAGGAAGGTCCACATCGTGCGCTGATCCATCAGGGACGGCGCCGCGTCGAACAGGCTGCCCAGTTTCACGCCATGGCCGGTGACGTCGACAAGAGTCTGCACCCAGATGAAACCGATCATGCCCAAAGCCGCCAAACGCGAGAACAGCCCAACCAGTAGAAGTGCCGGGAGCACAAATTCGGCAACCGTTCCCATGAAGATGACGATGCGTTGGAAGAACGTCATTTGGGACACGTCATACAGAACAGCCTCCGCCGCTTTGGGGAATATCTGACCAAATGCACCTGCCGAAGGCGAAAAGATCGATCCGTCGATCTTCAGCATGGCTGAGTTCCAGTAATAAACCAGAAGAACCGCAACAAAGACCAGCCGTGCCAGCGTAGGGGTCAACCAGCCAGAGGCAAGGTCCAGTTTTCCCATGGTGTTATTGTAGGTTGAGATCAAAGCAGTCATGTCTCGGGCCTTTCGATAGTCACAGAGGTTATTGCACCGCCCTGCAACAGCAGTGCCAGAGTGGTTCCAAGATCAAATTCAGGCAGTTTGGCAGTCGTTTTTTCATATGCGTCACCGATTGTGTCGCCGTTCTGCATACAGGCGATCCAGTCTGCACCACCCGCCGGAAGTGGATTGGGTGTGGGATCGAACTCGGCGCGTGTGATCAACACGTCCTCTGCACCGGCATTCGGTTTCGGTGCGTTCTCTTCGCTGTTAAATCGCCAGATCGCGAAAATTGGCCAATCCGAGCGGATCACCTGCATGGCCGGTGCAAACTGCAACCGGGCCTGCATGACCTGTTCGGGTTCGACGGCTAGAACATCTGCCGGTGCAGGTTCGCTGTCGGCGGCGTGGTAGGACTTGCGCAAGGCAATCTCCAACCGGGCCACGTCCGGCAGGTATCCAAGATGGGCAAGTTGGGGCATTCCTGCCAGAAAATCAGGAAACGCCTCGCCATAAAACATCATCAGCGGAGAGGAGGGCGGGTGCTGACGCAGGAAAATCCCGGCCAACCCATCCATGTTCTGCGCCCCTAGCAATTTGGCAATCACAGGAAACGCCTGATGCATCGCTTCGGTCAGCGACACCGCAACGTTGTTGCGGTAAACGCTGAATCTGCGACCGGCCGGTCGCGCACCGCCGTCCAGCAATCCACCGGGAACGGGCGCTGACGCATCCATCATGGCCGCGCGGAATTCAGATTGAGAAACGCTCATACCGGTATCCGGTCCAATGCGGTTTGCGCGCGAATGGCCTCATCCCGCAGAACGGGCCAATCAGGCACATCAGTGTCCCATTCGATCAGAACGGGTTTTGGCCCCGAACGCTCCAGCACATAATCCAGCAGGGCCCACACCGGATCGACCACTTCACGTCCGTGACTGTCGATTAGCAGCGGATGACCGTGATCGTCTTCATCCTCATCATGGCCGCCAAGGTGGATTTCCGACACCTTTTCAATCGGATAGGCGTCAATATAGCCTTGTGGTGAGAAATCCAGATTGGTCGCCGAGACAAAGACATTGTTTACGTCAAGCAACAGGCCGCATCCGGTGCGTTTGGCAATCTCCCTCAGGAAATCAGGTTCGGACCAGGTGCTTTCCTCGAAGGCCAGATAGCTGGACGGATTTTCCAGCAGCAACTGCCGCCCGACAGTGTGCTGGACCTGATCGATATGTTCACAAACCCGCGCTAGAGTTTCGTCTGTATAGGGCAGGGGCAGCAGGTCGTTGTAGAAATGGCTGTCATGGGTGGACCAAGCCAAATGTTCGGAAAAGCTTGCGGGGTTCAGCCAGCCGACCAAGTGTTTCAGCCGGGCCAGATGATCGGGGTCCAGCGCGCCTTCACCGCCAATGGACAGGCCAACGCCATGGACCGAGATTGGGAAATGTTCGGAAAGGTGGCGCAGCTGCGCCAAGGGCCGCCCGCCGTCGCCCATATAGTTCTCGGCATGGATCTCCAGCCATGCAACGGGCTGTGCGTGTTCAAGTATCTGAGCAAAATGCTGCGGCTTGTAGCCAACGCCCGGTGCTGCGGGCAGGCGGTTTGACCGGTGGCTGTCATCCAACATGGGCCAGTTCCTTGATCACGAAAGGGAAAGGGCGGGCGATGGTGCCCGCCCCTTGAAATCGTCAGGCCAGTCTTATGCCGGCAGGTCGCGGTCCAGTGCTTCCAGCGAACCTTTGCGCGGTGTGCCGTTTGCTTCCGCAGGCAATTCGATGTCGGCGCAGGTGCCTGCGTCAACCAAGGTCCATGCGTTGCCCTGATAATCAACGGTCGAGGTGCCCGCGCAGGTGGTGCCGGGGCCTGCGGCACAGTCGTTCTGACCGGCCAGCGATACGCCATAGCACTTTTCTTTTGCCTGTGCGCTTGCTGTGGTTGCGACACCCGATACGGCGGCTGCGACTGCGGTTGCGATAACCAGGGACTTAGCTGTGTTCGACATCTCGGTAATCCTCTTGATGACTGGGTATGTCTGCTTGTGACAATGACAAAGGTAGTGGCTTGGTGGGCAGAGTTGAATTCACGAGCCCGTGTCTCACAAGCGCGTCATGGGGCGGCCTGCCCCCTTGCAGCGTAATACACTGTTTTTGATGAAGAAAGGGTGAAATGTTACAATCCGACCCCTTAGTAGGGGTCGGATTTTTTTGGAAATGGTGCTGTTTGTTACAGCAGATCTGGCGGGGTGGCGGCGTGTGCCAGCTCTTTTGTTACAACATCAAGCGGTTGTACCTGGGTCTGTTTTTCACCCAGTCGCCGCACGCTTACGGTGCGTTCGTCAACTTCGCGGTGACCGACGGCCAGAATGACAGGTACTTTGCCGACCGAATGCTCACGGACCTTGTAGTTGATCTTTTCATTGCGGATGTCCGCCTCGGCCCGCACACCCGCAGAACGCAGGGTTTCGACCACTTCGGCGACATAGTCGTCCGCGTCGGACGTGATGGACGCGACGACGACCTGACGCGGGGCCAGCCAGAACGGCAATTTGCCTGCGTGTTCCTCGATCAGGATACCGATAAAGCGTTCGAAGGATCCCAGCGTGGCGCGATGCAACATGACGGGGCGGTGCTTGGCCCCGTCTGCGCCGATATAGGTGGCGTCCAGCCGTTCGGGCAGAACGAAATCGACCTGGAAGGTGCCGCATTGCCAGTCACGCCCGATGGCGTCCGTCAGCACGAATTCCAGTTTCGGCCCGTAGAATGCTCCTTCGCCCGGGTTCAGTTCTGGTTCGATCCCGGCGGCACGGGTGGCGGACAAAAGCGCCGCCTCGGCCTTGTCCCAGACCTCGTCCGATCCGGCGCGGGTTTCGGGACGGTCAGAGAATTTCACCGAAAAATCCTCGAACCCCAGATCCTTGTAGATCACGCTGAGGAAACGGATGAATTCGGCGGTCTCCGCCTCGATCTGTTCTTCGGTTGAAAAGATATGAGCGTCGTCCTGCGTGAACCCGCGCACCCGCATGATGCCATGCAATGCACCAGAGGGTTCGTAACGGTTGCACGATCCGAACTCGGCCATGCGCAGCGGCAGGTCACGATAGGATTTCAGGCCTTGCTTGAAAATCTCGACATGGCAGGGGCAGTTCATCGGTTTGAGCGCGTTGACGGCCTTTTCGCGGGCATGTTCCTCGTCGACTTCGACGATGAACATGTTTTCCTGATATTTGTCCCAGTGGCCTGATCGTTCCCACAGTTTGCGGTCAACGACCTGCGGCGTGTTCACCTCGACATACCCACCCTTGCGCTGCTGACGGCGCATGTAGTCCTGCAACTGGGTGTATATGGTCCAGCCATTGGGGTGCCAGAAAATCTGACCGGGGGCTTCTTCCTGCATGTGAAACAGGTCCATCTCGCGGCCTAGTTTGCGGTGGTCGCGCTTTGCGGCCTCTTCCAGCATATGAAGGTGGTCTTTCAGTTTTTCCTTGCCGGTGAAGGCCACGCCGTAGATGCGTTGCAGCATCGCGCGGTTGCTGTCGCCGCGCCAATAGGCACCGGCGATGGACATCAGCTTGAACGCATCACCGGGAACCTGACCGGTATGTTGCAGATGCGGACCGCGGCACAAATCCTGCCAGTGGCCGTGCCAGTACATGCGCAACGGCTCATCCCCAGGAATGGCTTCGATCAGCTCAACCTTGTAGGGCTCGTTATTGGCCTTGTAGAACTCGATGGCCCGCTCGCGGTCCCAAACCTCGGTGGTGACAGGATCGCGCTTGTTGATGATCTCTTTCATCTTTTTCTCGATGAGGCCAAGATCTTCGGGCGTGAACGGTTCTTCCCGGTCGAAGTCATAATACCAGCCGTTTTCGATAACGGGGCCGATGGTGACCTTGGTCGCAGGCCAAATTTCCTGCACGGCGCGGGCCATGATGTGGGCCAGATCGTGGCGGATCAGTTCGTTGGCCTGCGCGTCATCCTTCATGGAGTGGATGGCAATCTGTGCATCGGCTTCGATCGGCCATTGCAGGTCCCAGTGTTTGCCATCAACGGTGGCCGAGATGGCCTTTTTGGCCAGCGAACTTGAAATATCGGCAGCCACCTGCGCGGGCGTAACCCCTGCGTCATAGGAACGTGCATTGCCATCTGGGAAAGTGAGAGAGACGGATTTTGAATCCAGGGCCATGTCGGCTCTCCTCGTCGGTTTGGCGCCCACTGAACGCCCGGTTGCGGGTTATTTGCGTCTGGCTGATGTGGCAGGTGCAGCAATTCCTGTCAAGGGTCGCAGGGTACGGTCACTGACGCCACGACACCCCGAATTCGGGAATTGCGACCAACGGGCTGCCGTGCATGATGTTCCCCAAAGCGTAAGAGGGTTTTATGGCGGCGACGGATTTTCTGGAAACAGCACAAGGGCGAAAACTGGCCTATCACAAGACCGAAGGGGCAGGGCCGACCCTGGTTTTTCTGGGTGGGCTCATGTCGGATATGGAAGGCACCAAGGCAGTCCATCTGGAAGTTTGGGCGCAGGCGCGGGGGCGGGCCTTTTTGCGGTTTGATTATTCCGGTCACGGCGAAAGCTCTGGCGCGTTCACGGATGGCTGCATTGGGGATTGGCATGAGGACACTGTCGCTGCGGTCGATGCCTTGACCAAAGGGCCGCTGATCGTTGTCGGCTCGTCCATGGGGGGGTGGCAGGCGCTTTTGCTGGCCAAGGCCCTGCCGGACCGGATCGCAGGTATGGTCACGATCGCCGCCGCGCCGGATTTCACGGAAGATGGCTATTGGGCTTCATTCACCGATGACCAGAAAGCCGACCTGGAAACGGTCGGGCATGTCGAGTTGCCGTCCGATTACATGGAACCTTACATCGTCACCAAAAGGATGATCGAAGATGGGCGGCAGCGCCTTGTACTGCGCGACACGTTGAACCTGCCGTTCAAGGTTCGTTTCCTACAGGGAACAGCGGATACGGCCGTTTCGACTGAAACGGCCGTTCGGTTGCTGGACCACGCAACAGGGCCGGACATGCAGCTTCTTTTGGTCAAGGATGCAGATCACAGGTTCTCGGATGATGCATGTCTTGGCTTGATCGAGGCGGCGGTTCTGGATGTGTTGGGAGACGCGTGATGCGGCGTTTGGGATGGCTTCTGGGGCGCTTGTTCCTTGCGTTGATTGCCGTCGGCGGCCTTATCTACTGGTTTGGCCCGCGCGAAGAGGTGAACCTGAGCCCAAGCTTTGATCCGCGCAAGTTCGGTGAGGGCGTACAGGTTTATTTCGAAAGCACCGAAGCCGCGTTTGACGATATCGTTCCGGGTGTCGAAAAACGAGTGATCTGGCAGGATGGCTTTAACGAACGGCGCACCCCGTATTCCGTTCTTTACATCCATGGCTTTTCAGCAAGTTCCGAGGAAATCCGGCCAGTGCCGGACCTTGTGGCAGACGCGCTGGGGGCCAATCTGGTTTACACACGCCTGCAAGGTCATGGGCGAACCGGATCAGCCATGGCGGAAGGCACTGCCTCGGGCTGGATGCAGGACACCGCCGAGGGATTGGCGGCCGCTCGTGCTGTTGGGGACAAGTTGATCGTGATTTCAACGTCGACCGGTGCGACGCTTGCAGCCGCCGCCGCTTTGGATGCCAGCCTCAGCGAGAACGTTGTCGGCATGGTCTTTGTCTCTCCGAATTTCGGGGTCAACACGGCCGCGGCATGGATTCCCACTTTGCCATGGGCGAGGGATTGGTTACCGGTCCTGATGGGGGACGAACGCGATGTGTCGGGGCCAGACCAGGAAAAGAACAAATATTGGTCTACGGTCTATCCGTGGGAATCGGTCGTGCCGATGTCCGTTCTTGTCGAGAAAGTATTTGCGCTGGATTTCTCGAACGCCCTTGTGCCCGTGCTGTTCTGGTTCTCGGACAACGATCAGGTGGTGCGCCCTGGCCGCACACACGAGGTCGCCGAAGCGTGGGGTGCGCCAGCATCCGTCAAACTGGTGACAATGGGTCCCGAGGATGATCCGTCATCTCATGTTATTGCCGGTCGCCTGATGTCGCCAGGGCAGACCGACGCGGCTGTGGCCGGTATCCTGGATTGGTTAAAAGGGCTGGGGGTGGAATGATGGCGGCCTCGGGTCGCGGTAAGATGCGTAAGCCGGGCAGTATGTGGAGCCTTGAGACCTTAGGGCGCGTTCGTCTGTCCCGGTATTTCTTCATGCGCGATTTCCTCTATTCCGAGATCGGGAACTTTCACCAAAAACAGAACATTCCAGACAATCCGGATCTGGCTATCGAGACAGGACGTGCGTTCTGTGAAACTCTGCTGGACCCGCTGGAAGAGACCTTTGGCAGGATCGCCGTGCGCTCGGGCTATCGCTCGCCGTCGCTGAACAGGTTTGGCAATGAAAACAGACTGAACTGTGCCCGGAATGATCACCCGTTGGAGTGCCACATCTGGGATCGTGGAGCCGGGGACGAGCGGATTGCCGGGGCGTCTGTTGTTGTCCCCTGGTTCGCGGATCAGTATGCGCAGGGCCGGGATTGGCGCGATCTGGCATGGTGGATGCATGATCACCTGGATTATTCCGAGATCTGGTTCTTTCCGAAACTCTGCGCTTTCAATCTGGTGTGGCGCCCTAAACCGCAGCGCCGGATTGACAGCTATATTGCGCCACGCGGATGCCTGCTGAAACCCGGCGCTGAGCCCGAGGAAAGTGCCGCTTCACGACGGTCCCGCTATGCGGACTTTCCAGCTTTTCGGGCAATCGCCTATCCGTGACGTTCCGCTTGTTTGAATGTGATAAACTCTCAACCTGACTGCAAACCCAAGGGCTCGGGAAACCGAGCGTATGGAGGCCCCGCGTGATCGAGCCGCTGGTACTGCTACCTGGACTGATGTGCGATGCCCGACTGTATCGCCCTCAGATTGAGGTGTTTTCGCGGACGCG
This sequence comes from Ruegeria sp. O5, assembly GCF_056535105.1. Taxonomy (NCBI): domain Bacteria; kingdom Pseudomonadati; phylum Pseudomonadota; class Alphaproteobacteria; order Rhodobacterales; family Roseobacteraceae; genus Ruegeria; species Ruegeria sp. O5. The sequence continues at coordinate 805,157 of NZ_JBQERN010000001.1, read as the reverse complement.
ACCCGTAACCGTTGCGCCGATTTCCGCAGGTGAGCGTATCGAAGAGATCGCCTCGGGTCTGCTGGACCAGCTTCCACATCGGTTTGCACTGGCTGGATTAAGCATGGGTGGTGTGGTGGCGTTAGAGCTGATCCGCCGGGCGCCGGAACGTGTGTCACGCCTGTGCCTGATGGCCACTGATGCACAGGCGGACACGCCTCAAATGGCTGCCAGTCGCGAAGACCTGATCATTGGCGCGCAGGGTGGCCGGTTGGAGGAGGTCATGCGGAAACTTGTGGGGTCCGACACGCTGGCACCGGGCTCGCAGCGTATTCCCATCCTGAACGGCTTGTTTGCAATGGCACAGGATTTGGGTGTTGAAACCTTCGTGCGTCAGATGCGTGCTCTGCAACGCCGCCCGGATCAACAGGCCGCATTGCGTCGCATCAAGGTGCCCACGTTGGTTCTGTGCGGAGCGCATGACACTCTGACACCGGTCAAACGACATTCTTTCATGGCAGAGCTCATTCCCGGAGCGGAACTGCTGGTTATTGAAAAGGCCGGTCACTTGCCGACCCTCGAAACGCCCGACATCGTCAATGAGGCGCTGCAAACCTGGTTGGACGCCCAGCAACGGTTTGATTACTGGTAGAGCGTCGCGCGTTCGGTCTTTGAAATGACAGTTGGCGTCACCACGGGTTTACCGGTTTCTCGGTCGAAAAACGGTGTGTTCTTCCATCGCCCGGACAGGCGCGATCCGGCAGCCCTGCGCAACAGCCCAAGAATGGCGGGGCCAGGTTTTTCGTGCTTCTGCTTTCCGTCCGGTTGGGGAACAAACCCACGTGTCGTGACGGGTCCCAGCGCCGAAGCTCCACCCGCAACCCGGCCGACGATAACGCCAGCAAACGGGAATTTCGCGGTTTTGGGCGTTGCTGCCAAAGGTGCGTTACAGCAACTGGCGTACCAACGCAGCATGCCCTTGGGGCTGAGTTGCATCGCCGCAAGATACTGACTTCCTGCGCTGATTTCGATTTCATCCGGTGCGATCTGAAAAATCCCGACAGGTCCGGGTGCCGGGTCCGGTTGCTTGAAATATAGTTGAGCGGCCCGGCAATCGTGGCAGAAACACTCAACATGTGTGCCTTGCCGAACACCGCGGGGTGAAATACGCCCGTGCAACGCGCCGCATTGGCAGGAAAAGGTAAGGCCCTTTTGCGCTGGCCCGCTCATGTCGCTTAGGCAACCTTGTTGGAATTGGCCGCGCGACGGTTTGGTTTTCGCGCATTTTCGTTCATGAAATCAATCACAAGGGGACGAATGTTGTCGCGCCAGCTGCGGCCTGCGAAGATACCATAGTGACCGGCGCCGGGTTCGACGTGGCTTGCCTTTTTGCTGTCGGGCAGGCCGGTGCACAAATCCAGCGCGGCAATACACTGGCCGGGTGCAGAGATGTCATCATTTGCACCTTCGACAGTCTTCACCGCAACATCAGTAATCTTACTGATGTCCACCTTGTGACCCGCGACCACGAACTCGTTTCTCGCAATCTCTCGATTCTTGAAGACCCGCTCGACCGTCGAAAGATAGAACTCGGCAGTCATGTCCATCACGGCCAGGTATTCGTCGTAGAAGCGGTTATGGGCATCCTGATCCGAGGCTTCGTCCCGCATGACGCGCTGGATCTGGTCGGAAAACGCTTTGGAGTGACGATCTGCATTCATGGACATGAACGAGGCCAATTGCAGCAGTCCCGGATAGACCATACGTCCAACGCCTTTGTACTTGAAGCCAACGCGCTGGATCATTGTTTCTTCCAACTGGCCCATGGTGACGCGACGGCCAAAGTCTGTCACATCGGTCGGCGTTGCGTCCGGATCGACGGGGCCACCAATCAGCGTCAGAGTGCTTGGCTGCGCTTTGGGTTCGATTTCGGCCAGGTATGCCGTTGCGGCCAATGTCAGAGGCGCAGGTTGGCAAACGGCAACAACATGGGTGTCCGGTCCAAGCTCTTTCATAAAATCTACAAGGTAGAGCGTGTAGTCTTCGACATCGAATTTACCTGCGGACACAGGGATATCGCGCGCATTATGCCAATCGGTGATGTAGACTTCGCAATTGACCAGAAGGCTTTTGACCGTCGAGCGCAGCAACGTTGCATAGTGCCCGGACATCGGGGCAACCAACAGCACTTTGCGGGGTTGTTCTTTCCGGCCATTGACGCGGAAATGTACCAGATCACCAAAAGGGCGTTCCAGAACAGTCGTGATTTCAACCAGATGATCCTTGCCATCTTCGCAGGTGAACGTGCGAATACCCCAATCGGGCTTTGCAACCATCCGCTGGAACGTACGCTCGGTAACCTCGCCCCAAGCGGCCATCCAGTTGAATGCGGGGTTCGGCACCATCGAAAACATCGGATAGGACGCCATCGCGCTGGCGGTTGCACCAAGCCATTGGTTGGTGTTTCGCGCAGTTTCCATCAGGTCGTAGGTCATCATATAGCGCATAAACGGGGCCTCCTGAGTGTCAGCCTGATAGTTCGGACCATTCGTCGCTTTGCCCCCCAGCACCCACGACGTTATTCTGCATAGCAGCGAGGTTAGGGGGGAATTGTTAAAATGACAACTAGTGAAGACCACATGCCAGACGTATCCGAAGAACACATTGAACGCCTTAAAGAAAATATGGAAAAGGTCGAGAAGTTATCGAAGCGCCTGATTGAGGTCATGGCTGTAAAACGGCCCCACACTCCCGCGCTAGACGGCCCGAATCAAGAGCTTTTCGCACGAGCAGCAAGTGCCTATTGGGCCGAGGCTTGGCAAAATCCCGCCAAATTACTGGAACAGCAGATAGAATTCTGGGGTAAGTCAGTGCTGAACTTTGCCGAGGCGCAGAAAGCGCTGACTGCGTCTGACGCGGAAGGCGAAGCACCCAAGCCAGAAGACAAGCGATTTTCGAACCCCCTTTGGGAAACTAACCCCTATTTCCGTCTGATCCGCCAGCAATACCAGACCAATGCGCAAGCAATCGCGCAGGCTGTTGCGTCCGTGGATGATCTGGATGCCAAGGACAAAAGGCGGCTGCAATATTTCTCGCAACAAATCGTCGACATGATGGCGCCGACAAATTTTCTGGCGACCAATCCAGATGCCTTGCAAAAAGCGGTCGAAACCGAGGGCCAGTCACTGATCAAGGGGTTGGAAAACCTTGTGTCAGATCTGGAGGCCAATAATGGAGAATTGGTCGTCAAACTGGCAGATGAAAGTGCCTTTGAGGTCGGCGGTAACCTGGCGACGACACCGGGGGAGGTGGTTTATCGCAACCGGATGATGGAACTGATCCAGTACAAGCCAGCGACTGAAACGGTCTACGAGACTCCGATTGTTCTGTTTCCGCCCTGGATCAACAAGTTCTATATTCTGGACCTGAAAGCCCAGAACAGCATGATCAAATGGATCACCGAACAGGGGTATACCCTGTTTGTTGTAAGCTGGGTCAATCCGGACGAAAGCTATGCCGAAACAGGCATGGAAGACTACATTCAGGATGGTTTCCTGACTGCAATCGAGACGGCCAAGAAGATTTGCAAGGTCAAACAGGTCAACGCTGTGGGGTATTGCATCGCGGGCACCACCCTGAGCCTGACGCTGTCACTGCTGAAACAACGAGGAGACAAGTCGGTCAAATCGGCGACTCTGTTCACCGCATTGACGGATTTTTCCGATCAGGGAGAGTTCACGCCCTTCCTTCAAAACGATTTTATCGACGGAATCGAAGAAGAAGTGAAAAAGGAAGGTGTTCTGCGGTCGTGGATCATGGCGCGCACTATGTCGTTCCTGAGATCACGTGACCTGATTTATGGCCCGGCCATTCGCAGTTATATGATGGGTGAAGTGCCCCCAGCCTTTGATCTGCTGTACTGGAACGGTGACGGAGCCAACCTGCCTGCGAAAATGGCGGTTGAGTACTTGCGTGGACTATGCCAGCGCAACGAATTCGCCACCGATGGCTTTGAGTTGCTGGGGCATAAGCTAAAGCTTGGTGACGTTGATGTGCCCCTTATGGCCATCACATGCGAAACCGATCACATCGCGGCGTGGAAAGATTGCTATCGCGGTGTGCAAAAAATGGGCTCGCGATCAAAAACTTTCGTGGTTTCCGAGTCGGGTCATATTGCGGGTATTGTGAACCCGCCCAGCAAGAAAAAGTACGGGCATTATACCAACCCGGATTTGAAACCAGACGCCGCCACCTGGTTGAAGGAAGCCGACTTTCATGAAGGGTCATGGTGGCCCATGTGGGATGCCTGGCTGAAAAAACGGTCGGGCAAGCAGGTACCGGCCCGCAAACCCGGCGATTCGAAGCACCCGAGCCTGGCTGCTGCACCCGGAACGTATGTAGTGGCAAAACCAAACGCCTGATTTCATTCTGAAACTTAAATTTTTCTGCAATGCAGCAAGAAAAAACTTGCAATGCTGCGTTGCAGCAATCATATTGTCCTCAAGCTGATGAAACCCGGGGTGGGCCCGGACTGGCTAAAAGGATTATGACAATGGCTAAGACCCAAGACTTTACCGCGATCATGAAAGACATGATGGGTGCATTCCCTGTGGACACAACCGCAATGGAAGGCGCATTCAAATCGACCGCTTCGCTGAACGAAAAGCTGTCGGGCGTTGCTTTGGAAGCAGCTGAGAAATCGGCAGAGATCTCGAGCAAATGGACCAAAGACACGCTGGCCAAACTGACCGAGATGTCGAAAGCCAAGGCAGAGCCTGCCGACTACGCAAAAGCAGCAACCGATTTCGCAAGCGCTTCTGCTGAAGTTGCAGCCGAGAACATGGCCGCTTTCGCAGAAATCGCAAAAAAAGTTCAGACCGAAACCGTCGAACTGCTGATGGCTGCTGGTAAAGAAGCTGCGGAAGAAGCATCCGCTGCTGTTAAAAAAGCAACCAACGACGTGACCACAGCCGCTAAAAAAGCTGCTGCTGCGAAGTAAGAAAAGTCAGCGAAACGCACCCGACCCTCCCTATAGGTGCAATCGCGTTGGGCAGGTCCATTGACCTGCCCTTTCTTTTTGTGCTGCACTCGCATAACCTGTGCTGCAACGCATCATCCTTGGGGAGGGAACCCGGTGTCGGACCAAGAAAAACCGCTGCTGATCAAGCGCTATGCCAGCCGTCGGCTGTATAACACCGAGACCAGCGATTACGTGACGCTCGAAGATATCGCGGGATTCATCCGTGACGGGCGCGAAGTACAGATCATCGACCTGAAATCCGGCGACGACCTGACACGGCAGTATCTGCTGCAAATCATTGCTGAACATGAAAGCCGCGGCGAGAATGTGCTGCCGGTCAATGTTCTGAATGATCTGGTGCGCAGCTACATGCTGCCGGGCGGGGGCATGATGCCGCAATTCCTGCAAAGCTCGTTCGATATGCTGCGCGAAAGCCAAAGCAAGATGATGGAAAACATGAACGCCATGAACCCGATGTCCCAGATGCCGGGATTTGAAGCGTTGCAAGCACAGCAGCAGGCATTTCTGAAGGCTATGACAGGTGGGTTGTCTGGCAGATGGTCCTCGCCAGAGAAGGAAAGTGAAAAGTCAGAGCCGAAAGAGGATCTTGACGATATCAAGAAACAGTTGGCTGAACTTCAACAGAAGCTTTCGAAACTGAATTAAGGTGAGCCGGAGGAAAAGGCCCACCATTTAAGTGGGCCAGTTCTAGTCTCAGGTACCGTAGACCGGCATTGGGCCGGTCACTTCGCCAACGGCGGCCAGCAAAATATCTGCAATCACGTCCAGCTCTGCGCGCGTCAGGCGTACGGGCAGTCGGACGTCACACGCCTTCATCAGCATATCACGTGTTTGCGGCAGCTCGAACGTTTCCGGCAGGAATTGCCAGTTCCAGAAGGCGCGCGCATTGTCCTGGCTCAGGCCAAAGACCTGAACTTTGACACCGCGTGCCTCGGATGCGGCGGCAAATGCGCGAATCTCGTGTTCCTGCAACCCAACCAGATTGAACTGAATCGAGTCCGGCGCGCGCTGCTCGGGGGGCAAGGGTGCGGGCACGTCGATATGGGGTGAGGTATTCAAGCGTCCGGCAACATAGTCGTGGTTCGCCAGACCGTCGCGAACACGACGGGCCAGTTCCGGGATCTGCGGGCGGATCACAGCGGCGCTCAGGTTGTTCAAACGCAGGTTATAAAGCGGCAACTTGTTCTGCCAGCGAGCGAAGGCCTCTTCCAGCTCGAGCGAGTTGTCGCCGTGCGGTCCTTTGTGTTTCTTCCAGTTATGTTCGTACGCGCCCGACATGATGACGGCACGGGCCACCAGATCAGCGTCGTTTGAGATCAGAATACCGCCTTCGCCCGCATTGATCATCTTATAGGACTGAAACGAGAAACAGCCGACCTTGCCGATGGTTCCGATATTTTTGCCATGCCAGGTCGTGCCCAGCGAATGCGCAGCGTCTTCGATAACCGGGATGTCACGCGCGTCGCACAGCGCCATGATCGCGTCCATATCAGATGTGTGGCCGCGCATGTGGCTGATGATCACCGCATGAACGCTGTCGAGCTTGGCCTCGAAATCGGGCATGTCGATGCGATAATTCTCACGCACTTCGCACAGAACCGGGATGCAGTCCGCGTGAATGACTGACGAGGGAACCGCGGCAAATGTGAAGCCGGGGATCAGGACGCGCGCATCGCGCGGCAAACCCAGTGCCTTGAGTGACAGAAACAGCGCAGCAGAACAGGACGAAACAGCGAGAGCGTATTTTGTGCCCAGCAGTTCGGCAAACTCGGCCTCTAGCAAAGACACCGGGGCATCTTGCGGGGCGGTATAACGAAACAAGTCGCCCGACTGCATCAGGGCGTCGATGGCTTCTTTTGCTGCTTCTGGGATGGGTTCGGCGTCATGAACGTTTGGTGGAAGCGTCATATTTGGATTTCCCGAATTCTATCTTTGGTAAAGATAAAGCTATTCAGGTGGCAATCCAAGCCCTCAATCGTCGCGCCAGCGGAAATTCACCAATTTGTCACAAGTAACGTGGATCAGATCCCAAGCCGGTCCCGCAAGGCGAACCATGTCATTGCCAGTACCAGCAGCGGGTTGCGCAGGGCGGATCCGCCGGGGAAGGGCAGGGTTGGCACGCGGGCCATTGTATCGAACCCTTCTGCCTGTCCCTGAATGGCCAGCGCCATCAGTTGCCCGGCATGGGTCGCCGTGCCTACACCATGACCGGAATAGCCGGAAGCAGACAGAATATTGGGTGCGATACGCACCAGATAAGGCATCCGCCGCATGGTAATGGCCAGCGTCCCACCCCAAGCGTAGTCGATTTTGACATCGCGCAGATGTGGGAAAATCTCGGTCATCGGCTTGCGGACCTTCGCAGCGACATCCGCAGGAAAACGATAGCCATAGCTTTCGCCGCCACCGAACAAAAGCCGGCCATCGGCGCTAAGGCGGAAATAGTTCACCACGAACTTGGTATCCGCGACCGCGACATCCTGCGTCAGGACCCGCGCAGCCTCGCTGCCAAGGGGTTCGGTCGCCGCGATGAAGTTGTTGATGGGCATGACACGGGCCGCGACGGTCCGGTTGAGATTGCCAAGATAGCCATTGCAGGCCAGCACAACATGGTCGGCCCTTACGTTCCCCCTGGCGGTCCGGATCAGGGCAGGCCGGGTTTCGTCAATATCGATGACTTCGGTGCCCTCGAAGATGCGAACACCCGCTTTGGCCGCAGCCTGCGCCAACCCCAGCGAAAAGTTCAATGGGTGCAGATGAGCGGCCCCCATGTCCAGATACCCACCCTTATAAGCGGGTGAGGGGCACAGTTTGTGGCCTTCGTCTTCATCCAGCAGCTTGATCTGGTCATAGTGATACCGGTCGGACAGATGGCCTGCATGGTCATGCAGCTCTTTTCGTTCCGAAGCTGACAGACCCAGAACCGCGACACCGGGTTGCAAGTCGCACGCGATCTGATGCTTGGCGATCAGTGATTTGACCAGATCCTTGGCGTCTTCGGCCAGGTCCCACAGCTTTGCGGCATCCGAGTCGCCAACAAGACGCTCAAGGTCTTCCTGATCCATCCGCTGCGCACTGCCCAGCTGGCCACCATTGCGCCCTGAGGCACCAAATCCGACACGGTGGGCTTCAAGCAGAACGACATCGAACCCCGCCTCGGCCAGATGCAATGCTGCGGACAGGCCTGTGTAGCCGCCGCCCACAACGCAGACATCCGCCGTAATATCTTCGGCCAAAACAGGAAAGCGTTCCGTTGGGTTTGCCGTCGCGGCATACCAGCTGGCAGGGTATTCGCCCTTGCGGTCATTGGAATAGAGCAGGTTCACGAAAGGTCTCAGACGTTGATCAGCAGATGTTCCCGTTCCCACGGAGAGATGACCTGCAGAAATTCTTCATACTCGGCCCGTTTCACGATTCCATAGACACGGGCAAACTCGGGGCCAAGGATTTCGTGCAGGGCGGTGGCTTCGTCAAACAGATCCAGTGCATCGCCCATGACCTGAGGGATATCCCCTTCGCCTTCATAGGCGTCACCATAGAATTGACGACGCGGACGCTCCTGTTCGACCAGACCCAGATAGCCGCACGCCAGCGACAGGGCGATGCCCAGATACGGATTGCAATCCATACCGGCGATGCGGTTTTCGACACGGCGCGATTCAGGTCCGGACAGAGGAACGCGAATGCCGGTAGTGCGGTTGTCGCGAGCCCATTCCAGATTAATCGGCGCCGCGTGGTCTTTCACGTAACGACGATACGAGTTCACATAAGGTGCCATCACGGCCAGACCGGCGGGCAGATGGTTCTGCAGCCCGGCAATGAAGTGATAGAACGCGTCCGTTTCGCCGCCCTGCGGGCCCGAAAAGATGTTCTGGCCGGTCTCCATGTCGATAATCGAATGATGGATATGCATGGCCGAGCCCGGCTCTTCCTCGATCGGTTTGGCCATGAAGGTTGCAAAACAATTATGCCGCAATGCCGCTTCGCGGATCAGGCGTTTGAAGTAGAAAACCTCATCAGCAAGTTTGACCGGGTTGCCGTGGCGCAGGTTGATCTCCAACTGGCCCGCACCGCCTTCCTGGGTGATGCCATCGATTTCGAACCCCTGATGTTCGGCAAAGTCATAGATATCGTCGATGACCGGGCCGAACTCGTCCACCGCAGTCATCGAATACGCCTGCCGCGCCGCAGCCGGGCGGCCAGAACGCCCCATCATCGGCTTGATTTCCTGTGCGGGATCGACGTTGGGGGCGACCAGAAAGAACTCCATCTCTGGCGCAACAACCGGTTTCCAGCCTCGGTTGTGATACAGCTGGACCACGCGTTTCAACACGTTGCGTGGGCTGTAAGGGATCGGATCACCATCCCGGTCATAGGCGTCGTGGATCACCTGCAGCGTCCAGTCCCCGGTCCAGGGCGCGGCTGAAGCCGTCGAATAGTCGGGCTTCAGGATCATGTCCTTTTCGATGAACCCGTCGTCACCCGCGGCTTCACCCCAGTCCCCCGTGATGGTCTGGAAGAAGATGCTGTCGGGCAGGTGAAAATAGGATTGCTTGGCGAATTTCGTCGCAGGCACGGCCTTGCCGCGTGCAATTCCGGGAAGGTCCGAGATGATACATTCAACCTCGTCCAGCCGCTGTCCGTGGAAATAGGCTTTGGCGGCTTCCGGCAGTTTATCAGTCCAATCAGCCATCAGGCTCTCTCTTTCTTTAAAAACTCGGCCATATGGCGCGCGATTGTGGCGTTGTCATCCGGAGCGGTTTCGCGATTTGCGGCCTCGCGCATCAGGTCTTCGGGGACGATGCCTTTTCCCCGTGTGCGCATCAGGCCCGCGACAAACCCATTGGTGAATTCAGGGTGGGCCTGAACTGTCCAGATCGTGTCTCCATAAGCCAGCATAGCGTTTTCGCAAAATGTGTTCTGACCCAGAACACGCGCCCCTTCGGGTAGCTCGACGACCTGATCCTGATGCCAGGCATTCAGCCAGACTGTGTTGCCGTCAAACTCGTATTCAGTGCGTCCGACAGCCCATCCGCCCTTGAATTTCTCGACCTTGCCGCCCAGTGCCTGCGCGATGATCTGATGTCCAAAGCATACGCCGATCAGTGGCTTTCCGCTTTGCTGTATCTCTCTGACCAAGTCTTCCAGTGGGGCGATCCATGGCAAGTCTTCGTACGCGCCGTGGCGCGAACCGGTAATGACCCAGCCATCTGCGTCATCCGCGCTGCTTGGGAATATGCCGTCGACCACGGCGAAGGTCTGGAACTCGAATCCGTTGCCACCGAGAAGTGCAGGAAACAGCTCATCATAGTCGCCGAATTCGCCATGCAAGGCATCTGGTGTGTGGCCGGTTTGTAATATGCCGATTTTCATGTGTCACCAAATTTGATCAAATTCACTCTAGCTGAGTCCGAATGAGGCGGCAAGGGGGGTCAAACCGCCTCGAGATAGCTCAGCCAGTGATCTTCAGGAGTGATGCGTTCAAATCGTTCAACTTCCTGTCGCTTGGTCATGGTCAGGTACTGGATCAGGTCAGCCGAGAAAAGTCGGGCGACCAGGGGGTCGGTTTCAAACCTGTCAATTGCAGTTGCCCAGTCCGGCATCAGTTGGGGCAGGTCTTCAATATCGTAAGCATTGCCTATGATCGGGGCAGGGGGGTGCAGGCCGTCTTCGATCCCGACAAGAGCTGCGCCCAATACCGCGGTCAGCATCAGGTAAGGGTTGATGTCACCACCCGCGACGCGGTGTTCGATGCGCCGCGCAGCTGGTGCCCCGCCCGGGATGCGAATTGCGGCTGTTCTGTTCTCATAGGCCCAGCAGGCCCCGGTCGGCGCATGCGCACCCGGTACAAGCCGGGTGTATGAATTGCCATGCGGAGCAAAAATCAACGTGCTGCCTGGCATGGCCGCCACACAACCCGCGACAGCGGAATGCAGAATGCTGGTCCCTTCAGGCCCGCCATTGTCGAACACATTGCGCCCGCATTGGTCCAGCACTGAGAAGTGCACATGCATCCCATTGCCGGCATCATCGGCATAGGGTTTTGACATGAATGTTGCGGCAAACCCGTGTTTGCGCGCCAGGCCGCGCGTCAACGCCTTGAAAAGCCACGTATCGTCGGCGCAGCGCATGGCATCCTGATGATTCAGGTTGATTTCGAACTGGCCAACGCCACTTTCCGAGATGGCGGTTTGCGCGGGGATGTCCATGGCGGCGCAGCCATCGTAAAGGTCTGTAAAGAAATCCTCGAACGCGTCCATTTCAGCGACCGACAGAACGGATTCGTGCAGCAGGCGGCGCCCGGTGATCGGGTTCAACGGAGGTTGCGGTTGCGCGCCCGAGGCATCGATGAGTGTGAATTCCAGTTCGGTCGCCGCGACGACCGACCAACCGCGTTTGGCATATCGGTCAAGAATGGCAGACAGAGCGTGACGCGGATCACCCGCAAACGGAGTGCCTGCATCGTCATACAAGCTCATCGGAACCAGCGCCGTTTCTTTCGGAAGCCAGGGGACAGGCACCGGGCCCCGGTCGGTTGGTCGCAGCACGCCATCCGCATCGCCGGTTTCAAACACCAGCGGGCTGCCGTGAATGTCCGCGCCCCAGAGATCGACATTGAGCGCCGAGAACGGCATTCGCACTGCACCTTTCTCCAGCTTGCTCGCATACTCAGGGGGCACGCGCTTGCCCCGCATCTGACCGTTCAGGTCACAGGCAGTCACACGAAAACTGTGCAGGGCGCTCAGGTCCATTTGGGGCTCCGTCAATTCTGTTTCCCCGTGATGTACTTCAATGGATCGGATTTGTCACCAAATTTGATCAAATTTTGATTTTTGGGTCAGATGTGGCTGCTCGACATAGTTTTTGGTTGAGTGCAAAAGTGGTCCTGCCGACAAAGCTCGCGTCTCGCATTTCCAGCAGTGAAAACATCATGGGAGTATCTGTTAATCCATTGAACATATTCCACAATGGCGTTGTCTGCGGCAAGTCAGAGAGTGGTTAGATTTTCTCAGTGTTGAAAGCGCGGCGATCGGATTTGATGCGACGCCTGAACCCGCAATGCAGCTTCTTTTGGCGACTCCTCAAAAATTGGCTTATTTCGACGATTTTTCTATGATAGCTGCGGGTTTCGTACTCTTGAGGATGGTTGAGTTGACTGCACGTGGAAGAGATAACATTCAACACCATGCCACGCTGAGCATTGCCCCCATGATGGACTGGACCGACCGCCACTGTCGGTATTTTCATCGGCTGCTTAGCACGGAAACCCTGCTGTATACCGAGATGGTAACGGCACCGGCGCTTGTCCGAGGAGGGGCGCTGCATCTGTTGGATCATTCACCGCAGGAACATCCCGTGGCTTTGCAGCTGGGTGGGTCCGATCCGGAGAAGCTGGCGCAAGCGGCGCGTTTGGGTGCTGATGCAGGATATGATGAGATCAATCTGAACTGTGGATGCCCGTCGGACAGGGTGCAGTCTGGTACTTTCGGGGCGGTTCTGATGAAAGATCCGGCACGGGTTGCAGAATGCGTCGCAGCAATGCGCGAAGCGGCGAATGTAGATGTCACGGTCAAATGCCGCATCGGTGTGGATGACCAAGAGCCCGAAGAAGTTCTGCCTGCGTTTCTTGAGCAGATCAGTGCGGCGGGCTGTCAAAGAGTAACGATCCATGCGCGCAAGGCGTGGTTGCAGGGGCTGAGCCCTAAGGAAAACCGCGATGTTCCACCGCTTGATTATGACCTTGTGCATCGGATGAAAGCCGCGTTTGCGGATCTGCATATATCGATCAATGGTGGTATCGCCAGCTTGGATGAAGCAGCAGCACATCTGGACGCGGGTCTTGACGGTGTCATGATTGGTCGGGCGGCCTATCATCAGCCCGGTGATATCCTGGCAGATGCCGACCGGCGCATCTTTGGCGTTGGAACCGTTCGCGATCCGCTGACGGTTGTTCAAGAAATGGTGCCCTATATTGAAAGGCACCTTGCCAATGGCGGGCGTTTGCACCAGATCACGCGGCATATGCTGGGTCTCTTCGCGGGGCGCCCCGGTGCGCGGGCATGGCGGCGCGCCTTGTCCGAAGGGGCCGTGCATGAAGGGGCCGGGCCAGAAGTCATGCTACAGGCCCTGGACCATATTGCGCCGATGGTCGAGGTTTAAACGGCAAGGGGGGGACGATGCCCGAGACAGTGTTGCTGGCCCAGATGATGGGCCTTTTGCTTGTGATCGGCGCGCTGGCCGGTGTGCTTGCCGGGCTGTTGGGAGTGGGCGGCGGTATCGTTCTGGTCCCCGCGTTCTTCTATGCGTTTCAAACGCTTGGCTATGGTGGTCCGCAATTGATGCAGCTCTGTCTGGCGACGTCGCTGGCCACGATCATTGTAACGTCGATGCGGTCAGTTCTTGCTCACAACAAGAAGGGTGCGGTGGATTGGGATATCCTGCGCGGTTGGGGGCCGGGTATTGTCGTCGGCGCAATTGTCGGAGTGCTGGTCGCATCGGCGCTGCGGACCGAGGCTTTGCAGGCACTGTTCGGAATTCTGGGCATGGTGATCGGTGCCTATCTTGGGTTGGGTCGCGCAGAATGGCGGTTGGGAGACGCAATGCCCGGCGGTATCAAACGGGCCGTCCTGTCCCCTCTGGTCGGGTTTCTTTCCGTTCTGATGGGCATCGGCGGCGGCAGTTTCGGTGTGCCGCTGATGAGCCTCTATAACACCCCTATCCACCGCGCGGTCGCGACCGCGGCCGGGTTTGGGGTGATCATCGCCGTGCCCTCGGTCATTGGGTTCTTGTTTGTGGATATCGCGCCCGAGCATCGCCCCCCGTTGACCATTGGCGCGGTAAATCTTGTGGCCTTCGGGATCGTTGTCGCAATGACAATGATCACCGCGCCATGGGGGGTAAAGCTGGCCCATGCAATGGACCCAAAACCGTTGAAACGTGTCTTCGCCGTGTTCCTGACGCTGGTCGCGCTGAATATGCTGCGCAAGGCCGTGGGCTTATGAGCGATTTTTCGGCCCGGGGCTGGGTGAAATTCCCGTATGATCCGGTGCTGGCCGAATGGGTGAACCACGCTTTGCCTGCCGCACGGGCGTCTACAAAGGATCCGGCCCATACGGAATGGTTGGATTGTGAAGGGACGTGGTTCATCGGTGTCGACGCACTGCCCAATGACACGAAGGGCTGGGTCGGGCAGTCCGGGCCGTTGAACGGCAAGGCCATGGCGTTCATCGACAAACACTTTGGAGATTTACCGCTGCACAAGGGGCAGGTTTCTGTTGTTTATCCGGGTTATCCGCGCCCGCGCCGGGGTGAGAATGAAGCGGCCACCCGGTACCGTCGAAACAGGGATGCGGCCCATGTGGACGGTTTGCGCCCAACAGGGCCGGATCGCCGCCGCCGGGTTGACGAACCTCATGCCTGGATTCTGGGCATTCCACTGACCGAGGCCAGCGCAGACGCGTCTCCGATGGTGGTGTGGGACGGCAGTCATGACATTCTACGGACCGCGTTCAGGCGGGCGCTTGAAGGGATACCGCCTGAGGTCCTGCACGACGTTGACATAACGGATATCTACCAATCCGCCCGTCGCGAGGTGTTTGCGACCTGCCCAAGGATCGAGGTGCCTGCAAAGCCGGGAGAGGCCTATCTGCTGCACCGCCATTGCCTGCACGGGGTTGCACCTTGGGCCGCAGGGGCGACGGCGGGGCAGGATGGTCGAATGATCGCCTATTTCCGCCCCGAATGCTCCGGTGGAGTAGCCGAATGGATCGAATCCGCCTAACGTCCTGTCATTAATTGGCTTTGGAGGTTTTGACCGATGATGACGGTTCATACGAATTCTGACGGTGCACTCATAGAAGTCGAGTTGTCGGGGCAAGTGACTAGCGCCGATTACGCCAATACTCTGGTTCCCGCGATCGAGGCTGCGCTGACCGAACATGACACGGTTCGGCTACTGGCGATAATACAACCTGAATTCCAGGGGTACGATCTGGGCGCGGCCTGGTCCGACACCAAGCTGGGGTTAAGCCATTGGCGCGGGTTCGACCGGATCGCTGTTGTGGCGGATCAGGGCTGGGTGCAGACAAGCGTTCGTCTGGCGGCCCCCATTCTGCCCTGTCCGGTTCAGGTGTTCGATCTGACCGAGCTTGAGGCGGCCCGACGCTGGATGCGTGAGTCCCTGGGATCGATCCACGTGACTGACCTGAGCGGCCCATGTGTTCAGATCAGCCTATTGGGCAAGCTGGACCCTGAATGGTACAAACAGGCAGAACGTGATCTGGATGCATTGTTACAGGACCGGCCAGGGTTTCGCCTGCTGATAGACCTCAGGGAGTTTGACGGCTGGCAAGGGCTGTCAGCGCTTGCGGCGCATTTTCGGTTGGCCAGCCGGCATATCGGACAACTGGACCGAGCTGCCATCGTTGGGGACAAAAGCTGGCAGCGTATGGCGCAGAAGGTCGCGAGCCATGTTTTAGGAACCCGGACTCAGTTTTTCCCGTCTGAAGAATACGACAACGCTAGGGCATGGCTTGCCGCCGGATAAAACCCTCGACTGTGAAACGCCTGAGCAGGCATCACCCAATCGGTCAAGGTCCGTGACGCAGTCACTGATCCGGTTGTGCGATGTCAGGCATGATTCGGCTACTGACGGCGGATTTTCACAGCTTCAGCCCCAACTTTCCCAGTCTTGGCAAAGTCGGATCGAAAAGTGACGTAAGGAAATTATGTGCTTTTGTGAGTTTTTCTTGATTGAGGCGTCAAAAACGATCAAAGGCCGCGTGTTTTCCCCCTACTTGTGACGGGAAATACCTTTAGCCACACCCTGTCGCTGCGGGTTACCACTCACGTTGAACCACAATGTTCAAGAGCTAGACCCCCTCGGAGCTCGAACTCGACCCGCAGTGGCACGGTTACTGGAAACGGGACGTCCGCAATGCCACTAAAGACTTTGATCGGAAGACTCACTAATACCAAAAAGACCAAACGTGCGGCTGACGTGCTGCAATCGGAATGCGTGGGCAATGATGATCGGCGGTCCAAAACCAGCCAATCCGAGATTGCGTTTCTGTTTCAGAAAGAATTACGGGGCACCGCGCCGAACGCGCCTATCCCGAAAAGCGCTGCACAGCCGGCAGAAATGTCGTCAAAACGTCTAGGCTGATCGGTCAGGAGCCATTCATGCGAGCGGCACGCCCGCCGCGCCGCTTGCTGAGCCGCGGTTTACGAGACGGCAGGTCGTTCATGATTTCAGCGCGTTCGCTGCTGTCCATCCTGGACCAGCGAGAGATCTCGTCAATCGTGCGGTAACATCCGGTGCAGATACGCTCGGCCGGATGGACAACACAGATCTGGACACAAGGGCTTTCGACCTCATTGCGCTTCCAAACCATGTTCGTCATCGATCGGTCTCCGACCTGTTACAAAAAGCGCAGCCTGTCCAGCGCTCCCTGCAAGATATAACCTGCTGCAACGTGATCAATAACCTGTCCGCGACGTTTTCGTGACGTATCCGCCTCAAGCAGTGCTTTTTCTGCCGCAACCGTACTCAGCCGTTCATCCCAGAATCCGATAGGTAATTCCGTCAGACGGGACAGGTTTCGCGCAAATGCCCGCGTAGATTGGCAGCGCGGCCCCTCTGTGCCGTCCATGTTTTTGGGAAGACCCAACAGAATGCCGCCAATCTCGCGATCCGTTGCAATTTCAATCAACCGGGCGGAATCGAGTGTGAATTTCTTGCGCCTTACAGTCTCCAACGGGCTGGCCACGCCCCGCATCCGGTCGGAGACTGCGACACCGATGGTCTTTTCGCCCAGATCCAGCCCAATCAGCGCTTGCATCGGGGGCAGCGCCTTGGCGAAGTCTTCGAACACGTCGTGGATCATTTCGCAATCCCGGCTTGCAGGGCTGCGGCACCAATGATCTGCAACGCCTCGGTGTTTCCGGCAAACACCTCCAGCGCCTCATTGTGGATATCCATGGCCCGTTGGCCCTGACCCAGAACACCCAGTGCGGCGATCAAACGAGCCCATTCCTCGGGCGCGCCGCCTTCTGTCGCCAGGCGGTCGGACAACTGATCCACCATTCCCTGAATCATCTGCTGCCGTTCCTCGGGGCTCATTTCCGCTGCTGCGGCCATATCTTCGCGACTTGGGCCGGACGGTGCGCTCAGGTCCGGTGCATTGAAAACCCCTGCCCGAAAGGCCAACTCATCAATCTGATCCCGGATCGCGCCTGCCCATGGTGCGCCTGCCGGGGCTTCCCTCAGCGTTTCAACCCAAATGCGGTAGGCAAGGTCTGGTCGACCTGTCTGAACCAACATTTGCCCCCAATAGTATCGGGCCGGGCCATAATGGGGATCGCGTTTCAAAGCTTCGGCAAGGGCCTGTTCAGCTTCGGGCGACACGTATCCACCCGCAGCCAGGATCATCATCTCGGCAAAATCCGCGTAATGCTCGGCTGTGGCTGCGTCGCCTGACAGTTCGATCACCCTTTGTTGCGCGGTATATCCGTCCTTGAAGTTCCCTGAATTGGTCTCATGCTGCGCCAAAAGCATCTGCCCCTGCAAATCATCCGGGCGGGCCGCAACGGTCTCTCGCAACTGCTTGAGAAGGGACGCGTAATTTTCGTCAAGCTGCGCCGCTTGAGGTGGGGTTGCCAGTTCTTCTGCGGCGCTCTGGGACGGACGATTGGCGCGCACCTCCTCGGCCAGTTCCAGCCGCGCGGTCAGGGGCATATCGGGCAACCCGACGGCACCAATACGATGATACATCGCCATCGCGCCCCCGATGATGATCAGCATGACAACCGGGATTGTCACAATCGAGACGGTCCGAGATGGCCCGGCACCCGAGCCACCCTTTTTCATCTGTTCGTCAGCGGCAAGAATTCGTCGGGAGATTTCGGTGCGGACCCGTTCCGCATCTGCCTCACCAATCACCCCGCGCGCCAGATCCCGGTCCACACCGGTCAGCTGTTCGCGATACACCCGCAGATCGTACGCCGCCGCAGGTTCATCCCCGCGGCGTTTGCGCAGCAATGTGAAGCTCAGAAATGCCGCAATCAGAAGCGCGACAAGAAAAATCAGAACCCAGAACGTCATGGCCCCTCCGAAGATACTGCCCTGACTTAGACCTGTGGGGCGTCCGACAAAAGGGACAAATGGCCGCGAATGAACGACATGTCGCAATAGTGCGATATTGCGGCGTTGCGCGGCGCGGTTAAACTGTCGCCGCGCGGCATATCTGCGCGCAATCACCGAACCGGATGGATTCGCTTATGAAACACTACTCAGCCTTTGCTGTCGCGCGGGAGGCCCTGCGCTATCACACCGGATGGGAACGCGCCTGGCGTTCGCCCGAGCCCAAGAAACGTTATGACGTCATCATCATCGGTGCTGGCGGGCATGGTCTTGCGACCGCGTATTACCTTGGCAAGAACTACGGCATTCAGAATGTCGCGGTGATCGAAAAAGGCTGGCTGGGTGGTGGTAACACGGGTCGAAACACAACGATCATCCGTTCGAACTACCTGCAGGATCCTTCAGCGGCGATCTACGAGAAAGCACGTGGCCTTTATGAGGATCTGAGCCAGGATCTGAACTACAACATCATGTTCAGCCCGCGTGGCGTGATCATGCTGGCGCAGACCCAGCATGAGATTCGCGGCTATCAGCGCACGGCCCATGCAAACGCCCTTCAAGGTGTGAAGACCGAATGGATCGGACCCGAACGCGTCAAGCAACTTGTGCCTATCATCAATCTGGACGGTCCCCGCTATCCGGTTCTGGGCGGGCTCTGGCAGGAACGCGGGGGCACTGCGCGTCACGATGCCGTGGCGTGGGGCTATGCGCGCGCCTGTTCGGCGATGGGTATGGATATCATCCAACAATGCGAGGTCACCGGCGTACGCTCGGAAAACGGTCGTGTCGTCGGCGTGGACACCACCAAGGGTGCCATCGATTGTGACAAGCTGGGTATCGTCGTTGCGGGCCACTCCGGTCAACTGGCCGAGATGGCGGGCTTCCGTCTCCCGCTGGAAGCCGTCGCATTGCAGGCACTGGTATCCGAACCCATCAAACCCTGCATGGATGTGGTCGTGATGGCCAACACCGTTCACGGCTACATGTCGCAGTCTGACAAGGGTGAGATGGTGATCGGTGGTGGGACCGACGGGTTCAACAACTTCACCCAGCGTGGCAGCTTCCATCATATCGAGGAAACCGTCCGCGCCTTGGTCGAAACCTTCCCGATGATCTCGCGCCTGAAGATGCTGCGCCAGTGGGGTGGGATTGTGGACATGACCGGTGACCGCTCGCCTATCCTGTCGAAAACTCCGCTGCAGGGCTGCTTTATCAATGGGGGCTGGGGCACCGGCGGCTTTAAGGCAATCCCTGGCTCGGGCTGGGGCATGGCGCAGCTGATGGCCACAGGTCATTCACCTTTGACCGAGGCCTTCTCGCTGGACCGCTTCAAGGAAGGCCGCTTCATCGATGAAAGCGTGGCCGCCGGGGTGGCCCACTGAAGGTGGGTCCGAGGTTGCCAAGAAACAGAATTCTGGTTGGCCGCTGCGCCAACCAACCGCCAAAAGGATGACAACATGCTGATCCTGAATTGCCCTTACTGCGGCGTTGATGCCGAAGAAACAGAACTGGCCGCCGGTGGCGAGGCGCATCTGAAGCGTTTTGGTCCCGGCTCGTCGGATGACGAGTTCCACGACTACCTGTTCATGCGCGAAAACCCCAAAGGCGTACACTTTGAACGCTGGCGCCATGCCAATGGCTGTGGCAAGTGGTTTCACGCGGCGCGCTGCACAAGCACGCTAGAAGTGTTTGGCACTTACACGGCTCAGACCTCCGAGCCACCGCAGGACATCAAAGAGGCCATCGCCGCAAAGCGTCCCGGATGGACCTGGAGAGAGTTCTCCTGATGCTTCATCTTTTCAAAAATACTCCCGCCGGAGGCTCCGACGCCTCCACCCGCGAAAGGTCCGCACAATGAGCACCCGTCTCGCAAAACAAGGCCGGCTGATTGACCGGTCGAAAAAGGTCACATTTACCTTCAATGGCACGTCGATGCAGGGCTATGAGGGCGACACGCTTGCCTCGGCGCTGCTGGCCAACGATCAGATGATGATGGGCCGGTCGTTCAAATACCACCGCCCCCGCGGCGTTGTCGCCAGCGGTGCGGAAGAGCCAAACGCTCTGGTCGGGCTGGGGCAGGGCAACCGGTTTGAACCGAACCAGCGCGCCACCACGACCGAGCTGTTCAACGGCCTGACTGCGGTTTCGCAAAACCATTGGCCAAGCCTTGAACACGACATCGGCGCGGTGAATACGGCATTCGCCCGGTTCCTGCCGGCTGGCTTCTACTACAAGACGTTCATCCACCCCAAACCGTTCTGGAAGCACGTCTACGAGCCGTTCATCCGTCAGTCTGCCGGTCTGGGCAAAGCGCCCGACAAGGACAGCCGCGATGCCGATACCTATGAGCACTTCTATGCCTTCACCGATGTTCTGGTCATCGGTGGCGGTGTGGCTGGCCTACAATCGGCAAAGGCGGCGGCAGCTTCGGGTGCCAAGGTTCTGCTGATCGAGCAGAGCGCGTATTGGGGCGGTCGCGCTCCGGTTGACGGCGGCACAGTCAATGATGAGCCTGTGGATAAGTTCGTGGAGCAATTGGTTTCCGAACTCGAAACAATGGACAACGTCACCATGCGCTCTCGCTGCATGGGCGCGGGTGTTTATGACCATGGTTACGTTCTGGGTTATGAGCGCCTGACAGACCACACGCCGGGCGTGCAGGGCCCGCGCCACCGCCTTTGGCGTATCCGCGCCAAGCAAATTGTGACTGCAACCGGCGCAATTGAACGCCCGTTGTCCTTTGCGGGTAACGATGTTCCGGGTGTGATGCTGGCCTCGGCCATGCGCGATTATGCCGTGAACTGGGGTGTAACCCCGGGCGAACGTGTCATCGTCGCCACCAACAATGACGACGCCTATCGCACCGCGATTACGCTGAAGCAAGCGGGTGTGGATGTTTTGCGTATTGTTGACGCACGGGCAACGGCTGGACCTTTGGCAGAGGAAGCCCGCCAGTTGGGTATCCGCGTCGATCCGGGCAAGGCCATTGCCAAGGTCAAGGGCGGCAAGCGCGTCAAAAAAGTCGCCATCTGCAACCAGGAAGGTGTTGGAGGCGCTCGTGAAGAGGTTGAAGCAGATGCAGTGGCCATGTCGGGCGGCTGGTCGCCGGTCGTTCATATGTGGTCTCATTGCGGTGGCAAGCTGACCTGGGATGACGCGAATGCCTTTTTCCGCCCCGATCCCTCACGCCCGCCGCTGGGCGCAAATGGTGAGGGCTTTGTTCTGGCCGCCGGGGCATCGAATGGCGCGTTGGCGCTGGGCGATGTTCTGACTGACGCCCACACTGTAGGAAAAGCAGCAGCCAAGGCGGCCGGGTTCAAGCCGAAAAACATCAAGGCTCCGGTTGGCGAAACCACTGCAGAAGCACCGATGGAGGCTGTCTGGCTGATGCCGGCAAACGCCGAAATCCAGCTGCGCATGAAATCCTGGCTCGACTTCCAGAACGACGTCAAAGTCTCGGACGTGCAGCTGGCCGCGCGCGAGGGCTATGAGAGCGTTGAGCACACCAAGCGTTACACCACACTTGGTATGGCGACGGATCAGGGTAAGTTGAGCAACATCAATGGCTTGGCGATCCTCGCTGATGCGTTGGAGTCCGAAATCCCGAAGGTCGGCACCACGACCTTCCGCCCGCCTTATACACCCATCTCGATGGGCGCGATCGGCGGTGAAGCGCGGGGTGAAGTGTTCCAGCCGATCCGTCAGACCCCAATGCACAACTGGCACGACAAGAACGGCGCGGACTGGGAGCCGGTCGGCCACTGGCGCCGGACCTACGCCTATGTCCGTCCTGGTGAATCCGTGCATGACGCCGTGAACCGTGAGGTGAAGAACACCCGCGAAAACCTTGGCCTGCTGGACGCCTCGACGCTGGGCAAGCTGATCGTCAAAGGCCCCGACGCTGGCAAGTTTCTGGACATGTTGTACACCAACATGATGTCCACGCTGAAGGTCGGAAAATGCCGCTATGGCCTGATGTGCTCGGAAAACGGCTTTCTGATCGACGACGGCGTGGTCGCACGCATCGATGAGGACACATGGCTGTGCCACACCACCACCGGCGGTGCCGAGCGTATCCATGGTCACATGGAAGAATGGCTACAAACCGAATGGTGGGACTGGAAAGTCTATGTCGCCAACGTGACCGAGCAATATGCTCAGGTCGCTGTAGTCGGCCCCAATGCCCGTAAGGTTCTTGAAAAGCTGGGCGGCATGGATGTCAGCCGCGAGGCGCTGCCCTTCATGGAATGGCGCGATGGCAAGATCGGCGCGTTCGACTGCCGCGCCTATCGCATCTCGTTCTCGGGCGAGTTGTCCTACGAGATCGCCGTTCCCGCCTCGCAGGGTCAGGCGTTCTGGGATGCCCTGATGGAAGCAGGCAAGGAATTCGGTGTGATGCCTTATGGCACAGAATGTCTGCACATTCTTCGGGCCGAGAAGGGCTTTATCATGATCGGCGACGAGACCGACGGCACCGTGATCCCGCAGGATCTTGGGCTGCACTGGGCGCTGTCGAAAAAGAAAGAGGACTACCTCGGTAAACGCGCCCATTTGCGCAGCCATATGGCGGACCCCGAGCGCTGGAAACTGGTTGGGCTTGAGACTGTGGATGGTTCTGTTCTGCCTGATGGCGCATATGCAGTGGGCGAGGGTGTGAATGCCAATGGTCAGCGCAATATGATCGGGCGGGTCACCTCGACCTATTACTCGGCCAACCTCGGTAAAGGGATCGCTATGGGCCTGATCAAGCACGGCCCGGACCGGATGGGCGACGTGGTCGAGTTCCCGGGCACCGACGGCAAAACCTACAAAGCCAAGATCGTGGACCCGATCTTCTTCGACAAGGACGGGGAGAAGCAGAATGTCTGAACCCATCAGCGCATTGAACCACGCCAGCTATGATGGCATCGCCAATGTCAGGGAATGTGGCCTGCAGGGTATGATCACCCTGCGCGGTGACTTGTCCGACAAAAGCCTCGCCAAGGCCGTCAAGGACGCGACTGGGCAGAACGTACCCGGTCAGCGCGAGGCGCTGGTCAGCGGAGATACCGGCGTATGCTGGATGTCACCGGACGAGCTGCTGGTGCTGGTCCCTTATGCCGAGGTCGAGGCCAAACTGGCCGCAATTATCAAAGCTTTGGGAAAAACTCACGCACTGGCCGTCAACGTCTCGGATGCCCGCGCGGTCTTCACAATATCAGGCGCCAGCGCACGAGAAGTGTTGGGCAAAGTCGCTCCGGTTGATCTGTCGGCCGAGGCCTTCCAACTCGGCCAAATCCGCCGTTCGCGCCTGGCGCAAGTGGCAGGTGCGTTCTGGATGGACGATGCCGAAACTTTCCGCGTGGTCTGCTTCCGTTCGGCTGCGGATTACGTTTTCAAACTGCTGAAGGTTGCGGCGCAACCGGGCAGTGAGGTTGGCGTTTACTGACCTGTCTACACATCTGACGTTTTATTCGATGGCCGCCTCGTCCTGGACAGGCGGCCATCGAATTTTGTGCTGCTGCAAAGCGATTTGAGTGTGGGACACACAACAGGGTCTGTCGAGAATTTCGTTGCGCGATTTCTCCTGTTGCGGGAGCGGTGTGATTGGGCTAACGATCACCAAAAGGCTGAAAAATAAGAACTTTATTATGAATTTCTTTAGACTAATCGCAAGCGGCTTAATTGCTATTTCAACTATACCTAATGTGGCCATAGCCGAGACTTATTCAGAGACATTTGAGTGTGTTTTTGCCAAAGGCCTGGCAAATCGGCCAACTCCGACCCGCGTTGTTTTTTCAGTTGACGTGTACGGGCGCCAGGCGTTGCTCCACGAAGTTGAAATGCGGGGTATAGACACGCCGAAAAGATCGGCTTCTATCAACAGAAACAGCTTTCGGGTACTTTCGATCAGTTGGCCGGGCGACGCCTATACGTTTTCACGAACTGGCAGACGAACCAGAAGCGGTGACCCTCGCAGGATGGTTCTTGATTTAGGGCGCCAAGAGTTTTCGATTTTCCTGAATCGCGAAACAATGAAGGCAATAGCCAGCTCGAATTCGGATGTACAATCTTCACATGACGGAAACGCAAACGGGATCTGCGTTGAGATACCATTCCAAAGGTAAGGAAAGAGCGGAGTAATACTTTGAAAAAGATAGCATTTGCATTGACGCTTGGACTGTTGTCCACACCTGTTGTTTCAGCTTCTCAAACCTTTACAGAGACGTATGAGTGCAAGTTTGGCCATGGCCTTGTCAACAAACCGACTCCCGAATTCCTTGTGTTTTCGGTCGATGAATATGGTCGTTCCGCCTATATCCATGAGATCGAGATGCCAGATATCGATACACAGCCAGGACCAGCCAGGGTCAAGCGCGACAGTATTCGAAACTTGTCGGTTGCCTGGGTCGGTCGAGACTATGTCTATTCTGCGACTGGCAGAAGCTACGCGTCGAACGAGTCGCGTATTGACGCGATCGATCTACTCAATCACGAGTTCACAGTGTTTCTGGACCGCCGAACTTTGAAGGCGACCACACGATCAACCTCACACAGTGCGTACCTGCCGCGAGATGGTTTTGCCCGAGGAAAATGCAAACAGATACCCACACCATCCAGTTGACAAAAAGGTGCTGAAAATGAAAAGAAAATTTCTTGCTATTGGTTTTTCTGTATTGGCCGCTGCCGCGCAAGCCGAAGTTGCGAACTATATGTGTGAGCTTCATAGTATGGAAGCTCGGGGGTGGATCCCGCCCGAGGTTTGGCTGAGTGTTGATGCTGAAAACAAGCGTGCTCGGGCTTATGATTGGGTGATCGGCGAAGACAACAGATCGGCGGGTAGGAACGAACAGCAACCCAAGGACACCAAGTTCAAGGTCAACCGACGCGGTGAATACCAGATGAATTGGCGGGTCAGCCTCATGGCGAACTCGGGCGGTCAAGTGCGTGTGTCCTACACCGCAATGATGAACCCGCAAACGAATGAGTTCGAGATGATTGCGCGTTTTCCGCAGGCGAATGTAACTAACCGGCCAAGCGGTGTCGGACGCTGCAAAGCGGTCAATACCCACACGCTATACTGATATTCGGATCGCGGAAGGGGGGAGCGTTTCGCGCGTTCTTCCCAATCCGCAGACAGCTGTTTCTGATCGTACTAGGACGTGAAAAGATAGGTCTGGAAGCGGGTCAAGGCACCCTCATCCGTCATCGAGTGATCTGACGCAGCACCTTCCCGCTGGCATGTATCGTAAAACGACAATAGGTCGGCCAGATGCTTCATTCTGTCGGCTCGGTCTTCCTCATTCAGTAGTGGCGCATGTGTTGACAGCAGCAATGGGGGACGATGCTGTTTGAGCCAGGGTATTAGCGTGGGAAGTACAAAAAACTCCGCGCCTTCAATGTCCATTTTGACCAGTGAAACCTTCGACAGATCACAGGTCGACTGGAACTGCTCCCATGTAATCGTCAGCGCGTCATTCCCATGGGCTTCATTGTGCAGCAGGGATGTGGTCGAATCCCCGGGCTCACCCCAGACCGACGCCATGCGGGCCACGCCGAACTTGTCAGACAAAGCGACCCCGAAGGCTGAGACATTCCTGATCTGGTTCAGGTCCAGATTCCACGCCAGAAATCGATAGGCCGAAGGATCTGGCTCAAAACACCAGACATGGCGAGCCTTGCGCGCGCCGTATAAAACGGTCGGTCCGATCCATGCGCCGATATCCAGGTAATCGCTTTCAGGCGAAAGATACCGGTCGAGAACAGCAAAGGTTTCAGGCTCCCACTGGCCTGTGGAGGCTTTGCGCCAGAACTTTGAGTGATAAGGGTCCAGACGAAACGGCTCACCGTTCAGGTTGCCCGCATAGTAACCGCGGGCGCGGTAGAACATCTTGCGCGCCTGTGTCAGCATCGCCTGCCTCCGGGTTTTCTTGTCTCGGCCCTTGACCTGCGGCGGCTGCCAAAGCATTTAACCTTGGGAACCGCAACTCAAATTTATACAGGGGGCCGACATGGCTTTTGAACTTCCTGATCTTCCTTATGCACATGACGCGCTGGCAGCCAAGGGTATGTCCGCGGAAACACTGGAATATCACCACGATCTGCACCACAAAGCCTATGTCGACAATGGCAATAAACTGATCGCCGGCACCGAATGGGACGGCAAGTCGCTGGAAGAGATCATCGTTGGCACCTACGACGCAAATGCCGTCGCGCAGAACGGTATCTTCAACAACATCAGCCAGCTGTGGAACCACAACCAGTTCTGGGAAATGATGGGCCCCGGCGACAACGCCATGCCCGGTGAGCTTGAGAAAGCTCTGACCGAAAGCTTTGGTTCGGTCGACGAATTCAAATCGCAGTTCAGCGCCGCTGGTGCCGGTCAGTTCGGCTCGGGCTGGGCGTGGCTGGTCAAGAACGCGGATGGTTCGCTGGCCGTGACAAAGACCGAAAACGGCGTGAATCCGCTGTGCTTTGGTCAGACTGCGCTGCTGGGTTGTGACGTTTGGGAACACTCATACTACATCGACTTCCGCAACAAACGTCCGGCTTATCTGTCGAACTTCCTCGACAATCTGGTGAACTGGGAAAACGTCGCGTCGCGGATGTAAGTCATTGAACCGACGCCGGTTTATCAAGGGCCTGCTGGCGGTGACGCTGGCAGGCCTAATCACATCAGTCTACGGGTTTTTCATCGAACCCGGCCTGCGGCTACGCGTGCGAAAATGGCGCGTCCGGCGAGAGGATTGGACTGCGCCGCCGCTCAGGATTGCCGTACTGGCAGATTTGCATCTGGGCGAACCTTTGGTCGGGCTGGACCGAATAAAACAGGTGGTACGGCGTACGAATGCGCTTGCGCCGGATATGATCCTGCTTCTGGGTGATTTCTTCGCAAGCCACAAAGGCGTTTTGCGTCCTGTCGAAATGAAAGATCTGGCACCGGTTCTTGCCAACCTTGAGGCCAAGAACGGCGTCTTTGCTGTACTTGGCAATCACGACTGGTGGGATGACCGGCAGGCGCAGCGCCGTGGTGCTGGCCCCAACCAATATGCCGATGCGCTGGAGCAGAGCGGAATTACGGTTTTGTCGAATACCGCCATCAAGCTAGAAGCTCTTGGTTTCTGGTTGGCGGGTCTTGAAGATCAGCTTGCGATCTGGCGCAACGGTAAACCGCAGGGGCTGGATGATCTGTCGGGGACACTGGCGCAAATCACCGATGATGCCCCGGTTGTGATGATGGCGCATGAGCCCGACATCTTCCCTCAAGTGCCCGACAGGGTGGCTTTGACGCTATCCGGTCATACGCATGGCGGTCAGATCCGCCTGTTTGGCTGGTCGCCGATCGTGCCCTCTAGATACGGCAACAGATATGCCTATGGGCATGTGCGCGAAGGCGGGCGTGATCTGGTTGTGTCCGGCGGAATCGGATGTTCCATCCTTCCGGTTCGATTTGGTGTAACCCCCGAGATCACGGTTATCGAACTGTCTGCCTAAAGACCTGAGGCTTCACCAAATCGACCAGCCCAATGTCTTGCCCGCATATGTGCGGCAACGATGCACAGCTGCTTTCGGTCAGACTCTTTCGCGACCTGCCGGGCTTACCGCAGCTTGTCGCGCAGGGCCGTCATCGCTGTTTCTGCATCTTCAGCCCAAATGACAAAGTCACCCAGTGATCGATCAGCAAAGCCTTGCCCGATCACCTGATGCAACAGGGTTTTCAACGCATCCCAATAGCCGTTCACATTGACGATGACGATGGGTTTGTCGTGCAGGCCCAGCTGCCGCCAGGTCAGTGCTTCGAACAGTTCGTCCAGTGATCCTGGCCCGCCGGGCAGGACAACCACGGCGTCAGCATTCATGATCATGACCTTTTTCCGCTCGTGCATGGTTTCTGTGATCACGAAATGGGTCAGGTCGGTCTTGCCGACCTCTCGTTTGACCAGATACACCGGAATGACGCCAAAGGTCTCGCCACCGGCCTGTTGCGCGGCCCGGGCGACTTCGCCCATCAGCCCGACATCTCCGGCACCGTAAACCAGCCGCCAGCCTTCCTGCGCAAGAAGGCGGCCAAACTGTCGTGCGGTTTCAGAATAAGCCTTCTCGGCCCCATTGCGTGACCCGCAATACACACAGACGGATTTCTGAGACATGAAAGAGACGCTCCGGGGTTGTGTCAGAGGTTTTGACCCCTGATAGCGGGATTGATAGATTGGCTCAACTGTCCGCTGGAAGGCTTTTGAAGACAAAGCTTTTGTACGGCGGGGTGAAAGGAAAACAATGGACGCCAAATCGGGAAACGGAAGCTCGGGCAATTTTGTCTGGGGTGTGATTGCGGGTCTGGTTGCCGTGCTGGGCGTTGGGGGTTTGTATCTGTCCGGCGCTTTCACCAGAGCGCCAGAGCCTGAGGCGGGCGCACCGCAGGAACCCGCGTCCGTTGCAGCCACGCAACCGCAGGACCAAGCGGTCGAAGCGCCCGCGGAAACTACCACAACAGAACCAGCTGAGCAGGCCGCCGTAACACCGGATGAGGCACCAACCGCTGAACCCGCAGAAGACACGGCTGCGGCAACAGATGTTGTTCCAGACGCAGATACTGCAACGGCCCCGACGGAAGAGAATGCACAGGCACCCACGGCCCCCCCGGTTTTAGATCAGATTTTTGTTGAAGCAGATGGAACGGCGCTTTTGTCAGGTGACGCCGAGCCGGGCAGCCAGATTGAAGTTCTCCTGAACGGTGAAACCATACACACATTCACGGTGGATAGTAGTGGGCAGTTCGCCGAGTTCGTCTCGATCCCCTTCAGCGATGCCGCGCAGGGGCTAATCCTGCACGGCAAAAACGGCGGGCAAACAACCCGGTCTGACGACTATCTGATCGCCGCTCTGCCGAAGCCAGTTGAAGAAGAGCCGGTTGCGCAGCAAACTGACGCTGCCGATCAGGGCGAAACAACCAAAGCTGAAGAACAGATAGCCTCGGCGGTTGTTGATCCAGAGACCGAAACCCCAGTTGAGACCGAAACATCAGACCCTGTAGCCACCGCGCCAGAAACCAGCGAAGCGCAGGTTGCCGACCAGTCGGCAGAGACATCTGAAACGGGTCAGCAGATCGCGGTACTGCGGTCGGGCGAAGAAGGCGTTGAACTCGTGCAACCGCCCGTAGTTCGGGATACCCCGCCGGAACAGGTCGCGCTGGATACCATCGGGTATTCTGAGACCGGTGATGTTCAGTTGACCGGGCGAGTGCAGGACGGGGCGGCCATCAGGGTATATCTGGACAATCGTCTGGTTGCTGACCTCGCTCCGGAACAGGATGGATCCTGGCGGAGTGATCTGGACGGCATCGACCCCGGTGTTTACACGTTGCGTGTTGACGCTGTGAACACGGACGGGACAGTTCGCAGCCGGGTCGAAACCCCGTTCAAACGCGAGCCTGTGGAAGTGTTAGAAGCTGCAACGGGTGGCGGTGACGGAACGGCCGGGCAGGACAATGCACCGGCAATCCGGTCGGTCACTGTGCAACGGGGCGACACGCTGTGGGCGATCTCGCGTGACCGCTTTGGCGATGGCATCCTGTATGTGCGCCTGTTCGAAGCCAACCGCGACTTGATCCGCGACCCGGATCTGATCTATCCGGGGCAAATCTTTACGATACCGGAATAATCAACGCACTGGCCCGTTGCGGGCCAGAGCCTTTCTCTGACCGCAGACAAGGTACGTGATGAGACGAACATCTCCGATGGCCTCGAGTGACGGGGTGCAGAGCGGCGAGCGCAGTTCAGGCTGGCGGACAATCCGCAAGGTTGCGCCCTACCTCTGGCCGCAGGACGAGGTTTGGGTAAAGCGCCGCGTGGTTATCGCAATGGCGATGCTGGTTCTGGCCAAACTGATCGCGGTCTATACCCCGATCCTATACAAAGGCGCCGTTGATTCTTTGGCAGGTGAAGGCGTGCCGCCGCTGGCGCTGGGCGCAGTGGGTGTGACGGTTGCCTACGGCGTGGCGCGTATGATGACGGTTGGGTTCCAGCAACTGCGGGACGCCGCCTTTGCACCTGTCGGACAGCGGGCCTTGCGGGCGCTGGCGTTGGAGACGTTCCGGCATATCCATAACCTGTCCATGCGCTATCACGTCTCGCGCCGCACCGGCGGGCTGAGCCGTATCATCGAGAGGGGCGTCAAAGGCGTGGAATTCCTGCTGCGATTCCTGCTGTTCTCGATCGGGCCGCTGATCCTGGAACTGTTGCTGGTTGCGATCATCCTGATGTGGTTGTTCGACGTCTGGTATCTGGTCGTCGTCGCCGTCACCATCGGCCTTTATATCTGGTTCACCTTTGCCGTGACCGAATGGCGGGTAAAGCTGCGGCGTGAGATGAACGATCAGGACACCGAAGCCAATCAGCGCGCCATTGACAGTTTGCTGAACTTCGAAACCGTCAAGTATTTCAACGCGGAAGCGCGCGAAGCTGCACGTTACGACGTGTCGATGAAAGCCTATGCCGGCGCGGCGCTGAAAACGGCCTATTCGCTGGCGTTTCTGAATTTTGGCCAATCCTTCCTGATCACCTGCGGCCTGATCGGAGTCATGGTTCTGGCCGCAATTGGCGTTCAGAATGGGAACCTGACCGTGGGCGATTTTGTCATGGTCAACGCGTATATGATCCAGATCACCGTACCGCTGAACTTTCTGGGGACGGTCTATCGTGAGATCCGGCAATCGCTGGTTGATATGGGGCAGATGTTTGATCTGCTCGAACAACCCGCCGAAGTCACCGATCAGCCTGATGCACCCGAGCTTGTTGTCAAAGGTGGTGAGGTCACACTTGAAGATGTGCATTTTGGGTATGACCCCGAAAGGGAAATCCTCAAGGGTGTTTCCTTGATGGTTCCGGCCGGACAGACGGTCGCAATCGTCGGGGCGACTGGGTCTGGCAAGTCGACCATCGGGCGGCTGTTGTTCCGGTTTTACGACGTGACCAAAGGCGCGCTGAAGATCGACGGGCAGGATGTGCGGAATGTGACCCAGACCAGCCTGCATGCAGCGATCGGCGTTGTGCCACAGGATACAGTGCTGTTTAATGACACTATTCGCTACAACATTGCGTATGGGCGCGACGATGCCACCCCTGAGGATGTCGAGGCCGCAGCCCGCGCCGCCCAGATTCATGACTTTATCACTTCGCTGCCCGACGGGTACGACACCATGGTGGGTGAGCGCGGTCTGAAACTGTCCGGCGGCGAAAAGCAAAGGGTTGGCATAGCGCGGACATTGCTGAAGAACCCTCCGATCCTGTTGCTGGACGAGGCGACCTCGGCCCTGGATACCGACACGGAACAGGACATCAAGGATGCGCTGGCGCGCGCAGGGGAAGGGCGGACCGTGATCACGATTGCCCATCGCCTCAGCACCATTGCCGAGGCTGATCGGATTGTTGTTCTTGAGGCCGGTGAGATCATCGAACAGGGCACACATGACGAGCTGTTGGCACGGTCTGGGCGATATGCTCAACTGTGGAACCGCCAGCAGTCGGACAGTGAGGCCGCCTGAGGGGCTCATCTTGCCCGCGGAATGTGCTAGGATGCGCCGTGCATGAAGGGGAACGCCATGATCAATGGATTAGCAAGACGAATAGTACCTGTCGCTGTTGCGGTTCTTCTTCCGGCTATGGTCGCGGCTGACCCGATCGAGGGCGTTTGGAAAACCGAGCCTGATCGAAAGAACCTGATCTCGCATATCCAGATATCCGCCTGCGCGGACAAGTTCTGCGGCACGATACTTTCGGCTTTTGATTCATCGGGCAAAGAAGTTCAAACGCCGAATATTGGGAAAAAGCTGTTCTGGGATGTGTCCAGCGAAGGCGGTGGAAAATACGGCGGGGGTGAGTTCTGGGTTCCCCTGATCGACGTTGACGCTGTTCCACAGATGACGTTGCAGGGAAACAGCCTCATGGTCAAAGGCTGTGAACACGCGATTTGCGCGCACCAGACATGGTCCAGATTGTGACGACCGAAAACGAAAAGGACCGGGAAACCCGGTCCTTTCATTCTTATTCTGCGGCTTTTAGCGGCGATCCCGGAACCTGATCTATAGGCTCGTCTCGTGACCGGACTTCGGATTGTGACGGTTCGTCCCACACAATCTCGGTCGCCTGTAGTTTGCGGGCCGAGCGACCAATAGCCATGTCCTGCGCGATCTGACTGGACCGCCCCGCAGTCACACGGGCAAGCCCGCGGCTGAGCCAGACAGCGTAAGTTGTCACCCAGACACGCAGGGCCAGAAGTGACGGCGTCACGATCAGCGTGAGAACAGTGGCGATGCCAAGACCGAAGACAACCGCTGTGGCCAGCTGTTTCCACCACAGGGCAGTGGGACTGTCGATGGAATAGCCGCCATTGATAAAGTCCAGCGAAAGCCCAAACATCATCGGGGTCAAACCGGCCATCGTGGTCAACGTGGTCAGCAAAACCGGGCGGATGCGGGATTCCGCAGTGCGGACGATTGCATCGATCCTTGGCATATAGGCGCTGTATTCCTGATAGGTATCGATCAGAACAATGTTGTTGTTCACCACAATTCCTGCCAGCGCAACGATGCCGGTGCCCGTCATGATGATCGAAAAGGGTTGCTCCATCACGATCATGCCGATCAGAACCCCGGTGGTCGAAAGAACAACCGCCAACAGCACCAGCACCGAATTGTAGAACGAGTTGAACTGGGCCAGCAGGATCACGAACATCAGCCCCAATGCGCCCATGAAGGCGTTCACCAGAAATGCGCCGGATTCTTCCTGCTCTTCCTGATCACCGGTCCATTGCCAGCTGATCGAGTTGGCAAAGGGGCTGGTTTCCAACCATTCGGTCAGAACTGCGATCCGCTCATTCGGGTTGATCAGGGCGAACTGCGCGTCTCCTGCGTCAATCACGCTACGCAGTTGATCAATACTCTCTGCACCGGTCAGTTGAACCAGTTCGTAGGACTTTCCACCGTCGCCGTCCAGCACGGTGCCGGTAGGAGTATAACCGTCGGTCACTTCACGCATTACGGCCAGACGTTCTTCTTTCCCGTCCGGCCCTTTGGTCACAACCTTGCTCAGCCCCGGTTCGACATCCGCCTTGACGTCATAATAACGTTGCTGGTCGACACGGTTGATCTGGGCCAGTTTCGCCACGGGTTCCCGGGTCACGAAGTTCGACAGCGGAACCAACCCGTCCGGAGTGCGGACCTTGAGCGTGTCCAATGTCGACAGCACGCGATCCTGTTCCGGCAATCGGACACGGATCTCGATCTCTTCATCCGTGCTGTCGGGGCGCATCTCACCCAGCAGGATGCCGCGTGTTACCAACTGCACCATGGCACCGACGGTGGCCACATCAGCACCGAACCGGCCGGCCTTGGCCACGTCGACGTCGATCTGCCAGTCGATGCCCGGCAAGGGCAGGGTGTCTTCGGTTTTGATCAGCCCCGGCGTTTCGTCAAAGACCTGGCGCGCGGTGACGGTGGCCGATGTAAGCTCGTCCCAACCATCCCCCTTGATGCGCAGGTGAACGGGCTTGGCCGAGGCTGGGCCCTGTTCCAATGCCAGAATTTCAACAACGATACCGGGTATTGTCGCAAGTTTGTCGTTAAGATCGTCGATTACGTAATCGCCATCAAATTCAGGAGCTACAAAGTGGCGTTCAAACAATCCCCACAAAGCGGATTCTGAAACGTTCGGGCGATCTTCCCATGGGATAATTTCGAACTGGACGCGCCCCACCGTATCGGCCGGTGCCTGCGCGCCGCCGGTATTCTGGTTCAGACCGCCTTCGCCTGCAAAGGAAAAGACGTTGATTACTGCCGGATGAGATCCAATGATCTGTTCAGCCTGCAGCACCATCTCGTCTTTTTCGGCCAGTGACAGGTTGCCACGGGCACGGACGTAAGCAGTTGCCTGTTCCGGTTCGCTTTCAACGAAGAATTCGACACCTCGGGATTCCTGCGGGAACCAGACGAAGGTCACGAAATACACGGCAGAGAAAACTGCCGCCAGCGACACGATCGGCATGATCGGGTTGCCGACAAGGAACCCGATCACATGTCCGAAAGGTGTGTGTTCGTCCGCCGTGTGAACGTGGTTTTCTTCCGCCCGCTCGAACTTGGCTGCGCTCAGCGTTACAGACCCGGCAAAGGCCCCGAACAGGAACAGCAGGGCACCAGCGACCACTCCTCCGGGCAGCAGATAGTCAGGGTTCAGAACCTGCATCGCACCCAGGAAAATCATGTAGAGCGACGGGGGTACCATCACTGCCCGAACCCACCACCGGGTACGCGCCCGGAGCCAGTTCGAAGACCGGTCGAAAACACGGCTCAGACGCCCCGAAACGCCTCCCATGACCGGCAGGTAGATCAGCGCCACAATCAGCGAAGCCGACAGAACAAAGATCAGCGTGACCGGCAGCATCCCCATGAATTCGCCCGGTATACCGGGCCAGAACAGCATGGGCAGAAAGGCACATAGCGTCGTCGCGGTCGAGGATACGATGGGCCAGAACATACGTTGGGCCGCCTCGACATAGGCATGCATCGGGCCGACACCTTCCTTGATGCGTTTGTCTGCGTATTCCACCACCACGATGGCACCGTCGACCAGCATCCCCACGGCCAGGATGAGGCCGAACATAACGATGTTCGAGATACTGATGCCCATGACCGCAAGAAACGCGAAACACAGAAGGAACGAGGTCGGGATCGCAAAACCGACCAAAAGCGCGGCCCTCGTACCCAAAGATGCCAGAACCACGATCATCACCAGGGCGATTGCAGTCAGAACCGAGCCTTCAAGCTGGCTGACCATTGAACCGACAATGCGGCTCTGGTCGTTTGACGTCCCAAGCTCGACCGCCGCCTGAAGCTCGGGCGGCCATTTTGTCTTGGCCTCAGCAATGGTTTCCTTCACCTGCGTTACGGTGTCGATCAGGTTATATCCCTTGCGTTTGACAACCTGCAGCGCGACGGTCGCTTCGCCGTTGAAACGGGCGGTACCTTCGCGATCTTCAAAAGTGTAGTTGATCTGTGCAAGCTCACCCAGCGTTACAACCCGGTCGCCATTGACCTTGACCGGCAAGGCATAGACATCCTGCGCCGTTTTGAATGACGATGGGATCTTGACCGAGAATGTACCCTGTGCGGTTTCGACTTCGCCCGCTGCGATCAACTGGTTGTTGTTTCGCACGACATTGATCAACTCGGCCGCGGTCACGTTGTACGCCTCAAGCCGCAGGGGGTCGATGATGACCTCAAGCAACTCGTCACGATTGCCCGCGATACCCGCTTCGAGAACGGAATCCAGCGCCTCAAGCTCGTCCTGCAAATCCTTGGCGACACGGGCCATTGTGCGTTCCGGAACAGCTCCGGTCAGGTTGACGATGACGATCGGGAATTCGGAAAAGTTGATTTCCGTCAGCGAGTATTGTTCCGCACCTTCAGGGAAATCAGCCTGGGCCGTGTTCATGGCATCGCGCACGTCCGCCATGATCGAGGTCTTGTCCCAGCCGAATTCAAACTCCAGCGCGACCCCGGCATAGCCTTCGGCCGCAGTCGAAGACATTTCCTTGAGCCCGTCGAGATCCGCCAGTTCGGTCTCCATTGGCTTGACCAGAAGGTTTTCCGAATCTTCCGCTGAAATCCCGGGAAACTGCACCGAAACGAAAAGGGCAGGGATTTCGATATCCGGTTCACCCTCTTTCGGAAGCGAGACATAGGCTAAGCCGCCTACGACCAGTGAAATGGCGATGAACGCCATTACCATTCGGGCCCTGCCTGCGGCCCATGCGACGATACCCGTCATTGCGAGGCTTCCCGATAAGTTGGTGCAACGGTAACACCGCGGATCACGAATTCCTGCCCGACCACGATGATATCAACCGTTTCCGGTAAGCCGTCGATCCAGACACCTTCGGCGGTGTCGCGCAGGATGCGGACTGGCATGAAGTCAACAACGTTGCCTGCGCCAACTGTGCGCACACCCAATTGCCCTTCGTTGCTGAGTGTCAGCGCCGATTGCGGCAGCAGGTGGGCTTTCGTTCCTTCTGCCGCGATGAGGATGGTGGCGGTCTGACCGTCGCGAATGGTCAAGTCTGGGTTCGGAACGGTGATTTCCACCTCGAATGTACGTGTTGTCTCGTCCGCGGACCGGCTGAGGAACGTGACCCGACCGCCCAGTTGCCGACCGGTCACAAGTGTTGCCGATGCTTCGGACCCAACAAGCACCCGATTGACTTCGGTCTCGGGCACGAAGCCGACCAGCTTGATCGGGTCCAGTTGAATGACAGTCGCGCAAAGTGATCCAGGCTGCATCAGGCTGCCCAGTTCTGCAGTGTCGCTTTCCAGCAAACCCTTGAAGGGGGCTTTGATGGTCAGGCGGCCAACCTCTCGCTGTGCGGCCTCGACTGCTGCTGCGGCGGCTTCGATACCTGCACGCGTGGCTTCCAACCCGGCTTCGGCTGTTTTCACACCGGCTTTCGCAGAGCTCATCACCGCTTCGCTGGAGATGCGGCGGGTTTCCGACGCATATCCGGTTTCAGCCAGTTTGCGCGAGGCAGTCAGATTGATCTCGGCCTCGGCCACAAGCGCATGTGCCTCTGTCAGGCGTGCTTCGGCTTCGGGGATGCGGCTCTGGGCTTCCAGTTTGCCCGCCATGGCTTCGGCCAGTTGTGCCGGGCGCGTGCCGGGATCAAGTTCGCATAATATGTCACCGGCGTCTACAAACGCACCTTTGCGTTTGGGCTCAGAGATAACGGTGGACGTGGTTTCTGAAAGCACTTCGACCTGCCGGTTCGCCTTGGTCTGACCACGCAGCAGCACGGCGCTGTCAATTTCGCGCGCTTTCGAGCGCACGGCGACAACGCCCACGGCAGAGATATCGGAGTTTTCGGTTTCTGCTGCTTCGTCTTGTGTTGCTTCCACGGCATCACCGCGTCCGGCAAAGGCGAACAAGGTGTCACGTTCAAACACCAGAAAATACAGTGCAACAATCACGAGAAGGGCGTTGATGAATGAAATCAAACGCATACAGTGTTTCTCCTAAGAATCTGCGCCATTAATACTTGGGCTGTCACGCCATGAAATGGGGTCTGTTCGGCATCTTTTCCATACTGAACTGAATAGTTCGGTTTGCATTTTTTCGCAAGAGGGAAGCAAAGCGGTCAAAATGTGCAAAATCGAACCCTTGGCTTGGCGTTGGTGCCGGGGTATGACATGGCGCACTTACACAAGATAGACAGCCCGGGGGCTTGGATGAGCGATATTGACAGTTTCATTGATGAGGTCACCGAAGAGGTGCGCCGCGACCGGATCTATCTGTTGCTGCGTCGCTGGGGCTGGGTGGGTGTCGTCGCCGTCGTGTTGATCGTAGGCGGTGCCGCTTTCAATGAATACCGCAAGGCGCGGGACACGGCGCAAGCTCAGCAATTGGGTGACACCATTCTTGCTGCGTTGTCCGAAAATGACCCGGCTGCAAGGGCTGCTGGTCTTGCGCAGGCAGAGGCGATGTCACCGGGCGGGAAAGCCGTGCTGGATATGTTGCTGTCCGCGTCACAGGTCGAATCCGGATCCCGAGAGGACGCGGTCAACAGCCTGAACGCGGTTGCCGTTCAGGGCGACCTGCCCGAGATTTACCGCGCGATTGCAAGCTTCAAATCGCTGCTGTTGCAAGGCGATACTTTGCCTGCCGCCGATCGACGGCAACAGTTCGAGGCGTTGGCATCCCCCGGAGCTCCTCTGCGGTTGCTGGCGGAAGAACAGTTGGCCCTGATTGACGTGGCCGACGGCAATGTCGATGCTGCGCTGGACCGGTTGCAGGCGCTGCGGCAGGATGCCGAGGTGGGTATCGACCTGCAACAGCGCGCCGCGCAAATGATCATTGCTTTGGGTGGGGAACCTGAACCATTGGTGGCGCAGCAAGGCTGACCAGGCGGGACAAAAGACTTAACGACAGGCGAGTTCGGAGTATCATGGTAAAAAGATTTTTTTCCCGCACGGGAATGCCTTTTGCGGCGCTGGCCCTGACCGCATTGGCGGCCTGTGAGCCGCCCGAAGCCATTCTGCCGGGTGAACGCGAGGATATTCGCCCTGTTTCAGATCTTGAAACGGTCGAAAAGCGCGGCTCGCAACCGATCAGCTTGCCGGGGCAACAGGTCAACGCCAATTGGTCCCAAAGTCCGGGAACGCCCGCGTACCGGACCACGCATGCCGCCTTGCGCGCGACGCCACAGCGGATCTGGTCTGTTTCGATTGGGCAGGGTGACTCGCGCAAGCAGCGCATTACCGCCGAGCCGGTGGTTGCGGGAGGATTGATTTTTACACTGGATTCGGGGGCGACCGTTTCAGCGGTCACACCGCAGGGGCAGTTGGCATGGGAGACCGACCTGATCCCGCCAAGTGATGGCGACTCGGATGCAACAGGTGGTGGTTTGGCTTATGCCGACGGCGTCCTTTATGTGTCGTCAGGGTTCGGTCGGCTTACTGCGCTGGACGCCAAATCGGGTTCTGTGCGCTGGCAAAAACGCTTGGAAGCGACTGGCAGCGGCGCACCGCTGGTGAACGACGGGCTGTTATACGTTGTGGCCGGAGACGAAACCGGCTGGGCTGTAAACACCAAGGACGGACGCATAGCCTGGCAATTCGAAGGCACACCAAGCGTCGGGAACGTTCTGGGTGCGCCTGCGCCTGCAATAGCGTCTGATCTGGCCGTATTTGCCTTTGGCTCGGGCGACGTAGCCGCCACGTTCCGCCGCGGCGGTATCCGTCGATGGAACGCGTCTGTGGCAGGGGGGCGTCGCGGGCGCGCTGCGGCACAAATCGTCGATGTGACCGGCGGTCCGATGGTTGTTGGCAACAGTATCTACATCGGCAATCACTCGGGCCGGACCGTCGCATTTGATGCCGCTTCCGGCGAGCGCCAGTGGACGGCGGATGAAGGTGCGGTCGATACAGTCTGGCCTGCGGGCAACAGCATTTTCCTGATCAGTGATCGCAGCCAGCTGGTGCGCCTGAACGCGGCGGACGGGTCTGTCATCTGGGCGCAGGACCTGCCGGGCTTTGTCAAGGACAAGCGTGGCCGCCGGGGACCGATCTTCGCGCACTACGGCCCAATTCTGGCCGGGGGTCGTATTGTCGTTGCATCCAACGACGGGTATCTGCGGTTCTTCAATCCAGTTGACGGAACACTGGTACATCAGGCTGAAGTTCCCGGAGGCGCGACAGCATCCCCCGTTGTGGCCGGGCAGACGCTGTATGTTGTTTCGACCAAAGGTGATCTACACGCTTTCCGTTGACGGCAAGATGCGTTAAAGGGCGCAACTTGAGTCTTGAAAGTAGAGTATCATGTCGCTGACCCTCGCCATCGTGGGGCGCCCGAATGTGGGCAAATCCACATTGTTCAACCGCCTCGTAGGCAAACGTCTGGCGCTGGTCGACGATCAGCCTGGTGTGACGCGTGACTTGCGCGAGGGCGAAGGGCGTCTGGGCGATCTGCGCTTTACCGTAATCGACACGGCCGGGCTTGAAGACGCGACAGATGACAGTTTGCAGGGCCGGATGCGCCGCCTGACCGAGCGCGCCGTGGACATGGCCGATGTCTGCCTGTTCATGATCGACGCGCGGGTCGGGCTGACGCCCACGGATGAGATGTTTGCAGAAATCCTGCGCAAGCGGTCCAAGCACGTGATCCTTGCGGCCAACAAGGCTGAAGGCAGCGCAGCGGATGCCGGGGTGCTCGAGGCATACAATCTGGGTCTGGGTGAACCGGTGCGCATGTCGGGTGAACATGGCGAGGGGATGACCGACCTTTATGCTCAGCTGATGCCATTGGCGGATGCAGCCGAGGAAAAGCAGGTCGAAGAAGCCCCGGAAACAGATATTGAGTTGGATGAAGACGGTGAGGGCGAAATGCCCCTGATCACCGCTGCCAAGCCGTTGCAGGTGGCCGTGGTCGGCCGTCCGAATGCGGGCAAGTCCACGCTGATCAACAAGATCATCGGCGAAGACCGCCTGTTGACGGGGCCCGAGGCCGGGATTACCCGTGACGCTATCAGCCTGCGGATCGATTGGGCCGACCCGGACGGAGAAAGCACTCCGATGCGGATCTTTGACACGGCGGGAATGCGCAAGAAAGCAAAGGTACAGGAAAAGCTTGAAAAGCTTTCGGTGTCAGACGGTCTGCGCGCGGTGAAGTTCGCCGAGGTTGTCGTCGTACTGCTGGACGCGGCCATTCCGTTTGAACAACAGGACCTGAGAATTGCCGACTTGGCCGAACGTGAAGGCCGGGCTGTTGTTGTTGCTGTAAACAAGTGGGACGTCGAGGAAAACAAGCAGGAAAAGCTGCGGGAGCTGAAAGAAGCCTTTGATCGCTTGCTGCCGCAGCTGCGCGGTGCCCCTCTGGTTACCGTCTCGGCGAAAACGGGCCGCGGGCTTGAGAGATTGCGCGCCGCCATCCTGCGCGCCCATGATGTCTGGAACCGCCGTGTGCCAACCGCGGCGTTGAACCGGTGGCTGAC
Source organism: Ruegeria sp. O5 (assembly GCF_056535105.1). NCBI lineage: Bacteria > Pseudomonadati > Pseudomonadota > Alphaproteobacteria > Rhodobacterales > Roseobacteraceae > Ruegeria > Ruegeria sp. O5. The sequence continues at coordinate 764,487 of NZ_JBQERN010000001.1, read as the reverse complement.
TGCCATGCTGGAACAACACCCGCCGCCGGCCCCGCAGGGCCGCCGCATCAAGCTGCGCTATATGACCCAGGCGAAAACGCGGCCGCCGGGTTTTGTTGTGATGTGTTCTCATCCCGATAAGATGCCCGAAAGCTATACCCGCTATCTGGTCAACGGGCTGCGTCAGGACTTTGACATGCCTGGCACCCCAATCCGTCTGACGCTGCGCGGGCAGGGTGACAAGAACCCATATAAGGGGAGGCGCAAGAAGAATGCGGGCGCCTTGGCCAAGCATCTCAAAGGCCGCGCGTAACTGCGCCAATTTTCAGCATCTTACCTCACGGGGGCGTGACAGTTTCTGTTCTCCACGCTAGCATTCATGCGTGTGCATTTGTTTGGGCACGCACTGCTTGCACGCGGACTAGCCGCACCTAGATTTGAACAGAAAACTGAACGGCCATCGTAAGGAGACGGCTGGATGGATTTGAGGGAATATACAAGACATTACGCGGTGCAGGACAACAGATTGGCCGCGGCAAGTTATTTTGGCACATTTGCGGTCTATTTCGCGTCGCTGACCCTTGCGATCACCTTTGTTGATCGATGGTACATCATGATACCCGCCGGGATCGTGTTCGCCTTTGCCGCAGTACGGCTTTATGTGTTGCAACATGATTGTGGGCATCATTCTCTGTTTGAAACACGGATTCAAAACGAATGGGCAGGGCATGGTCTTTCACCTTTCACTTTCGCCCCGTTCGAGGTGATGAAGCAAAACCACAATCTGCACCATGCGGGCATCGGAAATCTTGAACACCGCGAGACGGGTGAAATTCATACGATGACTCTGCGAGAGTGGAATACGGCTGATTGGAAAACGCGTTTGTTTTACAGGCTGTATCGCAATCCGCTCATCCTGGTTCCGGTCGGTGCGTTGTTCACCTATTTCATCCGATACCGCTGGCCCAAGAATACGGCGCGTTTTGGCGCCAAAGGTGTGGTGTTGCACAACCTGTCGATCGTTGTTTTTCTTGGATTGTTGTATCTGATCGCGGGTATGACGGGCATTTGGGTCTGGCTGGTGTTTTCCTTTTTGGGTGGAATGCTGGGCGTCTTCCTCGTTTATCTTCAGCACAATTTCGAAGACACCTATTGGGATCGCCGCCCCGATCTGAATCCTCAGACAGCAGCGCTTGAGGGATCATCCGCACTGGATTTCGGATGGTGGTTTGATATGGCTGTGGCCTGCATCACGTTGCACGACATCCACCATTTCAACGCGCGTATCCCATCATATCGCCTGCGTGCCTGCCACTATAACCTGCCGCCGGAATACACCCCTCGCCGGATCAAGTTTCCCGAGGCCGTGGCGGCATTGAACCTGAAGCTATGGGACGAAGATGCCAAGCGCCTTGTACCCTTTCCGAGAAACAACCGAGCCGCTGGTCTTGCCCATAACTAAGCTGGCAGAACAGGGACGACCACCACACAGCTTGCGGGCTCGTGTATCTTTTGTATATACGAGCCAGTAATCAGACAGAGAAAGGACCCAGAATGACCGCTGTGACCGACATAAAAGGTGTAGGAGAGGCGCTTGGCCAGGCCCTTGTTACCAATGGTTTCAAGACCGCCGAGGCAATAGCCAAGGCAACTCCCGCTGATTTGGTCAAGGTCCCTCGGATCGGTGAGGCGCGCGCGTTGGTTTTGATTGCATCTGCCAAAGAAGCCGTTGCCGCAAAACCGGCGGCTGCGAAACCGGCAACACGCCGAACTGCGGCCCGGACTCCGGCGGCGCGCAGGCCTTCTGAACGCAAAGCCGCGCCACGCAAAACAATCGCCGCAGCCGCAGCCGAGAAACGGGTCGAGGAAGCCGCACGCAAAGCTGCAGAAGAAAAAGCAGCCGCCGAAAAAGCCGAAGCTGCTGAAAAGAAAAAAGCCAAAGCCAAGGCCAAGGCCGAAAAAGCCGCGAAGAAACGTAAAGAGATGGAAGCCGCTTTTTCAAAGGCCAAGGATAAGGTGAAAGCCAAATCCAAAAAGGACAAAAAGTCAAAAAAGGACGGAAAAAAGAAAGACGGTAAAAAAAGCGGAAAGAAGAAGGACAAGAAAAAAGCGAAGAAGTAAAACCTCTTCGCCTTCTGTTGATGTCCTAACCGGTGCCTGACGGCGCCGGTTTCGTCTGTCAGGCCAACGTACCGTCCAGTTGCAGGGTCAGTTTGCCGCCCAGATAAGGACCAAGTACCTCGGGCAGCGAAACAGTGCCGTCTTCATTCTGCCCATTCTCCAGAACAGCAATCAGGCAACGCCCGACAGCCAGACCGGAACCGTTCAGAGTATGAACAAATTCGGGCTTGCCACCATTTTCAGGCCTGAACCGGGCATTCATCCGGCGTGCCTGAAACGCGCCTGTAGTCGAGACCGAGCTGATCTCGCGATAGGTGTCCTGTCCGGGCAGCCACGCTTCGATGTCATAGGTGCGGCGCGCGCCAAAGCCCATATCACCGGTGCACAAAACAACAGTGCGATAGGGAATACCCAACTGTTCCAGCAGATCCTCGGCGCAGCGCAACATGCGCTTTTGCTCGTCATCTGACGCGTCGGGATGGGTGATCGAGACCATCTCGACCTTTTCGAACTGGTGCTGGCGCAGCATCCCTGCGGTGTCCTTGCCCGCACTTCCGGCCTCGGATCTGAAACAGACAGTATGGGCGGTCATACGGATGGGCAGCGCAGCCTCTTCAAGAATGTCACCAGCCACTGAATAAGTCAGCGTGACCTCGGAGGTTGGGATCAACCACCAGCCATTGGTCGTCTGATAGCTGTCGTCACCGAATTTAGGCAGTTTATCAGTGCCATACATCGCCTCATCCCGAACCAGAACCGGTGTCTGCATTTCTGTCAGACCGTTCCTGTCGATATGCGTGTCCAACATGAACTGGGCCAACGCGCGGTGGATACGGGCAACCCCCTTGGACAGGTTCACAAATCGGCTGCCGCTGGTTTTGGCGGCGGTTTCGAAATCCATTGCGGCTGCGACGGCAGGAATGTCGTAATGCTCTTTCGGTGCAAAGCTGAAATCGCGCGGGGTGCCCCAGCGGTTGACTTCGACATTGTCGTTTTCATCCGCGCCTTGCGGCACATCATCGGCGGGCAGGTTGGCGATGCGGGCCAGTTGATCGGTCAGCAAGGCATCCAGATCCTTGGCCTCGGTCTGCATCCGGGCGACTTCGGCCTTTTTCTCGGCGACAAGCGCGCGCAGGCGTTCGAATTCAGCCTCGTCGCCGCGTCCCTTAGCAGCGCCGACTTCCTTGCTGGCCTTGTTTTGTTCGGCCTGTGCGGTTTCGGCAGCCAGAATCTTGGCGCGCCGGCTTTCGTCCAGCCTCAGCAGATCTGACGACACCGGCGCGTCCCCACGGCGCGCTAGGGCGGCGTCAAAGGCGGCAGGGTTTTCGCGAATAGCGCGGATGTCGTGCATGTCTCAGATCCTTGAATGCGTGAATCACTGAACCCGCTTATGCACCATCTGCGGGGCAGGGTGTAGCACCGGTTACGACTTATCAGCGTCTTCGTGGGTTTCATGCGCCAGATGGCCCTCCCATGCCCCGGCCGGTATTTTAGGCTCAGGCGGGTCAGCCACATAAGAAGGTGTCATGATCTGCACATTGTTTTCGTTAAATACCGCAACAATGTTTCGATGCAGGTCCGAACGGATTTTGGGAATGATGCTGCCGCGGGTGGTGTAGCCGTTGATCTGATAGTTGATCGCGTAGTCGGCCAACGCCGTCCACAGCACAAAAGGTTCAGGATTGGCCTTGATACCTTTGGTGCGGTTGGCGGCCTCAATCAGCATCGCCTCAACCTTTTCAGGGGGTTCTTCGTAGCCGATGCCAACGGTCGTGTGCAGCAACAGCCCGTTACCATCAGTTTTCTTCGAAAAGTTCACGACATCTGAATTCATCAACTGTGCATTGGGGATTGAAATCAGTTCGTTCTTGATCGACTTAAGATGGGTCTCCATCAGTTTGATCTGAACGACATCGCCGATATGGTCTCCGATTTGGATACGGTCGCCGATTGAGGTAGACCTGCGGTAAATCACAAACAGCCCGGCCAGCATGTTGGACACGACTGAATTCGCGCCCAAAGACAGCATGGCGCCGACCAGAAGGGTTAACCCCTGGAACGCGGCCGAGTCTGAGCCCGGAATATAGGGAACCGCAAAAACCAGCGCGATCAGAATAACGACGACACGGGCAATGTTGAACGTCGGGTTGACCCAGTGTTTTTCGAAATCACCCATTTCGAACGAACCGGCTTCGACCGCATCAAAGAACACGCGCAGACCTTTGATGATATACAGCGTGACCCATGTGATCAGGCCCAGCATAATCAGATTGGGGATATAGCTGAGGATGCCCCGGAAGATAAGCAGCACCGGCTCGGTCAGATAGGTTAGCAGAAGCTGTGCGAAATATCTGGTTTCCGCAAAAGCCAAAAGAACAAAGGACAGGTAATAGTAGAAACCGAGAAAGAAGATGATCAGCAGCACGAAGTTCAGACCATAGCGGATAAGGGCCGCGATTGCTTCGGCCTGAACGCTTTTGGCTGTCGCCGTTTCGACATCCTTTAAGTAGCGTTTTACCAGCTTCAATGTGCGACGCCTGATCCGACGGTGCAGCCACAGGATTGTGACAACAAACAGGGCAAATCCCAACGTCCAGGCAGCCGCTTCGATAGCACCGGAAACGCGCGCCTGATCGGTTCGGTTGGCTCGATACGCCTCAATGGATTGTTTGATCGCATTGCCATGCAAAACGCTCAGAACACTTAGTTCCATCTGATCCAGTTCAGAGTCAGCTTTAGTAACGATCGAGATTCTTTGGCCATCGGCCAGAATCCAGATGCCAAATTCGGTCTCTTCATATGTGATCTCGACCAAAGGTGCTTCCGACGCTTCCGCAACCGCAATGATCTTGTTCTGTACGTCCTCGGCGCGCTCCGGAGCAGGCAGAGCGCTTGATCCTCGCACCTGAAACAGAACGTCCCCGTCCACGATGACCGGGGCCATGAACGTGTCCGATTCCGAAGTCTCGGACAGGGGCGATTCAGCGGGTGCTTCCTGCGACAAGGCCGCACCAGACAGCCACACGCTCACCGACAGGGCAGTCAGTAAATAAAGCAACGAAAGGAAAGGCTTGAGTGGCCGTGTCATGTGTCCCCCTTCAGATAAACTATACCCGGTTTCGGTTATGTTCCTAGGACATATCTGCAACGCTTTGCCCGTAGTTGCCGGGACATGCCTGTATTCAAGTGGGTTACATGACCGCCTTTGCTTGCAAACCGACATTTCAAAGCATAGGTTCCGCCCAAATTTGCGGAACTGTGCCGCAAGACTAGAACAAAGGAATGTCCCATGGATGGTGGCGCAATCGCCCAGTTTCTCCCGCTGATCCTGATCTTCGCGATCATGTATTTCCTGCTGATCCGTCCGCAGCAAAAGAAGATGAAGGAACATCAGGCCATGGTTGATGCCGTGCGTCGGGGTGATCAGGTGATCACGCAAGGCGGCGTGATCGGCAAGGTATCGAAGGTCAAGGAAGGCGATAACGAGATCGAGGTCGAAATCGCCGAGGGCGTCAAGATTCGCGTGGTCAAATCGACCATCGCCCAGGTTCTTAACAAGACCGAGCCGGCGAAGTAACTTCGCGCGACAATTCCTTGAAAAGGCAGGGTAATGCTGCAATTTGATACCTGGAAGCGGGTTCTGATCTGGCTGGTCTGCGTGACCGGTCTGCTCATGGCCCTGCCAAACGCGTTTTACACGCGGGTCGAGCAATCCAACGACGCCAAGGCTGCGATCGAGCTGGGCAATGACACGCCGCAGATACAGGCTGAAGCCGCGCAATGGCCGAACTGGCTGCCGTCATCCCTGGTCAATCTTGGCCTCGACCTGCGCGGCGGTGCGCATCTGCTGGCTGAAGTTCAGGTGCAGGACGTCTACGAATCCCGGATGGAGGCGATGTGGCCGGAAATCCGCGACGCGCTGCGCGATGAACGTGCCACGGTGGGAACCATCCGCCGTCAGGACTCGGCCGCGGATGAGATTCGCGTGCGCATCAGCCAGCCCGAAGGAATGCCACAGGCGTTGGAGGTTGTTCGCGGTCTGGCCCGGCAGGTGCAGACACTGACAGGTGTAGGTGCCACAGATATCGAAGCCCGTGCGGATGGCGACACGATTGTTGTTCAACTGTCCGAGGCAGAAAAACTGGCCTCGGATGATCGCACGGTGCGTCAGGCGCTGGAAATCATCCGCCGCCGGATCGACGAAGTCGGTACGCGAGAGCCCACAATCCAGCGCCAGGGGACGGATCGAATCCTGATTCAGGTGCCGGGTATCGGCAGTGCGGGCGAACTTAAGGAAATCATCGGAACAACAGCACAGTTGACGTTTAATCCGGTTGTCGGGCGCGGAACCGATCCGGATGCCGTCGCAGGCGTCGGTGAAAAAATCGTGCCGTCGATTGACGAAAACGAAGTTTATTACAACATCGAATCCGCTCCGGTCGTGACAGGAGAGGAACTGGTCGACGCCCAGCCGTCCTTCGATCAGAACGGCCGCCCTGCGGTCAACTTCCGGTTCAACACATCCGGTGCGCGCAAGTTCGGGGATTATACCCGTGACAACATCGGCGCACCCTTTGCCATCGTGCTGGATGACGAAGTGATCTCGGCCCCCGTGATCCAAAGCCATATCCCGGGCGGGTCGGGCATCATCACCGGTAACTTCACCGTTGAGGAAAGCACCAATCTGGCCGTCCTGCTGCGTGCCGGTGCTTTGCCTGCAGGGCTAGAATTCCTGGAAGAACGCACCATCGGCCCCGAACTGGGGCAGGACAGTATCGACGCAGGTAAAGTTGCCACAATCGTGGCCTTTATCGCGGTGCTGGTATTCATGGCGCTCAGCTATGGCCTGTTCGGTGTCTTCGCCAATATCGCGCTGATCATCAACGTGGGCCTGTTGTTCGGCTTGCTGTCCCTGATCGGCGCAACCCTGACTCTGCCGGGGATTGCGGGGATCGTTCTGACGGTCGGTATGGCAGTGGATGCCAACGTGCTGATCTTTGAGCGCATCCGCGAAGAACTGAAATCCGCCAGAGGTCCCGCCCGCGCCATCGATCTGGGCTATGAAAAGGCGTTGTCGGCCATTCTGGACGCCAACATAACCACCTTCATCACCGCCGTTATCCTGTTTGCCATGGGCAGTGGTCCTGTGCGCGGGTTCGCGATCACTCTTGGCCTGGGTATCCTGACATCGGTCTTCACCGCGATCTTCGTGACGCGCCTGATGGTTGTCATGTGGTTCGAACGCCGCCGACCGAAAACGATCGAGGTTTGACATGAGACTGAAACTCGTACCGCAGAACACCTCGTTCGACTTCTTCAGTCGTTGGAAAATCTGGCTTGGAATCTCCGGCCTGATGATGGTGATTGCGTTCACCTCATTTCTGCTGCAGGGGCTGAACTTCGGCATCGATTTCCGCGGTGGAACCACGATCCGGACCCAAAGCAATCATGCAATCGACGTGGGTGTATACCGCGATGCTTTGTCTCCGCTGCAACTGGGTGACGTCACCATCACCGAGATTTTTGATCCAAGCTTCGGTCCCGATGAAAATGTCGCGATGATCCGTATTCAGGCTCAGGAAGACGCCGAAGCGGTCACCGCAGATGTGATCACCCAGGTCGGCGAAGCGCTGGCTGCCGCAGACCCCGGACTAAAACTGCCCTTTGAAAGCGTCGAATCCGTTGGCCCAAAAGTGTCGGGCGAGCTGATCCAGACTGCTGTTATCGCGGTTGTCTTGGCCATCGGCGCCGTTCTTGTCTACATTTGGCTGCGCTTTGAATGGCAGTTTGCACTGGGGGCAGTTGCCGCATTGGTGCACGATGTGATCCTGACCATCGGCATCTTCTCGGAACTGCAAATCCGCTTCGATCTGGCGATCATCGCGGCGCTGCTGACCATCGTCGGCTATTCGCTGAACGACACGGTTGTCGTCTTCGACCGGGTGCGCGAGAATCTGCGGAAATACAAAAAGAAGGACCTGAAAGAGGTTCTGAACGTATCGATCAACGAAACCCTGAGCCGAACGGTGATGACCTCGGTCACAACTTTACTGGCGCTGATCTCGCTTTATCTGCTGGGTGGGGACGTCATCCGCGGATTTGTCTTCGCGATGATCTGGGGTGTCGTTGTCGGGACCTATTCGTCGGTCTTCGTGGCCTCAACCATCCTGCTGTGGCTGGGGGTCAAGCGCGACTGGTCCAAACCGTCGAATACGGCGGGCAACCAGTTTGCCAATATTGATGCCTGAGGCTCTACAACAGGCCTTGGCCCTGCCGGGCCTCACTTGGCTGATCCTTACCATCGGAGCCGCGGGACTTGTCCGCGGCTTCACAGGTTTTGGCACCGCGATGATCTTTGTGCCGGTGGCGACCCAGTTCCTGCCTATTGCAGAAGTGGTCTTTCTGATGGCCGCCACCGGTATTGCATCAACCTTTGCCTTGGCTCCGCAGGCGTGGCGGGATTGTGACAAGGTCGAAATCAGCACTCTGGGCTTTGCCGCAACGATAACCGTTCCGCTGGGGCTGTGGATCATGGTGCAGGTGGACTCGGTTGCGCTGCGCTGGGTTGTTTGCGGCATTACCGGTCTGACCCTGCTGGCCGTGGTTACTGGCTGGCGGTGGGAGGGTAAACTGGCACTGCCCGGACGTCTCGCCATCGGCGGTAGCGCAGGCGTTGTCGGCGGCATGACCGGGCTGACAGGTCCGGTTGTCATCGTGTTTTATCTGGCCAGTTCCACCGACGTGCGCAAGATTCGTGCCAACACCATCATTTTTCTGGCATTGCTCGACGTTGTCATCGTTTTCAACATCCTCATCAGCGGTGCCGCAGATTTGTCGATCCTATGGATTGTCCTGCTGCTGTGTGTGCCTTATCTGATCACTACGCTTATCGGCAAAGCATTGTTCGACCCGAAACTGGAACGGATCTACCGCCTCGCGGCCTATTCGGTCATCCTGATTGCGGTCATTTCCGGACTGCCGCTTCTGGATTGAAGAAGGGACATCATGCGTCTGAATCAGATTACTTTTACAGATGCCAAACCCATAGACGGTTATGGCCCCGGTTTTTTTCGAATTGGCGGCGATGTCTTCCACGGCGCTGTCCTGACAGGCCCGGCAGGCCCGGCAGAGTGGGGCGGCTATGACGACCGACACCCCCTTCTGGACCTGGCGGGCAGGATCGACGTCCTGCTTATCGGCACGGGCGCAGACATGGCCCACATCCCCCAATCGCTACGGGTTGAGTTGGAAAATGTCGGACTTGGTGTTGAAATCATGAACTCCCCCGCCGCCTGCCGCACCTACAATGTGCTGCTCGCCGAAGGTCGCCGCATCGCACTTGCCCTGATCCCTGTCTGACGGGATTCTCTTCATCTGGCCAAAAATATCCCGGGGAGTGTGAGGGGCTGGCCCCTCACTCCGACATGTGCCAGCTGTGGTGCGCTGGCATCCTGCGGCAAATCTCGCCTTTTGCCCCTGCGGACAATCCGCTAAGCGGGTCTCATGACTTTGACTGTAACAGATCTGTCTATCACACGTGGCGGTGTTCCCGTCCTTGAGGGCCTCAGCTTTCAGCTGTCGCCGGGCAAGGCTCTGATCCTGCGGGGCCCAAACGGGATCGGCAAAACGACGCTTCTGCGCACGTTGGCTGGCTTGCAGCCTCCGCTGGAAGGCAAGATCGAAGGGGCCGAGGACCGGATCGCCTACGCGTCCCATTCGGACGGGCTCAAACCGACATTGTCGGTGACTGAAAACCTGACATTCTGGGCAGCGGTCTTTGGTACATATGACATCCAGCCGGCGCTGGACGCTTTTGAGTTGAACGAACTCGCCGACCGTCACGCCGGCAATCTGTCGGCGGGCCAGAAACGGCGGTTGGGGCTGGCGCGGATGCTGGTCACAGGGCGGCCAATCTGGATGCTGGACGAGCCGACCGTCTCGCTGGACAGGAACGCGGTGCAAATGTTTGCCGATGCGGTGGGGGCACATCTGGGGCAGGGCGGGTCAGCCCTGATCGCCACCCATATCGACCTTGGCCTTGATGGCGAGGTTCTGGACGTCGGTCCTAACAAGGCCAAACCCAAACCCATCGACGATTTCGACGGAGGTTTCCTGTGATCGCCCTGTTGCTGCGCGACCTGAAACTGGCTTTCCGCGCAGGCGGCGGGTTTGGGCTGGGTCTGGCCTTTTTCCTGATCGTGACTGTGATGGTGCCATTTGCCGTGGGGCCGCAATCCTCGCTGCTGTCCACGATTGCGCCCGGTGTGCTCTGGCTGGGGGCCTTGCTGGCCTGCCTTCTGTCGCTTGACCGCCTGCTGGCACTGGACTGGGAAGACGGCTCGCTCGATCTGCTGGCCACGGCACCGCTGCCGCTTGAATCGGTTGTCACAGTCAAGGCGCTGGCCCACTGGCTGACCACTGGTCTGCCGCTGGTTCTGGCCGCGCCGTTTCTGGGTGTCTTGCTGAACCTGCCGATGCCGGGGTTTTTCTGGCTGGTGATCTCGCTCCTGATCGGTACCCCGGCCATGAGCGTCATCGGGACATTTGGTGCTGCCCTAACAGTTGGTCTGAAACGTGGCGGGCTATTGCTGTCGCTTCTGGTGTTGCCGCTTTACGTCCCCACCCTGATTTTCGGGGCCGAAGTTGCCCGGCGTGGAGCAACAGGGATGGAAGTGCAGACGCCACTGCTGATGCTGGCCGGGATCACGGCGGCAACCATCGCATTGTTGCCCTTTGCCAGCGCTGCCGTGCTACGTATCAATCTGCGGTGAACCGCGACAAGTTTGATGGATGTCAATTGAGAACCACCCCAACTCGGACTAGATAGGGCCCATGTCAATCGCAGCCAAAGCCAACGCCCTCTGGGAATATGCCAACCCGCGCAAGTTTCTTGAAACCAGCGAACGGGTCCTGCCGTTTTTCTGGATCGTCTCGATCCTCTGCATCGTTGTCGGTCTGACCTGGGGCTTTTTCTTTACACCGGACGACTACAAGCAGGGGTCGACGGTCAAGATCATCTATCTGCATGTTCCGGCGGCTCTGATGGCGATCAATTGCTGGCTGATGATGCTGGCCACCTCATTGGTCTGGCTGGTGCGTCGCCACCATGTCAGCGCGCTTGCGGCACGGGCTGCTGCACCGATCGGGATTGTAATGACCCTGATTGCGCTGCTGACGGGGGCCATCTGGGGACAGCCCATGTGGGGCACATGGTGGGCCTGGGATCCGCGCCTGACATCGTTTCTGATCCTGTTTCTGTTCTACCTTGGCTATGTCGCCTTGTGGGAAGCTATTGAGGACCCTGATACCGCAGCCGATCTGACCTCGGTTCTGTGTCTTGTTGGGTCGGTCTTTGCGATCCTCAGCCGGTATGCGGTGAATTTCTGGAATCAGGGCCTGCATCAGGGCGCATCGGTCATGCGGGCCGGGGCCGTTACCGGGGCGGATACGGAAGAGAAAGTCAGCAATGTCTTTTTCTACCCTCTGCTGGCCTGCATCATCGGATTTGTTCTGCTGTTCATCGCCTTGGTGTTGTACCGCACCGGAACGGAAATTCGCGCCCGTCGTATCAAGGCGTTACAGGCACGGGAAAGGGTGGGCGGATGATCCCCGATCTTGGAAAATATGCAGACGCTGTTTTGTCGTCTTATGCCGTTTCCATTGCCCTTATCGTGGTACTGGTTGCGTTCAGCGTGATGCGCGGGCGCAAGGTGCGTGCTGAAATGGAAAAGGTCGAACAGAGGATGTCGCGCAATGGCTAAAATCTCGCCCCTGATGATTGCGCCACCTCTGATATTTGGCGCATTCGCGGTTCTCGCAGGCATCGGCATGTTTCGCGAAGATCCCAACGCTTTGCCCTCGGCCCGTGAAGGCCAACCGGCGCCGCCCGTGGTTCTAACCGAGTTTCCGGGAAAGACCCTTTTCGACGACGAAACGCTGCGGGACGGAGAGGTCAAGCTGGTCAACTATTGGGCCAGCTGGTGCGCCCCATGCCGCGTCGAGCACCCCAATCTCGAAGCGCTGGCAGCTGAAGGCATCCCTGTTTATGGCATCAACTACAAAGACAAGCTGAGCAGTGCCGAGGCTTTTCTGGCTGATCTTGGCGATCCTTACGTCGCCATGGGCCGCGACGAACAGGGCCGCATGGCAATTGATTGGGGTTTGTACGGTGTTCCCGAGACCTACGTGATCGACGGTGATGGAACGATCATTCTGCGCTTTGCAGGCCCGATCACGCAACGTGTCATCGAAAGCACCATCCGGCCTGCGCTTGAGAAAGCGGCTGAGTAGGGCCTTTCAACCTCTGGTTCAGGCGAGCTGGTAGGTTTGGAAATCCTGCTCGACCTCAAGAAACTCGTTGATTCGCAGAAAATCGCCTTTGTCGGCACGCCAGTTCAGGTAGGCTTCAAGCGCGTCGGGGTTTTCCCAGATGTGAACAACGACTTGTTCGTTGTTTGCGGGCGAGAGCAGAAGATAAGCGGCACGACATCCGGGGAATTTTCGGGTTTCGGCAACCAGATCCCCGATCAGTTTGGCAAGCGCCGCGAATTTCCCCGGCAGGGGCGTGGATTTGACAATGACGACTTCCTGCATACGCGTCTCCGGTTTTTGTAGCAGGGTCAAGGAATCCACTTAAAAATGCGTGAACGGGATACTGAAATACAGAAAAGGAAAGAGCGCCCCGCAGGCGCCCTTGTCATTTGTCCAGACCGGTTAGGCTTAGTTGGCCTTCGCCAGATTCCTCAGCACGTAATGCAGCACACCGCCGTTTTCGATGTATTCGATCTCAGGCGCGGTATCGATCCGGCATTTCAACTGGATGGTTGTCTCAGCCCCGTCTGCATAGGTGATGGTGCAGGGCACGACCTGCAGCGGCTCGACCGTATCCAGCCCATGGATCGAGACGGTTTCGTCCCCTTTCAGACCCAGGGTTTTGCGGGTATCTCCACCGGTGAATTCGAACGGGATCACGCCCATGCCAACCAGATTGGATCGGTGGATACGCTCAAAGCTCTCGGCGATTACGGCCTTGACGCCCAGCAGCGCCGTGCCCTTGGCCGCCCAGTCGCGGCTTGAGCCCGCGCCGTATTGTTCGCCGCCGAACACGACCAGCGGGGTGCCATTGGCCTGATAGGCCATCGAGGCATCGTAGATCGACGTCTCTTCGCCATCCGGACCTTTGGTGTATCCGCCTTCAACTCCATCCAACATCTCGTTCTTGATGCGGATATTGGCGAAGGTGCCGCGCATCATGACTTCGTGATTGCCCCGCCGCGAGCCATACGAGTTGAACTCGCGCGGCTGAACCTGACGGTCGGTCAGGTATTTGCCCGCCGGCGTCGTGGTAGCGAATGACCCTGCAGGTGAGATGTGGTCGGTGGTTACCATGTCGCCCAGAATGGCCAGAACTTTGGCGCCTTCGATGTTCGAGATCGTGCCCGGTTCCGCCCCCATACCCTGGAAATAGGGCGGGTTCTGGATGTAGGTCGACGTTGGCGGCCAGTCATAGGTTTCCTGTTGCGGAACCTCGACGCTTTGCCATTTCTCATCCCCCTTGAAGACATCCGCATATTTCGACTGGAACGCTTCGCGGGTTACGGTTGCTTCGACCAGTTCCGCGATTTCGCTTTGGGTTGGCCAGATGTCCTTCATGAAGACGTCGTTGCCATCCTTGTCCTGACCGATGGGCTCGGACGTCAGATCGATGTCGAGCGTACCTGCCAGCGCATAGACAACAACCAACGGTGGCGAAGCCAAGTAGTTTGCGCGGACATCCGGTGAGATACGGCCTTCGAAGTTCCGGTTGCCGGACAGAACCGACGTGGCGACCAGATCGCCCTCGGCAATGGCTTCCGAGATTTCTTTCTGGATCGGGCCCGAGTTGCCGATGCAGGTGGTGCAGCCGTACCCAACAAGGTTGAACCCAACCTTGTCCAGATCTTCTTGCAGTCCAGCGGCCTCAAGATAAGCAGATACAACCTGCGAACCGGGTGCCAGCGAGGTCTTGACCCAAGGTTTGCGGTTCAGACCCAGAGCTGCGGCTTTGCGAGCCACAAGGCCTGCACCGATCATCACGTAAGGGTTCGACGTGTTGGTACAGGAGGTGATCGAAGCAATTACAACCTTGCCCGACTCCATGGTGTAGTCTTCGCCCTTGACGGCGACTTCCTTGCCCATGGGGCGCTTGAAAGTCTCTTTCATTTCCTTGGTGAAAGCGGCCTTGGCGTCGGTCAGTGCGACGTAGTCCTGCGGGCGTTTCGGGCCTGAAATTGCAGGAACGATTGTGCCCATGTCCAGTGACAGAGTGTCAGTGTAGATCGGCGCATAATCCGGGCCTCTCCAGAACCCGTTTTCCTTGGCATAGGCTTCGACCAGCGCGATGCGGTCTTCGTCGCGGCCGGTGTTGCGCATGTAGCGCAGGGTTTCTCCGTCGATCGGGAAGAAGCCGCATGTCGCTCCGTATTCCGGCGCCATATTGGCGATGGTTGCACGGTCAGCCAGCGGCAGGCGGTCCAGCCCCTCGCCATAGAATTCGACGAATTTGCCCACCACGCCCTTGGCACGCAGCATTTCGACAACTTTCAGAACAAGGTCTGTACCGGTGGTGCCTTCGACCATCGAGCCGGTTAACTCAAAACCGATCACCTCAGGGATCAGCATCGAAATCGGCTGACCCAGCATTGCGGCTTCGGCCTCGATCCCGCCAACGCCCCACCCCAGAACGGCCATGCCGTTGACCATGGTGGTGTGGCTGTCGGTGCCAACCAGTGTGTCGGGATAGGCAACTTTTTCGCCGTTCTGATCGGTGTCAGTCCAGACAGTCTGTGCCAGATATTCCAGGTTCACCTGATGACAGATACCGGTGCCGGGAGGCACAACGCGGAAATTGTTGAACGCGTTCTGACCCCATTTCAGGAACTGATAGCGTTCCATGTTGCGCTCGTATTCGCGGTCGACGTTCATCTGGAACGCACGCGGGTTACCGAACTCGTCGATCATGACCGAGTGGTCGATAACCAGATCGACCGGGTTCAGCGGGTTGATCTTCTGTGCGTCACCGCCCAGGCCTTTGATCCCGTCGCGCATGGCGGCCAGATCGACCACCGCAGGAACACCGGTAAAGTCCTGCATCAGCACGCGGGCAGGGCGGTACGCAATCTCGCGCGGGTTCTTGCCGCCATTGGCACCCCATTCGGCAAATGCTTTGATGTCATCGACCGAGACCGAAAAGCCGCTGTCTTCAAATCGGAGCATGTTTTCCAGCACGACTTTCAGCGCGGCAGGAAGGTTGGAAAAATCACCCAAACCGGCCTGCTGCGCGGCGGGGATCGAATAGTAGGAAATGGATTTGCCATTCACGTTCAGGCTGCGGCGTGTCTTGGCGGTATCCTGTCCGACTTTAATGGGCATCGGGTGGCCTCCCTTCTCAAATGACTTGGATTTCGGGCATCGCTGAATGTTATCTGCATCACCCAAGCCGCTGGTTCAAGGTTCAATGACACTGGATTTGCGATTTTGTATACCATTGCACACATTTAGGCGGAGAATTGCAGACACCGCCCTCAAGAAACGTTGATTAGCGGTTGAGCGGCAAAACGGCTATCCCAGAGAACACCCGCTTTATCCGAGAGTTTTGATGTTCAGACCCGCTGCTTTGACCGCCCTGATATCCTGCCTGTTCGCCACCCAGCCCATGGCCGGTGGGGATCCTGTGGTGGTTGAGCTGTTCACCTCACAGGGGTGTTCGTCTTGCCCGCCGGCAGATCGGATCATGCATGAGCTGGCGAAACGCGACGATGTCATCGGGCTGGCGCTGCATGTCGACTATTGGGATTACATCGGTTGGAAGGACGAATATGCCGATCCTGATCACACGCTCCGGCAACGGGCCTATGCCCGCGAAAACGGAAAATCCATGATCTATACGCCTCAGATGATCATCAATGGTCAGCACGATATTGTCGGCGCTCAGGCTCAGGAGCTCGACCGTCTGATTGATGCGCATCTAAAGGCCGCCCCCGAGGCAGCGGTGACAGCAACCCGAGACGCTGACGAAGTGACCGTGAGTGTGACGCCTGTGGAATTGCCCGCAGGTGAGATCTATGACGTGCGTATCGTTCAGTATTCGCCTCTGCGCCATGCCTCGATCCGTCGTGGTGAACTAGCCGGGCGAGAATTGGATTATGCCAATGTTGTCGAGACCTGGCAGATTGCGGGCCGGTGGGATGGGCAAACGCCGCAGACATACTCGGCGCAGCTGAAACCAGGCTTGCCAGCCGTCGTGCTTGTGCAAAGGACCGGTCACGGGCCAATAGTTGCCGCGTCTTGGGCCAAGTGATCAGGGCATGTCGTCCGGTTGGACGCCGAGCCCGTTCCAGCTTTTCCAACGCCGGTGGATCCAGAACCACTGTCCCATATGCTGCCGCACGATCTGTTCCAGATCGTCATTGGTGAACTGAGTCATCGTCTTTGGGTCCGTGTGCGGAACGGGATCATGCAGGATGATTTCAAAGTCGATGCCATTAGGCTGGCGCACGGCATAGCACGGTATCAGTACGGCCTTGTACTTGATGGCCAGCTCTGCGTTCAGCACGGATGTCACGGCAGGCTTGCCAAAGAATGTCAGCTCTTCGCCCCCCAGCGCATGCAGGTCGGACACGATGGCAATGATTCCACCGTTCTTGAGTGACCGGACCATTTCGACCATACCACGCCGCCCCTGTTCGAACATCGGCGCGCCGGTTTTGTAAAAGGCTTCGACATAGGCGTCGTTGAAATAGGGATTGGCCATCCGCCGGTAGAGGCATCCAATCGGCTTGCCGCTGTGTTTCTGCAGGGCAACACGCGCGGCCAGATAGTGACCGAAATGCGCCGTGATCATCATCACCGGACGCCCTTCGGCAATCGCGGCGTCAAACGCAGCAATACCGGGCCCGGATATCTTGGCGTTCACCTGACGTTCGATGAAACCTTCGGGTGAGAAATGCTCCATTATTGCCCGACCGGCATTATCCGACACGTCACGATAGATCTTTGTGATCTCGGCGTCAGACAATTCAGGGCAGGTGAGCTTTAGATTCCGGCGGACACGGGTGCGAAATCCAACGACGGGCGCAAGGGTTTTCATGATTGCACCCATGGTTGCTATGCGCCTTTCATAAGGAAGCAGGCGCATAGCGCCGATGATTCCCTGCAGGAGCAGATTGGCGACATAGTATTTTCCAAGCTCAAACCGGCTGAGCTCCGACTTTTCGACGGGCATGGAGGTGTCTCACCGCGTGTTGCGAAATGTTGCCTCAGACATACAACCCGGTACCCGTAACCTCAAGCACCCTGGCGAAATGGCTGCCCTAACGATCTGGCGGGTGCGCCTGTTCCTGCCTCAACCCGTGTTTTCGTCGTCTTCCTTTTCAATCAGCGTAATTGTTCCGGCGTCAGACAAGGTACGAACCGCCCCAACGATCTGGGTCATGGCATCTTCGGCCTCAGATTGCTTGACCCGCCCGCGTTCCGCGATTTCCTCGCGCAGGTTTTCTGCCATGCGGGAGGAGATATTCGACAGCAGAAACTCGACAGATGCCTTGTCATCATCCGCGGCGGCACCAGCAAGGGCCGCGACCAGAACAGGCTGATCGACTTCCCTCAATATGGCTGGAACATCACGTGGGGAAATCCGGCTGTAGATATGGGCGAAGGTAAAGATCGAGCGGCGCACCAGATCGGCAAAATCGGCGTCGTCCTCATCCAGCGCGTTCAGCAGGTCGTCGCGCGTGGCGGACGCAGACTGGTTCAGAATCGCACCCACACGCGCGCCCGGACCGTCATTGAAGGCCTGAACAGGCCGCTGATCCAGTTGAGCAGCCAGTGACCAGCCGATCCGCTCAACCGCTTCGGGTGTGACATTTGCTGTTTTCGAAATTGCGTAGGTGATCCGCCGCGCCACCGGACCCGGCATGTGGCCCAGCATCTGCGCCGCCTGTGCCGTATCCATTTTTGAAAGCATCACAGCGGCCACTTCAGTGCTTTCCGCCTGTGCCATGGCCGCAAGGTCCTGGGCCGGAATGTCGCGCAACCTTTGCCAGGGATCACCGATCTGGCGAACTCCGGCAACTTTGCGCAAACGCGCCGCTGTTGCGGGCGTGATCTTTCCGCTGACGGCATCCAAGGCTCCGGCAAGCCCATGTGGAAAGGCCAGACCGACATTGTCCAGGGCTTCGCTGAATTCCTGTGCCACAGCACCCAGAGTCACCCGGTCCACAAGGCCCATTTCCCCCAATTGGTGTGTCAGTTTTTCTTGCAGGTCATCGGGAAGTTCCTCCAACGGAAGATCGGCGCCTTCGTTCAACAACAGGCGCACGACGACAGCTGCCTTCTGACGGCTGGTCAAAGATCGGGGAACAAGGCGCGGGTTGTCGCCACCCTCTGCGGAAAACGGGGCCGAAGCCCCTTGAACCGTTTGAATTAATGCGTTGGTGTTCTGCATCTGCCTGTGGAGCCAAAGTTTTCGAACCACAGGCAGATTAGAGAGAGTCGGGTTAAATAACCCTGAACCTCAATAGCTGTATGTCAGGCCCGTTCGGATCGCTTCACGCAGCGACGCCTCGGCCCATGTGCCTTCGCCGCCTCGGGCCTTTATTTCACGCCATTGCTCGATCGCCAGATCGGTTCGGCCTTCGGACACAAACCCCTGCGCCATGTAGCTGCGCGCCAAAAGATTGTCTGGGTTGGCATTGATCGCGTTTTGATAAAAGACATTTGCCAGTTCCAGCTCGCCCATTTTGCGATAGGTGAAACCCCAATAGGTCAGGACACGATCGTCCTCCTGATCCATGATGCGCAGAATGTCCTGAGCGTGCCCGTATTGCCCGTCATAAGCCAGTTCGCGGACCGCATTATACAGCTGATCATCGGTCAGGTTAGACTTGTCGGGTTTGACGCATTTTCCACGGGTTTCGTCATATACACGGCCGAACAGGCATTTCTTGGTCGTATTCGTGGGTTTCGGCGGGCTGCTGCTGTCACCGCCTGCGGCATGGACAGCTGGCGCGAAGGCAAAGGCTTGCAAGGCAAGGGCAGAAGCTAACAAAAGGCGCATTTCTTTACTCCGTTCTCGGGGCTCTTATTGAAATCATAGTGTGATCTACAAAAAAGCTAACAGTGGAACGGTCGCTTTTATTCACGAACTGGACAAAAATTGTCAGCTGTTGACAGATTTTGCACAGCTTTTTGTTTCAGTATCCCAGGCCGTACCGGGTGCGCAGGATTGGGTCTGTTTGGAATGCTCTTCGCAGGCAAGCCCGACCGAGGCCACAAGAACCAGTGCCAATGCGCTTAGGAGTGTTCGGATCATGATGTTTCCCTCGTATGGAAAAAGCACATGCAGGATACCGCATTTCTGTTGATCTGGCAAAAAGCAAGGGGGTGCTCTGCATATGGCAGAGCACCCCCGGCTAACAGACTGAAAAGATAACCGTTATTCGCCAAACACGCGCGCAAAGATCGTATCGACATGCTTGGTGTGATACCCGAGGTCGAATTTCTCTTCAATCTCCGCAGGGCTGAGTGCGGCAGTTACATCAGCATCCGCCAACAGTTCCTCCTTGAAGTCGGTGCGGTGTTCCCAAACCTTCAACGCGTTGCGCTGTACCATGGCATAGGCGTCCTCACGGCTGACACCTGCCTGGGTCAGGGCCAACAAAACGCGCTGGCTCATCACAAGGCCTGGGAACTTGTTCATGTTCTCGATCATGTTCTCAGGGAAGATCAGCATCTTGTCGATCACGCCTGTCAGGCGGGCCAAGGCAAAATCCAGCGTGATTGTGGCGTCCGGCCCGATCATGCGCTCGACCGATGAGTGCGAGATATCACGTTCGTGCCAGAGCGCAACATTCTCCATCGCCGGTATTACGGCCGCGCGGACCATGCGCGCCAGACCGGTCAGGTTCTCAGTCAACACCGGGTTTTTCTTGTGCGGCATCGCCGAAGAGCCTTTCTGGCCCATCGAGAAGAACTCGGCCCCCTCCAGCACCTCGGTCCGCTGCATGTGGCGGATTTCGATGGCGATGTTCTCGATGCTGCTGGCGATGACGCCCAGCGTGGCAAAGAAAGCCGCGTGGCGGTCACGCGGAATGACCTGCGTGCTGATCGGCTCAGGCACCAGACCCAGCTTGTCACAGACATGTTCCTCGACTTGCGGGTCGATATTGGCAAAGGTACCAACCGCGCCGCTGATCGCTCCGGTGGCGATTTCCGCACGTGCGTCACGCATCCGGGACAGGTTGCGGTCCATCTCGGCGTAGAAGCGGGCAAAGGTCAGACCCATGGTTGTCGGTTCGGCGTGGATGCCGTGGCTGCGTCCGATACGAACCGTGTCCTTATGTTCCATCGCGCGGCGCTTGAGCGCGGCCAGAAGCCCTTCAAGGTCGCCAATCAGGATATCGGCGGCGCGGGTCAGCTGTACGTTGAAACAGGTGTCCAGCACGTCCGAGCTGGTCATACCCTGATGCACAAAACGCGCCTCTTCACTGCCAACATGCTCTGCAAGATGGGTCAGGAATGCGATAACGTCATGCTTGGTAACAGCTTCGATCTCGTCGATGCGGGCGACATCGAATTCCACATCCTTGGCTTTCCAGACAGCTTCGGCATTTTCACGCGGGATCACGCCCAGATCCGCCATGGCATCGCACGCGTGCGCCTCGATCTCGTACCAGATGCGGAACTTGGTCTCGGGCGACCAGATGGCGACCATGTCGGGGCGGGAATAACGGGGAATCATAGGCGACGGCACCTTTTTTGCAGATTGGATGAGGCGTTGGCGCGGGGTTTAGCCGCGTGCGGGGTAGGGAACAAGATGCGAGAGCGAATATGAGACGGTTTGCCCTGATTCTTATCGTTTGTTCGGGCTTTTCAGCAGCTGACGGGTTCGGAAAACTGTCCTGCAAAGGATATGGCACGGTAGTGACGGGTAGGGTGCCGCAAAAAGACAGGTGATGTGCCTGCAACTAGGTCTCACCGGATCATGCCGCCAGTTGGGGTGGATGCCCGTCCTGCCCTTGCTGCCAAGCGATGCTGGACAAACAGCGCTTTGACAGTTCAATCTGAACGGAAGGAAATAATCAGGTTATTGAGATATGCGTTTATTATCATGTTCGATACTTGCCCTTTGTGGTGCATTTTACGTCGGCACAGCTGCACCGGCACTGGCTGAAACCCCCGTGACCTACACCGAAGAAGGCCAATCGCTTTTTCGGTTTGAAGTTCCCGACTTCTGGATCCTTCGCACCGGCGGGCCGCGCGAGATTGAGGATACCGAACTGGGCGACGCCCGTGCGGTCGCGCGGGTTATGGGGTTCCGGCCGGTGACAGACGACGCAGTGTGGATGGGTTTCGTATCACCTGCGGGGGTTGGAACAATTCAGGGAGGTGTCCGGTATCTGCAGGATATCGACAGGTTTCTGGTCAAAGACCCGACGATGACCAGCACCAGCGATACCCGTATTGGCGGGTTGCCAGCACGCGTGTTTCGGGGCACCGGGCACCGGGACGGCAAAAGGGTAAGCTTTACCGCCACCGTCATTGACCTTCCGCAAGGCCGGGTTGCCATAGCAGTTGCCATTCTGCGGGACGGAGCAGACCCGAGTTATGCAGATGATCTGAACGCCGTTTTCGCGTCGTTCCGGGCACTTCAGTGAGGGAGGGGGCGATGAGCATTAGACTGATCAAACGGATGTCCCTTACGCTGGGGTTGGGGATCGCGACTTTGACGCTATCGGCCTGCGACGGTGTGACGGTTGGGGTCGGGTACGGGTATGACCCGTTTTACGACTCGATGCTGTGGAACGACTACTACCATGACGTTAATGTGGATATTGACGTTGATCGTCCCAACCGGCCTGATCGACCAGTGCGCCCCGAGCGTCCGAAACCGCCTGTGGCCAAACCTCCCGCGCGCCCGCGCCCACCTGTGGCGCGCCCACCGGTTGCCCGCCCGCCCATTCATCGACCGGGCCCGCGACGCTAAGGAACAAAAGGCCGCCTGTCAGGCGGCCTTTCTTATGAAAGAAGCTCGGTCGTTATGTGGGCCGAGCCTTCGAGCGTCCGGTGAACCGGGCACTTGTCCGCAATCTCAAGCAAACGTTGCCTTTGCTCCTGATCCAGCGGGCCGCTCAGGCGGATTTTCCGGCGAAACTGGTCCACCTTGCCGTCATTCACTAATCCGGCATCCTGCGCATGAACTTTGTCATGACATACATCGACGCTGACATTTGTCAGGGGCCAGCCTTTGCGCCTGGCGTACATGCGTATTGTCATCGATGTGCAGGCCCCCAAACCGGCCGAGACAAAGCCATAAGGCGACATGCCCTTGTCCGTACCGCCATAGGATGCGGGCTCATCCGCGACCAGATGGTGGTTTGGACCGGCCTGAATATCCTGCATGAACCCGCCCGGATCTGCTTCTGTTATGCGCACAACGCCCTCTGGCGCACCCGGTGGCGGAGCGGGCGGGCACAGTTTCACATAACGCGAAACCCAAGCGGCGATGACATCTGCTGCATATTCGGCGTCGGAGGCGCGCGTGATCAGATGATCGGCATCGTCGAGAGTTACAAAGCTTTTGGGGTGTTTCGCGGCCATAAAGATCGCGCTCGCATTGTCGATGCTGACCGTTTCGTCGCGTGGAGCATGAAGGATCAACAGGGCAGCTTTGAGGTCGGCGATTGCAGATGACAGGGCCGATTTGGCAATGTCGTCCACAAAAGCTTTACCAATACGGAAGGGGCGACCACCCAAAGAGACCTCGGCACTGCCATCCTCTGCGATCTGAGGCAGCGCCGCCTCAAAGTGATGCGACACATGGGCGGGGTCCGCCGGTGCACCCAATGTCACGACGGCTTTTACAGTCGGAATACCAGCCCGCGCCCGCAACACCGCCGCGCCCCCAAGCGAGTGGCCGATCAGCAGGGCAGGTGCCATTTTTCGACCAGCCAGATATTGCGCGGCTGAAATCAGATCCTCGACATTCGAAGTGAAGGTCGTATTGGCAAACTCGCCTTCGGAATGGCCCAGTCCGGTGAAATCGAACCGAAGCACCGCGATACCCATGGCAGCCAGACGGGCAGAAATGCGCCGGGCGGCCGGGATATCCTTGGAACAGGTAAAGCAATGGGCGAACAGGGCCGTTGCCAGCACTGGTCCGTCCGGCAAATCCAGTCGCGCCGCCAATTGGCTGCCGTCATGTCCGGCAAAAGTGATGCGTTCCGTGGGCATGTCGGCTCCTTAAGTGGTACGGGGGAACACGCCCAATACTGTGTATTTGACCCTTCGGTCACAACCCTTAAGTCACAAGCGTAACGGGAAGGTGAGAACGAATGGGTGTTTCACAGACTGCACAAGATCCCCGCCGTTTTCGTGTTGCACGGCGGCGGAACTCTCACTTTCTATTAATATCAAGAACGATGATGGCAATCAGAACAAACATTCGTTTCACTTATGTCTCTGCACATCCCATCTGTAGTTCATGAAAGCTGAAACAGGAGACATAGATGTCACATGCAGATATTGCGCCCCAGATACCCGACCTGCGTTCACGTATGATCCTGGCCATTATTCTGGCCGGCGTTGCCGGGTTCGCGGTCGGCCAATCCTGGCCCGCACCCCAAGGTGGTTCACAGGTTCAGATCAGCCCTGCCACGGAAGACTGGCATGGAAACGTCCGCCGGTCCCATTGGTCGGAGTGAAGGCCCGGCCTTATTCGATCCCCATCAATTGGGGGTCAAAGGGATATCTGGACAGGTTCTCATACCCGGTTTCGGTAATGAGAACCTGATCCTCAAGCTTGATGCTGAAATCGCCACCGACTTCGCCGACACAGGCTTCGACGCACAACACCATGCCTGGCTCCAGCGGATAGTCATAGGCGCCTTCGACGGCTTTGTCCGGATACGCGACCAGCGGCCATTCATCACACAATCCCACTCCGTGCATCAGGCAGCCGTATTTCTGCGCCTGAAACTTGTCGTCAAGCCTGTGCGACATGGCCGTAAGTTCCGGGATCATCACACCGGGCTTCAGCATTTGCATGTTGGTCATGATGTGTTCATGCGCGTGCTGCATGGCATAGATCATGTCAGGGCGGGGCTTTTGGTCACCAATCCACCATGTACGCGAGATATCGATGCAAATCCCGTAAGACCCGATCAGGTCGGTGTCGAAGGCGATGATTTCGTTTTGCTGCGTGATGCGCGGGCCGCATTCCTGGAACCAGGGGTTCGTGCGTTGGCCTGACGCCAACAGGCGGGTCTCGATCCACTCGCCACCGCGCCGGATGTTTTCCGCGTGCAGAACAGCCCAGATATCATCCTCGGTTGTCCTGCCATTGCCGACATTGGCGCGCGCAAAGCTCTCCATTTCCGCTACAGCGGTTTCACAGGCGTGATTGGCACAGCGCATGGCCAGAATCTCATCTGGCCCCTTCACGGAACGGGTCTTTTCGGTCAGCTCTTCGCCTTCCATGACCTCAAAGCCCTGCGCCTCAAGCGCGCGCAGACCGTGCAACATGATCTTGTCGACAGCCAAACGTTTATTGCCGCCGCCATGCGCATCGATCAGCACGCGCACCTCGTTCGAGAAGACATCTGCCGCTATATTCACCTTGTCGCCACGGTCGAAGTAAAACAGATCCGCGCCTGAACGCTGCTCGCGCACCAGCGGATTGAACGTGCTGAGGAAAGGCGAGTTCTTGTAGTCCCAGATCACCATATAGCCATCGGCACATAACAGCACCGCGCGAAACGGGTTATGCGTATTCCACAACTGCATGTTCGTGCTGTCGGTCGCATAGCGGATGTTCAGCGGGTCAAAAACCAGCAAACCACCATATCCGCGATCAACGATGGCCTGCGTTAGTCGCTTCCAGCGGTGTTCCCGCATCCGTGCAAGATTGGGCAATTCCAGACCTGCCGCAGCCCATTCGTCAAAAGCCAGCTGTGTCGGCCCGATCTCGATCCGGTCATTCTCATTTGGCGTGCCATCGCCCAGCGTTGCGCCTCGGCTGGGGTCAATCTTGCGCGTGTCTCGGTAATGCTTGTTCATGACGGACCTCGTTGCTTGTTCGGTCAAACCTAAGGTGCCCATGTGGATCGTCTTGGAAAAATGCGACGGCGAACCTGTCGTTTTCGACCGACAAAAATTTCGACCTATGCTAAGTCGCTGGTATGAATAAAGTTCTGCAGGAAAAAATACCATATGATGTCGGCAACCCGCGTGCTTTACCGGGTATACAGCCTGCAACGATGGAAAACTGGTTGCATCGGGACGAGGCTTTTGCCGGTCAGATGCAACGCCGGGAGAAGCTGCTGACAGAACGCCGCGATGACGTTCTGGCGCTTGATCCGCAGGCAGAACCCGCCGCTCGGGAACTGCTCGACCTTGTGCTGTCGCAGGTCTATCCCAATGCGGGTGAGGAGGTCGTCAGACCCGACGGAGTAAGTGTCGCAGTCGACCGGGCGCAGCCGCTTGATACATTGTGCAGGCTGGTTCAGGAGGATTTTTGCATCCTGCAAAAGCGCGGAACTGAACATGTATTGACCGGCGCAATCCTGTGTTTCCCGGCCAGCTGGCTTTTGTCCGAAAAATTCATGCGACCACTGATCGACATCCATGTGCCTGTCGCAAGTTACGACGAAAATATAGCCAAGCGGGTGCAGCGCCTGTTCGACGGGATACAGCCCGGTCGTCCACTCTGGCGCTTTAACGCGCTTTGGTATGAAGACCCCGAACTGTTTCAGCCCCGAAGCTCCAGTGACAGGCGGGGCGACACAGATCGACGTAAAACGTCCTACTTGCGAAGTGAGCGGCAAACCCTGCTGCGCTTGCCGAAAACGGATGCGGTCGTCTTTTCAATCCACACTTATATTCTGGCCGCGAACGCGGTTCCCAAAATGGAAAACCCCGCCTAAAGGCGGGGCATCCAAGGAGGGTCTTCTGTAATTCTCTTATTGGCCCAAGGCGGCCGCAACATCGGCAAACGCGTTCGTTGCGTTCAGGGCAACTATCGCGAAGGTAAAGACAAGCACCTGTGTGTTGAGGCGAAAATCTTCACCCCGGATCAGATTGACAGCAGCCATTGACAGGGCAATCGGGGTCGAAACGCCAGCCAGTACACCCGTCATGCACCAACTGCTGAGACGCAAAACGTCACTTGGCTTTACGACACCATCTTTGTCATCGAACGTTTCCTGACCTGGCCTGTTTGTATCTTCACTGCGAAACGCGATGCTGAGCAATTGTTCATCTGTCAGCTGGATCGGGCGGGACGTCGAAGCATGAAGAACACTTATGGTGTCATCGTTCTCGGGCAAATTCATTGCCGAAAACTGCCCGGTCAGCGACTGAAAAATTTGTTTTCTGTCGCGTGTTCGGCTGGGGGTCAGAGTGTCAAAGGCGCTCATGAACTGCTCGACCGTCAGAACCGTGTGTGGCGACAGCCATTCAACGCGCCGGGTCGAACAGATATCGACCATGCGATACAGAATGACGACCATCATCAGTTCCGAAATCTCGGAGTCATCCAGCAGGGGGGAAACCGGCGTGATCGAAAGAACCAACCTGTTTTGCGGATTTGCGGCGCGGGGTTTTGTTATCGTTTTTAGCCCCGCGGCGCGATCCATACGCTCGTACCGGTCTTCCTGCTCGGGGGTGCCTGTATCCAAGGTCAGTCGCACAAGGTACTGACTTGAAACAATGCTTGCTTCGGAATTGCTCAGCAACGCCTTGCGTTCGACCAGATGGCCGTAATCTTCCAGCGTCGTGGCAACGATTGTGCCAAAACGCTCGATCGCGCCATTTGCGTCGCCATTGAATTGCAGGCCGCCATGGTAGCTGTGCTTCCGAGCCACTGCACTGTCCTTTTTTGCGTACTGTTCAGCAAACACTGTAACAACCATTCGTGAGGAGAATTTGGCGGAAAATGCAAAAAAGGTAATATTACCCCGGCATTGGTTACGCATTGGAAACCAAGAAACTAAAGGCTTTTGTTTGTCACTGTGGCGGAAATGTGGCGAAAGCGGGTGCGGAGTGTGTTTTTGGTGCGACCGGGCTATTGGTCGATTCGGGCGGCCATGATTGCTATGGATTGCTGATAAACAGAGGCCGCGTTCCACTGTTGCAGCACTTGAAAATTCCGCTCCCCTGGCTGATAGCCACGCCCCGGCTTCCACCCTTTCTTGCGAAGAAAATTGGCGGTCGAGGCAAGCGCGTCGGTCATGTCATAGAAGTCCACCCGACGGTCGCCGGTGGCATCGACGCCATAGGTCAGGGCGTTGCCCGGCAGAAACTGAGTGTGACCCAACTCGCCATGTTTTGCCCCTTTTGTCGCCACGGTAATGCTTCCTGCATCGACCAGTTTCAGTGCCCCGATTGCGTGCGGAACAAAGAACTCGGACCGGCGACAATCATAGGCCAGTGTCGTGATTGCGGAAACAACCTGACTGTCTCCCATAAAATTGCCAAAGCCGGTTTCCATGCCGTGAATGGCGATCAGAACGCCCGCCGGAACACCGTATTGCCGTTCAAGAGCAGCATAGAAATCGGGATTTGCCGCCTTGCGTTTGCGCCCCTGCGCGACGATTGCATCAGCGCCTCTGACACGCATGAATTTGTCCAGCGTGTATTTGAAGCTTTTCTGATTGCGATCCGCCGCAATTGTGCCCGTGGCGTATTGCGCCTGAGCAAGCGCCTGAAGGCCCATCTTTTTCACACCAGCCTTGCGGGCCTGCTGGGCGAAATCGGCCTTCCAGGCCTCGAACCCCGCGCTGGTA
Source organism: Ruegeria sp. O5 (assembly GCF_056535105.1). Taxonomy (NCBI): domain Bacteria; kingdom Pseudomonadati; phylum Pseudomonadota; class Alphaproteobacteria; order Rhodobacterales; family Roseobacteraceae; genus Ruegeria; species Ruegeria sp. O5. The sequence continues at coordinate 736,567 of NZ_JBQERN010000001.1, read as the reverse complement.
TTCCCACAAGGCGCGGCCAGAAGGGGCGAAGACACAAGCAGGGCGATTAATACGTAAAGACGAAACATGAGGATAATCCGATGGTGTTGAAATCTGTGGCCAGCCTACCTTGAGCTTTGAATTGGGCAAAGCGGTTCGTTGGAGTGTCTCCAACCGCTCCTGCAAACGCCTCTTGATTGGTCTGCGGAGTGCCTTTGAAGGATTTCAGATCCTCAGCATCGGGCACATAGCAAGGGCGAAGGTAAAAAGTGTGTATTCTGCGCCGTGGCACCCGAATAGGCTGAACAGCGGCAGACCGGCGCAAATGAAACAGGGGCGCCCGTTTGAGCGCCCCTGCAAATCCATGCCGTGGTCGCTTAGCAGCTGTAATACATGCCGTATTCAACCGGGTGTGGTGTGTGCTCGTAGGTTTCGACCTCTTCCATCTTCAGGGCGATGTAGCCGTCGATCTGGTCCTTGGTGAACACGTCACCTTGCAGCAGGAAGTCGTGATCCGATGCCAGTGCTTCCAGAGCTTCACGCAAGCTGCCGCAGACAGTCGGGATACCGGCCAGTTCCTCGGCAGGCAGATCGTACAGGTTCTTGTCCATGGCTTCGCCCGGGTCGATCTTGTTTTTGATGCCGTCAAGGCCAGCCATCAACAGAGCCGCAAACGCCAGGTAGGGGTTTGCAGCCGGATCGGGGAAACGAGCCTCGACACGTTTTGCTTTAGGGCTTTCGGTCCATGGAATACGGACACAACCCGAACGGTTACGGGCCGAGTAGGCGCGCAGAACGGGGGCTTCGAAACCGGGGATCAAACGCTTGTAGCTGTTGGTGGCCGGGTTGGTGAAGGCGTTCAGGGTCTTGGCGTGCTTCAGGATACCGCCGATGAAGTACAGCGCTTCGTCCGAAAGATCAGCGTATTTGTCGCCCGCGAACAGTGGCTTGCCGTCTTTCCAGATTGACATGTTCACGTGCATGCCGGTGCCGTTGTCACCTGCGATAGGCTTCGGCATGAAGGTTGCCGATTTGCCGTACGCATGAGCCACGTTGTGGATGACATATTTGTACTTTTGCAGCTCATCCGCCTGCTTGGTCAGGCTGTCGAAGATCAGGCCCAGCTCGTGCTGGCAAGACGCAACTTCGTGGTGGTGCTTGTCGACCTTCATGCCCAGACGCTTCATGGTCGACAGCATTTCCGACCGCAGGTCCTGTGCTTCGTCGATCGGGTTCACCGGGAAGTATCCACCCTTGACGCCCGGACGGTGGCCCGTATTTCCCATTTCGTATTCGGTGTCGGTGTTCCATGATGCGTCAGTTGCATCAACTTCGTAGGATACCTTGTTGATTGTGTTCGAATAACGGACATCGTCAAACAGGAAAAACTCGGCTTCGGGACCCATATACGCGACGTCACCGATTCCTGATGCCTTCAGGTATGCTTCGGCTTTCTGCGCTGTGCCGCGCGGGTCACGCTCATAGGCTTCGCCTGTATCGGGTTCGACAACCGAGCAGTGCACGCAAATGGTTTTCTCTGCGTAGAACGGATCAACATATGCACTTTCGGTATCGATCATCAGCTTCATGTCCGAAGCTTCGATCGACTTCCATCCTGCGATGGACGAACCATCAAACATGAAGCCTTCGTCCAGGAAGTCTTCGTCGACCTGATCGGCCATCAGGGTCACGTGTTGCAGCTTGCCGCGGGGGTCGGTGAAACGGACGTCGACATATTCGGCGCCCTCTTCCTTGATCAGCTGAAGAACTGCGTCCTTGCTCATTCTCTTGATTCCTCTGACTTGAAGATTGGTATGTTAGAGCGCGTCCGAGCCGGTCTCGCCGGTGCGGATGCGAATGGCTTGTTCAACCGGAGAGACAAAGATCTTTCCGTCGCCGATTTTGTCGGTCTTGGCAGCCGACACGATGGCTTCGATGGCGGCATCAACCTGGTCATCGTCCAATACGACCTCGACCTTCACCTTGGGCAAAAAGTCGACAACATATTCCGCTCCACGATACAGCTCGGTATGGCCTTTCTGACGGCCGAAACCTTTGACTTCGACGACGCTGAGACCCTGAACACCTACGTCCTGCAACGCCTCTTTCACTTCGTCCAGTTTGAACGGCTTGATGATCGCTTCGATCTTTTTCATTCCGGCTCACCTTGAATGGTTGTCTCAGGCGCAGTGATCACGTCTAAGATCGGGCGGCAACGTGATTGCGGTATCGGTTGGGTCGGTATCCGTTGAAATCAGGCTCTGTGCTAAATTTTAGGCGGTTTGCACAAAAAATAATCGAAATTGAATCGTGCGAAGGTGTGATATGACGGAATTGCTGACAGCAGCGCAGATGAAAGCCATCGAGCACGCGGCCATCAGGTCCGGTGAGGTTACGGGTTTGGAACTGATGGAGCGGGCAGGGCAATGTGTTGTCGAGGCGATCTTCGAGGAATGGCCGGATCTGGACAGGCGAGGGGCCAGCCCCTCGCGCTCCCCGGAGTATTTGGAAAAAGATGAAGAGGATCCGCTGCGTGCAGTCGTATTGTGCGGGCCCGGAAACAACGGCGGTGACGGGTTTGTCGTGGCGCGGCTTTTGCGGGAACTGGGCTGGAAGGTTGAGGTATTCCTGTATGGCGATCCCGAAAAGTTGCCGCCGGATGCCCGGGTGAATTATGAGCGATGGGGTGGTTCGGCAAAGGATGTATCTGAGATCGCACGGGGCAGAATCTTTTATCCGGATATTCTCATCGACGCATTGTTTGGGACCGGTCTAACAAGATCGATTGAAGATGTGAGGCTATGGGAAGTTCTTTGGGCATATGATGACGCAGAGACGGCATGGGAGTTGCGGCGTCAGGATGGAGGTACGCACATAGTTCCTCCACGCACGGTCGCGATAGACGTTCCTTCAGGTCTTTGCGCAGACTCAGGTAAAGTCGTGGGAGAACTTTTCCCTCAGCATGGACGTCGCTGTGCACGATCAGCACTTACGGTTTCGTTTCATTCGAGAAAGCTTGGCCACGTGCTGAGTGAGGGACCATATTTTTGCGGACATGTTGTCACGAAAGATATCGGGTTGAGGCAGGATGCGGGGGGCGACGAGATTTCGAAGGCTGTGGATAATCTGCCTGGGGTTTGCCTTGGTAAGAGTATGAATGAGCACAAATACACCCATGGGCATGCCCTGATCCTTTCGGGTGGGCCCGGCAAGACAGGTGCGGCGCGACTGGCCGCGCGGGGGGCGTTGCGGATTGGGGCAGGGTTGGTGACGCTGGGGGTGCCATCCTTGGCTTTAGCAGAGGTTGCGAGCCGGATCACCGCCCTCATGCTACAGTGCGTTGATGGGTCTCAAATGCTGTCAGACGTACTGCAGGACGTGCGGATGAACGCCCTTTGTCTTGGCCCTGGTCTGGGGTTGGAGCGAGCCCGGGACCTGGTGCCAGTCGCCCTGATTGCGAAACGTGCGACGGTTCTGGATGCGGATGCGCTGACGGCATTTGCGGGCGATCCCGGAAACTTGTTTGAAATGTTGCATGACCACTGCGTTCTGACCCCGCATGGCGGTGAGTTTGCGCGGCTGTTCCCCGATCTGGCTGAAAAGCTGAGCGAAACGCCGGTCAGAGGCCCCGCCTATTCCAAGGTGGACGCAACGCGAGAGGCATCGGCACGCGCGGGATGTGTCGTGTTGTTCAAAGGGCCGGATACAGTCATTGCTGCCCCGGACGGGCGATGTTCGATCAATGCCGCATGCTATGGTCGCGCAGCCCCTTGGCTTGCAACCGCCGGGTCAGGCGATGTGTTGGCCGGTTACATCGCCGGGCTATTGGCGCGGGGATTCGATGCGATGGCGGCGGCTGAGACAGCAGCGTGGCTGCACGTGGAATGCGCGCGTCGTTTCGGGCCGGGATTGATCGCCGAGGATCTGCCTGAGCAGTTGCCCGATGTTTTCAAACAGCTGAATATCTAGTTGTTTTGGGCAGAAAGCAGCTCAGGCTCTGTCAGAATGGCATGTTTTCGCTGTCAAGATGTGCGCAGATGCATACCGCATATTTGCCAGGTGCATAGGCAGGCATCACTAATTGTTTGCAAGCTGCCAGTACGAGATGGAGCTGTATCTTGTAAGTTAATGAAAAATAATGTAAAATGTCCAAATAATTAGTATGTTCTGTTGCTAAAATACAATTCTTGCGTAAGACAAGGCGCAGACCACTGGAACGCTCGGATTCAGTAAACAAATGGGCAGTATCTGAACCCTGAACCAACTATGGTGAGTGAAATGACCCCAAATATCAAAAAGATATCGGTTGCCGCCTTTCTGACTGCCACGGTCGCTGTTCCGGCAGCCGCAGAGCTGAAATACGAAAATAACAGCGGCGGCTATGTGCTGCTTTACGGGCAGTTAAACCCGGCCTTGATTTCGGTTGATGACGGCCAAGATACCGAGACCCGGGTCCTCGACAACGATCTGTCGAACAGCCGGGTTGGCCTGCGTCTGATGCAGCCATTTGGCCAGAACGAGTTTACCTTCCGCTTGGAATCGGCGTTGGGATTGCCGAACTCGACTGAATGGAACCAGAACGGTACAAACTTTAGCGGCTGGACCCGCGACGATATCCGGTTTGTGGATTTTGCCTTGAAGGGCAGCTACGGCAAGTTCTCGGCAGGTCAGGGCAGCATGGCGGCAGATGGTGCTGCAGAAGTGGACCTGTCCTATGTCGGCACCGCGCTGTATTCGTTCACAAACGATGAGAACTCTGGCTTTTTCTATCGCGGCACAAACGGTGTGCTGAGTGGTATTACGGTTGGTGACAGTTCCAGCAACTTTGATGGCTCACGTCGTGGGCGCGTCCGGTATGACACTCCAACGGTTAACGGATTCTCGGCCGCTTTTGCATATGGTCAGAACATTCTGTCCAGCAGTGACGATGATGACTACTACGATGTCGGCGTGTTCTATGAAAACACCTTTGCAGGCGGTGTAGAGTTTGCGGCAGCTGTCGCGTATTCTGTGCGGGAGCGGGATGACAATTCAGGGGATCGCAAGGATACACTCGGTTCGGCCTCGGTGCTGTTGCCCAGCGGTCTGGGGTTCACGATTGCCGGCGGCACGCGTGACGATGACCGAGCTGGCCAGACGGACCCGAATTACTGGTACGGCAAGGTCTCGTACGAGGGGAACTGGGTATCCTGGGGTAAGACAGGTGTCGGCATCGACTATTATGACGGCGCGGATTTCGAGACCAACGGGTCCGACACCAAGGCATGGGGTATCGCTGTCGTGCAGAAGGTCGAAGCGATCAATACCGATGTTTATCTGAAGTATCGCAACCACGATTTCGATGACGGAACGTCGTTCGAAAACAACGAAGCCTGGGTACTGGGCGCGCGCTGGAAGTTTTAATTGCCTTCCAGCGAGCCAACACGAACGCCCCGGTTTTCGGGGCGTTCTTTTTTGCCAAAACTAGGTTGATTCAGCCTTTGCCCCTTGCACGTTGGCGGCAGGGCAAATAGAAGGCGTCAAATTTGCCCGGCGCGCCCGTTTTGCGCGCCCCGAATCCTATGGGGACTACCAAAATGCAGGTTACCGAGACGCTGAACGAAGGTCTGAAACGCGGCTACAACATCGTTGTGACCGCAGCCGAACTGGACGACAAGGTCAATGAAAAGCTGACCGAAGCACAGCCGGAAATCGAAATGAAAGGCTTCCGCAAAGGCAAGGTGCCGATGGCGCTGCTGAAAAAGCAGTTTGGCCAGCGCCTGCTGGGTGAGGCGATGCAGGAATCCATCGACGGTGCGATGAACAAGCATTTTGAAGACAGCGGCGACCGCCCCGCGCTGCAGCCCGAAGTCAAGATGACCAACGAGGACTGGAAAGAAGGCGACGATATCGAGGTCGCGATGTCCTACGAAGCGCTGCCCGCGATCCCTGAGGTTGATCTGAAATCGGTCGCGCTGGACAAGCTGATCGTCAAGGCGGATGACGCCGCCGTCGAGGAAGCGCTGAACAACCTGGCTGAAACCGCTCAGGACTTCAAAGCCCGCCGCAAGGGTTCGAAAGCCAAGGAAGGCGACCAGATCGTGTTCGATTTTGTCGGCAAGGTTGATGGTGAAGAATTCGAAGGTGGATCGGCCGAAGATTACCCGCTGGTTCTGGGCTCGAACAGCTTCATCCCCGGTTTTGAAGACCAGCTGGTCGGCGTGAAGGCCGAGGAAGAAAAAGACGTCAACGTGACCTTCCCGGAAGAATATGGTGCCGAACACCTGGCCGGAAAAGACGCGGTCTTTACCTGCACGATCAAAGAAGTGAAAGAGCCGGTTGCAGCCGAGATCAACGATGATCTGGCGATGAAGTTCGGCGCCGAGGATTTGGCCGCTCTGAAAACTCAGATTTCGGAACGCCTGGAAGCAGAATATGCGGGCGCGTCGCGCGCTGTCATGAAGCGGGCCCTGCTGGACGTGCTGGACGAAAAAGTGTCGTTCGACCTGCCGCCGTCGCTGGTCGAAGCCGAAGCCAAGCAGATTGCACATCAGCTGTGGCACGAGGAAAACCCTGAAGTAACCGGTCATGACCACGATGAGATCGAACCCACCGATGAGCACAACAAGCTGGCCGAACGCCGCGTGCGTCTGGGTCTGCTGCTGGCCGAGCTGGGCCAGAAGGCAGAGGTGGAAGTCACCGACGCCGAGATGACCCAAGCGATCATGAACCAGGCGCGTCAGTACCCGGGTCAGGAACGCCAGTTCTTCGAGTTCGTGCAGCAGAACGCTCAGATGCAGCAGCAACTGCGCGCGCCGATCTTCGAAGACAAGGTTGTCGACTATGTGTTCGAGCTGGCGCAGGTCAGCGACAAGGAAGTCAGCAAAGACGACCTGCAAAAAGCCATTGAGGCACTGGAAGAGGAATAATCCTCTTCCTTCCCTCTTTTTTCAGAGAGGGCAAAAAAACGGAGCCGCCTGAGATCAGACGGCTCCGCATGGGTGGCTTTTGTGTCTATGAGGTGAGGGGGTCAGGCCTCATGAGCAAAAGCACGGGGGGTATCTAGCAGAGCGATCTTCTGCTCTGGTGTGAACGTATCCGAGAGCGCTTCGATCAGCTTCAGAACGTCTTGGCGTTCAGCTTCGTTTCTTGCGGCGCTCATCTGTTCCACAAAATACTTCTCAAGATCAGTCAGTGGCTTGTGATCCTGATTGGCCGGGCTCTGGGTTGCTGCCTTCTTGGCTGCAAACAGTGCCAGCGCCTCTTCGTCATCCATAAAGACGTTCTCATGGATGCCTGCAAACTCACGCAGGCCCGAGATGCGTTCATCGGTACAATCCAACAGCGCGGCCAGTGCCGAAACTTTCCCCATGGGAACCGTTTCGCCGACATAGTCATATGGCGCGCAGTTCGACCGTTTCAGGACCCGGTCCATAACCGGATCGATTACGGTGATGATATCCTGAATGCCTGCGTTCTTGGCATATTCCAGAGAGCCGATCATCAGCTCGCAGGTGGCATAAGAGACAGAATTCTTTTCCTTGCCGCGTGTAAGACGCTGCGTGTCCACGCAGAAGCGTGTCGATTCCCACATGGTTGCGCTGCGAAGTGGTGCTTCCCCGCAAAGGATTGCCGAAAACACATCCGACAACATATGAGGTCCTGTGGTCTGAAGGGCACGCACGGCTGCGACGACATTCCCCCCGTCGTCGAGTCCGATTACATATGCCGGGTCCAGATGATCGAATTCATCAATTTCCTTACCGTCTTCGATCTTTACGTCCCATCCAAGACGTCCGCCAAAAACACGTGCTCTCAACTCGAACATTTCGTCAAGAACTTCGCTGAACATATGTCTGTTCAGGCCATCTACCACGATGATCATTTCTTCCCCCTTCGAGTGGTTGTTCGGTAATATTGACGTTACCGCTCTCGAAGGATTTTTCTATTGGGGGATTCCCGTATTTTGGCGGAATTTGGGGATTTTTTTGTTTATCCCGGGGTAATAAGCCCGATCGCTATCGCCCGCCCTACGGCCTGAGGGGTGGTCAGCGCACTAAGCTTTTCCCGGCTCGAACGCAAGTGTACTTCTACGGTTCGATGCGAAATCGACAAAATATCGCCGATATCCTGCTGCGACTTACCTGCAGCGACCCATTGCAGGATTTCCGCTTCGCGAGAGGACAATGTCGGATGATATAGTGCGCCGGTCAGCTGATCCGAGGACACGACGTTGTCGTGGATGTGCACGGCCATGGCCTGCAAATCGCCGATAAAGTTCGTGTAAAGCTTACGCCACTCTTCCTTGCTGCAATTTCGGGTTGCGCTCAGCAGGCCAATATCACCGTAGGGGCCACGTACCGGGATCGTAACACCCTGACTGGGCAAGCCAAAATCGTGAGCATCCCGGAAAACGCGTTGAAAATCTGGGCTTCTTTCCAGACGGCTCCAATCCACCGGCGCGATACTGCGGCGGGCCATGTGGATGGTCGGATCGATCATGATCAGACCCTGTTTCTGGTAGTGCTCAGTCCAGGCGTCGTCATAGGTGACAAAGCCAGCCACAGTTCCTGCCGCCGGATTCATGCCAGCGTAGGCAGCATGATCCATGTCATGCTTCTCACAGATTTGCCTTAGAAATTCGGTATATCGAACTTCTGAATCCGGCAGGGTGCTCAGATCGACAATTTCCATGTGGCGCCTACCAGCTGTGGCCCATCTTGCTGCCCGATGGTGTCGTCGAGCATGCGTATTACACAGAGTGGAACCCGTTTACCTCACCAAGTCAGAACATCATACTTTTCTAAACATGACAAGGAGAGGTCTAAATTGTCTGTGCAATATCGCATATTGCGACACCCAATAGAACATTTTTGTCACTATTCAGTTTCAAGTGCTGATTCCGATCGAATTCTGACGCGAATGACCGTCAGGGTGTTGGCCTAAGCCCGGTTTCGACCAGCATTCCTCGGGCTTTAGCTTCGGGATAAAAACCTTTGGCGTACAGAAAAATTGCCCTGCGTTGGTCCCCATCTGAAAGCATCCACGCCCCGCGCAAGTACTTCCCGGCAAACTCAAGGTTGGTGTCGGCGTCCAGCAAACCTTCGGCTTTGCCGGTGTATCCCATCGAGCGCGCCGTGGCTGGCAGGATCTGTAGAAGGCCGTAATAGGGCCGGTTGACGGCCCATGGTCGGTGTGTGCTTTCGCGAATGGCCAGCTTGTGAACCAGTTCCCGCGGAATCTCGTAATGGTCCGCCCATCTGTTGATCGAAGCTCTCAGCTCGGGCGTTTCATTCGGGTGGAGCGGCGGGTCAAAATGTGGCGTACCCGCCTTGGAGACCTGGTCTGCCCCGCAGGCAACCAACGACACAAATAGAAACAGTGCCAGGAAACTTTGGCGCAGATAAACAAGCATTTTTCGGTCCTCTGGATTTCGGCGGCAATGATACGGAACGACAATGAGCCTTCAAGCGTACACGGGAAAATGGGCTGAAACTTGCCGGTACGACTTGTGAATACAAAGGGAAAAAAGAAAAGGCCGCGCTTTGGCGCGACCTTTAGGATGCTCACAAGCAGCCGGATCAGGCTTTGGCTTCGTCTTCCGCAACCGGTGCCGCGTCGGCAACCATGTCATCATCATCCGAAGCGGCCGAGCCGATGTCGTCGAACAGTTCGGCGATTTCGAATTCAGCAGCGGCTTCTTCTTCAGCAGCCAGTTCCTGAATCGATTTGCCCGAAGCCTGCAGTTCGGCTTCTTCTGCCGAACGGGCCACGTTCATTTTGATTTCGACTTCAACCTCGGGGTGCAGTTTCACTGCGACAGTGTGCAGACCCAGTTCTTTGATCGGGGCGATCAGGACAATCTGTTTCTTGTCGACGGTGAAACCTGCTTCGGTTGCGGCGTCAGCGGCGTCACGCGGGGTGACCGAACCGTACAGAGCGCCGGCATCCGATGCCGAGCGAATCACGATGAACTGCTGACCGTCCAGCTTTTCAGCCAGTGCTTCAGCTTCTTTCTTGGTTTCCAGGTTGCGGGCCTCAAGCTGCGCTTTCTGGGCTTCGAACGACGCGATGTTGGCGTCGGACGCGCTCAGGGCTTTGCCTTGGGGCAGCAGGAAGTTGCGGGCGTAGCCGGGCTTGACGTCAACGACGTCGCCCATCTGACCCAGTTTCGCAACGCGTTCCAGCAGGATAACTTGCATGTCAGTCTCTCCTTACTTCACAGCGTAGGGCAGCAGGGCGAGGAAGCGGGCGCGCTTGATAGCACGGGCCAGTTCACGCTGCTTTTTCGCCGAAACGGCGGTGATGCGCGAAGGCACGATCTTGCCACGCTCAGAGATGTAGCGCTGCAGCAGACGGGTGTCTTTGTAGTCGATTTTCGGCGCATTCTCACCCGAGAACGGGCAGACCTTGCGGCGGCGGAAAAATGGTTTTGCGGCCATGGTTTAGTGTCCTTTTCTCAGGCGTTGATCAACGGCGCTCGCGGCGTTCGCCACGTTCGTCACGCTTCTGCATCTGAACCGACGGACCATCTTCGTGGCCGTCGACCTTGATGGTCAGAACGCGCATGACGTCTTCATGCAGGCGCATCAGGCGCTCCATTTCCTGCACCGCGCCCGAGGGGGCATCGGTTTTCAGAAAGGCATAATGGCCCTTGCGGTTTTTGTTGATCTTGTAGGCCATCGTCTTGACGCCCCAGTACTCGCTATCAACCAGCTTGCCGCCGTTGTCAGCCAGAACGGTGCCGAAATGTTCGACGAGGCTTTCCGCCTGCGCGTTGGACAGATCCTGACGCGCGATCATTACATGCTCATACAGTGGCATGTGCACTCCTGTTTATATCAAGGCGCATTTCATAGGCGGGGCCAAACGTTCCTTCGCGACCCTGCCACGAGAGGCTGCGCGATTCATACGACTGCGAAGGATGGCCCCATATACACGTCTGAGCCACAAGGGCAAGCCCTGCCACATATGCCTCTGAGACGCCGCCCAAATTCCTTTAGGCCGCCCAATTGCTGACGCTTTTCGGCTCAAAGTTGTTTTGCATACCGGACATCAACCGGATCAACAGAATTTCGAAAGTAACCTTAAAAGGGTGACGTGTTATGACCGCTACTAACACAAACGCATATCAGGAAAACGTTGCCGGCTCGCGATTTGAGAATTCAGTGCCGGTAATGATCACGTTTGCACCTAACTGGAAGGCCCGCCTGATCCTGGCGCGGATGGTCGGGGCGTTTTTGATCGTTTCTGCGTTCTCAATGTGGTTGATGCCCGGATCGGTGGTCGGCGCAGATGTTTGGCCGATCAAGATGGCGGCATCCATGCTGTTTCTGGTCGTTGGTGTCGCTCTGCTGACAATCGAGGTTCTTGACCCGCGCCCTGACGCCTATTTCGACCCGATCCGCCGCGAAGTCCGGGTATTGCAGAGAAACGAAGACGGACGCCCTCAGACTGTCCTGCGCCGCAGCTATGACTCGCTGGGTGGGGCACGTTTCGAAGAGAATGAAGTCCATCTGTTTGACGTGGACGGAAGTCTTTTGATGAAGCTGCCACTTGAATCGGCGGATGTCAGCCGGGCGCTGAAAGGTCAGCTTAGCAAAAGCGTAACAATTTTCGGCTGAGTTTTATTCTGTTCAAAAAAGAACAGAAGTTGTGAATCAAAAAAGGTTGTGTGCTGCCCTTGGGTGGCACATTTTGCATTCAAGCAGTCCTGACGGACTGCATTCACAAAACCGCGGAGATTGATATGAAATCCACCCTTCTTGCTGCTGCATTGGCCGTATCAGCGACAACGGCATTCGCCAGCGCCGAGAAATACGTGTTGGATCCCAGCCACAGCCAAGTCATTTTCAGCTATGACCACCTTGGGTTTTCAACCACGACTGGCATGTTTTCCGGCTTTGAAGGCGAGATCATGTTTGACCAGGAAAACCCCGCCGCTTCGAGCGTGAACGTTTCGATGCCCGTGTTGGAGATGTTTACCGGCTGGAAGCCCCGTGAAGATCACTTCATGACCGAGGATTTCTTTGGCGCGGCCGAAGGAGATTTGATCACCTTTACATCTACAGGAATCGAAGTGACCGGTGACAACACCGCGAACATCACCGGCGATCTGACGATGAACGGTGTGACCAAATCGGTTGTTCTGGACGCAAAGCTCAACAAGGCCGACACTCACCCGATGGCAAATCAGCCCTGGGCGGGTTTCAATGCCACAACAACGCTGGTCCGTAGCGAATTCGACCTGGGTCAGTTTGCACCGTTTGTCAGCGACGAAGTGCAGATCCAGATTTCGGTCGAGGCACAAAAAGCCGAGTAATCGCGGAATCACGAACAGAAAAACGCCGGTGATCAAATCACCGGCGTTTTTTTTTGCCTTACTGACCGCGTGCCGCAGTGAGTTCCACGGATACTGCGACGGTAAAGCCCAGCGAGTCTTCGGTAGGCTGCGATGTGCCTACATCAAACGCCAGCCGGTTAAGCTCGGTCGTGCCCGCCATTGTGGCTGTGTCGCCCTGAAGATCCAGCGAGAAGGGCAAAACGACGTCGATCGACTTGTCTCGAATTGTAAGCGGGCCGCGCGCCTCGTACCCATTTTCTGTTTTATAAAGGTCGGCCTTGAACTGGGCAGTTGAGAACCGGGCGGTATCGAAGAAATCCGGCCCCATGGCCTGATCAGTTACGGTTCCAAGACTAAGCGAGCCAATGGCTATCGTGACATCGACAGATCCCGCCAATCCCGGGCCTGTGGGCTCGTCAAAGGCAATTGCTGCCGTCCAGTCGGAAAACGTACCCGTAACGGGGCTGTTCAGTTGCGAAATGGTAATCGACAGCGTGCCGTTCTGAACCTGCCATTCAGATTGAACCTCGGCCAGTTGGACATCCGGGGTTTTTTCAACGTTTTGGGCAAGCTTTCCAGTTGCCCAGCCACCGGTGACGACGACGCCCCAGACCGCCAGTGCGGCGACGGCTGGAATCAGTGAATGGGTTTGATGTGGTGGTTCCGGCACATCAGACAGGCCCGGCAACATCCGGCGCAATGTGCTGTCCTTGTCTATGACGTGATGTTTCAGCGCACCTGCGACATGCAGGACAAGGGAAACAACCAGAACCCACATGAATAGCCAGTGCAGAACCCCTGTAACCTCGGCCACGGCGGTGGATTTCGGTACAAAAGGCAGGTTTTGGCCGAAGGGCCAAAGGATTGGGGCAAAGCCTTCGGTCGCGGCGTGGTGAATCCAACCAGTCAGCGGTACAAGGACCAGCGAACCGTAAAGCAGCCAGTGGACGGTTTCAGCGGCGAAGGCTTCGGGCTTGTTGTCAGCATTCAGAAGGCCGGGCTTGGTTTGGGTGAACGCCCAGAGAATGCGGGCCAATGCCACGAAGAACACGGTGACCCCGACGGTCTTGTGCAACGAGAACACGCGCGCGGCGCGGGCAATTTCCACCTCGGTAGGGGCAGTCGCCGAGTGTAATACCGCATGCGCCAGATTGTCTGCGACCCAGCCGAGGGGCAAAGCTGTGAAGATCAGCAACGCGGTCAGCCAATGAAACGTCTTTGCGATGCTGCCGTAGCTTGAAAAGGAATTGGTCGATTGCATATGTCGGGCGCTCCGGGATTCTAGGGTGTGCCCAAGGTAAAGGCGGATGAAACAGACACAAGTGAGCGCGGGTGCACACAAAAGGTGCCAGAATGCAGAAAGCAGGCAATACTTGTGCCAGACGGTCAGTCAGTTTACACCCCGCCGCAACCTGACACCATCCATGAGGTTGCAATGACACTCGCGTTCGTTTTCCCGGGGCAAGGCGCCCAGACCATAGGTATGGGCAAAGCTTTGGCTGAGGCCTACCCGGCAGCTCAGGCCGTCTTCGATGAGGTGGACGATGCGTTGGGCGAGAAGTTGAGCAGCCTGATCTGGGACGGCGATATTGCTGACCTGACACTGACCCAGAATGCCCAACCCGCGTTGATGTCAACATCGATGGCAGCCATGCGCGCTTTGGAAGCCGAAGGCGTATCAGTCAGCAAGGCGACTTTTGTGGCGGGGCATTCGCTGGGTGAATACTCGGCCCTGGCCGCGGCGGGTGCCTTGTCTGTTGCAGATACAGCGCGTCTGTTGCGCACCCGTGGTCAGGCCATGCAAAGCGCCGTACCCGTGGGCGAGGGGGCCATGGCCGCCATTCTGGGGCTGGATCTGGAGGCTGTGCGCGCTGTGGCGGAAGAAGCCGCACAGGGCGAGGTCTGTCAGGCCGCAAATGACAACGATCCCACGCAGGTCGTCGTATCGGGTTCAAAAGCGGCTGTCGAGCGCGCAGCCGAGATCGCCAAGGAAAAAGGCGCAAAACGTGCTGTTATGTTGCCTGTAAGTGCTCCATTTCACTGCGCGCTGATGAAACCTGCTGCAGATGTAATGGCAGAAGCGCTTGCTGCCGTCGAAATTAAGGCCCCTGTCATACCTTTGGTGGCTAATGTGCGCGCCGAGGCTGTCAGCGATCCGGATCTGATCCGTCAATTGCTGGTCGAGCAGGTGACAGGTTCGGTTCGCTGGCGGGAAAGCGTGCAATATATGGCGGCACAAGGCGTGACCGAAACATGGGAAATCGGCGCTGGCAAAGCGCTGTCCGGTATGATCCGCAAGATCGATCGCGAAATCGCGGGTAAGGCTGTGGGCACACCGGAAGATGTTCAAAAGGCCATTCAGGCCGAATCGTAAGCAGAATTTGCGTTGTAGCCGACGCAGCAAGAGGGAAACCGAATGTTTGATTTAACAGGTAAGAATGCGCTGATCACCGGTGCTTCGGGCGGTATCGGAGGCGACATTGCACGTGCGTTGCATGGCGCCGGTGCAACGGTTGGATTGTCCGGTACACGCGTTGAACCGCTTCAGGCTCTGGCCGACGAACTGGGCGAACGCGCCCATGTTCTGCCCTGCAACTTAAGTGACCCGGAAGCCGTTGAAGCGTTGCCAAAGCAAGCGGCTGAGGCGATGGGATCGGTGGACATTCTTGTAAACAACGCCGGAATCACGCGCGACAATCTGTTCATGCGCATGTCTGATGAAGAATGGCAAAGCGTCATTGACGTGAACATGACCTCGACCATGAAACTGTGCAAAGGGGTGATCCGGGGCATGATGAAGGCGCGCTGGGGCCGGATCGTCAATGTCTCGTCCGTGGTGGCCGCAATCGGTAATCCGGGGCAGGCGAACTATGCCGCGTCGAAGGCCGGTATGATCGGGTTTTCCAAAGCTTTGGCTCACGAAGTTGCGACACGCGGAATTACTGTAAATGCCGTGGCACCTGGATTTATCACGACGGCAATGACCGAGAAACTGACCGAGGAACAGAAAAAGGGTCTGTTGCTCAAGGTTCCAGCCGGGCGCATGGGCGATCCGGAGGAAATTGCAGCTGCCGTTCTGTATCTTTCCAGCCCCGAAGCGGGCTATGTTACCGGAAGCACCTTGCATGTGAACGGCGGTATGGCCATGTTGTGAGCGCGACAGGGGCGAGTGCGAAAGCGTTTGCCTCTTGCGTCGACTATGCTATAGGCGGCGCATCTATGCGGGGCCGGTCGTTCAGGTCGGCCTTCTATTTCCCGGTTCGCCGGGACCGAAACCGCCCAAAACGGGCAAACCAAAGCCAACCCGTGCGGGCAAGGGCAGAATCGGGCGGACCGCCCTGTAAAGGAATGAGGAATAGACATGAGCGACGTCGCAGATCGCGTTAAGAAGATCGTTGTTGAGCACCTGGGTGTTGAAGAAGATAAAGTCGTGGAAAACGCGTCCTTCATCGACGATCTGGGCGCAGACAGCCTGGACACTGTTGAGCTGGTCATGGCCTTCGAAGAAGAGTTCGGCATCGAGATCCCCGATGACGCAGCCGAGACCATCCAGACCTTTGGCGACGCCGTCAAGTTCATCAGCGAAGCGTCCTAAGCGTTTCTTTCTGATTAAAATCGGCGCTTCCGGGCAACGGGGGCGCCGTTTTTTTATGCCTGCCCGAATTTCGGACTTGCGTGGCTATTGTGGCCTGCGCACTGTTTCCACTGAGGCAAAACTCAAAGTGGACAGGGCATGATAAGATCCACTCCGATGATAAATACCGCGCGTTTGACGCTGTGCGCTATGCGCCCAGAGGACTTTGACCGGTTCGCGGAAATCTGGCGTAACCCTTGCGTCGTGCGGCATATCGGCGGTTCTCCCCGATCGCGTGGCGAAGCGTGGGATTCTTTCCTGCGTAATGCGGGGCATTGGCAGATGGCCGGTTTTGGTCAGTGGGGCGTAATGCAGCAATCGAATCGCAAGCTGATCGGGCAAGCCGGATTCTTCTATAGCAACCGATGCATGGGCGACGATTTCGACGGCTTCCCCGAGGCAGGGTGGGTTCTGGTCCCCGAAGCACAGGGGCAGGGATTGGGATACGAGGCCGCCAAGGCTGCGCATGACTGGTTTGACCGGGTGATTCCCGGACCGTTGGTCGCGATGATAAACGCTTCAAATACATCCTCGCAGAAACTCGCCAAAAAGCTTGGCTATGTTTTGATGCGGGAAGGGGTGTATAATGAAACCCCGGTACACTTGTTACGACGCAACGGACCGCCAGCCCGCGCGTAAATTCGCCACTTAATCAGTATGCCGCAAAATGGCCAAACTGTGCCGATCCCGGAGATTTCGGGCGGGCATTCCAGTTGTATGGTGCCGGGGATTTCAAAACGATTGAGCGGAGGACCGAGCTCATGAGGATTTACCCCACGATGGAACTGCAGAACGGCCGGTGTGTCTCGCTGGACAAGGGTCGTCTGGAAGAAGCGATGATCTGGCACGTGAATCCGGTAGAAACCGCACGGAGCTGGGCAGAGGCGGGTGCCGAATGGATGCACCTGACGGATTTCGACGCGATCGAGGGCAAGGATACCAACGCGCAGCTGGTCGGAGATATCATTCGCAAGGCCGAGATTCCGGTGCAGCTGGCGGGTGGCATGCGCACGCGCGAACAGATTGAGCGCTGGATCGACAAGGGCGCGGGCCGCGTTGTGGTTGGCACGCTGGCCGCGCGCGAACCGAACCTGGTCAAGGAACTGGCCAAGCTTTACCCGGATCAGATCGTGCTGTCGGTTGATGTCTGGCAAGGCCTTGTTATGACTGACGGCTGGCGCAGCCAAAGTGCGTTCTCGCCCGAAGCCTTTATCGACGCGTTCGGCGATGCGCCTTTTGCCGCCATCGTGGTGACGGATATCGACAGCGACATCGAAGATGTCGAGGCAAAGCTGGGTCTGATCTCGCGATTGGCAAACCATTCGCGTACCCCGGTGATTGCCAGCGGTGTCGTGCGCACGGCAGACGATATCTCGCGGCTGGCATACATCCCCAATATCTCGGGCGCGATTGTCGGGCGCGCGTTGTTCCGCAAGACACTAGACTTGGCCAAAGCACTTGAAACTGCCAAATCGGCCCACGAGCCAGTCGCGCAGTTTCAGTAAGCAACTCCGCCCTTTCGGCTGAACGCGCGAAAGGGCGGTTTTGACAAGCGCCGAATTTCCGGTTTCCTTGGGCATTCGGCGGCAGAACGCCGGGGCGGAAAGAACCGTTGCTCTTGCCCCCGCACCCCGGGCCGGGGTATGAGCGGTTCTCATAACAGGAAGCAGGCAAGAGGCACTTCATGCGCAGAGTCGTTGTAACCGGTCTTGGATTGGTCACTCCTTTGGCCAGCGGGGTCGAGGAAACCTGGTCGCGGCTGCTGGACGGAGAGTCCGGCGCAGGCCCAATCACGCATTTCGATGCAGAGGCAAGCGGGGTCGCAACGACCTACGCCTGCGAGGTGCCGCGCGGCGACGGAACCAACGGGACCTTCAATCCAGATGACTGGATGCCGCTGAAAGAGCAGCGCAAGATCGAAGACTTTATTCTGTATTCCATCGCAGCCGCCGAAATGGCCTGTAAGGATGCAGGCTGGCTGCCGGAAGACGAAGAATCGCGCCTGCGTACTGGTGTTCTGATCGGCTCGGGCATTGGTGGTCTGGGATCGATTGCCAATACCGCGAACCTGATCCGCGACAAGGGTCCGCGCCGGGTATCTCCGTTCTTCATTCCGGGCGCACTGATCAACCTGGCCTCGGGTCAGGTATCAATCCGCCACGGGTTCAAAGGGCCGAACCACTCGGTCGTGACCGCGTGTTCAACCGGGGCGCACGCAATCGGCGACGCCAGCCGCATCATCCGGGCGGGTGACGCGGATGTCATGGTGGCAGGTGGTGGCGAGGGCTGCATCTGCGAGATCGGTATTGCCGGGTTCAACGCATGTAAGGCGCTGTCGACCAAATATGCAGATAATCCCAAGGCTGCCAGCCGACCCTATGACGTGGACCGTGACGGTTTCGTTATGGGAGAGGGCGCTGGCATCGTGGTTCTGGAAGATTACGAGCACGCCAAGGCGCGTGGTGCCAAGATATACGCCGAAGTTCTGGGCTATGGTATGTCGGGCGACGCCTATCACATCACCGCCCCGTCCGAGGATGGCGACGGGGCCGAACGCTCCATGAGAGCGGCGTTGCGCAGCGCCGGGCTGGAGCCGAAAGACCTGGATTACATCAACGCGCATGGCACCTCGACCATGGCGGACACGATCGAACTGGGTGCTGTCGAGCGCCTGTTGGGCGAGCATGCCGGGAATGCGACGATGAGCTCGACCAAGTCGGCAACCGGTCACTTGCTGGGTGCTGCGGGTGCGATTGAGGCGATATTCTCAATCCTGGCGATCCGCGATCAGGTCGCACCGCCAACAATCAACCTGGACAACCCGGCAGTTGAAACTCCGATTGATCTTGCCCCCAACGCCAAGCGCGAGCGTGAGATTAACGTGGCGTTGTCGAACTCGTTCGGGTTTGGCGGAACCAATGCCAGCGTGATCTTCGGAAAGGTCAGTTAAATGTGGCGGGCCATCGCTTCGAATGCGCTGACCATCCTGGTGGTCGGCCTGTTTCTGGTGGGCGGTCTGATCCTGTGGGGACAGTCGCAGTACAAGGCCGAAGGCCCGCTTGAAACTGCGATTTGCCTTCAGGTCAAAAGCGGTTCGAATATGACACGTGTCAGTCGCGATCTGGAAGATCAGGGTGCCATTCGCAGTTCAATTCTGTTTCGGATGGCCGCTGACTATACCGATCAGGCGCAGCGGTTGAAAGCGGGCAGCTTTCTGGTGCGCGAAGGCGCGTCTATGGCGCAGATCATCGAAGAAATCACCAGCAGCGGCGCCAGCACTTGTGGGTCGGAAATCGAATACCGTATCGGTGTGACACGCACCCAAACCCGCGTGCGTGAATTGAACCCGGCAACATTGGATTTCGTCGAGATTGCTTCATTTGATGCGGCAGAGGAAGAAACGCCTGATGCCTATACCGAGAAGCGCAACGAGGCTGACACGCGCTATCGCGTGTCGCTGGCCGAAGGTGTGACCTCGTGGCAGGTGGTTGAAGCTCTGAAATCATTCGAAGCGCTGTCAGGTGAAGTGACCGAGATCCCGGCTGAGGGCATGTTGGCCCCGGACAGTTACGATGTTGTGGCCGGACAGGATCGCAATGCGATTTTGCAGGCCATGCAGGACAAGCAACAACTGCGGATCAACGCGGTTTGGGAAAGCCGCCAAGGCGGGTTGCCGCTGGACACTCCTGAAGAGATGCTGATCCTTGCGTCTATCATCGAAAAGGAAACCGGTGTTCCGGAGGAACGTGGCCAGGTCGCCAGTGTGTTCGTGAACCGCCTGAAACAGGGGATGCGGCTGCAAACAGATCCGACCGTCATCTATGGCGTGACAAAGGGGCAGGGCACATTGGGTCGCGGGTTGCGGCGCAGCGAACTGAACCGTCCGACACCGTGGAACACCTATCAGATTGACGGGCTGCCCCCGACGCCGATTGCAAATCCGGGTCTGGCGAGCCTTGAAGCTGCGGTCGCGCCGGATGACACCAACTATGTATTCTTCGTCGCCGACGGCTCGGGCGGTCATGCGTTTGCAGAAACCCTGCAGGAGCATAATCGCAACGTTGCCAAATGGCGCGAAATTGAGGAACAGCAAAGCTCGGGGAATTAAGCCCGGCGGGTTGCTGGATTTGCTAACAAAAAACGCCGACGCCGGTATGAATACTGGCGTCGGCGTTTTCTTTGGCAGCCTCTTCAGCCCTTAGGCGGCTGAACGTCTTTTGTTGGGACGGCGCCGTCTGCTGCTGGAAGGTTTCCCATCCCCGTTGGCTGGTTTGGGCTTGAACCCGCGACGGCGGTTGTTTTGACGACGTGCAGGTTGCTGAACCTCGACCCCTTCCGGCATGGTGCCGCTTGTGACAGGGATTTCAATTTTCATCAGCTTCTGGATTTGACGCAGGAGGTCGACTTCTTCCGGTGCACAGAACGCGATCGCTTCCCCTTCGCGCCCGGCACGGGCGGTGCGCCCGATACGGTGGACGTAATTGTCGGGTACGTCGGGCAGGTCGAAGTTGATGACATAGGCGACACCGGGGATGTCGATGCCACGCGCGGCAACGTCGGTGGCCACCAGTATGTTCACCTCTCCAGCGCGGAAGGCATTAATGGCCCGGTCACGCTGGCCCTGGCTTTTGTTCCCGTGAATTGATGCTGCGTTGAAGCCATCGGCGACCAGCCCTTTCATCAGCCGTTCAGCGCCGTGTTTTGTGCGGGTGAAGACCAGCGTCAGTGCATCCGCGTCCTGCGACAGGATTTGGCGAAGTTTAGAGGGTTTTTCGGCTTTTGGAACAAAATGAAGGGACTGGGTGATCTTGTCCGCCGCCTTGCCCGGGGGTGAAACCTGCACCCGCTGTGGATTGTTCAGATAGGCGCGGCTGAGCTCCTCCATCTGTTTCGGCATTGTGGCCGAGAACAGCATGGTCTGGCGGGGTGTTCCCAGTGCAGGCGCGATGCGACGCAGAGCGTGAATGAAGCCCAGGTCAAGCATCTGATCTGCTTCGTCCAATACCAGATGGCGCACCGAACCAAGGTCAACAGCGCCGCGTTCCATCAGGTCAATCAGGCGCCCCGGGGTGGCGACCAGAATATCGGTGCCGCGGGCAAGGAACATCACTTGTTTGTTGATCGACTGGCCACCAACAACTGTGGCGACCCGCAGCTTTGTTCCTTTCGTGAGGGTGCGCAAACTGTCGGCGATCTGGTTCACCAACTCGCGTGTAGGGGCGAGGATCAGCGATTTGGCTGTTTTGGGATCGGGCTTGCCGGGTTGTGCCAGCAGGTGGTCGATCAGGGGCAGGCCAAAAGCCAGTGTCTTTCCGGTGCCGGTTTGGGCCAGCCCGAGGATATCATGCCCATTCAGGGCCAGCGGAATGGCCTGGTTCTGAATCGGGGTGGGTTGTGTAAATTTGGCGCGCTTCAACGCGTCATTCAGTGTCGGCGCGAGGCCGAGCATATCGAAGTCGAACAAAAAATTATCCTTTACGGCCCGCAGGTTAAGCCCCGCGAGCAGGTGATGACTGGCCACGTTCATGTGACCGGCAGGGTTGAGCGAGACCTCGGGATGCGCGAGCGAATCCAGCGCCATCCGGCCATCGCGTAAAGAACCCTGCGTGAAGGGGAACCGGGAGTTATGTGTTGGCGCTGTGGGGCCTGAAGCCCGACGATGCTCACGCGGTGGCGCCGTGATGAGGGGCACATGAGGGTTTCGGGGGGGAATGTCAAGGACTGGTTTTGCAGCGCGCAGGACCCTGACGCGCCGAAATCGGGTGACGCGGGTGATTTTGCACCAGATTTCGGAAATGTCAGATTTGTACACGCGTCCGCGCGGGGTTTGTGCAATTTGTACGCTCCGAAAGCGGCACGGGGGTAACCCTGTATTAACCCCTCTGGTCGGTGAGGCGGTCAGGGCTAGGGAGGCAAAAGGGCGGGGCGGGGTTTAGGCCGAGGGTTACTACAGCCGGAAATTCACTGTCCGTTAACCTGCACCGTACGATCCCTGTTGCGCGACTGTTGCGTAAACCCTTGACTTTGCGCGCTTTATCCCGTATAGGTTGTGTCATGCTAGAAGAAGTGGGCGAACGGCCTCGGGGTGACCCGGTGGCCGTTTTTTCGTTTCTCTCGTGCGGAGAACACTCACGCATGAGGTCACAGGCAAACATGACTTTGATTACCCCGGAAGAGCGGATTTCCCAGACGGCTGAACTGTTGCAGTCCCTGGAAAGGTCCATTCGCGATCTGCGGCAAGCGGCAGAAGACCTGCGCAAACAGATCGGTGCCGGGGAGGATGCAGATCTTGCTGGTTCAGCCAAGCAACTCGGTCAGCTGGAGGGGCTGATCCGAAGTTGCCAGAAAGTGGAGACAAGCTTTGTCGAACAACATTACAGACAAGCCGGAATTGCCCAAGGAGGGTACGCGCTCGACCTTGAGCGGGCCCGATTTGAGATCGGGTGCAGGCTGGCTCGCCTCCGCCAATGCTGCGGTGCGGGAGAGATTTCTGAGTGAGATCGGGGAGGGGGGGCTGTGTGCCCTCCCTTTCCTGTTTGAATTCTGGGCGCTGCCGCATCAATTGCCGCCCGAGGGCGACTGGCGGTCCTGGGTGATCATGGGCGGGCGTGGCGCGGGCAAAACGCGGGCAGGGGCCGAATGGGTGCGATCGATGGTCGAGGGTCCGAAACCGCTGGACAAGGGCGAGGCGTGCCGCGTGGCGCTGGTGGGTGAAACATTCGATCAGGTGCGCGACGTGATGATCTTTGGCGATAGCGGGATATTGCAATGCTCGCCCCCGGATCGGCGGCCCACGTGGAAGGCATCGGAACGCAAGCTTATCTGGCCCAACGGGGCCGAGGCACAGGCGTTTTCAGCGCATGATCCCGAAGGGTTGCGCGGGCCGCAATTTGATGCGGCCTGGGTGGATGAGCTGGCCAAGTGGAAGAAGGCGGGTGAGACCTGGGACATGCTGCAATTTGCGCTGCGCTTGGGCGAGCGGCCCCGGGTTTGCGTGACCACAACGCCGCGCAATGTGAAGGTTTTGAAGGAGTTGCTGGCGTCACCCTCTACCGTGCAGACCCATGCGCCGACCGAAGCGAACCGGGCCAATCTGGCGGCGTCGTTTCTGGAAGAAGTGCGCGCGCGCTATGCGGGTACGCGGCTGGGGCGGCAGGAGCTGGACGGGGTGCTGCTGTCAGACGCGGAAGGAGCGCTGTGGACGGGTTCGATGCTGGAGGCGGCGCGCTGTGCGCAGGTGCCCGAATTGGATCGCATCGTGGTGGCGCTGGACCCGGCGGTGACATCCGGGTCAGGAGCGGATGCCTGCGGGATCGTGGTGGTTGGCGCGCAAGTGCAAGGCCCGCCTGAGGCGTGGCGGGCGTTCGTGCTGGCTGACCGGACGGCGCAGGGCGTTGGCCCGGCGGGCTGGGCGCAGGCGGCGATTGACGCGATGGATGAGTTCGGGGCCGAACGGCTGGTGGCCGAGGTCAATCAGGGCGGGCAACTGGTGGAAGAGGTCGTGCGGCAGGTAGACCCTCTGGTCCCATATCGCGCGGTGCGGGCGTCACGCGGCAAGGTCGCGCGGGCCGAGCCTGTGGCGGCGCTGTACGAACAGGGGCGGGTGCGCCATGTGGCCGGGTTGGACGCGTTGGAGGAGCAGATGTGCCAGATGACCGCGCGCGGGTTTGAAGGGCAGGGCTCGCCCGACCGCGTCGATGCGCTGGTCTGGGCGCTGCATGAGTTGGTTGTGGGGCCTGCGGGGGTGTTTCGAAGGCCGAGGGTGCGGGCGTTGTGAGCCTAACGATGGCGAAGGAATGACGACAACAAAGCTTTAACCAAGCTTTGCTATCAACTGTTTGCGGCTAGTTTCTGGAGATTTGGCAGTGTATAGGCCAAGCTATGCAAAAGGTCACAGTAACCAATACTAACAGATTTGATTTAAAAGATATTCTTGACCCCGACGAAAAGTTACTTTGGTCAGGTGGACCGGGTTACGGAACCAAGTACTTTCAAGTTGTAGGTGACGAGCGTAAGCTCCATTTCTTTAACTTAATTGCTTGTGTTGTCATGTGGGCGACGCTGCCTTTCATCAATGCCGACGCCCAGTTTGGTCCCGGTGATGCGCTTTGGATTTATGGGGCCACGACGATCGCCTTTTTCTTGTTTTCAACAGGCATGGCGAGCCAACGTCAGTATGTGCTGAACAACCTAGCCTACTTCGTCACAGATAGGCGCGTGATTGTTTGTAGGCGCGGTAGAAATTGGAGACTTGGTGTACGGCTCTATGTCATATCGTGTGAGCATTCAGCAACGTTTCCGTACTCTGTTGTCGATACGTGCCCTTACCCGTCACTTGAGGTTGGTATTCTTCTTTCCGAACAGCAAGTACAGCCATTCGGACTCGGGCTTTCTCACCCAGGTCATCCAATTCTCTTTGGCAGGACGCATTATCCAATTTTGCTAGACTATATTCCGGATGCCGAGCATCTAGTTGCGACTATTCGGTCGTGTTGCCTTGACAGGTAGGACCATGGACTTCATCGGAAAAGTACTGAAGTTCCCATCTGCAGCTGAGTTGCCTGTTCTGAAGCAAGGGTTATTTGTCAGACTGATCTTCGTTGCAATCTTGCTGTTTGCGTCGATTTCAGAAAAACGATCGTTCCTCTACTACGTACTAGCCCTCCCTTGGATATACTTGGTACTGATGTTCAGCGTGATCGAAAGCAGGTTTGTGAACCGAAACGATCCGCGTGATTGACCCGTTGCCCACCCCCCGTTGCCCACCCCCCGTACGCCCCATTCCCAAGCCCTAAACTTCTCTGCGTCATAACTCCTTTCAACAAGCCGGGCAGAGCGGCGGCAGAAAGGAGCACAGATGGTATTCGATTTCTTGCGTCGTGGATCGGCTGGGAGCGCGCCCGAGGCGAAGGCGAGCGCGACCGGGCCTGTGGTGGCATGGCAGACCGGCGGGCGCGTGGCGTGGAGCCCGCGGGACACGGTGTCGCTGACACGGACGGGATTTTCGGGCAATCCGGTGGGGTTTCGGTCGGTCAAGCTGATTGCTGAATCGGCGGCGGCTCTGCCCTTGATTTTGCAGGGTCAGGGGCAGCGCTTCGATGCGCATCCGATCCTGGCCCTGTTGCGGCGCCCGAATGCGGCGCAGGGGCGGGCAGAGATGCTGGAGGCCCTGTTCGGGCAGTTGCTGCTGTCGGGTAATGCTTATGTCGAGGCGGTGCAGGCTGAGGACGGGCTGCCGGTTGAGCTGCATGTTCTGCGCTCGGACCGGATGAGCGTGGTGCCGGGGGCGGATGGGTGGCCCAAGGCCTATGATTACAGTGTCGGTGGCAAGACGCACCGGTTCGCGGCCAAGGCCATCTGTCATATCAAGACGTTCCACCCGCAGGATGATCACTACGGGTTCTCGCCGATGCAGGCGGCGGCGACGGCGATTGATGTGCACAACAGCGCCTCGCGGTGGTCGAAATCGCTGCTGGACAATGCCGCGCGGCCCTCGGGGGCGCTGGTGTGGAAGGGCGGTGATAGGCACGGAATGATGGCCGAGGAGCAGTTCCGCCGCTTGTCCGACGAGATCGAGCAGAACTATCGCGGGGCGCGCAATGCGGGTCGGCCGATGGTTCTGGAGGGGGGGCTGGATTGGAAGCCGATGGGCTTTTCCCCCTCGGACATGGAGTTTCAGAAGACCAAGGAAGCCGCCGCCCGCGAGATCGCGCTGGCCTTTGGGGTCCCGCCGATGCTGCTGGGCATACAGGGCGACGCGACCTATTCAAACTATCAGGAGGCCAACCGGGCGTTTTACCGCCTTACCGTGCTGCCCCTGGTGACGCGGGTGGCGGCGGCGGTGTCGGAGTGGCTGACGGGCTTTACCGGCGAGGACCTGATCCTGAAGCCCGATCTGGATCAGGTAACGGCCCTGTCTGCCGAGAGGGATGCGCAATGGGCGCGGGTCAACCGGGCGGAATTCCTGAGCGATGTGGAAAAACGCAGGTTGCTGGGTCTGCCGGAGCGTGCCGATGGCTGAGGGGTATCCGCCGTTCGACTGCGCGCCGGGGCTACGTCTGGCCGCGCATGAGCGGGTGGCCGAGATCCAGCACGCGCATCTGTGCAGGCGGCTGGATCAGATCGAAGAGATGATGGAGCGGCTGGAGAAACGGCTGTGGCTGACAGTCTATGGTGTGGCCGCAGTGATCCTGGCGCAGGCGTTTCAGTCATTCCTGGTGGTAACGCCATAAGTTCAGTGGGTTACATGGAGAAGTTCATGGATTTGGAGCATAAGTTCGCAGGGTTTGGTGACATCCTGTCAGTGACCGAGGATGCGGTGATCGAAGGCTATGCCAGCCTGTTCGGGCAAGTCGATCAGGGCAGTGACATGGTGCAGCGCGGGGCCTATCGCGCCTCGCTTGAGGGGCTCGCCAAGGCGGGTCAGCGGGTCAAGATGCTGTGGCAGCACGACCCGGCGCAACCCATAGGTGTCTGGGACGAGGTGCGCGAGGACGACAAGGGCTTGTGGGTCAAGGGTCGCCTGCTGGAAAGCACCCAGAAAGGCCGGGAAGCGGCCGAGCTGATCCGGGCGGGTGCGATGGATGGCCTGTCGATCGGCTATCGCACCAAACGGGCCGTGAAGAATGACAAGGGCCACCGGGTCCTGACCGAACTGGAGCTGTGGGAGGTGTCGCTTGTGACCTTCCCGATGCTGCCCAGTGCGCGGGTGGCGGCAAAGGGGAGCGACCCCGATGCCGAGAACACCTGGCGCAGTATTGCCGAGGTGTTCAACGACGCCCGGCAGGAGCTGGCGCGGACCTAGCGCGCCTCAAACCCACCCAAAAACAGGACATGCTGATGAGCAAGACCGAGATCCCGGCCTTGACCGGAGAGGGTGCGCCCCTGGTTCAGGAGGTGAAGCAGGCGATGGCTGGCTTCGTGAATGAATTCAAGGGCCTGAAGGCTGAAGTTAAAACCAAATTGCAACAGACAGAAGAGCGACTGACCATGCTGGATCGTAAATCAACCATCGCGGCGCGCCCGCATCTTGCGGCCTCGACCCTGGACGGTGCCCCGCACCAGAAGGCGTTCGACGCCTATGTACGCTCGGGCGAGGATGATGGGCTGCGCGGGCTGGAAATGGAGAGCAAATCGCTGTCCACCGCCGTCAACAGCGATGGTGGGTATCTGGTCGATCCGCAGACCGCCGAGACGATCAAGTCGGTTCTGAACGCAACCGCGTCAATCCGTTCGATTGCGTCGGTGGTGAATGTCGAGGCGAATTCGTTCGATGTGCTGATCGACCATACCGATGTCGGTGCCGGCTGGGCAGATGAGAATTCGGCCACTTCCGAAACCGGAACCCCGTCGATTGACCGTATCTCGATCCCGCTGCACGAGTTGAGCGCGCTGCCCAAAGCCTCGCAACGTTTGCTGGATGACAGCGCGTTCGATGTCGAGGGCTGGCTGGCCGGTCGGATTGCCGACAAGTTCGCCCGTGCCGAGGCGGCGGCCTTTATCACGGGTGATGGTGTGGACAAACCCAAGGGTCTGATGATCCACCGTGCGGTATCCGATGACACGTGGTCCTGGGGCAGCCTGGGGTATGTTGCCACCGGCATCGATGGCGGCGTCGATGCGGATGCGATTGTCGATGTGGTTTATGCGCTGGGCGCGCAATACCGGGTCAATGGCACATTCGTCATGAACTCGAAAACGGCGGGTGTGATCCGCAAGCTGAAGGACAGTGATGGCCGTTTCCTGTGGTCGGACGGTCTGGCCGCCGGTGAGCCCGCGCGCCTGATGGGCTATCCGGTACTGATTGCCGAGGACATGCCGGATGCGGCCTCGGACAGCTTCTCGATCGCGTTTGGCGACTTCAAATCCGGTTACACCATCGCCGAGCGCCCCGATCTGCGCGTGCTGCGTGATCCGTTCAGCGCCAAGCCGCATGTCCTGTTCTATGCGACCAAGCGTGTGGGCGGCGATGTGAGCGACTTTGCAGCCATCAAGCTGGTGAAATTCGGCATCGCCTAAGCGGTGACGAATCCGGGGGGCCATCGGCCCCTCGGGCGGCGGGCGCGGGCCGGGGTGAGATCCCCCGCGTTGTCTAGCTGCTCCCCTCCGTCCGAGCAACGTGGGGCGGCGCGTGCCCGTCATTTTCCTGACTGAGGCCCCCGGTGGGGTCCGAGATTGCGGAGTGAATGGATGATGTTGATCGAAGAAACCGCCATCGCGGATGCGGCGCTGCCGGTGGATCAGTTCAAGGCGCATCTGCGGCTGGGCAGGGGCTTTGCCGAGGATGACGTTCAGAACGAGGTGCTGAAGGGTTTCCTGCGGGCGGCCATGGCCGCGATTGAGGCGCGCACCGGCAAGGTTCTGATCGAGCGCGACTTTTCATGGAGCCTGAGCGGTTGGCGCGATCCGTCGGGCGAGGTTTTGCCGGTTGCTCCGGTGACATCGGTGCTGGCCGTGACGCTGACCGATGCGGCAGGTTCTGAAACCGTTGCGGATGCGGCGGTGTATCGGCTGGAACGCGATGGCCAGCGCCCGCGGGTGCGGCCGGTCGGGTCGGCCCTGCCTGCGATTGCAACGGGGGGTGCGGTGAAGATCTCCTTCACGGCCGGAATGGCCCCGGATTGGGCCGGTTTGCCTGCCGATCTTGGCCAGGCGGTACTGCTGCTGGCGGCGCATTATTACGAATACCGGGACGAGACCGCGCTGGGCGCGGGGTGTATGCCGTTTGGGGTTACCAGCCTGATCCAGCGCTATCGGATGGTGCGCTTTGGGGCGGGGGTGGTGCAATGAACACGCCGCGTCTGAACCGCAAGCTGGTGCTTGAGGCCCCGATGCGCAGCGCTGACGGGTCCGGGGGATATACCGAGGCATGGGCCGCGCTGGGAACGCTGTGGGCCGAGGTCACGGCGCGCAGTGGTGCGGAACGGCAGATCGCTGGCGTTTCCGTCTCGCGCGTGGGGTATCGCATCGTGGTGCGGGGCGCGCCCGAGGGATCGACCATGCGCCCGGCGCCGGATCAGCGGTTTCGCGAAGGCAATCGCCGTTTCGTCATCCGCGCCGTGGCTGAGCGCGACGCGCGCGGCCAGTACCTGACCTGTTTCGCGGATGAAGAGGTGGCGGCATGAGTTATGGCGTATCAGCCGCCCTGCAGGCGGCGGTGTTTCAGCACCTGACCGGGGATGCGGATGTCAGCGGCCAGTCCGGTGGCGCGATCTATGACGCGGTGCCGACGGGAACGGTTCCGCAGACCTATGTGACATTGGGCCCGGAAGAGGTCCGCGACGCTTCGGACCGGTCGGGCGCGGGTGCGATCCACCGCTTTACGGTTTCGGTGGTGTCCGAAGCCGCCGGGTTTGGCGCGGCAAAGACGCTGGCTGGGGCGGTGTGTGACGCGCTGGACAATGCGCCGCTGGTTCTGAGCCGCGGGCATCTGGTCGGGCTGTGGTTCGAGCGCGCCTCGGCCCGGCGGACCGGGACCAGCGGCAGCATCCGCCAGATCGACCTGAGATTCCGCGCCCGCGTGGAAGACGACTAAGCAATCAACGGAGAGAGCACATGGCTGCCCAGAACGGAAAAGACCTTTTGGTCAAAGTGGATATGAACGGCACGGGCCTGTTCCAGACCATTGCGGGCCTGCGGGCCACGCGGATCAGTTTCAACGCCGAAAGCGTGGATGTCACCAGCCTGGAAAGCCAGGGGGGCTGGCGCGAGCTGTTGTCGGGGGCGGGGGTTAAATCGGCCTCGATCTCGGGCTCGGGCGTGTTCAAGGATGCTGGTACGGACGAACGTGCGCGGCAGCTGTTTTTTGACGGCGAGACCCCGGCGTTTCAGGTGATCATCCCCGATTTCGGCATTGTCGAGGGGGCGTTTCAGGTGACGGGCATCGAATATGCAGGCTCGCACAACGGTGAGGCGACCTATGAGATGAGCATGGCAAGCGCCGGTGCGCTGAGCTTTACGGCGCTGTAATCGCATGGCCAATCCGTGGACGGGCGAGGTGGCACTGACCATCGATGGAGAGCGGCGGGTGCTCAAGCTGACGCTGGGCGCTTTGGCGGAACTGGAGCAGGAGCTGAACACCGGATCCCTGGTCGAGCTGGTGCAGCGGTTCGAGGGTGGCGCGTATTCCAGCAGTGACGTGCTGGCGCTGATCGTTGCCGGATTGCGGGGCGGGGGCCGGGATACCAGCCGCGCCGACCTGCTTCATGCCGAAATCGAGGGCGGCCCGACGGCTGCGGCCAAAGCGGCGGCCGAGCTGCTGGCCCGCGCCTTTATGGTGCCGGAAACGACATGAGCGGGTTCGACTGGCCCGCCCTGATGCGGGCCGGGTTTCTGGGGCTGCGGCTGACGCCGGACCAGTTCTGGCGTCTGACCCCGGCAGAACTGCGGCTGATGCTGGGGCAGGGCGCCGGGATGCCCGCGATGAACCGGGCAGGCCTTGACGCGCTGCTGGCCGCCTTCCCGGACAAGCAACAAGGAGAGCGTGATGACGGATCGTGACGGGTTTGACGACTTGCAGGAACGGGGCGCAGCGCTGGGCGATGCCCTGGGTGATGCTGCGACGATGGCCGCGGCGTTTGACAGCCAGATGAAGCGGATCAGCGCCGCATTCGAGGAAACCGGCAAGGATGTCGCCACGTTGGAGCGGGGCATGTCCAGCGGTTTGCGCAAGGCGTTCGATGGCGTGGTTCTGGACGGGATGAGCCTGTCGGGCGCGCTGGATGTGCTGAAGAACTCGTTGATCCAAACGGCTTATGCAGCCGCGATCAAGCCGGTGACGGATCATTTTGGCGGATTGCTGGCAAACTCGGTCGGCGGGTTGGTGCAGGGTCTTCTGCCCTTTGCCGAGGGTGGCAGTTTCAGCCAGGGCCGGGTGATGCCCTTTGCCAATGGCGGCGTGGTCAGCAGCCCGACGATGTTTCCGATGCGCGGCGGCACCGGGCTGATGGGCGAGGCCGGCCCCGAGGCGATCATGCCACTGGCGCGCGGCGCGGACGGCAAGCTGGGCGTGCGCACGCAGGGCGGCGGGCGTTCGGTGAATGTGGTGATGAACATCACGACCCCGGATGTGCAGGGGTTCCGCCGCTCGCAGGGGCAGATTGCAGCACAGATGAGCCGTGCGTTGGGGCGCGGCAATCGCAACAGGTAAATCAGGGAGCAGGTGATGACTTTCCACGAGGTGAGATTTCCCGCCAGCCTGAGCTTTGGCTCGGTCGGGGGGCCCGAGCGGCGCACGGATATTGTGACGC
Organism: Ruegeria sp. O5; assembly: GCF_056535105.1. Classification (NCBI taxonomy): domain Bacteria; kingdom Pseudomonadati; phylum Pseudomonadota; class Alphaproteobacteria; order Rhodobacterales; family Roseobacteraceae; genus Ruegeria; species Ruegeria sp. O5. The sequence continues at coordinate 705,384 of NZ_JBQERN010000001.1, read as the reverse complement.
TGGCCAACGGGTTCGAAGAGCGCAACACGCCCTGGGCCCATTCCCGGCGCAGATATGACGCGGGGCTGGGGATGCGCTCGCTGGACGATATCGAGACGCTGATCTCGTTCTTCGAGGCGCGGCAGGGCCAGATGTACGGGTTTCGCTGGAAGGACTGGTCGGATTTCAAATCCGGCAAGGCCACGTTGGATGTCGATGTCGGAGATCAGGTTATCGCTCGCGGCGACGGTGTGCGGACCGAGTTTCAGCTGATCAAGACCTATAGCTCGGGCGGGGTCAGCTATGCCCGCCCCATCGTCAAGCCGGTGCTGGGGACGGTGCGTCTGGGGCTGGATCAGGACGAAATCCGGGAGGGCGTGGAATTCGAGGTTGATCTGGCAACAGGCCGGATCACCTTTGCCGACCCGCCACCGGAAGAGGTGGATATCACCGCCGGGTTCGAATTCGATGTACCGGTGCGGTTTGACACCGACAAGATCCATACCAGCGTCGCCAGTTTTCAGGCCGGAGAGGCGCCGAACGTTCCCGTGGTCGAGGTGCGTGTCTGATGGCTGTGGATGAACAGGGCCTGCACGCGCATCTGCAAAGCGGAATGACCACCGTGTGCCGGTGTTGGGCGATCAGACGCCGGGATGGTCAGGAATACGGGTTCACCGATCATGATCTGGAGCTTGGCTTTGACGGATTGACGTTCCGGGCCAGCACCGGATTGACGGCGGCGGCCATCGAACAGGCCACCGGCCTGTCCATTGACAACACCGAAGCCATGGGCGCGCTGTCGGATGCGGCCATTCGCGAAGAGGATATCGAGGCGGGGCGGTTCGACGGGGCCGAAGTACGCGCGTGGCTGGTCAACTGGGCCGACCCGGATCAGCGCATCCTTCAGTTCCGGGGCTCGATCGGGGAATTGCGGCGCGCAGGCGGTGCATTCCACGCCGAGTTGCGTGGCCTGACCGATTTGCTGAACCGCCCGTTGGGGCGCGTGTATCAGAAGCCTTGTACTGCCGTTTTGGGGGACCGGACCTGTCGGTTCGACATGGATACGCCCGGCTATTGGATTGAGGGCGCCGTCACCGGTTTTGATGGTGGAACCGTTCTGCTTGTCGCGGGCGGGGCAACCATCGAAGACGGCTGGTTCGAGCGCGGCAGGATTGACGTTGTGTCGGGAGCGGCGAAGGGGCTCTGGTCATCAATCAAGCATGACCAGCAGGTGGCGGACGGGCGGCAGATCACGCTCTGGTCCGGTTTCGGGGAAAGCCTGGTGCCGGGTGACACGGTCAGGCTGAGGGCGGGGTGCGACAAACGCATGGAGACCTGTCGTTTGAAGTTCAACAACCTTCTGAACTTTCAGGGCTTTCCCGATCTTCCGGGCGAAGATTGGGTGATGGCCGTTCCCAAACAGAGCAAAGCCAACAGCGGAGGGAGCCTGAGGTGACGATACACAGGCAGGATATTGTCGCAGAAGCGCGCAGCTGGCTGGGGACGCCTTATGTGCATCAGGCCTCGACCAAGGGGGCGGGCACGGATTGTCTGGGCCTGCTGCGCGGCGTCTGGCGCGCCGTGATCGGACAGGAGCCCGAGGCGGTTCCGGTCTACAGTCTGGACTGGTCCGAGCCGCAGGGCGAGGAACGCATGTGGGCGGCGGCGCGGCGGCATCTGGTCGAAAAACCGGTCGGCGATTTCGCGGTCGCAGATGTGCTGCTGTTCCGGATGCGCGATGGCAGCGTGGCCAAACATCTTGGCATCGTCAGCGTCGCAGGCCACGAGCCGAGGTTCGTTCACGCCTATTCCGGTCATGGCGTCGTCGAGAACGCGCTGAGCGGCCCTTGGCGCCGCAGGGTCGTTTCCTGTTTCGAATTCCCGTTGGAGGTGCTCTGATGGCTACTATTCTTCTTTCCGCAGCCGGGGCGGCGCTGGGCGGTTCAATCGGCGGAACGGTCGCGGGCCTGTCCACCGCGATCATCGGCCGGGCCATTGGCGCGACGGTCGGGCGGGTCATCGACCAGAGGTTCTTCAGCCAGTCCGTCATGGGCAGTGGCAGTGAAGTCGTCGAAACAGGCCGCATGGACCGGTTCAGGCTGACGGAAACCGGCGAGGGTGCACCGGTGACCACTGTCTTTGGGCGTATGCGCGTGGGCGGTCAGGTCATCTGGGCGTCGGACTTTCTTGAGACCGAGACCCGGGAAACGCAGGGCGGCGGAGGCGGCGGCAAAGGCAAACCCAAGGCGCCCGAAGTGACCACCGTCAGCTACAGCTATTCGATTTCGCTGGCCATTGCCGTTGGTGCAGGCGAGATCGCCGATGTCGGGCGCATCTGGGCAGACGGGGAAGAACAGGACCGATCCGGGCTGAACATGCGCATCTATCACGGCACGCAAGAGCAGTTGCCCGATCCCCTTATCGAAGCAATCGAAGGGGCAGGCACGGTGCCGGCCTATCGCGGTACAGCCTATGTCGTGATCGAGGATTTCCCGCTTGCGAGTTTTGGCAACCGGGTGCCGCAGTTCTCGTTCGAGGTGGTGCGCCCCGCGCAGCGCGACATGCCTGATTACCCAAGCGCCCTGCCGCAGATCGTGCGGGGCGTTGCGATGATACCGGGCACGGGCGAGTATGCGCTGGCCCGTTCGCAGGTGAATTATACGCAATCCGGGACAAGCTGGGCGGCCAATGCGCATTCCGCGTCGGGTGTATCGGATCTTGTGAGCTCGACCCGTGCGCTGGAGACCGAGTTGCCAAATTGCGACGCGGCCTCGTTGGTGGTGTCGTGGTTCGGTGACGATCTGAGATGCGGCACATGCACGATCCGGCCCAAGGTCGAACAGAGTGGCACGGACAGCCGCAACATGCCATGGATCGTGTCGGATCAGGTTCGAAGCACGGCGGGTCAGGTCACCCGGCAGGACGGCCGCCCGGTCTATGGCGGAACACCCGCAGACCCGGCGGTGGTCGAGGCGATCCGACACCTCAACCAGTCGGGAAAGCGGGTCATGTTCTATCCGTTCATCCTGATGGAGCAATTGCAGGGAAACGGGCTGCCCGATCCCTGGTCGGAGGCCACAAGTCAGCCCCACCTGCCTTGGCGGGGACGGATCACGCTGGATGTGGCGCCGGGGCGCGCAGGGTCTGCTGATCAGACCGCGGCGGCGGACGCGCAGGTGGCCGCGTTCTTTGGGACGGCAAGTGCTGCGGATTTTACGATCAACGAAGGATTTGACGCCCCGGTGGACACGGGCGGCGGCAGCGGCACCAGCGGCTCGGGCCCGGTGCTTGGCGGGCGGCCGGATGATCGCGGGCCTGGCGATTTGCAATGGGTAAACGGTGGCGGCACGTTTGGCGGCTTGCTTGGTAATGGTCCCGTTCCGGCCACGAAAATCGTCAAATACTCCGGCCCGCAGGAATGGGGCCTGCGCCGGTTCATTCTGCACTATGCCATGTTGTGCAAGGCGGCTGGTGGGGTGTCGTCCTTCTGTATCTCGTCCGAGATGCGTGGCCTGACCCAGATCCGCGGGGCCTCGGGGTTTCCCGCCGTTGCGCAACTGCGTGCGCTGGCGGCAGAGGTGCGCCAGATTCTGGGCCCGGACACCAAGATCGGCTATGCGGCGGATTGGAGCGAGTATTTCGGATACCAGCCGGATGGAAGCGGTGACAGGTATTTTCACCTCGACCCGTTATGGGCGGATGACAATATCGATTTCATTGGCATCGACAACTACATGCCTTTGTCCGACTGGCGTGATGGAGAAAACCACGTGGACGCCGAGGGTGGTGCGCCGTCGGTCTACGACCTTGGGTATCTGCGCGACAATATCGAGGGGGGCGAGGGGTATGACTGGTATTATGCCGCGCCGGAAGAGGCCGATGCACAGATCAGAACGCCCATCGAAGATCAGGAGCATGATGAGCCATGGGTCTGGCGCTACAAGGACCTGCGCGGCTGGTGGTCAAATCTGCATCACGAGCGGATCGGTGGCGTTCGTCAGCCCAATCCGACCGACTGGGTGCCCGGATCAAAGCCGATCTGGTTTACCGAGTTGGGATGTGCGGCAATCGACAAGGGCACGAACCAGCCGAACAAGTTTCTGGATCCGAAATCGTCTGAATCGCTGTTGCCTGCATATTCAAACGGACTGCGTGACGATTTCATTCAGGTCCAGTACCTTGCGGCGACCCTTGGATATTGGAGCGACCCGAACGTCAACCCGGTGTCGCAAGTCTATGGCGGACCAATGCTGGACCTGGCGAATGCCTATGTCTGGGCGTGGGATACCCGCCCGTTTCCGACCTTTCCAAATCTGCGAAGCCAGTGGGATGATGGGGCAAACTATGACCGGGGGCATTGGCTGAACGGCCGGTCCGGCTCGCGCACGCTGGCCTCGGTCGTGACTGAGATATGCCACGCGGCAGGGGTGACGGATATCGATGTTACCGGGCTTTATGGCGTGGTTCGAGGATATGTCATCGAAGATGTGACAAATGCGCGGTCGGCTTTGCAGCCGCTGATGCTGCGCTATGGGTTCGACGCGATCGAACGGAACGGCATCTTGCGCTTTCAGATGCGCGATGGCTATGGCGCGATTGCCCTGAATCCCGATCATCTGGCGATCAGCGGTGATCTGGATGGCACGGTTGAGCACCGGCGAGAAGCCGAGGCCGAGATGACGGGCCGCGTGCGCCTGCGTTTTGTCCAGTCGGATGCGGATCACGATCTGGTTGCGGAAGAGGCGGTTCTGCCCGAGGACAGCACGCATTCGGTCTCGGTCAATGAGATGCCGTTGTCCATGACACGCACCGAAGGTCGGCAAACGGCCGAGCGCTGGTTGAGCGAGGCCCGTGTTTCCCGCGATACGGTGCGGTTTGCCTTGCCGCCATCGCTGCTGCATCTGGGCGCAGGTGATCTGGTGCGGTTGTCAGAGACCGAAAACAGCCCCCTTTACCGGATTGACCGTCTGGAATCTGCCGAACTGCAACTGGTCGAAGCGGTCCGGGTTGAACAGGGCGTGTATAAGGCATCGCACCTGCGCGACGACCCGGCGGTTGTCAGACCCTATGCCGCGCCCGTTCCCGTGCTGCCGGTGTTTCTGGACCTGCCGCTGATCACCGGGGCAGAGGTCCCGCATGCACCTTATCTTGCGGTGACCGCTGATCCCTGGCCGGGGGCCGCGACGGTTTATTCCTCCTCAACCGATGAGGGGTACAGCCTGAGTGATGTGATCCCCGGTCAGGCCATTGTGGGCGTGACCGAAACACCGCTGAGGCGCGCCAGTATCGGCGTCTGGGACGAAGGCCCGGCCGTGAAGGTGCGGCTGTTGGCCGGTCAGTTGGAATCGCGTCCGCGTGGCGCGGTTCTGAACGGTGTCAATCTGGCGGCCATCGGCGACGGAACACCCGGCAACTGGGAGGTGTTCCAGTTCTCGGATGCCACGCTTGACTCCCCCGGCGTTTACGCCCTGTCCGGGCGGTTGAGGGGCCAGTTGGGGTCGGATGCCCTGATGCCGGATGTCTGGCCGGACGGATCCCTTTTCGTGTTGCTGAACGACCAGGTGCAGCAGATCAACCTGTTGCGCAACGAGCGGGGGCTGGCCAAGCATTATCGCATCGGCCCGGCGACCCGTGGTTACGACGATCCGGCTTACCAGCACCTGATCGCCTCATTCGACGGCAATGGTTTGCGCCCGTATTCCCCGGTTCACCTCCGGGTGCGATCCGACGCAACCGGCGATCACCTGACCTGGGTGCGGCGCACCCGGTTGGATGGGGATGACTGGTCAGGTCTGGAGGTTCCGCTGGGCGAGGAAAGCGAATCCTATCTTGTGCGTGTCTTTGCAGGGGGAACCCTTGTTCGTGAAGAGATGGCATCCCTGCCGGGGTGGTCCTATTCGGCGGCGATGAAGGCGACAGATGGTCTGACCGGGTCATATGAGGTCGGGATTGCGCAGGTGTCGGCCATTTACGGCCCCGGCGCGATGGCGCGTCTGGTTGTCGGGTAAGCGGCCCGATGCGACCGCTATTGCACGGTGATGTAAGTGCCGCGGCGCGCGCCTTGTTGGCGGCGCCGCCGCCAGAGCGGACCCGCTTATGCGTCCGGATGATCCATGAAGCGGAACTGGCCGACATACACCGGGCGCGCACGGGTCAGCTGCATCCGGTTTACGGCAACGGATCGCTGATGGCGGTTGCGCGCAACAGGGTGCTGGCCGATGAGCCGGGGTTTGACGATTTGCAATATTGTCAGTGTTTTTCGCTGGTTCTGCACCATCTTGCCGAGTTTCTGATCACCCGGTCGCGCAGCTGACGCATTTGCTGGCAGCCAGATCCAGAGACAATCGCCCATCGGGAATACGGTCGCCGCAATCCTCGCAATACCCGTATTCCCCCTCGTCCAGCCGCATAAGCGCGGCCTGAAGGCGGCGGGTTTCGACATTGCGATTCACCTGTTGCGCCTTTGCCATCGCCTGGTTTTGCAACGCATCCATGCGGCTGAGCCGACCAACCGCCTGCTGATCCAGTTCAACAACGGCCTGAGCTTGCTGGCCTGATGCGGACAATTGATCCAGTTCGGCCAGACGCTCGTGAATTCGTGTTTCAAAATATGCGCGTTCGGACTCATTCATTTTCGTTGTATCGCGGATCACGGGTTTGCGTTTGGCCTTTTTGCCACTAAATGGCATTCTAGGCGCAGCAAAGGATCAAAAGCTATGTTTGAAAAACGCAGCCCCGTGACACCGGTCGATCCGGTCTGGAACCGTATCACATCCGAGGCCCAAGCAGCCGTCGAGACAGAGCCGCTTATGGGCGGGCTTGTGCACGCCTGTATCCTGCATCACCGCAGCCTTGAGCGTGCACTGTCCTATCGGATCGCGGCCAAGCTGTGTTCGAACGAAATGTCGATGATGGTTCTGCGCGAGATCGTGGACGAGGCTTATGCAAACGATCCCGGTCTGCTGGAAGCCGCCCGCGCCGATCTGATGGCGGTTTATGAGCGTGATCCGGCCTGCCATCGGTTGTTGCAGCCCATTCTGTATTTCAAAGGCTATCAGGCCATGCAGGCCTATCGTGTGGCGCATTGGCTGTGGCGCAAGGGGCGTTATGATCTGGCGTATTTCTTCCAGATGCGATCGTCGGAGATTTTCGGCATCGATATTCACCCGGCCGCGAGGATCGGCAAGGGGATCATGATCGACCACGCCCATTCCATCGTCATCGGTGAAACCGCCGTGGTCGGAGACAATGTGTCGATGCTGCATTCGGTGACGCTGGGCGGAACCGGCAAGGAAGAGGAAGACCGCCATCCCAAAATCGGAGACGGTGTTCTGATCGGGGCTGGGGCAAAGGTTTTGGGCAACATCAAAGTCGGCCATTGCAGTCGTATCGCCGCCGGTTCGGTGGTGTTGCAGGATGTTCCGCCGTGCAAGACCGTTGCCGGTATCCCGGCCAAGATCGTGGGCGAGGCCGGATGCGATCAGCCGTCGATCTCGATGGATCACATGCTGGGCAAAGATCAGTAAACGGTTTCAGTCCGAGCGGTTGTTGCGCCTTTCCAACCGCTCGCGACGCCTGTCTTCCCGCTTTTGCCTGCGCATTTCCCTGCGCTGTTTTTGCTCGGCTTTCTGGCGCGCGATGACGGCGGGATCGTTCGAATTGAACTTCGAATTCTCGCCGGGATAGCTGTTGGGCTTTGCGGATGCCGCATCAGGTGACGCCCCAGCGAGGAGTACAAAGACGAACAGGCTTTGAATCAGGGATCGTAGGAACATCGCGCACCTTTCTTCGTTCAGCATCCGCAGGAAGAAGGTGGGGATGACGCCAGTGCCGGACAATCGGTTCGCCGATCACGGGGGCTCAATTCAGCGCCATAAAAAATGTGCCCTCGCCAGAGATGCTTTCTGGCGAGGGCGTTTATTGTGATCAGGCCAGCATAACCATCGGGTTTTCAAGATTGTCGACAATGGCCTTGAGCAGCTCGGCCCCCAGCGCGCCGTCGATGACCCGGTGGTCAACCGACATGGTGACAGACATCACCGTTGCCACGGTCAGCTCGCCATCATCCCCGACAACCGGTTTCTTGACGCCGGTGCCGACGGCCAGAATTCCGGCATGGGGCGGGTTCACGATGGCATCGAAATTGTCGATGCCGAACATGCCCAGGTTCGAGATGGCAAAAGTGCCGCCCTGATATTCATGTGGAGCCAGCTTGCGCTCGCGGGCGCGGGCGGCAAGGTCTTTCATCTCGGTCGAAAGGGCTGACAGGGATTTCATGTCAGCGTCTTGCAGGACCGGCGTGAACAACCCGCCTTCGATTGCGACCGCAACAGCCACATCTGACGGTTTCAGTTGCAGCACCCGGTCACCTGCCCAGACGGCATTACAGGCCGGAACCTGTTGCAGCGCATTGGCGACAGCCTTGATGATGAAGTCATTGACGCTGAGCTTGACGCCACGGCCTTCGAGTTGCTTGTTCAGCTGACCACGGAATTTCAACAGCGCATCCAGCTTGATATCGCGGCGCAGGTAGAAATGCGGAATGGTCTGTTTGGCCTCGCCCAGGCGTGCGGCAATGGTTTTGCGCATACCGTCGAGCTTGATTTCCTCGTACGGGCGGCCTTCGTACATCCGCGCGACCATATCCGCCGATGGACCAGACGGAGCTGCTGGGGCAGCTGCGGGCGCGGCGGCGGCGGGAGCAGTGGCAGGAGCTGCTGCCGGAGCGGTGGCAGTTGCGCCTTCGACATCAACCTTGACGATGCGACCGTGCGGGCCGGAACCGGCAATCTGCGTCAGGTCGAGACCTTTTTGCGCAGCAATCCGGCGGGCCAGAGGCGAGGCAAAAATCCGACCACCATCAGCCTTGGCCGGAGCGGCCGGGGCAGGGGCGGGCGCCTCGGGTGCCGCTGGCGCGGCAGCCTCGTTGCCCGCGACGGCTGCGGGGGCAGCCGCCGGTGCAGCAGCCGGAGCCGTGCCAATGTCATCAGCGCTTTCGCCGTCTTCCAGCAAAACCGCGATGGCGGTGTTGACCTTGACCCCTTCGGTGCCCTCGGGGATCAGGATCTTGCCGATGGTGCCTTCGTCAACGGCCTCGAACTCCATCGTGGCCTTGTCGGTTTCGATCTCGGCCAGCAGGTCACCGGAGGAGACGGTATCGCCTTCCTTGACCAGCCATTTGGCGAGCGTGCCTTCCTCCATCGTCGGGGACAGGGCGGGCATCAGAATTTCTGTAGGCATCTGTCTGTCGCTCCTTACCGGTAGGTCACTTGTTTGACAGCGGCGATCACCTCATCCGTGGTGATCAGGGCCAGCTTTTCGAGGTTCGCGGCATAGGGCATCGGAACGTCCTTGCCGGTGCAGTTGATGACCGGTGCGTCGAGGTAATCAAACGCCTCCTGCATCACGACCGAGCTGATGTAGCTGCCGACAGACCCCTGTGGCCAGCCTTCTTCCACTGTCACCAGACGGTTGGTCTTCATCACCGAATTGATGATGGCGCCAGTGTCCATCGGGCGGATGGTGCGCAGGTCGATCACTTCGGCGCTGATGCCGTCTTCGGCCAGCTTGTCAGCAGCTTCCAGCGCGTATTGCATGCCGATGCCAAAGCTGACGATGGTCACGTCCGAGCCTTCACGCCAGATGCGGGCCTTGCCCAGCGGAATGGTCAGGTCATCCACCTGCGGCACTTCGAAAGAGCGGCCGTAGAGGATTTCGTTTTCCAGGAACACAACCGGGTTGGGGTCGCGGATGGCCGATTTCAGCAGACCTTTGGCATCAGCAGCCGAATAAGGCATGACGACCTTCAGACCGGGGATCTGCATGTACCACGCGGCGTAGTCCTGGCTGTGCTGTGCGGCCACACGGGCCGCGGCCCCGTTGGGCCCCCGGAACACGATGGGGCAACCCATCTGGCCACCGGACATATAGAGCGTTTTAGCCGCAGAGTTGATGATCTGGTCAATCGCCTGCATGGCGAAGTTGAAGGTCATGAACTCGACAATCGGTTTCAGACCGCCAAAGGCCGAACCCACCGCGATACCGGCAAACCCGTGTTCGGTGATCGGAGTGTCGATCACGCGTTTGGAGCCAAATTCATCCAGCAAACCTTGCGAGATTTTGTAGGCCCCCTGATATTCGGCGACTTCCTCGCCCATCAGGTAGACGTTTTCATCGCCGCGCATTTCCTCGGCCATTGCATCGCGCAAGGCCTCGCGCACGGTTTCGGATTTCATTTCAGCATCCGCGGGCCAGTCGGGTGACAGGTCCACCGCCGGAGCAGCGGGGGCTGCTGCGGCAGGAGCCGGGGCCGGGGCCGCTGCGGCTGCGGGGGCTGCCGCGGGCAGGGCCGAGGCGTCTTCGCCTTCTTCGACCAGCACGGCGATAGGAGTGTTCACCTTGACCCCTTCGGTGCCCTCGGCGATCAGGATCTTGCCAACGATGCCTTCATCGACGGCCTCGAATTCCATCGTTGCCTTGTCGGTCTCGATCTCGGCCATGATGTCGCCCGAGGATACGGTATCGCCCTCTTTGACCAGCCATTTGGCCAGCGTGCCCTCTTCCATCGTGGGGGAAAGGGCGGGCATGAGAATTTCGGTTGCCATGTCTTATTCGTCCTCTCAGGCGTAAATGTCAGTCCAGAGCTCTTCGACCGAAGGCTCGGGGCTTTCTTTCGAGAATTCGGCGGCCTGATTGACGATCTCCTTGATTTCCTTGTCGATCGCTTTCAGGTCATCCTCGGTCGCGTGCTTGCCGGTCAGCAGCAACTCGCGCACATGTTCGATCGGGTCGCTTTGTTCGCGGACCTTCTGAACCTCTTCGCGGGTTCGGTACTTGGCCGGGTCGGACATCGAGTGGCCGCGATAACGGTAGGTCTTGATTTCCAGGATATAGGGGCCTTTGCCCGCGCGGCAGTGCGCGACAGCCTTTTCGCCCGCTTCTTTGACCGCCAGCACATCCATGCCATTGACGATCTCGCCCGGAATGCCGAATGCCTCGCCGCGATGGAAGATGTCCTTGGTCGAGGTCGAACGGGACTGAGCGGTGCCCATGGCGTATTGGTTGTTCTCGATCACGAAAATCACCGGCAAGCCCCAGATGGCCGCCATGTTGAAGGTCTCATACACCTGACCCTGGTTCGCGGCACCGTCCCCGAAATAGGTGAAGGTCACGCGGCCGTTTTCCTTGTACTTGTCGGCAAAAGCCAGCCCCGCGCCCAGCGGAACCTGCGCGCCGACGATACCGTGCCCGCCGTAGAAGTGCTTTTCTTTCGAAAACATGTGCATCGAGCCGCCCTTGCCTTTGGACAGGCCACCGATGCGCCCGGTCAGTTCGGCCATCACGCCGCCCGGATCCATGCCACAGGCCAGCATGTGACCGTGGTCGCGATACGAGGTGATGCGCTTGTCGCCTTCCTCTGCTGCGGCCTCAAGCCCGACAACAACGGCCTCTTGTCCGATATAAAGGTGGCAGAACCCGCCGATCAGGCCCATACCATAAAGCTGACCGGCCTTTTCCTCGAATCGGCGGATCAGCAGCATCTCGCGGTAGTATGTCTGGAGTTCTTCCGCAGAAACATTTGGTTTCTTTGTGGTTTTTCGCGCAGCCATCGTGGCGATCTCCCCCTTTCGGACAGATAGTTTAGCGTTAAACTATCTCATAAAGCATTTGGGGCTTTCTGGCGAGGGTAAATGTGACGCAGCGTTCGCCACGGCGCATCCCGGCCGAAACGCCGGGCCTGAGTTGCCTTTTCTGAATAGGGTACTTGATCAGCGGATCACGATTTCGTCCGACCGGATCATGCCCAGAACCGAGCGCGCCTGCTGGTCCAGCAGGTCCAGATCCAGATAGGTGTCGGACAGACGCCGTGTCAGGTTTTCCATCTCGGCGATTTCGACATTCAGTTTTTCCAGACTGCGTGACAGAGCGTCCCGTTCCGCCGCAATTTCGACCCGCCGGAACAGGCCGTAATCCCCTTGAACAGCGGCAAAGGTGAAATACACACCCAGCATGAAAGCCACCGAGAAGAAGAGAACTGCACCCAAACCGGGCCGATGGGAACGGGACACTCTGTTTACCGCCGTATGAAAACTTGCCTCAATAACGGGCTCTTTCCGAGCCTCTGATCGCACTATGTCACAGGCGATTCGGGTTGTGAATCCCCTGATTCGGTTTTTTCATCAGTATTTCGTGTGCGTCCCGGTTAAAGCTCAGCGCCAGGACTGAAGCTGCTGATTTCTTGCGACCGTCTGCTCTTTCATACAGGTCCAGTAGAACATGGGCGCAGCGCTGCCGCCGCCGGATAGTTCCTTGTCGCAGGTGGCGTCCCGCGCCTTTAGCCACGCACGTTGTTCCGCCAGAAGGGCATCGCCGTTGCCACGTGCATCAGCGACCGGCTTGATCTGTTTCCACAACCGGTTGAGGTCGCGGTCAACGGCTTCCCATTGTTCCTTGGCACAGAAATTTGCATCAAGCTGTGTCTGGCCACCGCAACTGGATTGTGCTGTTGCAGGCCACGGCATTGCGAGAAGGATGAGCAGGTATAATGACCTCATGGTATAATCCCCCATTCAAATAGGGGATAATACCATGAACCCTGACAAGCGGCCAAATGCGGCCAGCGTCACTTATTGTTCCAGCGCAGCGACACCGGGCAGGGTTTTGCCTTCCATCCATTCAAGGAACGCACCGCCTGCGGTCGAGATATAGGTGAAATCCGTGGCCGCACCCGACGCGTTCAGCGCCGCAACCGTGTCACCGCCACCCGCGACCGAAATCAGCTGACCTGACCGGCTGAGGGCTGCGGCTTTCAGGGCCGCGGCATTGGTGGCCGTGTCGAACGGCTCCAGCTCGAACGCGCCCAGCGGGCCGTTCCAGATCAGGGTCTGGCTTTTGTCGAAAATCGCGGTAATCGCGGCGACGCTTTCAGGGCCCGCGTCCAGGATCATGCCATCCTCGGGGCACTGGTCGGCTGGCAGAACCTTGTGGGGTGCGTTGGCTTCGAATTTCTCGGCCACCACAATGTCACGCGGCAGGACGATCTGGCAGCCCGAGCTTTCGGCTTTGGCCAGAATTTCGGCTGCGGTGTCCTTCATTGCGGTTTCAGCCAGTGATTTGCCAACGCTGATGCCTTGGGCGACAAGGAATGTGTTCGCCATGCCACCACCGATCACCAGGTAATCGACCTTGTCGATCAGATTGCCCAGCAGTTCCAGCTTGGTCGAGACCTTGGCGCCGCCGACAACCGCCGTTACCGGGCGCTTGGGCGCACCCAGCGCGCTTTCCAGCGCCTGCAACTCGGCCTGCATCAGACGGCCCGCACAGGCGGGCAGCAGACGGGCGATGGCCTCGGTCGAGCTGTGGGCGCGGTGCGCGGCTGAAAACGCATCGTTGCAATAGACATCCCCCAGCTTGGCCATGCCAGCGGCCAGATCGGCGTCGTTCTTGGTTTCGGCCGCGTGAAAGCGCGTGTTTTCGAGCAGCAGGACCTGACCGGGTTGCAAGGCTCTGGCGGCCAGTTCCGCCTCGGCCCCGACGCAATCGGCGGCAAACAGAACCTTGGCACCAAAAGCGCTTTCCAAAGTCGGGACCAGTTGTTTCAGTGACAGGCTTTCACGCCGTTCGCCACCAGGACGGCCAAAATGGGCCAGAAGGATCGGTTTGCCGCCAGCGGCCAGAATATCGCGCACCGAGGGGACGATCCTTTGGATACGGGTGGCGTCGGTCACAACACCGTCAACCACGGGCACGTTGATATCCACACGCACCAGCACGCGTTTGCCGTTCAGGTCCATATCGTCCAGTGTTTTCCAGCCCATTGTGCGATCCTTGTCGTTGGCAACCGATTTAGGCGGTTCTTTTCCTGCATTTTGCCCTCAGGTCAATGCGTCACTTGGCATTCGCACGCGTGCGTCATAGGTATTTGCGCAAGATAAACGACAGGAGGGCCTCATGGCCGAGATCAAAGACCCCGAAAACACAATCATCATCGAGCTGAAAGGCGGCAATGTCGTCATCGAGCTGCTGCCGGATGTAGCGCCTTTGCACAGTGCGCGGATGAAGGAACTGGCCCGTGGCGGTGAATATGACAACGTGGCGTTTCACCGTGTGATCGACGGTTTCATGGCGCAAACCGGCGACGTGCAGCATGGCGATATGGAAGACGGGTTCAACCTGCGCATGGCGGGCACCGGCGGTTCGTCGCTGCCGAATGTTCCGGCAGAATTTTCCAAGCTGCCCCATGATCGCGGCACGCTGGGCGCGGCGCGCTCGCAGAACCCGGATTCGGCCAATTCGCAGTTCTTCATCAACTTCAAGGACAATCACTTCCTGAACGGTCAGTACACGGTCTATGGCCGGGTTATCGACGGGATGGAGCATGTGGATGCGATTGTACGCGGCGAGCCGCCTGCAAGCCCGGACCGCATGATCAGCGTCAAGGTGGCCGCAGATGCATAAACTGGCTGCGGCTTTTGCCTTGCTGGCAAGCCCGGCGCTGGCCAGCGGTTTGCAGATCGAGGTCGAAGGGGAAGGGGCCAATGGCACAATCTCGATCGACCTGTTCGAAGATGTGGCACCCCAGCATGTGGAACAGATCACCGCTCTGGCTGCTGACGGTCAGTATGACGGCGTCGTGTTTCATCGCGTAATCGATGGCTTCATGGCGCAAACCGGCGACGTGCAATACGGCAACTCGGGCGCGGACGGCTTCGACATGCGTTATGCCGGGCGCGGCGGGTCGGATCGCGCGGATTTGCCGGCCGAGTTCTCGGACGTGAGTTTTGACAGGGGTGTTGTCGGCATGGCCCGGTCCAGCGATCCGGATTCAGCCAATTCGCAGTTCTTCATCATGTTCGCCCCCGGCCCGTTTCTGGACGGCCAGTATACCGTGGTTGGTCAGGTGACCGACGGTATGGATGTGGTCGACGCGATCAAGCGGGGCGAAGGCCAGAACGGTGCGATCATCGGTGCACCGGATGTGATGAAAAAAGTTACCGTTACCGAATAAGATGATTTAGCCCGGCTCAAACGCCGGGCTTTTTCTTTGGCCTATTGGTCGATGAAATCGCGGATGGCACGGGTATAGGCACCGGGATCCTGAAAAGATGCAAAGTGGCTGACATCATCCAGAACAAGCAACTTGGCGCCCGGAATCGCGTCAGCAATTGCTTGTGAATGCGCCATCAGAATGGCCTCGTCATGTGCGCTTTGAACCACCAGTGTCGGGACGGTGATCGATGACAGCGCCTCAAGCCCACCGGGTTTTTCGGTGCCCCACATGGCGGCAACGCCACCAAGGAATGCCTCGAACCCGTCAGGAGTCGGGGACTTGGCCGCATAATCTTGGGCCATCATGCCCACATAAGTGCCAAACACCTCGTTGGTTTCCACCGAAGGATCGATCCCGTCCAGCGTGACATTGCCTGCATGGGCAAAGTGACTGGCCAGCCGATCCGGGTTGGTGGTCGAGATTGAATACCCGATATTTGCCCCGTCGGACCAGCCGACCAGATGCACCTGATCGACACCCAGATGATCCAGCAGCGCCAGATAATCCTGCGACAACAACGCGTAGGAATAGGGGCTGCCATCGTTGGTGGACCGTCCGTGCCCGCGCGTATCCGCCACGATTACCCTGTGGTCCTGGGACAGGTCGGCAACCTGCGCGGCCCAGACATCGCCATGGGCAAGCCCACCGTGGATCATCAGAACCGGGGTGCCGCCCGCATCGCCATACGTGGCGTAATACATGTCGATGCCGTTGATCTCTGCCGTGCCCGCTTCGGTGGCGGCGGGCATCTGGGGGGCTTGCGGGATGCTCAGCCATTTGTCTTCGGCCCAGCCTGCCGTCGCGGCGCAGCTTAGAAAAAATGCTGTGGTTAATGTCTTCATTGTATCCTCCCGTTGAACCAAAGGCCGTAACCAAGCCAGGTTAAGCGGAAGGATACCGTGTTTTTCAATAAACGGGATAATTACCTTTCCCGCGCGGATCAGTCATCCGAGGACATTGCTTTCCAGATCAAGGCACCGATTGCGCCGCCAATCAGGGGGGCTACCCAGAACAGCCAGAGCTGAGCCAGTGCAGGGCCGTCGGCAAACAGGGCAACGCCGGTTGAGCGCGCCGGGTTGACGGAGGTATTCGTCACCGGGATTGAGATCAGGTGGATCAGGGTCAGCGCCAGACCGATGGCAATCGGAGCGAACCCTGCGGGTGCCTTGTCCGACGTCGCGCCCAGAATGATCAGAATGAAGAAAGCGGTCATCACGATTTCGATGATCAAAGCCGACATCAACGAATATCCCTGTGGTGAGGCCTCACCATACCCGTTTGACGCGAACCCACCGACACCAGCGAAATCGGGTGCCCCGCTGACGATCAGGTACAGAACCACTGCGGCGGCAATTGCGCCAATGACCTGTGCAACCCAATAAGGCAGAAGGTCTTTGGCCGGAAACCGTCCTCCAATCATCAGGCCCAAACTGACCGCCGGGTTGAAATGCCCGCCCGAGATTGGGCCCACCGTGTAAGCCATCGTCAAAACGGTAAGGCCAAAGGCAAAGGAAACACCAAGCCAACCGATGCCGACATCTGCCACACCTGCCGCCAGAACGGCACTGCCGCACCCCCCCAGAACCAACCAGAACGTGCCGAAGAACTCGGCAAGTAGTTTCGATGACATAGAAAATCCTCCGCCCAATAATGAGGTTAACCGTAATTCAAGAATTAGCTTATGTTAAATTGTTGCGAACGGGGAAATTTTTACGACGCTTCCTCAATCGGGTCAGAACTGACCCCTGTGCCATAGAGCGGGATCAAGATGAAAAAGCTTTGACAGCTGTTCATAGATTGCCGGGTCAGAGGATTTCAGTTCCTTCGGCCGTTCAAAGAACACTTCGACTGAAACGGCAAAGAATTCTTCGTGCCCTTCCGCGCCGTAGGGATCGATCACTGTAGGTTTTCCGTTTTCCACGGCATGAACATGTGCCTTGTAACCGTTCAGAAAGGCGGTTTCCCACTCGCCAAAGCTTTGGCCATTGCTGAGCACGGGAACACCATTGGTTGCGCCCGAGAGGTCATCAAGCTGGTGCGCGAACTCGTGAAAGACGACGTTCCGGCCATCGTGATCATTCAGGGCACCGCGCTGGCTGTGGGCCCAGGACAGGATCACGGGGCCGCGGTTCCAGCTTTCCCCGCTGCGGATGATTTCCTGTTCGGTGACGACATAGCCACTGTGACGGCGCTGTTTTGATTTGAAGGCACCGGGGTAAACCAGAATGGTCGTCAGGTTGTCGTACCACTGGTCCGTATTCACCACGAGCAGACAGGCTTGCGCGGCAATCGACACCTGCATGTCTTCGGTGACGTCCAGCCCGTCGCAGCCGACGAAATCGACCTGATCAAGGAACAGGTTGATCTTTCCTTCCAGCGCCCCGCGCAAGTCTTTGGGCAGTTTCCGGATTATCGGCACCTGAGCGCTCACAATATCGCGCTGGTGCTGGGACAGCGACGTGGCCAGCAAGGTCAGGCGGGATTGTCTTTTAGACCAGAAGTGAAAGGCCGCAGCGCCAGCGGTCAGCGCGACAACCGTCAGAAAAAGCAACATGGATCGACTGTAGCGCGATCAGAAAGGGACGAAAACGGGAATCCCGACCCCAAACGGTCACGCAAAAGAAAAGACGCCACGGGTTGCCCCACGGCGTCCTGACAAGAAATGCAGTCTGCTTACTGTTTGACTTCTGCCGCCGGGTTCGATCCGGCTTTGGCACTGCGGCCAGGGTTGAGGGGGTCGTCCTGACGCTGAACCGAGCCTTCGAAATGCGCGCCGCTTTCGATGGCAATGGTCTTGTGGATGATGTCGCCTTCGACCCGGGCCGTCGATGTCAGGCGAACCTTGAGACCACGCACGCGGCCAACGATGCGACCGTTGATCACAACGTCATCTGCGGTGACTTCGCCTTTGATCGTTGCCGATTCACCAATGGTCAGCAGGTGGGCGCGGATGTCGCCTTCGACGGTGCCTTCCACCTGAATGTCACCGCTGGTCTTGATGTTGCCGGTGATGTGCAGATCCGAGGACAGGACCGAGGCCGGCGGCTTGGGCTTGGGTGCCATTGCAGGTTTCGCGTCAGCCGGAGCAGGGGCCGCTGGGGTCGCCGGAGCGGCAGGTTTGGCCGCCTCAGGTGCTTTGGGTGCGGGCTCGTTGATTTTGCTTTTAGAAAACATTTTTCGCAGCCTTGATGTAAGTCATTGGGTTTACGGGATTTCCGTTCACGCGCACCTCATAGTGAAGATGCGTGCCGGTGGACCGTCCGGTGCTACCCATATCAGCAATATGATCCCCGCGCGAGACCCTTTGGCCGACCTTTACGTTGATCTTGGTGTTATGAGCATAAAGTGTCTCAATTCCGAACGCGTGCTTGATTTTCACAAGGCGTCCGAAGCCTGATTGCCAGCCGGCATGCGTGACCACACCATCAGCGGTCGCGAATATATCGGTGCCTTGCGGTCCTGCAAAATCGACACCGTTATGCTGCCGGCGACCACCGGATTTGGGGTCACGCCGGTTGCCGTAGCCACTGGTGAAACGCACGGCAGAATGTACGGGATTAGCGAAGGGGGCCTTTTCCGCAGCAATCCGGTACAGGTTCAGCTGATCCATCTGGCGCAGCAACGTGTTTGCGCGGACTTCTTCGGGCGAAAGCTCGTCTTCTTCGCCGCGTGTGCTAAGGGATAAAGGGGTCAGCGGACCGCCCATACCGCTATATCCGCGCCGGACCTCTTCGATGATGCGATCGGTGGGCATTCCGGCCTGACGGAACATCTTGTCCAGAGGTTCGACCGAGATGACCATCGCCTCTTCTAGCTGGCGGAAGATCTCGTCGCTGCGTTCCTGCATTAGACGGATTTCAAGTTCCAGATCGTCCCGCTGTTCCAGCGCGTCCTGCGCGTTGGAGGCGATCAGATCGCGTTCTTTGGCCGTCCGCGCCAAAGCGTCGGTCATGAAGGCCATCTGTACCGGGGCGCTGGAAACCGCGGCATACATATCAGAGCCGCTGGTGTCCTGTTTCAATTGGGCCAGCTCTGAGCGCGCCTCTTCGCGCTGCTTCATCGTGGCGCGCAATGTCGTCTGGATAACTTCGATACCTGTCTCAAGTTCGCGGCGACGGTTTTCCGAGGCCAGCAGCTCCGACTGCATCGCGGAAATCTGGTCCAGCGCGGCATTGAACCGGTCCTGAGCGGCCAGTGCTTCATGCGCGCGGGAATCGCGTTCTGCCGACAGGGTGTTCAGGCGTTCCTGATAGATGGCCTGATCGCGCTTTGCCTGTTCCCGGAAATTCCCGGCCCCGATGCTGTCCATCAACAGTATGGCTGTCGCAACCGCTGTCCATCCGACCATGACGGCAACTCCGGCCACTGCGACCACCTGAGTTTCCGAACTGAGCCGGATAAACCTTGTGTCCTTGTCGGATTTCAGAAAGACCCGGCGTTCCGGGAAATGCCTCTCAAGCAGTGAGTGCAGTTTTATTGTCAGACGTGTTCGCACGCGCCCTACCTTTCATCCCCAAGATCGGAACCGGTCGTGAGTGCCTGCCGTCCCTTGCGCCGATTGCATAAAGCGGCAGCGGCGTTCGGGCAAGTTTGTTGACCAATCAAGTGCAAACGGCGCTGAAATCCCCCAAAGATCGGCGAGATTTTGCCGAAAATAACGCAGAAGTGTCAGTTCGAGAGGTCTCCGGGCGCGGGCAGGTCTTCGGTCAGGGGCCAGTAGAAATCGGGGGGCAATCCGGCTTCGGCCCGTTTTTCTTCGTTGAAGGGCGGTTTGAGAACACCGTGGAAATACCGTCGGACCAGAGCGTGAAACACATCCTTAGGATCGGCATTTTCGCGGCCGCACAGGAAGTGGAACCATTTTGAGCCGTAAGCGACGTGGCCGACCTCTTCGGCATAGATCACTTCGAGCGCGGCGATGGCCTGCTCGGCCTTGGCCTTGCGGAATATCTCGATCATGCCGGGGGTCACATCCAGCCCACGCGCCTCAAGCACCATGGGCACAACGGCCAGCCGCCCCATCAGATCTTCGGCAGTATCTTCGGCAGCGCGCCACATACCGGCATGAGCGGGTAGGGCACCATAATGGCTGCCCATCTGTTCCAGACAATCGCAGACCATCTCGAAATGGCGCGATTCTTCTTCGGCGCATTTCACCCAGTCATCGTAGAACCCGATGGGCATGGGTACATGGCCAAAGCGCGCGATGATGTCCCAGTGCAGATCGACAGCGTTCAGCTCGATATGGGCAACCGCGTGTAGCAGGGCAATGCGCCCGGCCTCGGTACCTGGTTTCCGTTTGGGTACCTCACGCGGGGACAACAGCGCGGGCTTGTCCGGGCGCGCGGGGGACAGGGGCGGTGATGCGGTGCCGATCTCGATGGGTTCACCCTCGGCCTTGCGGGAGGCAAACCACGCGGCGGCATGGGCTTTGGACAGGGCGGTTTTGGCCCGCCCGTCCGCTGTTGTCAGAACCTCTGTCGCCATCTGTGTCAGTGTTTTGGGCACCGGGTCGCTCCGCCTTTGGCATGTCAGCGCGGGTGATAGACCGGATGGCGCGGCAGGTCGAGGGGGGCTTAGATCGCCTTCACCGCTTCCAGCACATCTTCCACATGGCCGGGCACCTTGACCTTGCGCCAGACCTTGGCAATGCGTCCCTCGCTATCAATGACAAAGGTCGATCGCTCGATCCCCATCGATTTCCGGCCATACATGTTCTTTTCAACCCATACGCCATAGTCCTCGCAGACGGTCGAGCCTTCGTCCGACAACAGCGGAGTGGTCAGCCCGTGTTTGGCGACAAACTTGTCATGCTTGGCGACGCTGTCCCGCGAAATGCCGAAAACGTGAGCCCCTGCATCGGTAAACGCCTGAAGCTGCTCTGAGAAACCGATGGATTCCTTGGTGCAGCCCGGCGTATCATCACGGGGATAGAAGAACAAAACCACGGTGCCACCGCGCAACGCCGAAAGCGTCACCTCGCCACCGCCGTCGCGCGGCAAAGTGAAGTCGGGGGCGATGTCTGAAACGTCGGGCATTGGAAACTCCGCTAAAGGTTTTTTAAGGCTGCCCATCATCATAGGGCAACGCGTGCGGGTTGGAAGGCGTGGATAGCAAATTGAAGCAGCACGAAGACGACGAAGCAAAGCCGGGCAAGCCTGTGCGCCGTCGGTCGCGCCGCCGCACCGCTGGTCTGTGGGCCATGCGTGGGGCCATCGTGCTGGTGCTTCTGGCGATGTTCACCGGTTTCATGGTCGTGGGGCAGAGGATGCACGCACCTGTGTGGCTGCGCGACAGGGTCGAAGCCCGGCTGGAACGGGCGCTGGGCGGGCTGCAAATCCGGTTTGGAGACGTCAGTTTCATCATCCACGAAGGCTGGCGCCCCCGTCTGCGGCTGACCGATGTTGCCATCAGTGACGCCGCAGGCCAGCAGATTGCGCAGGTATCCGATATGCGCGCCAGCCTGGCCATGCGTCCCTTGCTGCGCGGTCAGGTCCGGCCCAAGCGCATCATTCTGAGCGGCGCGCAGATCGCCATGACCCGCGATCAGGACGGGGCGCTGACCCTGACCGTGGGATCGGGCAGCGCGCCGGTGCAGGAAGCGCCGGACCTTGCACAGCTGATCGAGGGATCGGACGAGGTGTTTCAGTCTCCGCTCCTGTCGGCGCTGACCTCGGTCGAACTTGATGCGATTACGCTGGATTACCGCGACCTGCGGCAGGGGCGGTCGTGGGTTCTGGACGGTGGGCATATTCAGGCGAACCGCAGTGACAACGAAGTGCGGCTTGCGACCGGGTTTTCGGTTCTGGCCGGGCGTGACTATGTCAGCAGTATCGAGGCCAACTATACCAGCGTGCTGGGCACGCCTGCCGCCAGCTTTGGCATCTCGGTCACCGATCTTCCGGCCGAAGACATAGCAGGCCAAAGCCCGGCCCTTGCCTGGTTGCAGGTTCTGCGCGCACCGATTTCAGGGGCTTTGCGGGGCAGTGTCGATGAGAACGGGGCCACAGGAACCGTGTTCGCAACCCTCAATCTGGGGGCCGGGGCGGTGCAGCCCAACCCGGAAACGCGCCCGGTTCCTTTCGAATCTGCCCGCACGTATTTCACCTATGACCCGAAAGCCCAGATGCTGGATTTCAATGAGGTTTCGGTGGTGTCGGCCTGGGGCACAGTTCAGGCCGATGGAAAGGCGTTTCTGCAAGGGGCTGAAGACGGTGTGCTGGACAGTCTGGAGACGCAACTGCGCTTGTCCGGGATCAATGTGAACCCGGCAAATCTTTTCCCGGAGCCGATTCAGCTGTCGCGTGCCAGCGTGGATTTCAAGATGGCGTTCAACCCGTTCCAGTTGCGCCTTGGCCAGATGACTATCGAGGATCCGGGTCATACCGTGCGCGCCTTCGGGGTTTTGCACGGGCGTCCAGATGGCTGGGCTGTGGCGCTGGATGCCCATCTGGATCAGATGAGCTCGGACAATGTTCTGAGTTACTGGCCCGAGCGTCTGGCGCCGAAGCCACGGGAATGGGTGACGGAAAACCTCTATCAGGGGGTTTTGTCGGACATGGATTTCGCCCTGCGTCTGGAGCCCGGTTCCAAACCGGATCTGTATCTTGATTTCGGGTTCGAGCAAGCCAAGGTTCGCTTTGCAAAGACCCTGCCGCCAATCGAAGATGCACAAGGTCAGGCCAGTCTGATCGACAGCCGGTTTACGGTCACCGCGCAGCACGGGGTGGTGATCGCCGATGACGGGGGGAGTGTGGATGCCGCGGGGACGTCCTTCATCATACCTGACACGGATATCAAGAAATCCGCACCCGGCATCGCGCGTATTCAGGCAAGGGGCAGCGTGACCTCTGCGTTGTCGCTGCTGGACCGACCGCCGCTGGAATTGCTGAGCAAGGCCGGGTTGCCCGTTGACGTTGCCACAGGCACGGTTGCGTTGACCGGAACGCTGTCCCTGCCGTTGATAAAAGAGTTGAAGTTTCAGGATACCGAATTTCACTTCAACGGAACGTTGGCCAATCTGTCCAGTGACCGTCTGGTGCCGGGATTTTCCGTAAGTGCCCCGATGCTGGATATTTCCGGCAATCAGTCGGGTGTTCAGATTCAGGGACTGGGTCAGTTCGGCGATGTTCCGCTAGAGGCGCTTTGGCAGCAGCCTATTGACGGCGAAACCGAACAGCGTAGCACCTTGACCGGCCAGATCGAACTGTCCCCGCGTCTGATGGATGAGATCAGGGCCGGCCTGCCGCCGGGGATGCTGACGGGCAAAGGGGTTGCCGATATTACACTGGGCCTGGGCGCTGGGGCACCTCCGAAACTGTCTGTTGTTTCGGACCTTCAGGGCGTGGCGCTAGCTATCCCTGAACTCGGTTGGCGCAAGGCGGCGAACACCAAAGGATCGCTGACTGCCGACGCGACGTTGGGCGCGCAGTTGAAGGTGGACGACCTGCGGATCAACGCAGCGGGACTGCGCACAACCGCATCCATTTCCTTTCACGAAAACGGTGAATATGACCGTATCCAGTTCAGCTCGTTCGATCTGGGGGACTGGCTGGCGGTTCCGGCGGAACTGATCGGGCGGGGGGCTGCTGTCCCGGATATCCGCGTCTTAGGCGGTGTGCTGAACATGGGGCGTGCAAACTTCGGGGAAAGCGGCGGATCGGGTGGAGGCGGAGGTGCCGGACCAAAACTGGACGTGACATTGGACCGCCTTCAGGTCACCGAAACTGTTGCGCTGACAGGTTTCCGGGGTGCGTTCCAGACGACCGGTGGCGTAAATGGCACTTTCACAGCGCGGGTGAACGGCGGAGCGGCTGTTGCCGGTCAAGTGACCCCGCGGGGAAATCGAAGCGCCGTTGACCTGACGTCGAAAGACGCGGGGGCCGTTTTGCGATCAGCCGGGGTTCTGACGCAGGCGCGCGGCGGTGATCTGGACCTCAAGCTTGAACCGGTGGCTGCGCCCGGCAGTTACGACGTGATCCTGAAAATCGTAAATACCCGGATCACCGATGCCCCGGCCATGGCCGCGATCCTGAACGCGATCAGCCTTGTTGGTCTGCTGGACGAGATGGCCGGGCAGGGGATCTTCTTTTCGGCGATTGACAGCCGCATGAGGATATCGCCCACCGACATCAAAGTGCTGAGTGGCAGCGCTGTTGGCCCGTCAATGGGGCTTTCGTTTGATGGCACAATCGACACCGTGAACAGCCTGCTGAACCTGCGGGGGGCGATTTCACCGATTTACCTTCTCAATGCCGTTGGCAGCGTGTTTACCCGCAAGGGTGAAGGCGTCATTGGGTTCAATTACACGCTGACCGGGCCGATTTCCTCGCCCAAAGTCGCGGTGAACCCTCTGTCCGGTCTGGCGCCCCTGTTTCTGCGTGATCTCTTGCGTCAGCCTGCGCCAACGGTTTCGGACGGCCCCAATGCTGCGCCGGTGGAACCTGACGAGCCGAAACCGACATTTGGCTCTCCTCCCAGTGACCGCTGACGGGATATGGCCGAATCTTTTGCGGGGTTGTAAGGCGCGGTCATGAAGCTCAGCGATTTTGATTTCGACCTGCCCGACGACCTGATTGCCACGCGGCCTGCCTGCCCGCGATCCTCTGCGCGCCTGCTTGTGGCGCAGGGGGGTGGTACAGTGGACAGCCACGTGTTCGATCTGCCCGATTTCCTGCGTCCGGGTGACCGGCTGGTGTTGAACGACACACGCGTTATCCCGGCGCGTCTGAACGGGCGGCGCCACAGGGACAGCGCGCAAGGCCCGGTTTCCGCCGGGGTCGAGGCCACTCTGCTGGATCCGCAGGCCGATGGCACCTGGTCTGCGCTCATCAAGCCGCTGAAGAAAGTGAAGCCGGGGGAAGAGATCGTGTTTTCGGCCGATCTGAGCGCGACGCTGGATCGGGCGGAAGACGGGCAGGCCTTTTTGCGCTTCAATCTTAGCGGAGAAGATTTCGACAAGGCGCTGGATCAGGCCGGTGCGATGCCGTTGCCGCCCTATATCGCCGCCAAACGTCCGGCGGATGAGCAGGACAAGACGGATTATCAGACCATCTGGGCCCGCAGGTCCGGTGCGGTGGCAGCCCCGACCGCCTCGTTGCATTTTGACGATGCCCTGATGCAGGCTTTGTCGGACCGGGGTGTCGCCGTCACACATGTGACCCTGCATGTCGGCGCCGGAACCTTTTTGCCGGTCAAGGTCGAGGATGTGACAACCCACAAGATGCATGCCGAATGGGGGCAGGTCAGCGCCGAGGCTGTTGCCGAGATACAAGCCACCAAAGCTGCGGGCGGGCGTGTCATCCCGGTGGGCACCACCGCCCTGCGCCTGATCGAAAGTGCTGCGCGTTCGGGCACGATCAAACCGTGGGAAGGTGAAACCGATATCTTCATCTATCCCGGTTTCCGGTTTCACGTTACCGATGCGCTGATGACAAATTTTCATCTGCCGAAATCCACGTTGTTGATGCTGGTTTCGGCGTTGATGGGTCAGGACCGGATGCGCGAGGTTTACACCCATGCCATCGCACAGAAATACCGGTTCTTTTCTTATGGCGATGCGTCGCTTTTGATCCCCGGATAGGCGCGCATACGGCATCACCGACAGGGAATGTCGTAGACAAGCGCGATGGAAGCGGTCTTTGATCGCAGAACAAAACTCAAACAAGGTTGGCACCTATCGGAGGCCCAAATGATTCAGGTTCTGTCCAGCGCATGGGCATTGTTGCTCGGCATGGGGTTGCTGATGGTCGGAAACGGCCTTCAGGGCACGATCCTGGGTGTTCGTGGACAGCTTGAGGGATTTTCGACCCTTGAGATGTCTTTTGTAATGTCAGCTTATTTCGTTGGTTTTCTGGGCGGTTCACGGCTTGCGCCCGAGATGATCCGGCGTGTTGGCCATGTGCGGGTCTTTGCGGCACTGGCGTCTTTCATTTCGGCCGTGATGATCATGTATCCGATGCTGGCAGACCCGATTGCCTGGGTTCTGGGGCGCGTGGTGATCGGGTTCTGTTTCTCGGGCGTTTACGTCACTGCGGAAAGCTGGCTCAACAACGCAGCCAATAACGAAAATCGCGGGCAGGCCCTGTCGCTTTACATGATCGTTCAGATGTTGGGTATCATCGGCGCGCAGGGCCTTTTCCTGTTGGGCGACCCTGCCGGGTACGAAACATTCGTGATTGCCTCGATCCTTGTTTCGGTTTCTTTCGCACCGATTTTGCTGTCGATCTCACCAACTCCGGCGTTCGATACTACCAAGCCGATGACGCTGCGGGAGTTGATGAAAAGCTCTCCGCTGGGGTGTGTCGGCATGTTCCTGCTGGGGGGCGTGTTCTCGGCGCAGTTCGGGATGTCGGCGGTTTATGGGGCTCAGGCCGGATTGTCCTTGGTTGAAATCTCGGCATTTGTGGCGGCGTTCTATGTTGGGGCAATTGTCCTGCAATACCCGCTGGGCTGGTTTTCCGACCGGATGGACAGGCGTTTCCTGATCCTGTTGGTCGCGGCAACCGGTGCAGTTGGCGCCGTCAGTGGTATGCTTTATGGCTTTTCCTTCGAAATCCTTCTGGCGTCTGCTTTTGTGATCGGCGGAATGACCAACCCTTTGTATTCATTGCTGATTGCGCACACCAACGATTTTCTGGAATACGAAGACATGGCCGCGGCATCCGGCGGCCTGATCTTTATCAACGGCCTTGGTGCAATTACCGGACCTGTTATCACAGGTTGGCTGATGGGGGATGCAGTGTTTGGCCCTCCGGGCTTTTTCCTGATCATCGCCGTGTTGCTTGTCGCGTTGGCCGCCTATTCGGTCTACCGGATGACCCAGCGTGCAGCAGTTCCTGTTGATGAAACCAGCACCATGTCGACGCTTTATCCCACCGCGTCGCCCGTTGCATTCGAGGTTGCACAGGAAGTTGCGATAGAGGCGGCAGAAGCCGAGTTCGAAGAGGGCGCGCGCGAAACCGCTTGAGACACGAAATTATGTCGTTTGTGTTGCAATATGTTACTGTAACAGTTCTGTAAAAGGGACTTAAATGACGTTACGTCTGGGGCGCGGGCAATTGACGGAGTTTAAGGCAATGGTAACGCCTGAAGAAGTATTGAGTTTTTGGTTAGATGAAGTTGGCCCTAAGGGTTGGTATCTTGAGGATGAGGCGCTGGATGCAGACATTCGGGCGCGGTTTCAGCCAACTTGGGAAGCGGCGGCAGCGGGCCGGTTTTCGCTCTGGCTGACTTACCCTAGCGGGGCGCTTGCTTATATCATCCTGACAGATCAGTTCCCGCGTAACATGTTCCGGGGGGAGGCGCGTGCCTTCTCGACCGATCGTGCGGCATTGGCGGCAGCAAAATGCGCAGTCGACAAAGGCTGGGACAAGAAGATCGACGAACCGGCCAGACAGTTCTTTTACCTGCCCATGATGCACTCGGAAAACCTGTGTGATCAGGAACGCTGTGTGCGTCTGATCTGCCAAAACATGAGCAGCGACGCAAGCAACCTGCTGCACGCCAGAGCGCATCGCGAGGTGATCCGCAAGTTTGGTCGTTTCCCGTATCGGAACGCAGCGTTGTCCCGCAGCTCGACCCCGCACGAAACTGCTTATGTCGACATGGGCGGGTACGGGACAACCGTGCGCGAACTACAGGCAACGGGCTAAGCGCTAAACCGCAACCGCGCTTTGGCCGCGGCTGCGCTTTATGACTTAGGCGTGCATCCACTTAATGCCAGAACGCGTTCCGCTGCGATATCGGCACCGGTTTGGATCGCCTGCGCAATCAGCACTTCTGGCGTGTCAGCAAGTTCCGAAATCCGCTCCTGAACCGTTTGCAGTTTCTGTTCTGCTGCATTCAGGCGGCCCAGCGTTGCCTGGAGGTTTTGCGCGGCTTGGCTGTCTGCCAACGTGTCTTGATGTGAAATCGCCGCCAAATCAGTCCGCAGCGCCGCAAGCTCGTCCCGAATGCCCTTCGCCTCATCCCGGAGGGGGGCCACGGCCTGAACCGTATGCGAGACTTCAGCAGTGATGCTTTCGGCTTTCGACGCCAGTTTCCAGCCCAGAAACAGGCACAGCGCAACAAGTATCAATGTGGCGTTGAGCAGGGCAAGCAGCAGATCTTTCAGAGTTTTGGCCATGGTCAGCCCCTTGAATGGGTTGAGAGAAGAATAGGTCCGACCGGTGTCGGCGTTTCTTTTCTAGCCATTGCATGGCCCGGGGTATAGGCTGAAATCCGCAAGTTTAGGCATCGCTTACCCTGCGTCCTATTTGTCGCGGGACGGGTATATTGATGCGTTCCGAATAATAGTTTAATGGTAAACTAAATTTTCAACTCCTGCGCCGAGAGGAACACATGGCTGCACAATCCTATGATCTGATCGTAATCGGGGCTGGCCCCGGCGGCTATGTCGCTGCAATCCGCGCAGCCCAGCTGGGCTTGAAAACCGCGGTTGTCGAGCGCGAGCATTTGGGGGGGATCTGCCTGAACTGGGGCTGTATTCCCACCAAGGCGCTGTTGCGGTCGTCCGAAGTGTTCCATCTGATGGAGCGCGCCAAGGATTTCGGTCTGAAAGCCGAAAAGATCGGATATGATCTGGATGCGGTGGTCAAACGATCCCGTGGCGTGGCCGCACAGCTGTCAGGTGGCATCGGCCATCTGCTGAAGAAGAACAAGGTTGCCGTTGTGATGGGTCAGGCCACGATCCCCGCAAAGGGCAGGGTCAGCGTCAAGACCGACAAAGGCACCGAGGAACTGACCGCCAAGAACATCATTCTCGCAACCGGGGCACGGGCACGGGAACTGCCGGGCCTTGAAGCTGACGGCGATCTGGTCTGGACGTACAAGCACGCGCTGCAACCGCCGCGGATGCCGAAAAAACTGCTCGTCATCGGGTCCGGTGCGATCGGCATCGAGTTTGCCAGCTTCTACAATACGCTGGGCGCAGACACCACAGTTGTCGAGGTGATGGACCGGGTGTTGCCGGTCGAAGACGCCGAAATCAGCGCATTGGCCAAGAAGGCGTTCACCAAACAGGGCATGACCATCATGGAAAAAGCCATGGTCAAGCAGCTGGACCGTGGCAAGGGGAAAGTGACCGCGCATATCGAGGTAAAGGGCAAGGTCGAGAAACAAGAGTTCGACACAGTGATCTCGGCTGTCGGGATCGTTGGCAATATCGAAAACCTTGGTCTGGAACCTCTGGGCGTCAAGATCGACCGGACACATGTGGTTACGGACGAGTATTGCCGCACCGGGGTTGAGGGCCTTTATGCGATCGGTGACATCGCAGGCGCGCCCTGGCTTGCACATAAAGCAAGCCACGAAGGTGTCATGGTCGCGGACCTCATCGCGGGTCAACATGCGCACCCGGTCAAACCCGAAAGCATCGCAGGATGCACCTATTGCCAGCCTCAGGTTGCCTCGGTTGGATATACCGAAGCAAAAGCCAAAGAGCTGGGTTACGACATCAAAGTCGGCCGTTTCCCCTTTATCGGCAATGGCAAGGCCATCGCTTTGGGTGAGCCTGACGGGCTGATCAAAACCGTGTTCGATGCCAAAACAGGCGAGTTGCTGGGCGCCCACATGATCGGTGCCGAAGTTACCGAACTGATTCAGGGTTACGTGGTCGGTCGCCAGCTGGAGACAACGGAAGAAGACCTGATGAACACTGTCTTCCCGCACCCGACACTGTCAGAGATGATGCACGAAAGTGTGCTGGATGCCTATGGCCGCGTGATCCATATGTAAGACCGGCGTATTTGCCCCGGCCGGGTGGGGGGCTCTGCCCCCGCCGCGCGTGCCGCGCGCCTCCCCCGGGATATTTTGGGCCAGATGAAGCAGGGATCCATTATTCATCTGGCTGCAAATATCCCGGAGCGCGAGGCAGAGCCTCGCAAAAAAAACTATGTGTTCAAAGCATCCAGAATGCGCACCCATGACCGGATGCCCTTGTGGAAGCTTTTCACGTCATATTTCTCGTTCGGCGAATGGATGGCATCATCTTCGTTTGCATAGCCAACCAGCATCGAGTCGAGCCCCAGAACGGTGTTGAAATAGCCGACAACAGGGATTGATCCCCCCATGCCGGTGAACACTGCCTCGCGGTCCCACTCATCCGACAGCGCGCCGCGCGCGGCTTCGAATTCGGGGCGGGTGATATTCATGATCGACGCGGGAGAACCTTCCATGTCGTTGTCCCAGACCACTTTGGCGTCCGGGGACAGCCGATCCTCGACATGTTTGCGGATTTTGGCGCGCAGCGCGTCCGGGTCCATGTCACCAACAAGGCGGCAGGTGATTTTGCAATGGGCCTCGGACGGAATAACTGTTTTGGAGCCCGCACCGTTATAACCGCCCCACAGCCCGTTCACTTCGAGCGTTGGTCGTGCCCATTGTTGCTCCAAGGTGGAGTACCCATTTTCGCCATGCGGCTGGGTGTAGCCGACCGAATTCAGATAATCCGCTTCGTCGAAGCCGCAATTCTGCCATTGGCGCAACTGGTCTTCGGGTACTTCATGCACACCTTCGTAGAATCCGTCGACCGCGACCCGTCCGGTTTCGTCGTCATAAAAAGAGGTCACGATTTTCGACAGTTCGCGCAGAGGATTCAGGCCCGGGCCGCCATAGTGGCCGGAATGCAGGTCGATGCGCGGCCCCACAATGGTAAACTCGTCCTTCAGCATGCCCCTCAACTGCGCCGCAATTGACGGAACGCCGCGTGACACCATGGATGTATCGCAGACCAGCGCCAGATCCGCTTTGAGTTCGGCGGCATTTTCCTTGAGGAAAGGAACCAGTGAGGGCGAGCCTGATTCTTCTTCGCCCTCGAAAAAGAAAGTGATGCGGCAGGGCAAGGATCCGTGCACGGCCTTCCAGGCGCGGCAGGCTTCGACAAAAGTCATCAGCTGACCCTTGTCGTCTGATGCTCCGCGTCCGCGGATGACTGGACCGGTTTCGGTGTCCTCAATGGCGGGATCGAACGGATCCCGGTTCCACAGGTTCAGCGGATCGACCGGCTGCACATCGTAGTGGCCGTAAAACAGGAAATGCGGTGAGGTCGCGTCCTCACCCACGTGACCGACAACCATTGGGTGGCCAGGTGTTTCCCGTTTCTCAGCCGCAACCCCGATACTGTTCAGATCGGCAACCAGCCAGTCCGCGGCGCGGCTGACTTCGGCCTTGTATGCGGGGTCGGTAGAGATCGACGGGATGCGCAGCAGTTCCATCAGGCGGTCGATCGAGGTTTGCAAATCTTCGTCAATCCGGTTCAGCACGGCGTCTAGCGACATGGGGGGCTCCTGCCTGTTTTTTGTTCCTGCGAACCCTAGCAGCGTTGTCGGCGCCGTCCAGAGGTGTTGACACGGATTGCGGCCCGGCAGTGTAAGCTTGGGTAGGGCGGCGAGCCCTGCGTCGTTTCCACGCGTCCGATGGCCGTAACTTTACTTGTCGGACGGGGTGCAAACTTATATTTGATGCAAATCAAAGTTGGGTTCACCTTTTCGGCTGTAACCAGCTGAATAAGGGAACACAAAGCCACCGAAACAGGTTAAGCTGTGGGAGGTGGCGAAAATATCGCCCAGTGGGAAACCGGAAACGGGCGTTCAAGGAGGGTCCTTTGGACTATACTGCTCAGCTCGATTCAGCGATTGCCAGGCTGCATGATGAAGGTCGTTACCGGACCTTTATCGATATCGAACGTCGCAATGGACATTTCCCCCATGCGGTGCGCACGCGTTCGGACGGGTCACAGCAGAATATCACCGTATGGTGCGGCAACGATTATCTGGGCATGGGGCAAAACCCGTTCGTTCTGAATGCAATGCACGAAGCTGTTGATGCAGCCGGTGCAGGTTCGGGCGGTACGCGCAATATCTCGGGCACCACAGTTTATCACAAAAGGCTTGAGGCTGAACTGGCCGATCTGCACGGCAAGGAAGCCGCGCTGCTTTTTACCAGCGCCTATATCGCCAATGACGCAACGCTCAGCACGCTGCCCAAACTGTTCCCGGGCCTGATCATCTATTCTGACGCGCTGAACCATGCCTCGATGATCGAAGGCGTGCGCCGGAATGGCGGGGCTAAGCGCATCTTCCGGCACAATGACGTGGCGCATCTGCGCGAACTGCTTGAGGCGGATGACCCCGCCGCGCCCAAACTGGTCGTATTCGAGTCGGTTTATTCAATGGATGGCGATTTTGGTCCAATCGAAGAAATCTGTGATCTGGCAGATGAATTCGGCGCACTGACCTATATCGACGAAGTGCATGCGGTGGGCATGTATGGCCCGCGCGGCGGCGGTGTGACCGAGCGCGATAACCTTGCCCACCGGATCGACATCATCAACGGCACGCTGGCAAAAGCCTATGGCGTGATGGGCGGCTATATCGCTGCCAGCGCCAAGATGTGCGACGCCGTGCGGTCATACGCACCGGGCTTTATCTTTACCACGTCCCTGCCACCTGCGGTTGCGGCCGGGGCTGCCGCATCTGTTGCCTACCTGAAAACTGCACCTGAACTGCGCGAGCAGCATCAGACGCAAGCCAAAATCCTCAAGCTGCGGTTGAAGGGGATGGGACTGCCGCTGATCGACCACGGAAGCCATATCGTGCCCGTGATCGTCGGAAACCCGGTCCATACCAAGAAGCTCAGCGATATGCTGTTGGATGATTACGGCATTTATGTGCAACCGATCAATTTCCCGACCGTTCCGCGCGGAACCGAGCGTCTGCGCTTTACTCCTTCTCCGGTGCATGGACCTGACGAAATGAACCGTCTGGTACAGGCGATGGACGAACTTTGGTCACATTGTGCGCTAAATCGCGCCGAACTTGCCGGTTAACCTCACGCCAAAGTGTGCAACGTATTTGCCGCGTGTTAAGCTTACGCTAACAAAATTGGCAGACGAATCGTTTTGGGGATGATTCGCCGCTAACGCGAAACACGCGACAGGCAGAATGGGGCAGCAGGAATGATTGGGCGCAGATCACAGCGCGAATCTGATGAGGACGTAGATGTCAGACCCAAAGGGTTTGATGACTACGAGGTACGCCTTGGTGACAAGATGCGCGGCGAACGCGCAACCATGGGCAAATCCCTGTTGGATGTTCAGCGCGAGTTGAGGATCAAAGCCAACTACATTGCTGCCATCGAAAACGCGGATCCCGACGCCTTTGACACACCCGGCTTTATCGCCGGGTATGTGCGTTCTTATGCGCGTTATCTGGGTATGAACCCGGATGAAACATTCTCGACTTTCTGCGCGGAAAGCGGTTTTTCGGTCGCGCATGGCATGTCGGCCGAGGCCTCGGTGGTGCGAAAGCCGACCGGTGCGCTTCCGGCGCGTGGGCCAATGGGGCGCGATCCCTTCATCTCGCCCAATACGCCGTACATTCCGGGCAAGGAATCTCTGGTCAGTCAGATTGAACCGCGCGCCATCGGCTCGTCGCTGGTGCTGTTGGCGGTAATTGGCGGCATCGGCTATGGCGGGTGGGCCGTTCTGAACAAGATCCAGCAGGTGCAGGTCAGCCCGGTTGAACAGGCGCCTGTGGTGCTTTCCGACCTTGATCCACTTGATGCCGTGCGCGGCGGCGTTGTCGATGATGTGGTTGCTGCGGCGAATACCGAGGCACTGGACCGTCTCTATCGTCCGCAGGCGTTGGATGTTCCGGTTCTGGTTGCCCGCGATGCGCCGATTTCGACCCTTGATCCGCGTGATGTCGGAACCTTCCGCCCGCCAAGCCTGCCGCAGTTCGAAGTTGCCGAAGTGCACACGGTTGAACGACCAGCTTTGCCTCAGGTCGTGGAACAGGTTGATACCACGCTGAAAATCGTTGCTGTCGATCCTTCTTGGATGCGGGTAACGGCGGCAGATGGCAGTGTCATTTTCGAAGGGACGCTTGGAACGGTCGAGCAAGGCAGTGTCTTTGAGGTTCCGCTGACAGAAGAACCGCCGCTGTTGCGGGCAGGGGCGTCGGGATCGGTTTATTTCTCGATGAACGGCGAGCACTATGGCCCGGCAGGGGCACCCGGCACGGTTGCCAAAGGGGTGATCCTTTCGAAAGACGCAGTTTCGGAAGTTTATGCCGTTGCTGATCTTGAAGCGGATCAGAACAGCGCGCTCAAGCAGCTGGTGGCTGAACTGCAAACCGCGGCGACAGAAGCGCCCGCCGAGTGATCTTGCCATTGCGGTAACCCCTTTGCCGGACTATCTACTGTCGCAACTCAGGCAGACGCGGATCCGTCCTTATGTCCCTTAATCACGTGCGCCCCTGGCGCGACATTTATCGTCGTAAATCCCGTCAAATCATGGTCGGCAACGTCCCTGTCGGGGGCGATGCCCCGATCGCTGTTCAGACCATGACCAACACCCTGACCACCGATGTGGCGGCAACAGTGGCGCAGGTTCAGGCCGCAGCCGAGGCTGGCGCGGATATCGTGCGCGTTTCAGTCCCCGATGAGGCGTCGGCTAAGGCATTGAAAGAGATCGTGCGCGAAAGCCCGGTGCCCATCGTTGCGGACATCCATTTTCACTATCGCCGTGGTATCGAGGCGGCCGAAGCAGGCGCTGCCTGTCTGCGCATCAATCCCGGCAACATCGGCGATGAACGCCGGGTGAAAGAAGTCATTCAGGCCGCGCGCGACCACAATTGCTCGATCCGCATTGGCGTGAATGCGGGCAGTCTGGAAAAGCACCTGCTTGAGAAATATGGCGAACCGTGCCCCGAAGCGATGGTCGAAAGCGGGTTGGAACATATCCGCATCCTTCAGGACAATGATTTTCATGAGTTCAAAATCAGTGTGAAGGCCAGCGACGTTTTCCTGTCCGCCGCCGCATATCAGGGCATAGCCGAAGCCACTGATGCGCCCATCCATCTGGGTATCACCGAGGCGGGCGGACTGGTGTCCGGCACCATCAAATCTGCCATCGGGTTGGGCAACCTGCTGTGGATGGGGATCGGCGACACGATCCGCGTCAGCCTGTCTGCCGATCCGGTGGAAGAGGTGAAGGTCGGCTTTGAAATCCTCAAGTCCCTTGGTCTGCGCCACCGGGGCGTCAACATCATCTCATGCCCGTCCTGCGCACGGCAGGGGTTTGACGTCATCAAGACCGTCGAGGCGCTGGAACGTCGTCTGGAACACATCAAGACACCGATGAGCCTGTCGATCATCGGTTGCGTGGTCAACGGACCGGGCGAGGCGCTGATGACCGATGTCGGGTTTACCGGTGGCGGGGCAGGATCCGGGATGGTTTATCTGGCGGGCAAGGCCAGCCACAAGATGTCCAACGATCAGATGATCGACCACATCGTGGAACAGGTCGAAAAGAAAGCGGCTGAATTGGACGCGGCTGCGGAAGCGGCAGAGTAGTGTGGGGTCGGCTGTGTCGGTAACGCAGGCATAGCGACCTTACTCATCCCTTGCCCCAGTGCCTGAGCTGTTGCTAACTTGTTTCGTGACTGAACTTGCCTGTTTCGCCGCTGGTTCCGTCGGTAAGCAGACCAGCGCGGACCCATGCTTTGGGAGGAGTGTGTCATGACATCCAAGACCGCAGGCCCTACGCCACCCGAGAACCTGACGCCACACCAGCAGGCCATGCCCAAGGTCAATCGTGTTACTTCGGATGATATAAAGGCGTCACTGAAAGCTGGGTTTTCCGATTTTCTGGCGCGCCCCTTCATGAGCGGTTTCTTCGGGCTTTTCTATGCAGCTTTCGGAATCCTGATGGTCTGGAGCTTGGTCTGGCTTGGCAAGATCTGGATGATCATTCCTGCGATTGTCGGATTTCCTCTGGTCGCGCCTTTCGCCGCTGCAGGACTTTATGAGATGTCCCGGCGGTTACAGAAGGGCGAGAGTTTTGGCTGGTATGAAATCCTCACTGTCATGGCCGATCAACGCAAGCGCGAAATGGGCTGGATGGCCTTTGTCACGCTGTTCATTTTCTGGGTTTGGGTTTATCAGGTCCGGCTTTGGCTTGCGATCATCCTGCAGAATTCATCCTTTTCGGATTTTGACGGATTCTTGAACATCATCTTGTTCACTCCGCAGGGTTGGACATTCCTTGCAATCGGCACCTGTGTCGGGGCGTTCCTGTCGGCTGTCCTGTTTTCGGTCACTGTCGTCGCCATGCCTATGCTTCTGGACCGGGAAACAAATTTTGTTTCAGCCATGTTGACGTCTTTACGCGTCGTCTCGGAAAGCCCTGTGGTCATGCTCGGCTGGGCAGCGATCATCTCGGTCACAATGTTAATGTCGATGGTTCCGGCGTTTATGGGCTTGATCTTTACCTTGCCGATCCTTGGCCACACCACGTGGCATCTCTATCACCGGGCCGTGGAACCGGTAGACGGCTGAGGTCAGTGATCATCCGCCTTTTTGTCTGGGGGCAGCTGTGCCGCCCCCAATACCTATCAACCCTGTTCTGCGCGAACGCCATCTGCAATCTGCTGCATCTGATCGGCGGGCAGATAGCCGCGCAGCAACTCGGTTCCCAACACGAATGAGGGCGTGCCCGAAATCTGCATCCGTTGCGCCAGGGCACGGGTGCGGCTGATCTCATCCGTGACGCTGTCGCTGTCCATCGCGGCGATGATCGCGTCACTGTCCAGACCCAGCCCGTCAGAGATGCGGCGAAGAGTTACTTCTGAGGGTTCGCCGCTGAATTCCATCAGCGCATCGTGAACCTGTTTATAGGCGTCATTTCCTGCCACTTGCTTGGTTGCCACCGCAAAGCGCGAGGACAAAACAGATGCGTCGCCCAGAATTGGCAGTTCTTTGATCACAAACCGGATATTGCCATCGCTGGCCAGCAGGTTTGCCACTTCGGGCACCGCGCGGCGGCAATAGCCGCAGCGGTAGTCCATAAACTCGACCAGTGTAATATCGCCGTCCGGGTTGCCGCCGACCCAGCTATAGCCATCGTCGAACAGTTCTTCCGCATTGGCGGCGACCAGTTCCTTGTCTGCGGCCGCTTCGGCCACTGCGTTTCGCTGTTCGAGGATATTGATTGCCTCGATAATGACTTCGGGGTTTTCCAGCAGGTATTCGCGTACCTGAGCGCCAAACTCTGCCTTTTCGGCATCATTCATCGCGTTCAGGTCCAGCGCCTGTGCTGAGGTCGCCGCCATGGAAAGCCCCAGAAGGGCAGGTGCAGCATGTCTGAGGATCATTTCCGTTTCCTTTTATCTTTCTTGAGTCGTTCTGAGGCAATCAACACGTCTTGTGCCCTTTGCCAACCCGGAGAGCCTTCGGGCAACTGTCCTACAGCCCGTTTCGCGTGAATTCCGGCATCCTCCATCCGACCTTGCAGCGCATAACGCTCTGCCGTCACGGTCGAAGCCATACCGTTATTTCCGACCTGCGCGTAAGCCACACCCAGGTCTTGCATCAGGCGTGCATTACGAAAGTCGCGCGCGCGCGCCTGTTCCAATGCATTCAATGCCTGTTTTGTTTCCCCTTGCGCCAGCAGGGCGCGCCCATAGCCCGCAAGGATCAACGCATTGTTCGGGGCCATTTCAACAGCGCTTGCGTAAGCATTAACAGCATCGCTTACCTTTCTGTTTTCTAACAGGATTTGCCCCTTTAGGTCGTAATAGAACGGGTCATCAGGACGTTCGGCAAGTGCCGCGTCTATCGCGGCACGGGCGCGGGACAGATCGCGGTTCTGATGATAGGCCGAAGCCTCTCGCATCAGGCGGATGTCGCGATAGGGTTCTTCACCGGCACGCCGCAAGGTCCAGCTGGGTGACCGCAGAAAGGCCGACAGCTTACCTTTAACCCGCGCAAACCAGTAATCCGAATTGGGGTTTGGAACGGCGCGGTCGCCAAACTCGTCCAGGAACGCCTCGGCGGCGCGCAGACGATCACGGCTTGTCGGGTGTGATCGCATATAGGGGTCCTGATTGGCGACACTCAGCAGTTCCTGACCGGCGAACTTCCGATGCAGTTCCACCATCCCGCTGGGTGAGATTTCGGCCCATCGCAGGTAACTTGCGGCGCTGCGGTCAGCGGATGCCTCTTCCGCGCGGGTGTGACCCAGAAAACCGCGAATTGCTGCGCCTTGGGTGCCAGCAGCGATCCCGATGGCGGCCTCGCCCCCACCTGCCGCAGCTGCCAGCAGGGCCAAAGCCGTGCCGAGGCTGGCGTTGCGCTGCGCCGCTTTCAGGTTCTCAGCCCGTCGTGCCAGATGACCATTCGAGATATGTGCGGCCTCGTGGGCGATGACAGCCTGCAACATCTCGGGGCTTTCGACGGTCAGAATCAGCCCGTAGTTCACATAAATCGCGTTGTAGTCGATGACGAATGCATTGAACGTGTTGTCGTTTACGACCAGAATCTGAACCCGGTTCGTGTTCAGCCCCGCAGCCCGCAACACCGGAAAGGCCAGTTCACGCAGGCCATGTTCGATATCAGGGTCGCGGATCAGGCTTTGCGCGTGCGATTGAACCGCTGCCGCCAGCCAGACGACAACGGCAACCATCAGGGCCGGGATTGACGCCAACCGGGATACGCGCTCAAAAGCCATGACTGCAACATGGGAGATGGGCATGAGAAACTCAACCCGGTCCGGGGTCGATCCCTTCATCGTGATGGATGTGATGGAGGCGGCACGCAAGGCCGAAGAGGCAGGTCGCCACGTGATCCACATGGAAG
The DNA here is from genome assembly GCF_056535105.1 of Ruegeria sp. O5. Taxonomy (NCBI): domain Bacteria; kingdom Pseudomonadati; phylum Pseudomonadota; class Alphaproteobacteria; order Rhodobacterales; family Roseobacteraceae; genus Ruegeria; species Ruegeria sp. O5. Next base: position 666,719 of record NZ_JBQERN010000001.1, on the reverse strand, counting down.
TCGGCCAGCCCGGAACCGGCGCGCCAAAGGGTGCGACCGAAGCTTTGGCCGCGGCGATGGAGCAAGGCCCGCTGGGCTATACGGTTGCCCTGGGTCTGCCCGCCCTGAGGCAGCGGATCGCCCGGCTTTATGGCGATTGGTACAATGTCGATCTGAACCCCGAGCGGGTGGTGATCACACCTGGCTCGTCCGGCGGATTCCTGCTGACCTTTACCGCATTGTTCGACAGTGGCGACCGTGTCGGTATCGGCGCGCCCGGCTATCCGTCCTATCGCCAGATTCTGAAGGCACTGGGTCTGGTCCCGGTCGACCTGCCGACCGCGCCGGAAAACAGGTTGCAGCCCGTGGCGGCGGATATTCAGGGGTTGGATCTGAAGGGGCTGATGGTGGCCTCACCCGCAAATCCGACCGGTACGATGTTGGACCGGGCCGCCATGGGCGCCCTGATCGAGGCGGCGCACGGGCAGGGCGCGTCGTTCATCAGTGATGAGATTTACCACGGGCTGGAATACGAAGCCAAGGCCGTGACGGCGCTGGAACTGACAGATAAATGCTATGTGATCAACTCGTTCTCGAAATACTTTTCGATGACCGGATGGCGCGTAGGCTGGATGGTGGTGCCCGAGGATCAGGTGCGCGTGGTCGAACGGATCGCTCAGAACATGTTCATCTGCGCCCCCCATGCCAGTCAGGTCGCAGCGCTGGCTGCCATGGATTGCGACGACGAATTGCAAGCCAATCTGGACGTGTACCGCCGCAATCGCGCGCTGATGCTGGACGGGCTGCCCAAAGCCGGGTTTTCGAACATCGCGCCGCCCGATGGGGCGTTTTATGTCTATGCCGATGTGTCTGATTTGACCGATGACAGTCGCGCATTTGCGGCCGAGATTCTGGAACAGGCCGGTGTGGCCGTGACACCTGGGCTGGATTTTGACCCACAGCGCGGCCATACCACATTGCGATTTTCCTATGCGCGCGCGACCTCTGATATTCAGGAAGGGCTTGAGCGTTTGCGCCTTTTTATGACGCGGCGCGGCGCTGTCAGGGAACCGGCCTGAGCCGTTCACAAGCCGCCCCTTGTGGTATAGGGTGCCCGGCAAACGATCTCGGGAAAACTTGAGGCCATGAGCAGGATCTTCTTTAGCATTGCGCTGTTCTGGGCGTTGGCTGGTGGTGCCATTGCGCAGGATTTTAGCGCGTTGGCGCGTGTCCAGCCTGACCAGAGCCGTATTACGGATGTCGGGCGTACCGGTGTTCGGGTGGACATCGCCCTCAGTCAGGGCGTTCCCTACAGGATTTTCACCTTGCAGGATCCCTACCGTATGGTTCTGGACTTCAACGAAGTGGATTGGGTCGGGCTGACCCGCGAAGATTTCCTGCAATCCGATCGCATCAGCGGCGTGCAGTTCGGCGCATATGTTCCGGGTTGGTCACGTCTGGTGCTGGAACTGGGGGCACCGATGGCAGTGACGAAAGCAGAAATGTCGGTGGCAGAGGATTCGGGGGCTGCATTGTTGTCGCTCGACCTCAAGGGGACGGATTTCGATGCCTTCAACTCCTCGGCAGGTGCGCCGCGAAACCCGGGCTGGGACTTGCCGGATCCGGCGGATGTGCCGCAAGCCGCGGTGCGCAGCGCCGACCGACCCTTGCGTGTCATGCTGGATCCGGGCCACGGAGGCATTGATCCGGGGGCCGAGACAGACGCGATTGATGAAAAAACCCTGATGCTGACTTTCGCACGTGAGCTGCGCGAAATCCTTCTAAGATCAGGCGGGTACGAGGTGGTTCTGACACGGGTCGACGATCAGTTCGTCTCGCTGGAGCGCCGAATTGCGCTGGCGCACCGGGCCGGTGCGGACCTGTTCATTTCGCTGCACGCTGATTCCCTGTCCGAAGGGCGGGCGCATGGTGCGGTGGTTTATACCCTGTCCAACGATGCCTCGGATGTGGCCAGTGCGAAGCTGGCGGAACGGCACGACCGCGGGGATTTGATTTCCGGTGTCGATCTGAACGGGGCAGATGATCAGATCACGGATGTTCTGCTGGACATGGCCCGTCAGGAAACGATGCCACGCACAAGCGCGCTGGCCAAGGCCATTGCAAACGGTCTGGCACAACAAGGGGGGCCGATGAACGGCAAACCCCTGCGTACCGCGTCTTTTTCAGTACTCAAGGCGGCGGACATCCCGTCGGTTCTGGTCGAGCTTGGGTTTCTGTCCAGCCCCAGAGACCTGAAGAACCTCAATGATCCTGATTGGCGGGCGAGAATGGCGCTGGGAATTCATCGGGGGCTTGAAGATTGGCGCCAGCAGGATGTGATCCGCAAATCCCTTATTGGCCAGTGACCTTGCGGCGCAAAACGGCTAGAATACGCTCGGTGTTTTGACCCTTGGGCGGCGCATCACTATATAGGCGGCACCGCGAGAAAAAGGCAGTAACGTGATCCGGTTCATTCTTTCGATTTTCGGGGCGATTTTCAGCCTCGTGACATTGGGTATTTTCATGGCCGCGCTGGTGATCGGTGCGGTGTTCTGGATGTATGGGCGCGATCTGCCCAGCCACGAGTCGCTGGCACAGTACAAACCACCCACAATCAGCCGGATCTATTCGGGTGAAGGCAAGCTGATTGATGAATTCGCGCAGGAACGCCGCCTGTTCACCCCGTCCGAGGAAATCCCGGATCTGGTGAAGCAGGCGTTTATTTCGGCGGAAGACAAGAATTTCTACAACCATCAGGGCTATGACCCGCGCGGCATCATTGCCGCCGGGGTCGAGGCGGTGCGGACCAAGGGCGAAACCGTACGCGGTGCGTCGACCATCACGCAGCAGGTCATGAAGAACTTTCTGCTGTCCGGTGACCGCCGGGCTGAGCGCAAGATCAAGGAAATCATTCTTGCGACCCGGCTTGAGGATACATTGGACAAAGAACAGATACTCGAACTTTATATGAACGAGATCTTTCTGGGCCAGAACTCTTATGGTGTGACTGCCGCCGCACAGACCTATTTCAACAAGACCCTCCAGGAACTGGCCCCGCATGAGGCCGCCATGCTGGCTGCCATGCCCAAAGCGCCGTCAGATTACCACCCCGTTTGGCAAAAAGAGCGCCTTCTGGCCCGCCGCAATTACGTGTTACGCGAGATGCAGCAGAACGGTTACATCGATCAGGCGACTTATGAGGCCGAGGTCGAATTGCCTCTGCGCTCGGTCCAGAACGGAGATTTTGAAAGCTTCCGTACGGCCCTGCCGCCCCGCGACTATTTCACCGATGAAATCCGTCGCCAGCTGAGCGAAGATTTTGGTGAGGGCGAGTTCTTTACCGGCGGCTTCACCGTGCGTGCATCGGTGGATGAGGAAATGCAGGTTGAGGCCGCACGGGCCCTGCGCGAGGCGCTTGAGAAATACGACCGCTCCCGTGGCAAATGGCGCGGAACAGGTGACGTGATCCCGGAAGAAAAACTGGCGGATGAGGCGCAATGGCGCGAGGCGCTGGCGGCCATGGAAATTCCGCGCGACGTTATTCTGCCAACCCGTTGGTATCCCGCCGTGGTTCTGGGCGTGACCGACCAGCAACTGACCGTTGGTGTCGAAGAAGGTCCTGCCGATGGGACTATCCCGCGCGCGGACATCAAGTGGATGCAGGGTGATTTTGCCGCCAACTTCAAGCGCGGTGACGTCATTTTTGTCGTTGCGGGTGAAGATGGGCAATGGTCGGCGCGCCAGGTGCCCGAGGTACAAGGCGGCTTTGTCGCGATGGACGTGAACTCGGGTCGTGTTCTGGCGATGCAGGGCGGGTTCTCGTATCAGGATACCGTGTTCAACCGGGCCACACAGGCACAACGCCAGCCGGGATCGTCCTTCAAGCCGTTTGTCTATGCTGCCGCGCTGGACAGCGGATACAGCCCCGCGACCATCGTTGTCGATGCACCCATCGAAGTGAACACGCCGCAGGGTCTGTGGCGCCCCAAGAACTCCTCCAACAAGTTCTACGGTCCAACTCCTTTGCGCACTGGGATCGAACAGTCGCGGAACCTGATGACCATCCGTCTGGCGCAGGAAGTTACAATGCCCGTCGTTGCCGGCTATGCGGAACGGTTCGGTGTCTATGACAGGATGGGCGCATTTTTGGCCAACTCGCTGGGGGCCGAAGAAACCACGCTTTACAAGATGGTCGCGGCCTATGCGATGTTCGCCAATGGCGGCCAGCGTGTGGAACCCACTCTGGTCGACCGCATTCAGGACCGGTTCGGAAAAACCATCTATCGCCACGATGACCGTCAGTGTCTGGACTGTAACTCGACCTGGCTGGAACCAGATGAATCGCCGACCCTTGTCACGGATCGCGCGCAGGTCATGGATGCGATCACCGCCTATCAGCTGACATCGATGATGAAGGGTGTGGTCGATCGCGGGACGGCATCCAGCGTTGTGAATCTGCCCGTGCCAACAGCGGGCAAAACCGGAACCACCAACGACTCCAAGGATGCGTGGTTCATCGGCTTTACGTCGAACATCGTGGCCGGTTGCTACATCGGTTATGATCGACCGCGTCCGATGGGACGTGGGGCCTATGGTGGCACGCTGTGTGGCCCTGTGTTCCAGAGCTTCATGGAAAAAGCGGTCGAAAAATATGGCGGCGGTCCGTTTGAAGTGCCGGAAGGCGGTCATTTCATCAAGATCGACCGCTTCAGCGGGGCCCGTCTGCCCGATGATGCCACCGGTGACTATGTCGTGGCCGAATTCTTCCGCGACGGCGTCGATGGTTTTATCGACCGTGTCTATGATGGTGGTTTTGCCATCGGATCGGACCTGCCATTGTTTGAAGAAGTCCAGCGCGCTGGTGTACAGGTTCAGACGTCGACGGGCCAGACCGTGACCGTTGGTCCGAAAGCTTCCCAAGGGGACCTGAGCACCGGCGGGCTTTACTGACCGGCCGCTTTCAGAAACAGGTTTAGTAGATCAGCTTCTGCGTCACCGCAGATCGGGCCGTCAGATCGCCAGTAGATGGACAATGCGCATTTCGCGGCAGCCCATTGAGCCAGCCGTATTCGTGGAACACTCATTGCTTTGGAATACTCCGACAGACAGGTTTCGATTTGCAGGGGTTGGCGCACAAGATCCGGCATTCCCTTAGGGTGTCGCAACGCGTTGGCCAGTTCAAAAGCGGGATCGCCTAGATAACCTTTTGCATCGATGATCCGGGGTCCTGATAGTGTCATAATGACATTGTCTGGATGAAAGTCCCCGTGAAGAGGTACGGGTGAAGGTTGGCTGTCTAACAAGTCTTCACTTAGTGCAATCGCTGACTTCACCGCGTTACGCAGTTGGGCAGGGCACTCGGCCGCAAAGGTGCATTCAGCCAAGGGGGCGAACACCTGTTGCAAGGGTTTCATTCCAGTGGCGCTGACCGGGTCCCCTGCGTGCAAACACGCTGCTGTTTCCGCAAGTGTCTTGACGGCTTCTTCGGGCCTGCCCGCGCGGGCGATATCTCCCAGAGATGGTCCATCCAACCACTCCATCAGTACGGCGCTCCGTGCCTCTTCCAAAATCCGAACAGCGCCCCTGTCGCGCCACCCGACCAACAAGTTTGTGCCCGGTTTTTCGTTCCCGCGATCTTGCCTGCGATATAGCTTCAAGGCAGCTGGGCCGCAATTGGATTGTACTTTCCACACTCTTGCATGGCCGGTGTCCGCAACCAGTTCAGGAAAGTGCAAATCCCATCTGCCCAGAAACTCTTCGACTGTGTTTTGCATTCAGGTCCAGCCTGTCTTGTGGTGTCTCGCACCTCTTGCTATCACGCAGGCCTGATTGAGCAAGTTGGGACAAGACCATGCGCGCCGAAACCCAGAACATCGTGGCGGATATAAAAAAGTCGCTGGAGCTGCTGGCGCAGCGTATGGACTATGAAACCGCACCGCATCGCCTTGAGGAATTCAACGCGCGCGTCGAAGACCCCAACCTTTGGGATAACCCTGAAAACGCGCAGAAACTGATGCGCGAGCGGCAGATGCTGGTCGATGCAATCGAGACGTATGAATCCATCAAGACCGACCTCAACGACAATATCGAACTGATCGAGTTGGGCGAGATGGAGGAAGACCAAGAAGTCGTTCAGGATGCCGAAGCCGCGATCAAGACGCTGAAAGCCAGAGCCGCCAAAAAAGAGCTTGAGGCGCTGCTGGACGGTGAGGCCGACAGCAATGATACGTTCCTCGAAATCAACTCGGGCGCGGGGGGAACCGAAAGCTGCGACTGGGCGTCGATGCTGGCGCGCATGTATGTGCGCTGGGCCGAGAAAAAGGGTTACACGGTCGAGCTGCAATCCGAGACACCGGGCGAAGAAGCGGGGATCAAATCCGCAGCTTACAAGATTTCCGGTCACAATGCCTATGGCTGGCTGAAATCGGAAAGCGGCGTGCACCGGCTGGTGCGGATCTCGCCCTATGACTCGGCTGCCAAGCGCCATACGTCTTTCAGTTCGGTCTGGGTCTATCCGGTGGTCGACGACAATATCGAGATCGAGGTGAACCCGGCCGATATCCGCATCGACACCTACCGCTCTTCGGGGGCTGGCGGCCAGCACGTGAACACCACCGACTCGGCTGTTCGGATCACGCACATCCCGACCGGGATTGTTGTGACCAGCTCGGAAAAGTCGCAGCACCAGAACCGTGATATTGCCATGAAAGCCCTGAAATCGCGCCTGTACCAGCAGGAACTGGATCGCCGCAACGCGGATATCAACGCGGCGCACGAGGCTAAGGGCGATGCGGGCTGGGGCAACCAGATCCGGTCTTACGTCTTGCAGCCCTATCAGATGGTCAAGGACCTGCGAACCAATCACGAAACCTCGGATACCAAAGGGGTTCTGGACGGGGACCTGGACGGATTCATGGCGGCAACCTTGGCCCTGAACGTGGCAGGCAAAAGCCGATCCGAGGCGCAGGGCGACAGCTAAGGTGACACGCCAGCGTTCCTTTCCGGACCTGCTGAAAGGGCACTGGCAGCTAATCCTGATCACCGGTCTGGTCTTTGCGCTCTGGAACACGCCGGTTGTAGTTCCGCTGAAAATTCTGGTCGTCTTTCTGCATGAGCTGTCTCATGCCGTGACAATCCTACTGACTGGCGGTTCGGTCGAGAGTTTCACGATCTCACCCCAGCAAGGAGGGATGGTGATCGGCCGGGGCGGCAGCAGGTTTCTCAGCCTGTCCGCCGGCTATCTCGGCTCGCTCGTGTTTGGCATGGCGCTTTTGATCATCGCCTTGCGGACAAATGCTGACCGGGCTGTTTTGGCTGTTTTCGGCGCAATCATGTGTCTGATCGCACTGCTGTACATACGCGATGCTTTCGCCTTGTTATTTTGCGCAGGCGTCGGGGCCGCAATGATTGCGACAGCGTGGTTCATGAGCCACGAGGTCAGTGATCTGGTGCTGCGCGTCATCGGGCTGACCAGCATGATCTATGTCCCGTTTGATATCTTTGATGACACCATCCGACGGTCCGGCGCGCGCTCGGACGCGTTCCTACTGGCCGAGGAATTCGGCGGCACCGCGATGCTGTGGGGTGGGGTCTGGCTGGTGTTGAGTAGCGCGGCCATTGCCGTTTGCCTACGGTATTGGCTGGGCCGGGACAGCAACCTGCCATTGCACCGCAAAGCACTGTGATGCTGTTGTTAGTAAGACAAGAAAAGATACATCTAAACAGTGGGTTTAAATGAGGTGAACCGCTCGCTAGGCTGTCGAAGACCAACAACAGACTGGCGTGTTATGGACCTGACCCGGATATCTGCCACAGAGCTTCTGAACCAACTGGCTACCCGGCAGGTTTCGGCCACAGAAGTCATGCGGGCCACGCTGGATCGCACTGCCAAAGTCAACGGTGACGTGAACGCCATCGTGGCGCTGCGGGACAAGGGCGAGCTGATGGCCGAAGCGCAGACCCGCGACAGCGGCCCTGTCACTGGCCCGCTGCACGGACTGCCAATTGCCGTCAAGGATTTGGTCAATGTGGCAGGTATTGTCTCTTCGCATGGATCGCCTGTTTTCAGGGATGTCGTCCCTGACAGGGATGATCTGATTGCCGCCAGGATGCGGGCCGCGGGCGCCATCCTGATCGGCAAGACCAATACGCCGGAGTTCGGGCTGGGTTCGCACACGTTCAACCCGGTCTATGGTGCGACGCGCAACCCGTATGATGCCAGTTTCACCTGCGGTGGCTCATCCGGTGGTGCGGCAGTGGCTTTGGCAACGGGTATGGTGGCATTGGCCGACGGGTCTGACATGATGGGCAGCCTGCGCAACCCGGCGGCCTGGAACAACGTCTACGGCTTTCGCCCAAGCTGGGGCAGGGTGCCGTCTGATCCTGTGGGTGACAGTTTCCTGCATCAACTGTCCACGCTGGGGCCGATGGCGCGCAGTCCCGAAGATTTGGGTATCCTGCTCGATGTGATCTCGGGGCCCGATCCGCGCCTGCCATTGGTCGGAGAATACGCACGGGTTTCCCCGGTGGTCGCAGCAGATCTGAACGGGTTGCGCATTGGCTGGCTGGGCGATTGGGGTGGGGCCTTTCCAGTTGAAGCCGGAATCCTTGAGCTGTGCCGGGATGCGTTGAAGGTGTTCGAAGCGCGGGGCGCGCGTGTTGAACATGTCGCCCCGCCTTTCGATGCCGAACGGTTATGGACCAGTTGGATCACCCTGCGGTCCTGGACTGTCGCCGCAGGGCTGGAACCTTTGGCTGAACGACGGGACCATCTGAAAGACACAGCCCAGTGGGAGCTGGACCGGGGTCTGACGATGAGTGCCATGGATGTGCATCACGCCAGCGTAATCCGGTCAGAATGGTTCCGGCGCGCGGCGGAACTGTTCGAGCAGTTTGATGCCCTTGTCCTGCCATCCGCACAGGTTTGGCCGTTTGGGATCGAAACGCCATACCCCACCCGGATCGCGGACCGCGCAATGGATACATATCATCGCTGGATGCATGTCACGGTACCGGTCAGCCTGATTGGCTTGCCTTGTCTGGCCGCGCCCGCCGGGTTTGGTGTGCAGGGCCTGCCCATGGGCTTTCAACTGTTTGGACCAAAAGGATCGGATCAGAAATTACTGTCGGTCGGGGCGGCGTATCACACCGAAACCGACTGGCCTAACAAGAGGCCGGCGATGTCATAACGCCGATCAGGGAGGAGACTAAATGGAAAAGCCATTTGGCGTTCCGGACATGCGTCCGGTAGATACAGCCATGCTGCGCACAGCGTTGAAGCGCGCCTGGGCCGACTTTCGGCGCGCGCCGCAGTTCGGGTTGATCTTTGCCGGGTTCTACGTGCTTGCGGGATGGGCGATGGCATGGGTCACCATCCAGACTGGTACAACCTTCTGGCTGGTTCTGGCAGCTATCGGCTTTCCACTGATCGGCCCGTTTGCCGCTGTTGGCCTTTACGAGGTGTCGCACCGGCTGGAACAGGGCGAACCGCTGGATCTTGGTGCAATCTTTGGTGTCGTGCTGCAACAAAGCCGCCGGCAATTGCCGTCGATTTGCGCCATCATCGTCGTGGTGTTTCTGTTCTGGTTTTTCCTGGGGCACATGATCTTTGCCCTGTTCCTTGGGCTGGCCACGATGACTAACGTGTCATCCTCGCTTGAGGTCTTTCTGACGGCGAATGGCCTGACAATGCTGGCTGTGGGCACGGTGGTTGGGGCGGTATTCGCAACCGTTCTCTATATGATCACCGTATTGTCGATCCCACTGCTGCTGGATCGCGAACTGGATTTTGTCACGGCAATGATTGCAAGTTTTACCTATGTGTCCGGGAATTTTCCGGTGATGCTTGCCTGGGGGGTAATCATCGCTGTTCTGACGTTCCTGGCCATGGTGCCCTGGTTTCTGGGCCTTTTGGTGGTTCTGCCACTGTTAGGCCATGCCAGTTGGCACCTGTATAGGCAAATCACCCAAGTCGAAGGGGAGGGCACATCGTCCTGAGAAAACCGCTCAGGGATACTGTGCCGGATTGTTGGTCGACAAGCGCGCAGCGGCGAAAATCGCCGTTGCATCGTGCCCGAGATATTTCAGAACCACGGGTTCCGGTGCCTCAGGGGCGGCCGGGCTTATGACCGTGCCGCGCCACTGAACCGCTGTTCCCGTGGGATCGGGTGAAATCATATAAACGCGGCTGTTCTGACCCGCTCGCTGAGAGGTCAGCATATAGACGGAACTGCCGGTGCAGGCGACGATCCCTTGTATTTCGCGCGCCTGCGGCGTTGCTTCGGGCATCGCGGCGCGCGAGACATATCCGCGTATCAATGTGCATTGGGCCAGTGGTCGGGCGTGCAGCAAGGTCATGCGGTGCGAGGCCGAGACGCTTTCGATCACGGCATAAAACCCCGGAGAAAACGCAGTTCTGGCGATCATGTCCACACCTGATCCCAGAAACTCGGTCAAGGCCGCCGCTGCGGGGTGGTCCTCGATCTTTTCAATTTCGTCCAGGGGCTTCAGGAGGATGCGCGCATCCACGTCGAAAAACCGGCAGATGCGATCCAAAACATCCGGCCGTGGTACACTTTCACCCGAAAGATACCTGTTGAACTGCGTCCGATTCACGCCAAGCTTGCGGCACAGTGCCGAGACCGACCGATACCTTCGTGCCAGTTGTCGCAGGTTCGCGCCAAACATCGCGCGAAGTTCAGCCGGGCTGCGAATGTCGTCGGTCATGGATGCCCACGCCTTGCTAAGTTTCCTGAAAAACCATCGCAGCACTGGAACCAAGCCCCGGCGCGCATTGAAAAATCGTACAGATTGACCCCAAGCAACGTATCCCCACGTCGCGTTGCACGTTGAGGCTAATGCCATAAAGCGCAATGGCAATAGGCTTTATCTGAAAATGCCTAATCTTTATCCGGAAAAGCTTACCCTATGGCAAATTTAGCGCATAGAAGGACGTGTGGGTTGATTTTGCAAATGCCCACCAACCCAAAGATGTGCTCCCGCCTTGGATGCAGGAAAAGCCCCAAGGCGGGTATATTGTTCAGTCGCCGCGCAGCAGGGCCGCCACGCCGGTGCGGGCGATTTCCATCAGGCCCAACGGGCGCATCAGGTCAGCAAAAGCGTCGATCTTGTCCGGCGCGCCGGTGATTTCGAAAATGAAAGAGTTCAGGGTGCTGTCGACCACATTGGCACGGAAGATGTCAGCCAGGCGCAGCGCCTCGACGCGTTTGTCGCCTTCACCCACGACCTTGATGATGGCCAGTTCGCGTTCAACCGAAGGGCCTTCGACCGTCAGGTCATGCACGTCATGGACAGTCACGATCCGCCCCAGCTGCGCCTTGATCTGTTCGATCACCTGCGGTGTGCCGGTGGTGACAATGGTGATGCGGCTCAGGTGTCCTGTGTGATCCACCTCGGCCACGGTAAGACTTTCGATGTTGTATCCGCGCCCCGAGAACAGACCGATCACACGGGCCAGGACACCGGGTTCGTTCTCGACCAGCACGGCAATGGTATGGCGTTCCTGCACGTCCGAGAAGGTAGGCCGTAGGTTATAGGCCGAATGGCGGTTGGAGCCTTTTTTGATATGTAGGGCAGACATTTATGTCCCTTTCATCATCCTGTGTTTGCCGGGCGCAACGGTCGCCCGGCGGTAATCCTCGGGCGGTATCAGACCAGAACCGAACCTTTGCTATCGATCACGCCCTGCGTTTCGGCCTCACCCAGAAGCATCTCGTTATGTGCCTTGCCCGACGGGATCATCGGGAAGCAGTTCTCGTGCTTTTCGACCAGACAGTCGAAGATCACTGGGCCGTCGTAGTTGATCATCTCCATGATCGCATCGTCCAGATCGGCGGGGTCGGAACACAGGATACCCTTGGCCCCGAAGGCCTCGGCGAGTTTGACGAAATCGGGCAGGGCCTCGGACCAGCTATGCGAATAGCGCTCGCCATGCAGCAGCTCCTGCCACTGGCGGACCATGCCGAGGCGTTCGTTGTTCAGGATGAACTGCTTGACCGGCAGGCGGTATTGAACGGCTGTGCCCATTTCCTGCATGTTCATCAGCCAAGAGGCTTCACCGGCGACGTTGATTACCAACGCGTCAGGATGTGCCATCTGCACACCGATCGAAGCCGGGAAGCCGTAGCCCATCGTGCCCAACCCGCCCGATGTCATCCAGCGGTTGGGATCTTCGAACCCAAGATATTGTGCCGCCCACATCTGATGCTGCCCAACCTCGGTCGTGATATAGCGATCATGCTTTTTCGTGAGCTCTTCAAGACGTTGCAGCGCGTATTGCGGTTTGATCGACTTTTCGCTGTTGGTGTAGGACAGACAGTTGATCTTGCGCCATTCAGAGATCTGCGCCTGCCATTTCTTGACGGCTGCCGCATCGGTCTTGCGCCCGCGTGACTTCCACACCTTCAGAATGTCTTCCAGTACATGCGCCACGTCGCCGACAATCGGGATGTCCACACGGATGACCTTGTTGATCGAAGACGGATCAATATCGATATGGGCTTTCTTCGACTTTGGAGAGAACGCGTCGATGCGCCCGGTGATCCGGTCGTCGAACCGTGCGCCGATGTTGATCATCAGGTCACAGCCATGCATCGCAAGGTTCGCCTCGTAGAGGCCATGCATCCCCAGCATCCCCAACCAGTTTTCGCCCGACGCCGGATAGGCACCCAGACCCATCAGGGTTGAGGTGATCGGGAAGCCCGTGGAATCCACCAACTCGCGCAGCAACTGGCTGGCTGCGGGGCCAGAGTTGATGACACCACCACCCGTGTAGAAAACTGGTTTCTTGGCTTTTTCAATGGCTGCAACAAGTTCGTTGATTTCCTCCAGATCGCCTTTCAGCACTGGCTGGTAATGCGAGGTCGAAGGTTTGGGACTGTTGTATTCACCCGTGGCAAACTGCACATCCTTGGGAATGTCGATCAGAACCGGGCCGGGACGGCCCGACTTGGCCACATGGAACGCCTCGTGCAGCGTTTCGGCCAGCGAATTCGTGTCCTTTACCAGCCAGTTATGCTTGGTGCAGGGGCGGGTGATGCCAACGGTGTCGGCTTCCTGAAAGGCATCCGATCCGATCATGAAGGTCGGGACCTGCCCGGTCAGAACCACAATCGGAATCGAATCCAGCAACGCATCAGTCAGGCCAGTAACGGCGTTTGTGGCACCGGGACCAGAGGTTACAAGCGCAACACCCGGCTTACCGGTCGACCGCGCATAGCCTTCGGCGGCGTGGATCGCACCCTGTTCGTGACGCACCAGAATGTGGCGAATGTCGTTTTGCAGAAAGATCTCGTCATAGATCGGTAGGACGGCGCCACCGGGGTATCCGAAAACCGTGTCCACGCCCTGATCCTTGAGGGCCTGAACCACCATCTTTGCGCCGGTCATCTCACGTGTCATCTGCTTTGCTCCGTTCGCGACATGTGTCTTGCGTTTGACAAAAAAAAGCCCCCGAATTTTCGGAGGCGCATGGGTTCGATTATGGTTTACCGTTACCGGCCCATGCGCGTGGTTCCTACGATTACGACTAGCGTTCTCATCGCCAGAGGCTCCTTTTTGCTTGGAGGGGACATTATGGTCGGGGGGGAGGAGCGTCAACAGGCAAATCCACCAATTTTCTATCTCAATGGCGGTATTTTGCGAAATTTTGTTGCGCAGATTGCCGCATGCCGGGAATTTCCGGGAAAAGGGCAGTCGTTTTCCTGAGGGCGGGACAAGTATGAAGGTCTGAATGCGTCAGGCCGATGTCTGAAACTGGCATGATCCGGTGTTTTGTCTGGGTCACGCTGACCTTGTGGTCGCAAACGAGGGAGGCGGAGCATGTTACAGGACCTGGTAGATCTGGGACGATATCCGATCGATCGCCCGGATTCGCCAGCTTACAGGCGATTGATCGGGGATTTGCGGCGCGAGTTGGAACAGGACGGATGTGCGGTTCTACCGGGTTTCGCACACGCGCAAGGGATCGAGCTGTTGGTGCAGGAGGCAGATGAGGTGGCACCCAATGCACACCGGTCTTTCAATCGCACAAATGCCTATTTCACCAAAGACGACCCACGGTTCGACGCCGCCCATCCGATCAGACGGTTCTATGACCGTTCGAACGCGTTTGTTCCTGCCGACAATTTTGCGCATTCCGGTCCTTTGCGCAGGATTTACGAGTTTAGCGGATTTCTTCCTTTCATTCGGGATGCGCTGGATGAGCCTGAGGACCGCTTCTTTCGTTACGATGATCCATTGGCAGACGTGATCATCAATGTCGTGGAGGAGGGGCGGGGCTTTCCCTGGCATTTCGACACCAACAACTACACCGTGACACTGGCGATCCAGAATGGCGAGCAGGGCGGTGCATTCGAATACGCACCCAATCTGCGCACAGCCGAGGATGAAAATTTCGATCAGGTCGCGTCGGTTCTGGACGGAAACAAGGCGCGCGTTCATCGGCTGGACCTGCAACCTGGGGACCTACAGATATTCAAAGGCCGCTATTCCCTGCACAGAGTCGCCCCGGTCAAGGGCACACGGCGGCGGTATGTGGGGATCTTTTCATTTGTCGAGGCCGAAGGCATGTGCGGCGGGATCGAGCGGACGCAGCAGCTCTATGGACGCGTGTTGCCGCATCATTATGAGCGTGCGGGTTTGCGAAAGGATCAGTTGTTGGATTGAAGGGGCACTACCGGAGGTGAACGCTCCCGCCCGCCGTCAACGCGCCTGTGGCGCATCTTCTCTGGTTGGGCCGGGCAGCGCTGCGCGCTGCGGTTGCGCAAGGATCAGAAACCGACCCCGGTGCCTTGCAGCATGCCATGTTCCAGCGCGTAGCGGGTCAGCCCGGCAGTCGAGGAAATTCCCAGTTTGCGCTTGATGTTCTTGCGATGCGTTTCAACCGTGCGCACCGAGATATCCAGCTTTTGCGCAACCTCTTTGTTTGATTTGCCCTGCGCCAGTTCCAGCAGAATTGTTTGCTCGCGCCCTGTCAGCGCCTCGCGTGCGTTGTCGCCTTTGGGTTTCAGGGATCCACTGGCACCGGTGCACAGATACTGCTCACCCCGCATGACCGCATCAATGGCCTGCTTGATCTCTTCAGTTGGGACATCTTTGAGAACATAGCCTTTTGCACCGTGGCTGAGCGCGGTCGAAATATATTCGGGGCTGTCATGCATCGACAGGATCAGGATGCGCGTATCGGGCAGTCGTTCCAGAATGATTTCCGTGGCGCTGAGGCCGCCGAGGCCAGGCATGTTCAGGTCCATCAGGATGACATCCGGGGAAAGGCCAACCGCATGATCCACCGCAGCCTGACCGCTGCCGAGTGTCCCAACCACTTCGATATCGTCGTAGCTTTCAAGGATCGACTGAATGCCCTCGGCCACCATGGGATGATCGTCGACAATTAGAACTCGGATATTCTTGGCGCTCATGTACCGGCCTTTCGGTTCGGAGTTGCGTCTTCCTGCGGTGGCAACAGGTGGCTCAGCGGCAGACTGGCCTCGATCACCGTACCGCCGCGCGGCCCGCGTGATGACAGAATACGCAGCGATCCGTCAAGTTGCTCAATTCGTTCCTGCATGTTGCGCAGACCGATGCCGGTGGTTGGGGTCCCGGATTCTGCGCGCAACCCACGGCCATTGTCGGTGATCCGCATGGTTGCGCCTTTCTTGTGGCCACGCAGGTCAATCGTCACATAAGAGGCGTCGGCGTGGCGTTCGATATTTGTCAGCGCCTCTTGTGCGATGCGATAAAGCGCGATCTTGCTGTCCTGATCCAGCCGGTTGCGGAATACGACGGTGGAAAATTCAGTCTCGATCCCGGTTCGTTCGCGAAAATCGTCGGTCAGAGCCTTCAGCGCAGGCCCAAGACCAAGGTCGTCCAGTACGCCGGGGCGCAGGTCGCGGCTGATGCGACGGACCTCGGTGATGGCGGTGCGAAGATGGTCGATGCCTTTGTCCAGCGGATCGCGCGCACCTGCATCATCGCCGCGCAACAGACGGCGGCGCGCATTGTCCAGCGCATAGCGTACCCCCACAAGGATCTGGCTGATGCCATCATGCAGTTCGCGGGCAACCCGGCCGCGTTCCTCTTCCTGCGCGTCGAAGACACGTTGCGTCAGTTCCTTCAGCTTGGCATCTGCCAACCGTCGCTCGCGAATGTTCAGCAACATGCCCGAGGCAAAGACAATCAGAACGGCGGCCACGACAATAGCGCCGATATACATGAAGGTGCGCTGCACGCGGGCCTCGACCTCGGCCCTTGCGTTGGCGACCGTGGCGACAATGTCGTCAATGAAGACCCCGGTACCCACGACCCAGCGCCAGTCCTGCAACCCGACGACATAGGCGATCATCTGCGCCTCATCCCCGGTCGAGGGTTTTTCCCACATGAAGCTGTGCCACCCGGCCCCCTGACGGGCGAGGCGAATGAACTCGTCAACGATGGGCGTGCCATCGCTGTCGGTCAGACCTTCCCAGTTGCGGTTGATAAATTGTGTCTGACGGGGGCTGACCAGATTGTTGCCATCATAGTCGTAAACAAAAAAGAACCCGTCCTGCCCATAGATCATTGCCGAGAGTATCTGCGAGACAAGGTTCTTTGATACCTCGTCATCCGGTTCAGCGCGGCCATAGATATAGGCAAAACCATTGCGCGCCTGCGTCACGTAGTTGCGCAGTTCTTCTTTCTTGGCTTCTATCAGGCTGCGCTCCAGGGCTTCGATCTCGCGCTCGGCGGTCGCACGTGCCTCATATGCGACAAGCACAGCGATTGCGGCCACGGCCACAACCAGCGGGATTGCGGCCACCAACGACAGTTTCTGCGCATAGGTCAGCGAGACCAGATGTCGAAGTCTTTGCATGGACGAATCGATACGCAAGCGGCGGCAAAAATGCAAAAAGATTGGCGTTGGTCTGTGAAATTCCGGTGTTTGGGCCGTTTTTGTTGGAGTTTTCGTTCGGAAATTTCACCGCATCCCCAAAAGAAATCGATTCTCTACGCAGTAGTAGGTATTCCCTTTCGCTTCGCTCACATTAGGCTGACGCGCACTGAATGCGACAGGTCCGGTTCTGCCGGATCGTGACTATGAAGGGGAGGAACACTCATATGGATCGTCGTTCATTTCTGAAAAAATCCGCGCTGGGCGGTTCGGCAGCTGCAGCAACCGCTCTGGCGGCTCCGGCCTATGCACAGGGACAGCGCACACTGACCATGGTGACCTCGTGGGGTCGTGGTCTGGCTGGCGTGTTTGACAGCGCGCAGCGTTGTGCCGACAGCATCAACGCCATGTCGGATGGCAGCCTGAATGTTGAAATCAAAGCGGCAGGCGAACTGGTTGGCGCGTTCGAGGTGTTTGACGCGGTGTCGTCCGGTCAGGCCGACATGTATCACGCCGCTGACTATTACTTTGTGGGTCAGCACCCAGGTTACGCCTTCTTCACGGCCGTGCCCTTCGGCATGACCGCGCAGGAACTGGTCAACTGGTACTATCATGACGGCGGTATGGAGCTGCATGATGAGCTGGGCGAAATCTTTGGCCTGAAGTCCTTCCTGGCCGGTAACACCGGTGCGCAGGCGGGCGGCTGGTTCTCGAAAGAAATCAACAGCCCTGAAGACTTCAATGGTCTGAAGTTCCGTATGCCCGGTCTGGGCGGTAAAGCACTGGGCAAACTGGGCGCGTCCGTTCAGAACATCCCCGGTTCTGAAGTGTATCAGGCGCTGTCGTCCGGCGCGATTGACGGAACCGAGTGGATCGGACCCTGGGCCGATGAAAAAGCGGGCTTCCAGGAAATCACCAAGACCTACTACACCGCGGGCTTCCACGAGCCGGGCGCAGGTCTGTCGCTGGCAACCAACCGCGACGTGTTCAATGAACTGACCCCGGCCCAGCAGAAGATCATCGAGATCGCTGCCGCAGAAGCACACCAGTGGAACCTGGCGCAGTTCCTGGCCAACAATGGCGCAGCGCTGCAGCGCCTGCAGGCCGGTGGTGTCAAGGTCCTGGAATTCCCTGACAGTGTCTGGGATGCGTTCGGCAAGGCCAGCCAGGAAGTTCTGGACGAGAACATGGGCGATGAGCTGTTCAAGAAGATCCACGACAGCGCAATGCCGTCGATGGCGGCTTCGTCGGCATGGAACAACCTGTCGTCGGGTGTCTACACCGCACAGCGTGACCGTGTTCGCGGCTAATCCTTCCTGATCAAAGGAAAAACGGTTTCCCCGCACCTTGCGGGGAAACCTTTCCCGTTGCGTGAAAGGACTTGGGCAAGCCACAATAGGCCTGCGCGCAACTGAGACGACCTGGGGACAACATGCAGGACGAAAACGGTATCTCGTTCTTCGGCGCCCTGTGGAATGGACTGGTCTGGTTCATTCAGAACATTGCCGAAGCCTTCTATAATTTCGGATATGCGGTCACGCATCCGCAGCTCTGGCTGGACTGGTCTGACAAGGCGTCGATCATGCGCTTTGTCTATTACGGCGGTTCGGTCGAGTTCTTCTTTGTGGTGTTCACCTTCTTTTTGGTTCTGACAGCCGTCGGGTTGTATTACCGGAACTTCATGTGGGCCATCGTGCGCGGCCTGGAAGGTTTTGCAAACACCACCGGGCGGTTCTTTGCCTGGGCGGGTCTGCTGATGGTGATTCAGCAAATTGTCATCGTATTCATGCAACGGGTCTTTACCCGTCCTGATATGTCCTTCGGTCTGGGCATACCGTTCCAGATGGATATCAGCTGGTTCGCGGAAGAGCTGAAACTGTATAACGCCATGGTCGTCTGCCTGTGCTGTACCTACACATTTGTGCAGGGCGGGCATGTGCGCGTTGATCTGATCTATGCCGGTATCAGCCACCGCGCCAAGCGTGTGGTCGATATGTGCGGTGCGTTGCTGTTCATGATGCCAATGGCGGTGCTGACCTGGATGTACGGCTGGTTCTTCCTGTGGCGGCACCTGATCGTGCCGAACCCATCGGCCAGTGACGCGCTGGACCGTCTGGTTGCCAAATCCCGCGCCCTGCGTTGGAACGTGGAAACCATCGGGTTCAGCCCCAACGGGTTCAATGCCTACTTCCTGTTCAAGATCCTGCTGGTGGCCTTTGCGGCCATGGTGTTCCTGCACGCCATCGCGTTTTTGTACCGGTCGTATCTGGAATTTGTGGAAGGGCCGGACAGCGTTGGAAAATACCTCGACAAGGACAGTCTTGGTGAGGGTGAAGAAGCCTATGAAGGCGCGCATTAAGGGCGGAGACAAAGACAATGCTATTCGGACTTGATGGCGTCGAGATAGGCCTTATTATCGTATTCTTTTGCCTTTTCGGGGGCATTCTTTCCGGCTTTCCGGTGGCTTTTGCCATCGGCGGGGCAGGGATTATATCCTTTGGCATCATCGCCGCGCTGGACAGTGCGGGGTTGCTGATCCACCAGGCGATTGACGTTGGATCGCAAAGTTATCGGGACCTTGTGAATTCCGGGATCAAGCCGGACACCATATCGGTGTTCCGATACCCGGATTTGCCAAGGCTCGCCGAACCGGTTTTTGCCTCGGGCTGGGAAACCGCGCTGGACCGCAACGTGTCGTTCATCGTGAACCGCATGAACGAGCGGGTTCTGGCCGGTCAATCCATCGAGACCCTTCTGGCCGTGCTCATGTTTGTTCTGATGGGCATCACGCTGGAACGTTCAAAGATTGCCAACGATCTTCTGACGACGATGGCACGTGTTTTTGGCCCACTTCCGGGTGGTCTGGCCGTGTCGATTGTGGTTGTGGGGGCGTTCCTTGCGGCTTCGACCGGTATCGTTGGCGCGACCGTTGTGACGATGGGCCTGTTGGCGCTTCCAACCATGTTGCGCAACAACTATTCGCCGGAACTGGCGACCGGTGTGATCGCGGCATCGGGCACCTTGGGGCAAATCATTCCACCGTCGATCGTGATCGTCCTGCTGGGCACATTGGCGGGGGATCTGTATTCGACAGCGCAGGAAACCCGGGCTGTTGAAGCCGGTTGTACCGACGCGCTGACCTATCTGGGTGAGCCTGCGGTTGTCTCGGTCGGGACGTTGTTCCAGGCTGCGCTGCTGCCGGGGATCATGCTCGCGCTGCTCTACGCGCTTTACGCCTTTGGCTATGCGCTGCTGAACCCGCACAAGGCGCCTGCAGTGGCTGTGTCCGGTGGCTCCGGGGAACCCATTACGCGGTCAGAAGGCCTGACATGGTTGTTGGGTGCGCCGGTTGCCCTGATCGTCGGTGCGGTCCTTCTGGGCAATGTCGGTGTGATCGGAAGCCAGAATATCTCGGTCTCGGCCTTTTCGGATATTGGCGAGGGTGCGTCGCTGCGGACCAATGTGTCGGCAGAGTGCAAGGCGTCGATGATCGATCTGCACGGGCAGGTTGCCTGGGATCAGGCTGTTGCCGAGCAGGAGGCAATTGATGCCGCTGGCGGCACAGCCGAAGCGCATCGCCTGACAGAAGAGGAACTGGCGGCCGAACAGCAAAAAAGGATTGCCGATGCGGCGCCGATCGGCACCGGAGTGGCGGTAACCCTTGTTCTGCTGGGTCTGACCCTGGTTCTGGGCCGTGGTATCGCACCGTCGCGGTCACCGCAGCCGCTGATCCTTGGCGCGATCGGGCTGTTGCTGATGGCATTGGTCGATATCCTGATGATATCGCCGACCACATCCTCTGGCGTGACTTTCGTACTGCTCGCCCTGCCGTTCGCGCTGGCCATGTATGGCTGCAAAGAGGCTGCGGCGCGCTGTGCCACAAACGATCTGATCCGCGTGGTCTTTCCTCCACTTGTTCTGATCATCGCGGTGCTGGGCTCGATCCTGGGTGGTGTCACCAATCCGACACCGGCGGCTGCGCTTGGTGCGGGTGGCGCGATCATGCTGGCGGCCTATCGCAAGCTGCAGGATCAAGGCCGCTCGGGCAAAGTGGTCATCTGGTCGACCTTCGCCGTTGTCATTGCATTGCTGATGGGGGTCAACTTTGACCTGCGTATCAATCAAGGCAGTGTGACGGTAGAAACCTGGATCGCCTTCATCATTGCCTATGCGGCTTACCTGTACGCCCTGTTCGGGCTGCTGTACGGATGCTGGGTACTGTATTCCAGCGGTGTATTGACCCCGGTGGTGCGCGAGACGGCCAAGGTGACCTCGATGGTGTTCACCATCCTGATCGGATCGCAGTTGCTGAACCTCGTGGTGATTTCATTCGGAGGGGAGCATTATATCCAGCAATTCCTGAAGAGCTTTGACAACGAGTTCACGGTTTTCCTGATCGTGATGCTGGTGCTGTTCATTCTGGGGTTCGTTCTGGATTTCCTCGAGATCATCTACATCGTGATCCCCATCGTGGGCCCTGTGATCTATGGCGGCTCGTTCGATCCGAAATGGGTCACAATTATGGTGGCGGTGAACCTTCAGACGTCGTTCCTGACGCCACCTTTCGGGTTTGCGTTGTTCTACCTTCGGGGGGTTGCGCCGAAGGAGGTCACTACAGGCCATATTTATCGCGGGATCGTTCCGTTTGTTCTGATCCAGGTGATGGGGATCGCGATCTTGTGGTTCTTCCCGACGATTGTCACGATCGTTCCGGACCTGATGCCAAACTGATCCGATCCGGAAGAGAATATTGCAAAGGGGGCCGGCTGGCCCCCTTTTCTGTTTATTTCGGGCAAGGGGCCAGCCCCTTCTTGGCCTGCGGCCAATTCATCCCCGGGATATTTTTGGCCAGATGAAGATGCGGATCAGGTGAACTGGATCAGGTCCCAGCGATTGCCGAAGGGATCACGCCAGACAGCGACGACGCCATAGGATTCTTGGCGGGGTTCTTCTTCGAAGTGGATATCCCTGGCGCGCATGTTCGCATGGTCGCGATAGAAATCATCGGTTTGCAGGAAGAACCCAACGCGCCCGCCGGTCTGGTTGCCTATGGCGGCGGTTTGTTCAGGTCCGTCAGCCTTTGCCAGAAGAAGGCAGCCGCTGTCTGAACCGGGAGGCGCGACCAGAACCCAGCGCTTGCCATTGTCGAGGTCGATGTCCTTGATAAGTTGGAAGCTGAGCGTCTTTGTATAAAACAAGATGGCGTCGTCGTAATCCGGCACCACAAGGGTGACGGCATGCAGGCTTTGTTTCATCGCGCGGTCAGCCTTTGGTCGGGTGCCGGTCAGGGAGCTGGATATTGGCGACCTGTTCGGCGATTGGCGGCGCCGACAAGGGGTGATGCGATGTGCCGGTATAGGCATCCGGATCGCTGATTTTTTGCCAGCCCCCCTGAATATAGGCCTCGAGCCCTGAAAACTTGGCTTTGTAGCCCATCTTGGGGCTGCCGGGGACCCAGTACCCCAGATAGATATAGGGCAGGCCCGCCTCACGTGCGATGTCGATATGGTCGAGGATCATGTAGGTGCCGAGTGAGTTTTGCGGCTGTTCCGGGTCGTAGAAAGAATAGACCATACTTAGCCCGTCATCGAGCACATCGGTCAGGCTGACGGCGATCAACTCGCCCGTTTCAGGATCGGCATATTCCACAACGCGGCTGCGGATCGGTGTTTCCTCGATCATCGCGGCGAATTCGAAAACATCCATGTCAGCCATGCCGCCATCGGCGTGACGGGTATCAAGATAGCGGCGGAACAGCTCGTATTGCTCATCCGTGGCCCATGGCGAGGTTGCGCGGCGTTCCAGGTAACCATTCCGCCTTGCTGCGCGCTTCTGGCTTTTGGTCGGCCGGAAGGCTGAAACATCGATCCGGGCCGACAGGCAGGCTGCGCAATCCGTACACGAAGGACGGTAGAGTACATTCTGAGACCGGCGAAATCCTTGTTGAGACAGGGAGTTGTTCAGCTGTTCAGCCCCTTCGCCTTGCAGGGCGGTGAACAGTTTACGTTCCATCCTGCCGCCAAGATAAGGGCAGGGCTGCGGTGCCGTGACATAGAATTGTGGCGCAATTGGCAGCGTATGTCGCATGAAATCCCCATCCAACCTCGGGAGGGATGATAGCAACCGTTCCCGAGACCGCCAAGTGTTTCACGCAACCTTGCGTCAGGCCCGTTGGTTGATCATCACGGTGCCCAGAAAACTGTCGGTCAGACCCTGGCCACGGGCGCTGGTCATCATCATGATGACCGAGATGATCTGGACCACGGGAAAGGCCATGCTGACAAAATAGCCGGCAGTGTGGGCAAGCGCCTTGCCCAGGTCCATTCGTTCTCCGAACGCGTCACGCAGCTCGATCCCCATAAAGCGCATACCCAGCGTGGCTGAGCCGTTGGCGATGGTCACCACCCGGTAGACGAAACTGACAACGGCGTAGATCAGGGCCAGGAAAAACAGACCCAGAAACGCAGTAAAGAGGATTGCCACCGTGCAAAGCAGCGAAATGAAGGCGATATCGAACAGCCAGGCGACAAAGCGTTTGGTTGTCACGGAACGATAGAAATCGGGTTGGGTGTCCGGGTTGGGCAGATGGTTCATTCGATAGGTCCGAAAAACTGGGGTGGGGGCACCCTGTCCCGAAACACCGGGGCAGGGCAAGGTCAATCAGGCGGGCTCGCCCTTGCCGTCTTCGTCATGGTTCTCGCGGGCGCGTTCATCCATGAATTGGTCGAATTCGGCCTTGTCCTTGGCGTCACGCAGGCGGCGTAGGAAGGCTTCGAAATCCTGTTGTTCACGTTCCAGGCGGGCCAGGGTATCTGCTTTGTAGGCGTCAAAGGCGCTGTTGCCTGAGGGCTTCATTGCGCTCATGTGGCTGTGCCAGGATTTACGACGGTTGCAGGATTTGCTGAACATGCGTTTGCTCCAGATCATGTAGGCCAGCAGGGCAAGGCCAACGGGCCAGAAGAAGATGAAACCAAGAACCATGGCGGCGATCCAGGCCCCTTTGCCTTTGTCATCCAGCCAGGCTTCGGTTCGATAAAGCCATCCCGGATTCGCGGGGACGGCGGGGTCGGACAATGCGGTCATTTGAGCTCTCCAGGGTTGATGTAAACTCTATTCACATTGCATAGATGGGGTACCGTTTGGACGGGTGCAAGGGGTAATGTGAAAAAGATTTACATTATGCAATCCGGTTGACGTTTCAGGAACTGGCCCACAGGGTCGGAGTATGGATATGACGGACAACAAAGCTGCCCTTGCACTAAAGGACATACTTGAACTGGAAACACAGGTCTGGGTGGCGCTGGTTGAAGGTAATGCCAGCGCCGACCGCGCCTTGCTGAGCGCGGATTTTCTGGGCGTTTATCCCACGGGGTTTGCCAATCGGGACGATCACGTCGGGCAATTTGCAGATGCGCCAACGATGGCCGAGTTTGATCTGAGTGACGCCCGGTTACGCATTCTGACCCCGGATATCGTCTTGTTGTCCTACCGCGCCGATTACCTGCGCCCGGGCGCAGATCGGCGCGAGGCAATGCTGATTTCATCTTTGTGGGAAAGAAGAAACGACGTATGGATCAACAGCTTCAGTCAGGATACGCCGGTTCAGGTAACCTGATCAGAATGCCCCATTGACGATTGCGCCCCGCAATGCGCAGGGTGCGCGCATGACTGACGCTCTTGCCATTACCCGCCTTCCGCGTGCGTTTGATCCGTCTCTGGGCGATGAAACCCGCGCTCTGATACCTGATCTGTCGCAGGAGATGGGAGAGCTGGTGGCGGGAACCGCCGGGTCCAGCCCATATCTGAAAGGCTTGATCGAACGTGAAAGGGAATGGCTGCCTGATGCCTTATTGCGCCCGGATCAGGCACTGTCTGAAGTCATGGCGGATGCGCGTAAGCTGCCGACGGATCAGCTGAAATCCGGCTTGCGGCAGGCCAAGCGGCGGGTGGCGCTGTTGACCGCGCTTGCCGACATTGCAGGTGCCTGGCCGCTTGAAAAAGTCACCGCGGCACTGACCGATTTCGGGGCACTGGCCGCGGATACTGCGGCCAAGGCCGAGATTGCGACGTTGATCCGGCGCAACAAACTGCCGGGTATGACCGAGGACGATATCGAAACTGCCGCCGGGATGGTCATTCTGGCCATGGGCAAGATGGGCGCGCATGAGCTGAACTACAGCTCGGATATCGATCTGATTGTGCTGTTTGATGAGACGCGGTTTGACCCCGATGACTTCTACGAGGCCCGGCAGGGCATGGTGCGGGCAACGCGGAACTTCTGCGCGACGCTCAGCGACAAGACTGCCGATGGCTATGTTTTCCGTACCGATCTGAGGCTGAGGCCAGATCCTGCCGTAACACCGGTCTGCATGGCGATGGAGGCCGCTGAACGGTACTACGAAAGCCTCGGCCGCACGTGGGAGCGCGCGGCGTATATCAAGGCCCGTCCCTGTGCCGGAGACTTGGCTGCGGGGCAGCGGTTTCTGGACACATTGCGCCCCTTTGTCTGGCGTCGCCATCTGGATTTTGCCGCCATTCAGGACGCGCATGATATGCGTCTTCGGATTCGCGAAAATAAAGGTACGGGCGGGGCCTTGTCGATTCCCGGCCACGACATGAAGCTGGGGCAGGGCGGTATTCGCGAGATCGAGTTCTTCACCCAGACCCGTCAGCTGATCGCAGGTGGTCGCGATCCGGATTTACGGGTGCGCGGAACGGTTCCGGGGTTGGCGGCGTTGGCGTCAAAAGGCTGGGTGCCGCAGGATGTCGCGGATAAATTGACCGATCATTACCGGGCACATCGCGAAGTCGAACACCGCATTCAGATGGTTCATGATGCACAGACGCATAAGGTGCCGAAATCACCGGAAGGCATTGAACGCATCGCCTGTTTGATAGGGATCGGCAGCGATGAACTGAAACAGGACCTGAAAAACCGCCTGACCGAAGTGCACGAACTGACTGAAGGATTTTTTGCGCCTGGACCCGGTCCTGCACCTGTGGCGGCACAGGATGTGGAGTTTGACCAGAGTGTTCTGGCCCGGTGGACGACCTATCCGGCCTTAAGGTCCCAGCGCGGGTCGCGGATATTCGAACGGTTGCGGCCCGAGTTGCTGTCGCGTCTTGCCAAGACCGCCAAACCGGATGAGGCGTTGATGGCGCTGGATGGGTTTCTGTCTGGCCTTCCCGCCGGGGTTCAGCTGTTTTCCTTGTTCGAGGCCAATCCGCAACTGATCGACCTGCTGGTCGATATCGTTGGCACATCTCATGCTCTGGCTTCGCATCTGTCGCGCAATGCCTCGGTTTTCGACGCGGTGATCGGCGGCAGTTTCTTTGCCGATTGGCCGGGGCAGAAGGCATTGCAAATCGAACTGGCCCGTGCGCTGGCGGAAGAGCCTGACTATGAAACCCGGCTCGACCTTGCACGGCGCTGGTGCAAGGAATGGCATTTCCGGGTCGGTGTCCACCACTTGCGGGGTCTGATCGACGGGGCACAGGCAGGTCGGCAATATGCAGAACTTGCACAATCGGTGATTGCCGCCATCCTGCCATATGTTGCCGAGAATTTCGCCCGCAAACACGGACCCGCCCCGGGGCGCGGAGCGGCGGTGTTGGGCATGGGGTCGCTGGGCGCAGGACGGATCAATTCGCAATCCGATCTGGACATGATTGTGATCTATGACCCGCAGGATCAGGACATGTCCGATGGTCCGCGTCCTCTGGCCACGCGCACCTATTATGCGCGGTTCACGCAGGCGCTGATCACGGCACTTTCGGCACCGATGTCACAGGGGCGGTTGTATGAGGTCGACATGCGCCTGCGCCCGTCCGGCAATCAGGGGCCGGTTGCCACCAGTTGGGCCAGCTTTACCAATTATCAGCAGAACGAGGCCTGGGTGTGGGAACATCTGGCCCTGACCCGTGCTCATGTCGTTGCGGGTGATGCCGGTTTGGCAAATGATATCGAAGCGTTCCGCGCCGGGTTTCTGTCGCGCCCACGCGAGCGGGACAATGTCTTGCGCGAAGTCGCCGAGATGCGAACGCGTCTGGCCGCAGCCAAGGCACCCGCCGGGACCTGGGATGCCAAAAACGGGCCCGGCCGCCTGATGGATATCGAACTGATGGCCGAAACCGGTGCCTTGCTGGCAGGGACTACGGCACGCGATGTGTCCTCGGGCCTCGATGGAGCCGTCGCTGCCGGGTTGCTGGATGTCGCGCAGGCGCAATCCCTGAAAGACTGCTACAGCCTATGCTGGTCGGTGCAATGTGCGGCCCGGCTTCTCTCGGGCAAGGTCATCGAGGCGGAGCAGATCGGTGAAGGAGGTGTGGATTTCCTGTGCCGTGCCACCGGGTTTGAACAGGTCGATGCACTGCAACGGGCATTGCAGGAGAGTTACACAACTGCGGCCGACCTGATCGGCGGCGTGATCCAAGAGGGCGAAGATGGCACGCAGCACTGATCCCAATGACCACAAAGGTCTGATCCAGGAAGCCTATCGCATCGAAGGCATCACCCTGCCGGAATGCCGCAGCATATTTCTGGACTGGGCGCTCAGCTTGCCCGA
This sequence comes from Ruegeria sp. O5, assembly GCF_056535105.1. Lineage (NCBI taxonomy): Bacteria > Pseudomonadati > Pseudomonadota > Alphaproteobacteria > Rhodobacterales > Roseobacteraceae > Ruegeria > Ruegeria sp. O5. Next base: position 639,290 of record NZ_JBQERN010000001.1, on the reverse strand, counting down.
AGAGCGTGACCAGAACACGGCGCTGACCGAATTGCACGCGGCATACGCGCTGCACAGCCCGGATCATCCCATGACTCAGGTTCTGTCCGAGGGCCTTCAGGCGGCCCAAACCCCGAAACGGCGTGGCGGCTGGCGCTCTCGGAACCGCTAGGGCTTTTCCATCGGCACATTCGCGACTAAGAGGGCGCCATGACCCAAACTGCCGACCGCCCCCGTATCCGCCTGAAACCCAAAGCCAACGCGCGCGGCCTGCGCCATGGTTTCCCTTGGGTCTATGCAAATGACATCGTCACCGACCGCCGCACGCGCAAGATCCCCGCAGGCGCTCTGGCGATTCTCGAGGATGACAACCGTGCAGCGCTTGCGCTGGTGGCCGTCAATCCTGACTCAAAAATCATGTGCAGGGTGCTGGATCGCGACACCAACGCGCAGTTGGACAATATTTGGTTCGAAACCCGCCTCAGCCGCGCCGTTGCACTGCGTGAACGTCTGTTTGATGCGCCTTTCTATCGTCTGGTCCACGCCGAGGCCGATGGCTTTCCCGGTGTGATCATCGACAGGTTTGGCGATAGCTGTGTCATCCAGCCCAACGCGGCCTGGGCCGAGATGCATCTGGATACGCTCACCGACGCGCTGATCAAGGTCGCAGGCGTGACGACGGTGCTGAAAAACGCCTCGGGCCGTACGCGCGGGCTGGAAGGGCTGGACGATGAGAACCAGACTTTGCACGGCACCGCACCCGACGCACCCCTGCCTGTGCCGATGAATGGTGCCACGTATATGGCCGACCTGACCGGAGGTCAGAAAACCGGCCTGTTTTACGATCAACGCCCCAACCATGCCTTTGCCGCACGGCTGGTACATCCCGGAGCGCAGGTGTTGGACGTGTTCAGCCATGTCGGCGGCTTTGGTCTGGCAATGCTGGCCGCAGGTGCCGGACAAGCCCTGTCCGTCGATGGGTCTGCTGCCGCGCTGGAACTGGCCACCAAAGGCGCTGCGGCATCGGGCCTTGCCGACAGGTTCCAGACACGGCAGGGCGACGCGTTCGATGTTCTGACCCAATTGGGGGACGAGGGTGCGGCGTTTGACGTGGTTATCTGTGACCCACCTGCCTTTGCCCCCTCAAAACAAGCGCTGGACGCGGGGTTGCGCGCTTATGAGCGTATCGCACGGCTTGCCGCACCTCTGGTCAAACCCGGCGGCTATCTGGGGCTGTGCTCGTGTTCTCATGCCGCCGATCTGGGGCGGTTCCGCGACGCCTCCTCCCGCGGGATCGGCCGGGCGGGTCGACAGGCGCAACTGATCCACACCGGATTTGCCGGGCCGGATCACCCGCAACTGCCGCAACTGGCGGAAAGCGGCTACCTCAAAGCGGTGTTCTATCGCCTATGAAGGCTGTTCTCGACACTTGCGTCCTCTATCCCACGGTCATGCGCGAGATGCTGTTGGGTGCCGCGCGATTGGGGCATTTCACCCCGCTCTGGTCCGCCCGCATCCTCGAAGAATGGGCCCGCGCCGCCCGCAAGCTGGGCCCGACAGGTGAGGCGCAGGCGCGCGCCGAGATCGCGTTGGTGCAAGCGGCCTGGCCGGATGCCGAACGTCCAGCGAACGAGGGTCTTCAAAACCGCCTGTGGCTGCCGGACGCCGCAGATGTCCACGTGCTGGCCACAGCAATAGCTGCTTCCGCTGATCTGATTGTCACGGTTAATGCCAAGGATTTTCCCAGAAATATCCTGACTGATGAAGGGCTTGACCGGCAAGATCCCGACAGCCTGCTGTACGGCTTTTGGCAATCCAATCCAGAAGGCATGAGCACACTTGCCACTCAGGTCCTGACAGAGGCCAATCGCCTCTCAGCCGAAAAATGGACCCTTCGCGCGCTCATGAAAAAAGCCCGGCTTCCGCGATTGGGCAAGGCACTCGCCACCTGAGCGAGATCCAGCTTCATCTGGCCAAAAATATCCCGGAGAGCGCGAGAGGCTGGCCTCTCGCAGCACAGGCTTCACTGCTGTGCCCAACGCTGTTCAAGCTTTTCCAGCGCCGCAACACGTTCATCTGTCTTGGGATGGCTCATCAGCCAGGCCGGGACCACCCCGGCGCGTTGCTGTGTCAACTCTTCCAGCTTATGAAACAGTGATTTCTGCGGGCCGATTCCGATACCGGCTTTTGTCAGCAAAGCGGCTGCGTATTCATCCGCCTCATACTCGTCCTGCCGCGACAGGCGCGAGGCGATCAGTGCGGTCAACGCATTGGCAATCATCGCCCCGACAAAGGGGATGAACCTGTTCAGAACCATGATCAGCGCCGTTCGCATCGCATTCTGCCCTGAAAAATCGATCATCCGCCGCCGCGCGTGACCTAGTGCCACATGGCCCAACTCATGCGCGATTACACTGGCCATTTCCTCAGCCGAAACCTCGCCGTTGCGGAATTTGCGATAAAATCCCCGGGTGATGAATATCCGCCCGTCCGGTGCGGCCAACCCGTTCACCGGGTCGATCTCGTAGATATAAACCGGGACCCGTTCGATCTCGAGCGCGGCAGCCAGCCGGTCGGTCATGCGCTTGAGGGCCGGGTCAACAAGCTCGGTCGATTTTGCGTCCAGTTCCCGATGGGTGCGCCAGACGGAAATCCGGTACATCACAATTCCATAGGCAATGGCCAGCAGGATCGGGGTCAGGCGAAGCATGGGTTAGATATGGGTTTTCAACACCCCAAGAGCAAATGGAAAATAACAGCTTTTCTCTGTTCTGTTTCATTTCGAAGTGAGGCTGTCGATGTAACCGTGTTCATGGATCGCTTTCAGGTTGCGGAAGCGTAAGTCCAATTTCATAGCAACGTTCCAAAAGCGCCTGTCGACGCAGGGCTGACCCGGTCGCACCATGCAACAGCTCGAGTTTCCGGGGTGAAAACCCGAAATACCCAAACGTGCCATTCGTCCAGAGTGTCTCAAGCGCGTCGGTATATCCTTTGGCTTCCATTTCGTCAGAACGCGCACCGGCTGGCACCAACAATAACCCAGTTCGGGACCTCTGGAGGGACTTTTCCGGATCGTCCAACTGATCGTAGGCCCAGCCCCACATCCACACGCGGTCGACCCAGCCTTTCATCATCGAAGGCATTCCCCACCAGAACAACGGAAAGGCCAGGCAGATTGCATCGGCGCGCGCAATCCGTGTTTGTTCCGCAAGTATGTCTTGCGGTGCGCCAGTGCCTGCTTCGCCTTCTATGTCCGCCATTGACCAGCGTGGATCGAACCCTTCTGCATGCAAATCCGCAATCTCGGTAGTATGGCCAGCCGCCTTTGCGCCTTCGCTGAGTTTCGCGACAGCGGCGGCCGTAAAGGAGTTCGGCTTTGGGTGATCCAGGATTGTCAGCAGATGCACAGTAAGCTCCTCAGGTTTTCAAACGGCAACCGGGTTACTGTGAAAGCTCAACCCTGCTTGAGGTCAAGGTATTAATCAGCAGGAATACCTGATGGCGTGTGTCACCGCGTCAGCTCGCGCATTCCCTTTTCCAGACCAGCCAGCGTCATGGGCACCATGCGATCTTCAAAGATGTCGCGGATCATGCCGATGGAATGAGTATATTCCCAGTATTTCTCGGGCACCGGGTTGATCCACAGATTTGACGCCCACTGTTCGCGCGCGCGTTGCAGCCAGACTTGCCCGGCTTCCTGATTCCAATGTTCATTGGCACCGCCGGGATAGGCAATCTCATAGGGGCTCATCGAGGCGTCGCCGACAAAGATGCACTTGTAGTCGGATCCATAGGTGCGCAGTACTTCGTGGGTCGGGGTCTGTTGGTTCCAGCGGCGGCGGTTGTCGCGCCAGACCCCTTCATACAGGCAATTGTGAAAGTAGTAATATTCCAGATGCTTGAACTCGGTTCTTGCAGCGGAAAACAACTCCTCAACCACTTTAATATGCGGGTCCATCGAGCCGCCGACGTCCAGAAACAACAGCACCTTCACCGCGTTGTGACGCTCGGGCCGGGTTTTGACATCCAGATAGCCATGCTCGGCCGTGGCACGGATGGTGCCGTCCAGATCCAGCTCTTCGGCTGCTCCCTCCCGCGCCCAGCGGCGCAGGCGTTTCAGGGCGACCTTGATGTTGCGGGTGCCCAGTTCAACCGTGTCATCAAGGTTCCTGAATTCCCGCTTGTCCCAGACCTTGACCGCACGCTGGTGGCGGCTTTCTTTCTGACCAATACGGACGCCTTCGGGGTTATACCCATATGCCCCGAACGGAGAGGTTCCGGCGGTGCCAATCCATTTGTTACCGCCCTGGTGGCGGCCTTGTTGTTCCTTGAGTCGTTCGCGCAGTGTTTCCATCAGCTTGTCGAAACCGCCGAGCGCTTCGATCTCGGCCTTCTCCTCATCCGACAGGTGTTTCTCGGCCATCTTGGCGAGCCAATCGGCGGGGATATCGACAGCTTCCAACACCTGATCGAAACTGATCTCGCCCAAGCCCTCAAAACTGACGGCAAAGGCGCGGTCGAATTTGTCGATATTGCGCTCGTCCTTCACCATCGACACCCGGGCAAGGTAATAGAATGCTTCGACATCATAGGTGACCAGACCCTTTTTCATGCCTTCCAGAAAAGTCAGATACTCCCGGAGCGATACGGGGATGCCCGCTTTGCGGAGGTTTTCGAAAAAGGGCAGGAACATCGCGTCACGCCACCATGCGAAGCAGAACCAGCGAGATCACCAGCCCCACAAGCGCAAAAGCGATCCCATATCCGGCAGCATACTGCGCCATGTCGGCGCCGTTTCCATTGCGTTTTTTTGCGGTCAAAGCGCCCAGGATTGCACCCAGTATCGCCATTCCCAGTACTAGCAACATATGTGTTTTATCCGTCTTTCGTGCTGTCAGCGGGGCGTCGGCCACTGTTTTGAGCCAGAGATTGAGCCACCAAATCCGAACCGAACCCGTATCGCGCCCATCCAAGGCTGTCCAGCCTGACGGCACGTGCCTGCTGCAATTGACCGGCCTGTTTCAAGGCCTCGGACTTCAGCAGCAGCAAGGTGGCCAGAAGCGAAGCGTTTTCCGCGCGGGTCATCACGTCGATGGCCTGATCCAGTTCGGGCAGGACCTCGGGCCCGCGATCCTGCGCAAGCGCAAAGGCTGCGGTCTGGGTTGAGACATAAGCCTGATGAACCTCGGTTCCGGGCGTCGCGCGAAGAAATTGTTGCGCGATCTTGAACTGCCGCTGGGCCTCTGCCGGGTCACGAAACTGCTCCATCCGACCCATCAGGTAGTGGGGATAGGCACGGCGGTGGTCCGTCCACCCCAATTGCTGCCCGATGCGGGCTGCCTTTTGCGCGGCGCGCATCTGTCGGGGGGAACCCGGCCCCGGTCCCAGTGATTTCTGGATCGCGTTGATCCACTCTCGGGGGGTATTTGTGGGGGATTGCGCAGCTAGTCGTTCGCCGCGTGGATTTAGACGGCTGAGAATTCCGGGGATAACGGCAGCGACCTGATCGCGGGTCATGCCGGTGTGCAGTTCGGGCTCATAAGCCGCGCGCAGGATCAGCATGTCGAACCCGGTCAAGACCGTATGAATATTGTCGTCGTTGAACACCGAATCCGGCAGATGATAGAGGTCGTTCAGCGGACCAAGGGCCTGCGCCAGTTCTTCGTGCAGGCAATCGCGCATTTCCTGCGGGCTGACATCATAGGGGATGAATATCCCCAATCGTTCGCGTTGGCGCAGCTCAACCCAACTGCTTTTGGGTTTGCGACGGTCGCGCTGATACTCAGCCAGGCTGGACGCGTTTGGCACCACGAAACAGGCCGCGTTTGGCAGAATTTGCAGAATGTCCTTCTGGCTGACCGCTTCGATTGTGATATTGGCCTGACCTTCGTTGATTTGTCGGATGTTGATACCCGCCTCGCGCTTCAGGCGGTTCAGCAGGCGGGTCAAATCCTGCTGCATACTTTGTGTCGGCGATCCGGTCAGGCGAACGGTGATCGGCGTTTCGAACCGGGTGAAAACGGGCAGGGCGGCCCCGCTTTCCAGTTCGAAATGCAGGGACAGGAAATCCGACGCGATGTTCGTATTGGACCGTGCCGGTGGAGAGGGACGCGGTGCCGCAAAAGACTTGGCCGGCGGCAACGCCACTTCGACATATGGGGCATCGTTCCCGAGTTCGATTGTCTCGACAGACGTGCAGCCAGCGATAACCAGCGCCAGAAAAAGGGCGCCCAAACGCATCATGGGCGGGCGTACTTGATGAACGGTGTCAGGGTGCCGATGCGATCATAAAGGTGGCGTGCCGTGGTGTTGAACTCTTGCGTAAGCCAGTAAACGGATGGGGCGCCCTGGCGATCGGCCTCTTCATAAACCGCCTGAATCAAAGCGCGACCGACGCCCGTTCCTCGGGTTTCAGGTCGGGCGAACAGGTCTTGCAGGTAACAGACCTTTTCCACTTTCCAGGCGTGGCGATGAAACAGGTAATGCGTCAGCCCGACCAAAACGCCCTCCTGTTCCGCAACGAAACAGGAAAAATCCTGCGGGTCGTCGCCCAACAATCTGGAAAAGGTCGATTCATACACGTTTTCAGGCAGGGTGGTTTCATAAAACGCCAGATAATCCCGCCACATTTCGGCCCACTGATCTTTGTCCTCGGCCCGCAGGGTCCGGATTGTCAGAGCGTTCGCCAAGTAATGACCCCAATATTGCTGCTTCGAAACGCGGTTGCGTCAGGTATCTCGATGCTGACACCCGAGATACCCAATGGCAAGCCGTGATCACTGATTGTTCACACGCAGGCTAGCGTTTGCCACGTGCCATGAAAGCAAGACGTTCGAACAGATGCACATCCTGTTCATTTTTCAGCAAAGCGCCATGCAGCTTCGGCAGCGCGCTGGCCCCGTCACGCCTGAGGTCTTCGGCCGTCAGGTCTTCGGCCAGCAACAGCTTCAGCCAGTCCAGCACCTCCGAGGTCGAGGGCTTTTTCTTGAGCCCTTGCGTCTCTCGGATCTCATAGAATTGCGTCAGCGCGGCGGTCAGAAGTGCGTCCTTGATGCCGGGATGATGCACATCAACGATCCGGCGCATCGTCGCCTCATCCGGAAAGCGTATATAGTGGAAAAAACAGCGGCGCAGGAAAGCGTCTGGCAGCTCTTTTTCGTTGTTCGAGGTTATGATGACGATAGGGCGGTGCTTGGCCCGGATCGTCTCGCCCGTTTCGTAGACGTGGAACTCCATCTTATCGAGCTCCTGCAACAGGTCATTGGGGAACTCGATATCCGCCTTGTCGATTTCATCGATCAGCAGAACAACCTTTTCGTCGGCGTCGAAGGCCTGCCACAGCTTGCCCTTGCGGATATAGTTCGACACATCATGGACACGCTCTTCGCCCAGTTGGCTGTCACGCAGGCGGCTGACGGCATCATATTCGTAAAGACCCTGCTGCGCGCGGGTGGTGGATTTCACATTCCACTCGATCATTTTCAGCCCCAGCGCACCGGCTACCTGTCTGGCCAACTCGGTCTTGCCGGTACCGGGTTCGCCCTTCACTAACAGGGGGCGCTCAAGCGTGACAGCGGCGTTCACGGCAATGGTCAGATCGTCGGTGGCGACATATTCGGCTGTACCTTGGAAACGTGCGGTCATGGGCCTCTCGTGCGTATATTGCGTTGGACGGGCAGCTTGTGGTTTCCGGGTTACAGAGCGGCAAGGTTTTTTACAACCCGCGTCCCTGCGTCGCCCGGCGGGAATTGTGCTGCAACTCCAAGCCCTTTTGCTTGATTCCGATGTAGACCTTTCCCGGACGTTGTACCTCTCGCCCCAAAAAAGCCTGTCAAATTTCATAGAAATACAAGGTTTTGTTGATGTTTGTCTCATAGTTAGACAAATCCGCGGGGGTGCACTGTTGCGCAACGTTTGTGTAGTGACATTCCACCGCCCGTCGGCTAAACGCTGCGCAGAAGGGAGAGCCAAATGTCAGCTGAAACAGCCTCGAACGACGTTACTGGCCATACCGAGGGAGCAAATATGAAGCAGGAAGTTTTTCTGCCGGAAGATTACCGTCCGGCCGAAGATGAGCCTTTCATGAATGATCGTCAGCTTGAGTATTTCCGTCGCAAGCTGCTGGATTGGAAGACAGAGTTACTGGCTGGTAGCCGCGACACCATCGAAGGGCTGCAAGACAACACCCGCAACATTCCGGACGTCGCGGACCGCGCTAGCGAAGAAACAGACCGTGCGCTGGAACTTCGGACCCGTGATCGTCAGAGGAAGCTGGTCGCAAAGATCGACTCGGCCCTGCGCCGGATTGATGATGGCGAATACGGGTATTGCGAAATGACGGGCGATCCGATCTCGCTGAAGCGTTTGGACGCGCGACCGATTGCAACCATGACACTTGAAGCGCAAGAGCGCCACGAGCGTCGCGAAAAGGTCCACCGCGACGATTAATCGCCGGGTATGTGTAAGAAATCCAAACGCCGGGGCCTGTGGCTCCGGCGTTTTTGCGTTATGTGGGTGTCATGAAGATAGACGGATTGAAATTCTGTGTAATCGGCGGTGGAATCGGCGGCCTGGCCTCGGCACTGGCGCTGCAACACCGTGGGGCGCATGTCACGCTTCTGGAGCAAGCCCCGGCCCTGACCGAAGTCGGTGCTGGTTTGCAGATCAGCGAGAACGGGATGCGCGTTCTTCATGCACTTGGCGTCACAGGTCTTTCTGTCGGGCAGAAATCCCATGGAACTGTCTTGCGCGATTACCGAAATGGGCGCGTGGTCAGTCGGCTGCCAGGCCCCGCAGCTGGTCCGACCTACTACTACCACCGTGCCGACCTTCTGAACCTTCTTCATGATGCGGCCTGTGACGCAGGCGTGGATCTCCGGTTGGGTGCCAAAGTTTCGCATGTGCAAAAGCACCCCAACGAGGCAGAGGTGGTCTTGGCGTCAGGCGAGCGAATTCGCGCAGAATGCGCCATTGCGGCCGATGGCGGCCGCAGCGTGCTCCGCCCGGCTCTGAACGGGGCAGAGGCGCCGGAGTTCACGCATCAGGTAGCGTGGCGCGCCACCATCCCCTGGCAGCCCGGTCGCGACCCGGTTTCGGCGTCCCTGACCATGGGGCCTGGGCGGCATGTGGTAACCTATCCGTTGCGTGACGAAAGCCTGATGAACATTGTCGCGGTCGAGGAGCGTTCGGACTGGCGGGAAGAAGGATGGCGTCAGACGGGCGATCCTGACGAGTTGCGTAAGCGATTTGCCGATTTCGGTGGCCCCGCGCGCGACATTCTGTCGAAAGTCACGGATGTGCATCTGTGGGCATTGTTTCTTCGGCCTGTCGCCCAAAACTGGCAGAATGGTCGGTTGGTTCTGCTAGGGGACGCGGCCCATCCAACATTGCCATTTATGGCACAGGGTGCATGTCTGGCGCTCGAGGACGCCTGGGTGCTGACGCGCGCGTTTGACGAACGATCGGGTATCACCAGCGCGTTGGCAACCTATGAAACGACCCGCAAACCAAGGGCGCAGCGCGTTGTCGCGGCGGCCGGATCAAATGCGCGGAACTTTCATCTGCGCGGCCCAGCCCGATTGGCTGCGCAATGTGTGCTGAGAGTCGTTGGTGCCCGGTTGTCCCAACGCTATGAATGGATCTACAGTCACGACGTCACGGTTGCCTAGGGCCTCAAAGATCCAGGTCAATCCAGACGGGAACGTGATCGGATGGCTTTTCGTGCCCCCGAACAGCCGCATCAATCTGGCAATCCTGCATGAGGTCGGCCGCTTGTGGCGTCAACAGGAAATGATCAATCCGAATTCCGTCATTCCGGTTCCACGCGCCAGCCTGATAATCCCAGAAGGAATAGTGGTCGGGACCCTGCGTTGTCGCGCGGAAGGCCTCGGTAAAGCCAAGGTTCAGGATTTTTCGAAAGGCGGCCCGGCTTTCCGGGCGGAACAACGCGTCTTCCCGCCAGGCATCGGGGCGTTTGGCATCCTCGGCCTGTGGGATGATGTTATAATCGCCCGCCATTAGCGCCAGCTCTTCTGATTCCATCAAACCCTTTGCGCGTTCATAAAGCCGTTCCATCCAGGCCAGCTTGTAATCGTATTTCGGTCCGGGTGCCGGATTCCCGTTGGGCAGATACAGCCCACAGAGGCGCAAGGCCTTTTTGCCCACGACGGTCGCCTCGATCCACCGCGCCTGTTCATCATTGTCATCACCGGGAAGGCCGCGTGATACATCCTCCAGCGGAAGCCTCGACAGGATCGCAACACCATTGAAGCTTTTTTGACCGTGTGTTTCCACGTTGTACCCGCGATCTTCAAACATCTCGCGGGGGAAGTTTTCGTCGACGGATTTGATTTCCTGAAGAAGAACAACGTCGGGTTGGGCATCGTCCAGCCAGCGGGGCAGCGCCTCGGTTCGCGCCTTGATGCCATTGATGTTGTACGTGGCGATTTTCATGCGCGATCCTCCGAAACCTTGTGGCAACCTATCGCTCAGAACGGGCCCAGCGGCAAGTCGGAGATCGGATTAGCGAGGCTCTGCCTCGCGCTCCGGGATATTTTTAGCCAGATGAAGAAACGGATCCTTAACCATTTTTCGATACTTGAAGGGGCGGTACAGGCGGGGACGCCGATGACCGCGCCAGGTGAAGCTCTCTGGTCGTTTTGGTCAGAGAGCGGATCCCTGCTTCATCTGGCTGAAAATATCCTGGGGGTGTGGGGGCAAAGCCCCCACCGGTTACATCGAAAACGACGTGCCGCAGCCACAGGAAGAGGTGGCGTTGGGGTTGTCGATCACAAACCGCGCACCAATAAGCTCCTGAGTGAAATCTATCACCGCGTTTTCAAGAAAGGGCAGAGAGATCGGGTCGACGATGACTTTCTGCCCTTTGCCTTCAAGAATGAGGTCGTCGGAGTTTGGCGTATCCAGAGCAATTTCATATTGAAAACCGGAACATCCACCGCCCTCCACTGCGACACGCAGGGCTTGCCCCTGTTCCGCGGCACCGATTTCGGCAAGGCGGTCAAAGGCGCGTTCGGTGACTGATGGGGGCAGATTCATGCCGGTCTCCAAAGGTTTATTTCCCAAGCGTCCTACAATATATGAAACCAAAAGACAGGCGACAAGGACAAGGCCTTTGGACAGAGCGGGTTTTGCTTCGGACCCAGACCGCGCAAGGGGGCGGCTGGTGCCAGAGGAAGAGAGCAGCTTCCGGTCAAGCTTTCAGCGTGATCGCGACCGGATCATTCACGCCAGTGCGTTTCGGCGGCTCAAGCACAAGACGCAAGTCTTTGTCGAGCATGAAGGTGACAGTTATCGAACACGGCTGACCCATTCCATCGAAGTTGCTCAGGTCGCGCGAACAATTTCAGGGGCGTTGGGCCTGAATGCTGAACTCACCGAAGCTGTAGCGCTGGCGCACGACCTGGGTCATACGCCCTTTGGTCATACGGGTGAGGACGCCCTCCACGCGCTGATGGCACCTTACGGGGGGTTTGATCACAACGCGCAGGCCATTCGGATCGTAACCAAGCTGGAGCGGCATTATGCCGGGTTTGACGGATGCAACCTGACTTGGGAATGTCTGGAGGGTATCGCCAAGCATAACGGTCCGGTTGTTGGCGATCTGCCCTGGGCCCTGGCTGAATGCAACCAGGGCTTTGACCTTGAACTTCATACCCATGCAAGTGCCGAGGCGCAGGTGGCGGCCTTGTCTGATGACATTGCTTACAACAATCACGACCTTCTGGATGGGTTGCGTGCGGGGTTGTTTGAAGATGATGATCTGCGCCACCTTCCGATCGTGGGGGCGTGTTACGCAGATGTGGATGCGAAATACCCCGGTCTTGATCCGTATCGGCGGCGTCATGAAGCACTGCGGAGGGTTTTTGGGGTCATGGTGGCGGACGTCATCACAACGTCGCGCGACTTGATCGCGGCCTCGGGCGCGCAGTCGGTCGAAGAGATTCGCCATCTTGGGCATCCTGTCATCCAATTCTCGGTCGGGACTTGGGCGGATCTGAAACAAATCAGGGCGTTCCTGTTCACCCGGATGTATCGCGCGCCCAGCGTCATGAAGGTGCGGGCCGAGGTTGCAACGGTTGTCGAAGACCTGTTCCCGATCTACCTGAACGATCCGAAACAGATGCCCGCACGCTGGCACGAGGATATTGAAGCTGCGGCGGACGAGACTGCTCTGGCCCGGATCGTATCGGACTATATTGCAGGAATGACCGACCGTTTCGCTTTGCAGGATCACGCGCGGCTGACGGGCTGACTGGGCCGCAATGACACGGGTAATGGTCCATGTTTGCGACCTTTATTGCGGGTTGATTAGTACCTTGCGCGGGCGGGAAGCGATGATCAGAAGCCGTACGACGGACAGCGCGCAGGGTATTTGAAATTTCAGACAGAGGATATCTGGGCGCCATTGGCAGACATTGGGCGCAAACCATGTCCAAACAATAGGCGTCCATTGACCTTGCCGTGATGCGTGGTAAACCGCCGGGCAAGCAAAAGGACATCCGAAATGAACCTGTTTTCCGAGATCCGCGGCCTTGTACTGGACGCGCTGGCACAGATGCAGTCCGAAGGCGCGTTGCCCGAGGGGCTGAATTTTGACAACGTGGCGGTCGAACCGCCGCGTGATGCGGCGCATGGCGACATGGCGACCAACGCGGCGATGGTGCTGGCAAAACCGGCCAGGATGAAACCGCGTGACATTGCCGAGGCATTGGCAGGGAAGCTGGTGGCGGATGATCGGATCACCAGCGCCGATGTGGCGGGTCCGGGCTTTCTCAATTTGCGGCTGGCACCGTCGGTCTGGCAAGGCGTGCTGGCGGCCGTGCTGGAGAAGGGCACCGATTATGGCCGCTCGACTATGGGCCATGGGCAAAAGGTCAACGTTGAATATGTTTCGGCCAACCCAACCGGTCCGCTGCACGTGGGTCATACACGGGGCGCGGTTTTCGGGGATGCTCTGGCAAGCCTGTTGGCCTATTCCGGCCATGACGTGACCCGTGAGTATTACATCAACGACGGCGGTGCGCAGGTGGATGTGCTGGCGCGCTCGGCTTACGAACGCTATCGCGAGGCCAATGGTCTGAGCCCCGAGATTGCCGAAGGTCTTTATCCTGGCGACTACCTGATCCCGATCGGTGAGGCGTTGAAAGAGAAATACGGCGACAGCCTGATCGACAAGCCGGAAAGTGACTGGCTGGAAGAGGTGCGTGAGTTCTCGACTGACGCGATGATGGATCTGATCCGCGCTGACCTGAAAGCGCTGGGCGTCGAGATGGATGTGTTCTTCTCGGAAAAATCTCTCTATGGCACTGGTCGGATTGAGGCCGCATTGCAATCGCTGACTGACAAGGGCCTGATTTACGAAGGCGTGCTCGAGCCGCCGAAAGGCAAAAAGCCCGAGGATTGGGAGCCACGCGAACAGACGCTGTTCAAATCGACCGAACATGGCGACGACGTCGACCGCCCTGTCAAGAAATCGGATGGTAGCTGGACTTATTTTGCCCCGGATATTGCTTATCACTATGACAAGGTGACCCGTGGTTTTGACGCACTGATCGACGTGTTTGGCGCCGACCATGGCGGCTATGTCAAACGGATGAAGGCGGCTGTTTCGGCACTGTCCGACGGTAAGGTGCCGCTTGATATCAAGCTGACACAGCTGGTGAAGCTGTGGAAGAATGGTGAGCCGTTCAAGATGTCCAAGCGGGCAGGGAACTTTGTCACTCTGCGCGATGTGGTCGATCAGGTGGGCCCGGACGTGACGCGGTTTGTTATGCTGACTCGCAAGAACGATGCGCCGTTGGATTTCGATTTTGACAAGGTGCTGGAACAAAGCCGCGAGAACCCCGTGTTCTACGTTCAGTATGCACATGCCCGTGTCATGAGCGTGCTGCGTCGTGCGGCCGAGGCTGGGATTGCGGCTGATGATGCGACCCTTGAGGGCGCTGACCTGAGCAAGAACGATCATGCCTCGGAACTGGTTGTTGCGAAGAAGCTGGCAGAATGGCCACGGCTGGTCGAGATTGCGGCCCGAACCAATGAACCGCACAGGGTCGCCTTTTATCTCTATGAACTCGCAGGCGACTTTCACGCGTTGTGGAACAAGGGCAATGACGAGACGCAACTGCGTTTCATCCAGGATGGCGATGTTGCCACAAGCCAGTCAAAAATCGCTTTGGCCCGGGCCGTTTCTGTTGTGATTTCAGCGGGCTTGGGTATTCTTGGCGTTACTCCGGCGCAGGAGATGCGGTAACGAATATCGCCCGAACCGCCGGTACGAGGTAGGCAAGAAATGACCCGCGGGCCTTATTTTCAGGCGCGAAACGGGCAGTGAGGCGGACATGGCGAGTTACGATTACTCGGGGCATCAACGCCCCGGGCAGATTCATTACCCGAATCAAGCGCATTCTGATGATGTGTATGATTTTCCCGAAGACATGCAGGAAGATGACGCGCCGCGTGGCTCGTTTGGTCTGGGCAGGGCGGTCAATTTTCTGGGGGCTGTTGCATCCTTGGCGCTGGTCGCCGGTGTCGGGGTCTGGGGCTATCAACTGATCATGCGCGATGTCAGCGGCGTGCCGGTTGTTCGTGCCGCCGAAGGGCCGATGCGTGTACAGCCGGAAAATCCGGGTGGAACTCCGGCCGATCATCAGGGCTTTGCCGTGAATGCCGTCGCCGCCGAAGGCAGTGCTGCGGCGCCGGCCGACCGGTTGATCCTTGCGCCGCGCCCGGTGTCCTTGACGGACGAAGATCTGCCCGCCGGAGAACTGAAGCCGACCCCTGCGCTGCATGTGGTCGAAGAACCGATCACCACGCAGGAGGCCGCGCGCTTGCGCCAGAACGCAGTAGATGCGCTGGTTGCGGAATTGGCGGGTGCGGCGGCAGAAACGCAGCAAGAGTTCGAAGATGGTGTGCAACTGGCATCGCTGACCACCCCTGATGAAGAACCCGCCATTGACCCGGCAGATTTTGCTGCGGCCTTGCCGGACCCGAGCTTCGCCGAGTTGCCGGGCGTGCGCCGATCATTGCGCCCTGTGACGCGTCCGGCACGGTCCACCCGCAGTCAGGTCGCGCCCAGTGAGACTTCCGAAGACGCCATCAATGCAGCGGTGAAAGCCGCGGTCGGGGTGGATGTTGATCCGGATACACTGGCCAAGGGAACCCGGCTGGCGCAGCTTGGAGCTTATGACAGCACGCAAGTGGCACAGGCCGAGTGGGACCGTTTGAATGGTCAATTTGGTGATTATTTGTCGGGAAAACAGCGGGTTATCCAGAAAACTTCAAGCGGTGGACGGACCTTCTACCGCCTTCGTGTTCTGGGGTTCGAAGACCTGAGCGACTCGCGCCAGTTCTGCGCTGCTCTGGTCGCGCAAGGCGCTGACTGTATCCCGGTGGCCGTGAGGTGAAGTTCGGAGCAGCGATCACAGATGCTGAAGGCCTGCGCCTGACGCAGAAGGAAAGAGACCTGTTTCGCCAGATGAACCCGTTTGGGTTCATCCTGTTCGCCCGCAATATTGAAAGCGCCGATCAGGTGCGGGCCTTGTGTGATGATTTCCGCGAGGCCGTTGGGCGCAACTGTCCCATTACCATTGATCAGGAAGGTGGGCGCGTACAGCGTTTGCGCGCACGCTTGGCCCGCGAATGGCAGCCGCCGCTGGATCATGTGACCAGGGCGGGTGATCAAGCGGAACGCGCCATGTACCTCAGGTACCGCCTGATTGCGGATGAGCTGTTTGGTCTGGGTATCGACAGCAACTGTGCCCCCATGGTCGATGTGGCGTGGCCCGAGACCCACGCGTTTCTGAAGAACCGCTGTTATGCCTTTGATCCTGAGCAGATTTCCAGGGTCGGCAGGGCCGTGGCACAGGGCCTGTTGGACGGGGGCGTTCTTCCGGTTCTCAAGCACATTCCCGGCCATGGCCGGGCCACTTTGGACAGTCACCATGACCTGCCGCATGTTGATTTGCCGCTGGTAGAGTTGGAATACAGCGATTTCGCGCCGTTCCGCGCCTTGAACGACCTGCCGATGGGGATGACGGCGCATCTGGTCTTTGATCAGATCGATCCCCGGCCAGCCACCATTTCTGCGGCCATGATGGGCCTGATCCGAGACAATATCGGCTTTGGCGGCCTGATCATGACCGACGATATCTCGATGAAGGCGCTCAGTGGGGCGTTGACGGACCTCACTCGCCAATCTTTGCAGGCGGGCTGTGATGTGGTCCTGCATTGCAATGGCAGTTTTTCTGAACGTGCCGCTGTGATGGAAACTGCCGGAGAAATGTCGGATGTGGCACAAGCCCGCGCAGAACGGGCGCTGGCGATGCGCAAACGCCCGCGGGAACTTGACATCCAAGCCGCCGAAGCGGAACTATCTGCCCTAATGGGCGGGCAGGTATATGAACGATAATCTTTTTAGCGAAGACCCTGTCTCGGTCGCGGATCGTATTGCGGCCGAAGCGCTGATTGTTGATGTCGACGGGTTCGAAGGCCCGTTGGATGTTTTGTTGACCCTGTCACGCACGCAAAAAGTGGATCTGCGCAAGATCTCGGTTCTTGCGCTGGCGCAGCAATATCTGGCCTTTGTTGAAAAGGCACGTGCGCTGCGCATTGAACTGGCCGCCGATTATCTGGTCATGGCTGCGTGGCTGGCCTTTCTCAAGTCCCGTTTACTGCTACCGCCAGACCCCGATGACGAAGGGCCATCGGGTGAAGAACTGGCCGCGCATCTGGCGTTTCAACTTGAACGCCTGCAGGCGATGCGTGACGTCGCTGCACGGCTAATGGCCCGCGACCAACTGGGGCGTGATTTTTTCAAACGCGGGCAGGGCGAGGACGTCACCCGCATTCGCACCGTGACTTATTCCGCCACGCTGCTGGACCTGATGCAGGGGTATGCCCGTATCCGCACCCGTGACGAATTCCGCCCCTTTGTGATGGACCGCGATGCGGTGTTCACGATGGAGCAGGCACTGGAGCGGATGCGCCCGCTGATCGGTTTTGCGGGGACGTGGACCGATATGGAAACCTATCTGCCCGATGGTTGGGATACTGACCCGGTGCGCCGCAGGTCGGCGACGGCTGCGACCTTTGCGGCCTCGCTGGAACTGGTGAAAGAAGGACATATGGAGATCAAGCAGAGCGAGACATTCGCGCCGATCCATTTGCGCAAAAGGACACAGACACGTGACTGATGCCCCAGAAGAAACCGGTACCCTGTTCGAGGCGCCACCCCTGGCGGAACAGGAGCGTATGGTCGAGGCTGTGTTGTTTGCCAGTGCCGATCCGGTGACGATTGCCGATCTTGAGGCGCGGATGCCGCATGGAAGCGACGCCGCGCAAGCCGTTGAATTGCTTCAGAGACGTTACGAAGGGCGCGGCGTGCGCGTGGTGCGCGTGGGGGAGGCATGGGCGATTCGCACAGCCCCCGATCTGGGCTTTCTGATGCAGAAGGAAACGGTCGAGTCCCGTAAACTCAGCCGGGCCGCGATCGAGACATTGGCCATCGTCGCGTATCACCAGCCCTGCACCCGCGCCGAGATTGAGGAAATTCGCGGTGTGTCAGTTTCTCGCGGGACGATTGACCAGTTGCTTGAGATGGAGTGGATCAGGTTGGGCCGTCGCCGTATGACACCGGGTCGTCCTGTGACATTTGTGGTGACGTCCGAGTTTCTGGATCATTTTGGTCTGGAGAACGCCCGCGACCTGCCGGGTCTCAAGGAGCTAAGGGCTGCGGGTTTGTTGGAAAACCGGCCCCCACCGGGAGCGATCCCGTTGGGCGAGGCGCGTGAAGACGAAGTGGACGAAGACCAGTCGGAACTGTTTGAGGAGTAAAAATCCTGACAGGTCACTACAGGTCAGGCGCAGAACCTGCGACAGGCAACGCGGGTTATCTAGCACAAGCACCGTTGCAAGAAATTCTGAGGATTAGCCAACCGCTTTGAAGTGCTTGGACAGTTTCAGGCCTTGCCCCTGATAGTTCGATGCAATCCCGGCACCATATAGCTGCGTGGGCATCTCGGCCATTTTTTCATAGACAAGACGCCCGACCACCTGTCCGTGCTCCAGCACGAAAGGCGCTTCGTGGCATCGCACCTCAAGCACGCCACGCGATCCGGCCCCTCCGGCGGCTGCATGGCCAAAGCCGGGATCGAAGAATCCGGCATAATGCACCCGGAATTCACCAACCATCGCCAGATAAGGTGCCATTTCGGCGGCATACATCGGCGGGATATGGACCGCCTCGCGGCTGACAAGGATATAGAATGCACCGGGGTCAAGTATGATGCGACCGTCCTTGGTGCGCACTTCCTCCCAATAGTCCTGGGGGTCGTATTCGCCAATTCGGTCCAGATCGATTACCCCGGTATGGGGCTTGGCGCGATAGCCGACCAGATCGGTATCGGGCAGTTGCAGATCGACCGAAAAGCCAAGACCGTCCTGAATTACAGCAGGGCCGTCTACTAACGGCGATTCGGCGTGCAGGGCGGTCAGTTCCGCGTCAGACAAGACGGCCTGACCTTGACGGAAACGGATCTGGTTCAGACGCATACCGGGTCGGACCAGAACCGAAAACGAACGTGGACAGATCTCGGCGTACAGCGGGCCTTTGTAGCCTGCGGGCACGCGATCGAACTCGGTGCCACCATCGGTGATGGTACGGGTCAGAAGGTCAAGCCGCCCGGTCGAGCTTTTGGCATTGGCGACGGCGGTTATTTCGCGGGGCAGGGCAAGCGATTCCATCAGAGGTACCAGATAAACGCAGCCCTTTTCCAGAACAGCGCCGTCCGAGATGTCAATGCGGTGCATTTCAAACTCGGCCAAGCGATCCGTAACGGTCCGTCCTTCGCCCGCGAGGAACGAGGCACGAACGCGGTAGGCCACTGTTCCCAAACGCAAATCAAGGCTGGCCGGTTGAATTTGCGCTGGCAGGACATCGGGGTTGGCGGCGATCTCTCCGCGCGCGATCATCGCTTCGATTTGCTGGTTCGCGCAAACACCTGTCATCTCGATCCCCTCGTGTGCCAGAGCGGGATCTGGCCTTTGTGCCATAAACGTCGGTGTGATTTGGTCGGGCTAGCAGGACTCGAACCTGCGACCTTCCGTCCCCCAGACGGACGCGCTACCAGGCTGCGCCATAGCCCGACGTTGGGCCGTTCATAAAGATTTTCCCGGCAGGGGCAAGAGGAAAACACTGCCTTTTTTCCTAACCCGTCGCCTGTGTTTCGACCCGATCCAGCCAGCGGCGCAGGTCTTTTGCAATTGGTGCAATCCGGCGCAGAAGTTCGTCGTCAAAGTCGGCGCACTTCCACGCCAGCGAAGCAATTCCGCCCATCAGGGGCGCTGTGTTCAGGTCAGACTCTGGTTCTTGTTCTGACACAGCCGCGGGAAGTGCTTCGGCCTGCACACCTTCATTCACCGGCTGCTTGGCCGGTTCGTCCAGATCCATAGGGATTTGTTCGGTGGCTGCAGCTGGTTTGGGTTCGAACGGCACCACAGTACCTTGAACGGGTTCAATCAGGGCAGGGCCCGGTTCGTCCAGAGGCGGAGACAGTGCTGCGACATGTGCGACGCCTTGCTCGCGCAGGATGCGCTGCACGCCCTTGATTGTGGTCCCGTCTTCATGAAGCAGTTTCTTGATGCCCCCCAGAAGACGCATGTCATTGGGGCGATAATACCGGCGCCCGCCCGCGCGTTTGACCGGTTTGACCTGAGTGAAGCGGCTTTCCCAGAATCGCAAGACATGGGCCTGGACACCAAGCCAATCCGCTACTTCACTGATCGTGCGAAACGCGTCGCGGGATTTGCTCATATCCGCGTGACCCTGGGGTTACTTGCGATTCCCGACGGCGACGCGATCTTTCATAAGATGCGACGGGCGAAAGGTTAGTACACGGCGGGGCTGTATCGGAACCTCTTCGCCGGTTTTGGGGTTGCGGCCGACTCGCGCGGTCTTGTCGCGAACACTGAACGTACCGAAGGACGAGATTTTCACCTGCTCACCACGCACCAGAGCGTCGGACATGTGGTTCAGAACGCTTTCGACCAGCTGCGCACTTTCGTTGCGCGAAAGCCCAACTTCGCGAAAGACGGCCTCGCTCAGATCCATTCGAGTCAGTGTATTGTCGCCCATGTCATTTCCCCTGTTGCTGTCAAAGCATACGGGTACGGCAAATTCGCTGTCAATATCAATGAATTGCAAGAAGCTGTGTAAGCTGGATTGCGCCGGTTACCAGCGCAGAACCACCGCGCCCCAGGCCAGACCGCCGCCAATCGCTTCGGTCACGATCAGGTCGCCGGGTTTGATCTGCCCGCGTTGTTTACCAACCGACAATGCCAATGGGATGGATGCAGCCGAGGTGTTGCCGTGATCCTGAACGGTCACAACTACGTTTTCCATTGGCAGGCCCATCTTTTTGGCCGTGCCCTGAATGATGCGAATATTGGCCTGATGAGGAACAATCCAGTCTACGTCAGCGCTGCTCAGCCCCGCGCGGCCCAGGGCTGTCTCAGCGGTTTTGGTAAGCTTTTCAACGGCATGTCGGAAGACTTGATTGCCCTGCATACGCAGATGCCCGGTGGATTGGGTCGAAACTCCCCCATCGACATAAAGAAGGTCCTTGTAGCGCCCGTCCGAGTTCAGATCGGTTGCAAGTATGCCGCGATCCGCAGCGGTGCCTTCGCCGTCCTGCGCTTCGAGTACCAATGCGCCGGCACCATCCCCGAACAGAACACAGGTCGAGCGGTCGGTCCAGTCCATAATCCGGGAAAAGGTTTCGGCACCAATGACCAGCACGCGTTTGGCCTGACCTGACAGAATCAAAGCATTTGCGTTGCTGAGGGCGAAAACGAATCCTGCGCAGACAGCCTGTACGTCGAAGGCAAACCCTTTGGTCATGCCCAGTCGGGCCTGAACCATGGTCGCGGCAGAAGGAAAGGTCAGGTCCGCGGTCGAGGTCGCCAGGACGATCGCGTCGATATCATCCGCTGTCAGGCCCGCATCGGCCAGCGCAGCCTCGGCAGCCTTGGTGGCCAGGTCCGACGTTGTTTCGTCATCGGCGGCAAAGTGACGGCGTTCGATCCCCGACCGGGTTCTGATCCACTCATCCGTCGTGTCCAGCGTTTTCTCGAACTCGGAATTGGGAACAATACGTTCCGGCAAATAATGCCCGACACCTACTACAACTGAACGGCCTGCCATTTTTGGGGTACTGCCTTTTTTGTTATTTATCGGTCTGCGGCGCTGCTTGCGCGGCATCTTGTTCAAGCTGGGCTGTGGATGCAACCCGCGCCGCTAATTTTTCGGCGAAACCGGACTGTGCCAGAGTAAAGGCCAGTTTGATCGCCGCCGACACTCCGGTCGCATCTGCCCCGCCGTGGGATTTAATAACGGTCCCGTTCAGACCCAGAAACACGCCACCGTTCACACGGCGCGGATCGATGCGCTTTTTCAGGCGCTGTAGTGACGTGATGGCCAGAATCGAAGCCAATCGGGACAACGGAGAGTATTTGAACGCCTCACGCAGAAGCTCTCCGATCAGGCTGGCGGTGCCTTCGCCTGTTTTGATCGCAACATTGCCCGTAAACCCATCAGTAACAATGACATCTGCCTTGTCACCGGGAATATCACTGCCTTCGACAAAGCCAACAAATTCGAAATTCGCCTGTTCCGCGAAATCCGAGATCAAGGCGTGCGCTTCTTTCAGTTCCGCGCGGCCCTTATGCTCCTCGGTGCCAACGTTCAGCAGCCCAATCCGGGGGCGGTTCAGGGCCATGCCGTTGCGCGCATAAGACGCGCCCATCAGGGCGAATTGCAGCAAATCCTTGGCGTCGGCGCGTACATCGGCGCCCACATCCAGCATTACATTGAACCCTTGCGGGTTGCGCGAAGGCCACAGGATCGCGATTGCGGGGCGGTTCACACCCGGCAATTTGCGCAGACGCATCATCGACAGGGCCATCAGGGCACCGGTGTTTCCGCAGGACACTGCGCCATGAGCTTCGCCCTGACGAACCGCTTCCAGCGCGGACCACATTGAGGTCTGCTTGCCGTTGCGCACAACCTGGCTGGGCTTGTCCTCCATCGTGACAACGTCGGGGCAATCACGAAAAACGACGCGCCCTTCAAGGACACGTCGTTTAGCAACCAGCTTGCGCAATACCTGTTCGGGCCCGTGCAGCAGGAACCCGATATTCGGGTTCTTGCCAGCCGATTTTGCCAGACCTGCAACGACGACAGCGGGGCCTGCGTCCCCTCCCATTGCGTCAACCGAGATGGTGATCCGTCCGGCGTGCGTGGGCTGATCGTTCATGCCTTGGCCTGCGCTCGATCAGGCTTAGGCTGCGTCTTCGTCCAGATCGATTTCGTCGGCCTGTGCGACGACTTCGCGATCGTCATAGTGGCCGCAAGATGCACAAACGTGGTGCGGGCGTTTCAGCTCGCCGCAGTTCGGGCATTCGTTCGGGTTTGCAGCAACCAGAGCGTCGTGTGCGCGGCGGTTGTTGCGACGCGACTTGGAAACTTTGTTCTGTTGGACGGCCATGGTCTCAACCTTTGTCTGACTGGGGGCCGCAGATTCGCTGCCGACCCGGGTTTCGTAGTTCGTTTATCGTGGTTTGACGCGCGTTTAGGCGACGAGCCCCGCAATGTCCAACCCAAAATCCGATGAGCGCGCGAAAATACTGCGATTCTCGGCATGTTCAAGCGATTTTTCTGACCGCCTGCTATGACAGGAAATCCGGCACCTGTCACTCGTCTTTTTTTAGCACATCGCGCAATCCTGCCAATCCCGCAAAGGGTTTGGCATCGTCATCCGTCATCGCCTGTTTGCCCGGTTCTGTGTAGGCAGCCTGACCCAGTTCCGCGCCGTCTTTCCGTGGATATTGTGGCAAAGCCAGAGACAGGGCCTCGATCATGACAAGGGCCGGATCAATTTCCGGTCCCAAAGGTTCAGATTCGTCATCTTCCGGGATTTCGAACTCTGGATCATCAGGGTCTGCCCAATCCGCAAGAAATGTCCGGTGCACTGGAATGTCGATCCTTGTCGTCACCGGTTCCAGCGTCACCACGCAAGGTTGGGTGACAGTTGCGCCGAGTTTGCCGTTTAGAACCCAGTCCCGTTTGCCCTGCGCCCGCAGGTCGCCCGAAAAGCTGAGCTTGCGCAGCCCCAGCAGCCCAAGGTCTTGCCTGATTTGCTCAAGCACGGTGGTTGCAGGGCGCAGATCGAACCGTGTCGGGGCGTTCTGCGGCAGGTCAGACACCCGAAATGATGTCGCGTTGCTCATTCGTGAGCCTTTCTATGTGTTGAACCGTGGCAGCGGTTTATGTAATCGGATAGAAGCCGAAGAAGGCCAAGGCAAGAGGGTGCAGATGTTGAAGGTAGTGAACCGGTTGAAACCAGCTGCGAAATCGCTTGTGTTTGTTGCCTGTCTGGCTGCGACCGGAGCTTGTACGGCTGTCTTCAAGAATCACGGCTATGTGCCACCGGCCGAGGAACTGGCGGAAATCAAAGTGGGCGTAGACACGCGGGACAGTGTGCAAGAGGCCATCGGCGCGCCGGGCGCATCCGGCGTGGTTCGGGATTCGGGCTATTACTACGTCCGCTCTCGCGTGCGCCACTACGGTCCGAAACGGCCCGAGGTGGTATCGCGCGAACTGGTTGCCATCAGTTTTGATCAGCGCGGTGTTGTCAGAAATATCGAACGCTTTGGTCTTGAAGACGGGAATGTGATTGCTCTGGAGCGCCGCGTTACCGATTCCAACGTTCAGGACAAAGGCTTCCTGCGTCAGCTGCTGGGCAATATCGGCAACTTCAATCCGGCCAACATTCCGGGCGCCAACTAATTTGCGCCAAAACCTTGCGGTAGTCACAGGGCAGTCACATGTCTTGTGCTAACGGTGTCGTACCGACGCCTGAGGGTCGGCAACCGTGGAGGACGCGACCGTGGCAACGGCAGTTTTGTTAAGCAAGGGGCGCTATCGCGCCAGACTGGCGCAATCGCCCGAGGATATCAGAACAGCTCAGGCATTGCGGACCTTGGCTTTTGGCACAGAGCAACCGGACTGCGACGAGTTTGATGCACGCTGTAGCCATATCCTGATCGAGGATATGCGCTCGGCAGACCGGCTGGTCTGCTGCTTTCGGATGCTGACCATGGATAGTGGCGGCGAGATCGGGCGAAGTTATTCGGCACAGTTCTACGACCTGACCTCGCTCGAAGGCTTCGAAGGCCGGATGGTTGAAATGGGACGATTTTGTATCCATCCCGATCACAGCGACCCCGACATCCTGCGTATAGCCTGGGGGGCAATGACGGCCTACGTTGACCGGAACAACGTCGAGATGCTGTTTGGATGTTCCTCTTTTGCCGGAACCGCAACTGAGCAGTATCTGGATGCGTTTGCGATGCTCAAACACCGCCATCTGGGCCCGAAACGTTGGTTGCCGCGCGTGAAGGCTCCGGATGTGTTTCGTTTTGCCGCGCGTCTGCGGCGCAGACCGGATGTGAAAAAGGCAATGCTGCGGATGCCACCCTTGTTGCGGACCTATCTGATGATGGGCGGTTGGGTCAGCGATCATGCAGTGGTGGATCGCCACATGAACACGCTGCACGTTTTCACAGGGGTGGAAATCGGTGCGATCCCCCCGGCACGCAAACGTCTGTTGCGGGCGGTGGCCGGGTAGATTGAGTATTTTTCAAAAGGTGAAGACGGGGCGTTGACGCAATGTGTCAGCCGGTTTAGCTGGCGCACATGGCGAGAATTCCTTTGTTGCAGATGTCCGGCATTTCCCTGACTTTCGGGGGTGACCCGGTGTTTTCCGAACTGGATCTGGTGGTTCAGCCCGGTGATCGTGTTGCGCTGGTGGGGCGAAACGGGTCCGGAAAATCCACGCTGATGAAAGTGATGGCCGGTCTGGTCGAGGAGGATCGGGGCGAGATTGTCGTGCCGCCCGGAAAATCCGTTGGCTATATGGAGCAAGATCCGACGATGGAGGGCTTTGCCACGTTGGGGGATTACGCGTCCAGCGGGTTGGAGCCGGGAGAACTTTACAAGGTTGAACGGGCCGGTGAAGGGTTGAAGTTCGATCCTTCACGGGCAGTTGAGACGGCTTCGGGCGGAGAGAGGCGGCGGGCTGCGCTGGCCAAGCTGATGGCCGAAGCACCGGATCTGATGTTGCTGGACGAGCCGACCAACCATCTGGATATCGAAGCCATCGCGTGGCTGGAACGCGAACTTGGCGCGACCCGAGCGGCCTTTGTGCTGATCTCGCATGACAGGGCCTTTCTAAGGGCGCTGACGCGGGCAACACTTTGGATCGACCGGGGGGCTGTTCGGCGACAGGAACAGGGCTTTGAAGCCTTTGAGGCCTGGCGGGACAAGGTATGGGAGGAAGAAGACCAGCAACGCCACAAGCTGAACCGCCTGATTAAGTCAGAAGCGAAATGGGCGGTTGAGGGCATTAGCGCCCGACGCAAACGTAATCAAGGCCGGGTGCGGGCCTTGCAGGCGTTGCGGGCCGAAAAGGCGGCGCAGATCAAACGTCAGGGTTCGGCTGCAATGGCATTGGAGGCCGGGCCAAAATCAGGCCGTAAAGTGATTGAGGCCAGGGCGCTGGCCAAAGGGTTTGGCGACAAGCAGATCGTTCGGAACTTTGATCTGCTGGTACAGCGCGGCGACCGGGTGGCCTTTGTCGGGCCGAACGGTGTTGGCAAAACAACGTTGCTGAAGATGCTGCTGGGGCAGGTGGAGTCGGACGAGGGCTCGGTTTCCTTGGGGACGAACCTTGAAATCGCGGTGTTCGATCAGACCCGTGCCCAACTGGACCCCGAGATGAGCCTGTGGGACAGTCTGACCGGCGATCCGGAAATGCGGGTGTCGGGCAAGGCCGATCAGGTAATGGTGGGCGGGCAGCCCAAACATGTTGTAGGGTATCTCAAGGAATTTCTGTTTGACGAACGGCAGGCCCGAGCAGCCGTCAAATCCCTGTCGGGTGGGGAAAAAGCCCGGTTGTTACTGGCCAAACTGATGGCGAAACCCTCGAACCTTCTGGTGCTGGACGAACCGACCAACGATCTGGATGTCGAGACGCTGGACCTGCTGCAAGAGCTTTTGGATGATTATGACGGCACCGTTCTGCTGGTGAGCCATGACCGGGATTTTCTGGACCGCGTGGCGACAACCACCATCGCGATGGAGGGGAACGGACGGGCGGCAGTCTATGCTGGCGGCTGGTCGGATTACATCGCGCAGCGTGGCGACGTGAGCCAAAAAAGCGTAGAAAAAGCAAAAGCTTCAAAGCCAAAGATCAAGCAGGAAGAAAAGCCGAAATCCGGCCTATCCTTCTCGGAAAAGCACCGGCTGGAGAAACTGCCTGCCGAGATCGCGCGCCTTGAGGCCGAGATTGCCAAGCTGGAAGAGCTGATGTCCGACCCCGGGCTGTTCACGCGCGAACCGGTGAAGTTCCAAAAAGCGACCGAGGCGCTGGTTGAGCGGCAGGAGAAACTCTCGGCCGCTGAAGAGGAATGGCTGACGCTCGAAGAGAAGGCTGAAAGCGCTTAGCGCGCCAGACGTTTTGCCGGATTACCTGCTACGGTTTCTCTGGCGGGGACGTCTTTGGTGACGACGCTGCCTGCGCCGATTGTGGCGTAGTCGCCTATGGTAATGCCGGGCAACAGGATCGCTCCGCCGCCAACCCAAACCTGCCTGCCGATGGTGACGGGCAGGCCGATTTCCAACCCTTGTGCCCGATCAGCCGGGTCTTTGGCATGATGAGCGCAGTAAATCTGAACATTGGGGCCAAACATCGTGTCGTCGCCGACCCGAACGAGGGCCGTGTCCAGAACCACGCATCCGGCATTGAAGAAAACCCGGCTGCCCAGATGGATGTTCATTCCATACGCGCAGTGAAAAGGGGCTTCGAGAAAACAGTCCTCGCCGACATGGCCCAGCAGCGCGTGTAGTTCCGGGGCCATCGCGCCGCGTGTGTCGGGCGGACAGGTGTTGTGAGCGTGAACAGCCCGTCGTGCCCGCGCGCGCAGATCGTCCAACTCAGGATCGAGACAGCAATACCACTGCCCGGACTGCATTTTCTGGCGCTCCAACATAGAGCTGTCTTATCGCATCCGCAGAGCGCCGTCGATGCGGATGACCTCGCCGTTCAGGTAGCCCATTTCAACGATGAAACCGGCCAGCCGCCCGTATTCCTTAGGGTCGCCCAGGCGGGCCGGGTTCGGGACGTCGGCGGCCAGTTGTTTCTGCACGTCTTCGGGAAGGCCCGCCAGCATCGGGGTCATAAAGATACCCGGCGCGATGGTCATGACGCGAATCCCGGTCGAGGCCAGATCACGGGCCATTGGCAGGGTCATGCCAACAACCCCGCCTTTCGATGCAGCGTATGCCGCCTGTCCCTTTTGGCCGTCGAATGCGGCAATAGATGCAGTGTTGATGATCACACCGCGCGCCCCGTCCGGTT
This sequence comes from Ruegeria sp. O5, assembly GCF_056535105.1. Lineage (NCBI taxonomy): Bacteria > Pseudomonadati > Pseudomonadota > Alphaproteobacteria > Rhodobacterales > Roseobacteraceae > Ruegeria > Ruegeria sp. O5. The sequence continues at coordinate 611,820 of NZ_JBQERN010000001.1, read as the reverse complement.
CGGGTTCGTTCTTTGCCATCTCGGCAGCGGCCAGCCTTGAGACGTTGAATGTGCCGACAAGATTGATGTCGATCGTACGCTGGAACGCGTCCAGCGGGTGGGGCCCATCCTTGCCGACTGTCTTGATTCCATAAGCGATACCCGCGCAGTTCACAGTCGCGGTGATCTTGCCCATCTTGTCCATGCCGTGGCGCACGGCAGCAGCGACCGAGGTTTCGTCGGTTACATCCGTCAGCGCAAAAAATCCGCCGATTTCGGAGGCGACTTGAGCGCCACGGTCCGCGTCACGGTCCAGAATAGTGACTTGCGCGCCCTGCGCGGCAAAGTGACGGGCGGTGGCTTCGCCCAGACCGGATGCGCCGCCGGTGACAAGAGCGGCTGTGGTGGACAAGTGCATCGAAGCTCCTCCCTGGGATATGAACAACTGTTCAATAACTGCTTTGCAGGGGCGGTGTCCACATCTTTGAGCCTGAACGCCAAAAGGGGCGGGGCGGACTGACCGCCGCCGGGTCAATACGCATCTTTAAGGCATCTTAATCCGCGCTTCACGGAAACGCGCCTGTTCGTGAACGAAGTAATCACAGCCATTGCGTGTTTTTTCGTCAGGAGGTTCCGATATGGTAAATGGTATGAAACAAACACTGGGCGCTGTTCTGGCTGCACCTGTCTTTGGGATTGTGGTTGCCGGCAGTGCTGTTGCAGCGCCGGAAACGTGTAACTGGAAAACGGCCCGAAATTTCGCGAATGCAGGCGACTATGCCGGTCTTTGCGATTGTGTTCAGGTGACCCCGAGCTTTCTGGACAGACTTCAGAAGCGACCGGATTTTGAGACAACGCTGCGCGTTACCGGGGCGCAATGCCCGGGGCTGGCCGCGTTGTTGACGGATTTGCCAACGGCAAGCTTGACCGGCGCGGCAGAAAATCGGGGCGAAAGCCGCAGTTCAGAACCCGGCGGGGCAGGATTTGCGAACGCGGTTGGTCCTGACGGTCTTGGTGGTGGAGGAGAGCCTGACAACGGCGGCCAAGAACCCGGTGGTGGCGGTGGTGAACCCAGCGGTGGCGGAGAGCCCGGCGGTGGCGGTGGAGAGCCCGGTGGTGGCGGTGGTGAACCCGGCGGTGGCGATGGTGAACCCGGCGGTGGCAAAGGCAATAACGGCGGCGGAAGGGGCTATAACGGCGGCGGCAAAGGTGGCGATAAGGGGAACAATGGCGGCGGCAACGGCGGCGAGGGCAGCAGTCCGGGTCGCGGAAACAACGCCAATGACGACGAGGGCGAAAGCGACCGGCCCGGTCGCGGAAAGGGACGTCAGTAGCCTTGCCCATTCCAAAATAGATACGGCCACCCAATCGGGTGGCCGTTTCCTGCTTTGCAATCAAAGGTGAAAGGGGCGTCAGCCCAGTTGCACCAATGCGTGGCGTTTCTTGCCTGCACTCAGCTTGATCGGGGATGACAATGCGCCCGCGTCGATCATCAAACCTGCATCCGTCAGCGGAGCGTCGTCCAGTTTGGCCCCGTTTTCAGCAATCAGGCGCTTGGCCTCTTTGCCGGATTTGGCGAGGCCTGATTTGACAATGATCTGCACGATGGACATGCCGTCGCCCAGCTCGTCCGCGCTGAGGGTCAGGGTGGGCAGATCGTCTCCAACGCCACCTTTTTCGAACACTTCACGGGCCGTGGCTTCGGCCGTTGCCGCAGCTTGCGCCCCGTGGAGAAGGGCTGTCACCTCATTGGCGAGGCGGATTTTGGCCTCATTGATCTCGGACCCGGCAAGCGCGCCAAGACGGTCACATTCATCCACCGGCAATTCGGTATAGAGCTTCAGGAACCGCCCGACATCCGCATCGGTGGTGTTGCGCCAGAACTGCCAGAATTCATAGGGCGAGCGCATCTCGGCGTTCAGCCAGACCGCGCCATCCTGCGATTTGCCCATCTTCTTGCCGTCGCTGGTGGTCAGCAGGGGTGAGGTAAGGCCGTAGATCTCGTGATCCAGCACCCGGCGGGTCAGGTCGATACCGTTGACAATGTTGCCCCACTGGTCGCTGCCGCCCATTTGCAGAACACAGCCATAGCGGCGGTTCAGCTCCAGAAAGTCATAGGCTTGCAGGATCATGTAGTTGAACTCGAGAAACGACAGCGACTGTTCGCGATCCAGCCGGGATTTCACCGATTCAAAGCTGAGCATCCGGTTGACCGAAAAATGCCGCCCGATGTCGCGCAGGAAATCGAGGTAGTTCAGATCATCCAGCCATTCGGCATTGTTCAACATCAGCGCCTTGTTTTCGGCGTCAGTGTCGTAATCGATATAGGCCGCGAACACCTTTTTGATGCCTGCGATGTTTTCGTCGATCTGTTCGGGACCCAGCAGGGGGCGTTCATCCGCGCGGAACGAGGGGTCGCCCACCTTGGTGGTGCCGCCGCCCATAAGGGTGATCGGCTGATGACCGGTCTTCTGGAACCAGCGCAGCATCATGATCTGGATCAGACTGCCCACATGCAACGACTTGGCCGTTGCATCAAAGCCGATATAGGCCGGCTTGCACCCACTGATCAGCGCGTCGTCAAGGCCCTGATAATCGGTGCAGTCGGCGAGGAAGCCGCGCTCGATCATCGTGGCGATGAAATCCGATTTGGGGTGGTAGGTCATATCGTGCCCTCGGGGTTTGTGTTGCGGGGCACTGTATAGGCGGCGCTGCGGATGAGGAAAAGCCACCTTTTCACTCTAAAAGCGCGTGCCGTGATTTGCGCGCGCACCTTGATGGCCGGGGTGTTGATCCTGAAGCGCGACGTCGGAAAAAAACCGACGCGCCCAATCAGAAGGCTTGCCAAGGCGGCATAACAAAAGCACCTTGACCAAGCTGCAACCCAGAGGTGAAGTCCGGAAACCCCGGGCACGGCGGAAACATTGCCAGATCAGGAGGCAGGCGTGGGCCAAACCATCAAGAAACACGGAATGGTTCGGGCATTGGGCGCGATGTCCGGTACGTCGCTGGACGGGGTGGACGCTGCGGTAGTGGAAACCGACGGGCATTCCATCGCTGGATTCGGGAAAAGCGGTTATCGCGCCTATACCGAAGCCGAACGCGAAATTCTGCGGGCGGCTTTGGGGCAATGGCACGGCCCGCAAGTCGATGCGGCAGCTGAGATGGTGACCTTTGCCCATGCCGAGGCGCTGTCCGAGTTTGAAGATGTAGACCTGATCGGCTTTCACGGCCAGACGCTGGCGCATGAACCGCGCGGGCGCGGGACATTGCAGGTGGGCGATGGTCTTGGTCTGGCGCAGGCTTTGGGGCGCCCGGTGGTTTGGGACTTCCGAAGCGATGACGTGGCGATGGGGGGCGAGGGTGCTCCGCTGGCGCCGTTTTTTCACTTTGCTTGCGCCAAGTGGTTTGGTGCGGACCGCCCGTTGTGCTTTCTGAACCTGGGCGGTGTTGGTAATCTGACCTATGTGGACCCAAGCTTTGATGGTCCCGAGGCGCCGGGGGCGCTGCTTGCCTTTGATACGGGGCCGGCGAATGCACCGGTCGATGACCTGATGCAGGCCCGGCTGGGGCAGCCGATGGACCGGGATGGAGCAGTTGCGCGCAATGGCACCGTCGAAATGGGTGCGCTGGAGCTGTTTCTGGCTGAGCCTTTCTTCGCACGCATGCCGCCCAAGTCGCTGGACCGGAATGATTTCTCTGAGATGATCGATCTGGTGAAAGAACTGGGTGACGCTGACGCGGTGGCGACCCTGACCGGGATGTGCGCAGCGGGGGTGGTGCAGGGGATGGAACACTGTCCGCAACCGCCGTCTTGCGTGCTGGTTACAGGCGGCGGTCGGCGCAATCCGGTGTTGATGGAGATGCTGCGCGTGTCCCTCGACTGCCCGGTCGAACCGGTCGAGGCCGTGGGGCTGGACGGTGACATGCTCGAGGCGCAGGCTTTTGCCTATCTGGCCGTGCGCGTGGCGCGGGGATTGCCAACCTCGTGCCCCGGAACAACCGGGGTGAAAGCACTGGTGGGCGGCGGCATGGTCAGTTCAGTGAACGTTCAACCGGTGGGTTGAGGCTACATCCTGGTACTGGCTAACGCGTTATCGACACACAGGTTTGCCACTGCGTCGGGCTGTGTCGAAGTGAAAATGCCCTTTGTGATACCGGTCAGCATCAGGACCAAGAACAGTTCCGAACAGGCCACAGGCTCCGCTGTGCAACTCTCGCAACACGGCGCTTTGATCGGTATCGCTCCACCCGTCCTGAACGGTGATCTGCGTTCCGTCCTGCAACACGAAGGTCGAGATATCGATGGCCCGACCCCGCGCATGTTCGGAAATGCGCGCATAGGGCTGGCTGTTCTGCGTCTTGCAGGCATAGTGGCCAACAACGCGCATCCCCTTGAGCCCACCACCCAGATCAGCGAAGACGGGTTTGGCGACGTTTTCGATCCACGTTTTCAGCGTGACAGCTGTCTGACAGTCCATCAGCGAAAACTGGCTGAGCGCAATGTCCGAAATTCTGTAAATCCGGACCGGGTTGGCGATGCCGCAACCCAGCGCTTTTCCAGCCAAAGACGCGCGGGTTTCGCCCAGAATGGTCCAGTCACCACAGACCGCGCCGCGGTCGCGCATACGCTGACGACCCACTTCAAACTGGCGGAACTTGCAAGGGCGCAGCGCAGGGCGTTTCGAGATCAGCACCGCAGGTTCGACAGCCGCGGCAGGTTCGATGTGTTCGGTTGCGACTTCCTCCTCCAGATCGGGTAGCGCCAATTCGGATGAGAGGGGGGATTCTGCACAGGAGGTCTCGGCGTTTGCAAGACCGGTGCTTGCGAACAGTAGCAGATGGATCAGAAAGATGTGTTTCACAATCACCCGATGCTCCGTTGCCTGCGGTTGCGTTTACAGAATGATAAATGCGTAACTTTCTGTAAACTCACCTTTTCAGAGCATCCCCAGCTCAACCTATCCCCGAGGGATATCAAACCCAGGTTCTGCCAGTTGGAACCCATCGAATTGAAATCCGGGAGACACTGTACAACTGACCAGCGTGTAATCACCGGTGCAGCACGCGGCCTGCCAATGGCCGGTGGGAACAATCAGTTGCGGTGCGCCCCGAGACAAATCGGGTGACAGCACATGGTCAACCGCCGGGCCCTTGTCTGTTACGCTCAAGGACAGGATTAATGGCGCGCCCGCGTGGTAGAGCCAGATCTCGGTCGCGTCGACCCGGTGCCAGTGGCTGCTTTCCCCCGCCTGCAGCAAGAAGTAGATGCAGGTGCCGGTCGGGCGGCCCTTGTTTTCGGCGCGCCAGGTTTCCGCGTACCAGCCGCCCTCGGGGTGAGGTTGCAGGTTCAGGCGGTCGATAATCTCTTGTGCGGTCATGTGGCCCTCGTGTGTTTGGCGCGATTATGCACGGCAAGGTGTGATCCGCTATGGTATTCGTGCGCACGGGGAATATGTTTGCCGTATGACACTGACCATTCCTTTCGATAACTCATATGCCCGCCTGCCGGACGCGTTTTTTGCGCGACAGAAACCGGCGTCTGTACGCGCGCCCAAGTTGATCGCGTTAAATGATGATCTGGCACGGCTGTTGCAGGTCCATCCGGGCGACGTGCAAGAGATGGCGGAAGCCTTTGCAGGTAATCGCATCCCCGATGGTGCGGACCCCATCGCGCAGCTTTATTCCGGGCATCAGTTTGGCCAGTACAACCCGCAGCTTGGGGACGGGCGCGCGGTGCTGTTGGGCGAAACTGTCGGAACGGATGGTGTGCGGCGGGATGTTCAGCTGAAAGGCTCGGGCCCGACGCCGTTTTCGCGTCGCGGCGACGGCAGGGCTTGGCTGGGTCCGGTTCTGCGCGAATACGTGGTGTCCGAGGCGATGCACGCGCTGGGCATCCCCACAACACGCGCACTGGCGGCGGTAGAGACCGGTGAAACCGTGTTCCGGGAGGGTCCGATGCCCGGTGCGGTGCTCACCCGGGTTGCAACCAGCCATTTGCGAGTAGGTACCTTTCAGGTCTTTGCCGCGCGGGGGCAGTTGGACAATCTGCGGTGCCTGACAGACTACGCCATCGCGCGCCACTATCCCGGCGTCGAAGGGCCAATGGGCCTGCTGCGGGCCGTTCGGGATGCGCAGGCCCGCCTGATCGCTTGGTGGATGAGCGTGGGCTTTATCCATGGGGTCATGAACACCGACAATTGCTCGATCGCGGGTGAGACCATCGATTATGGCCCCTGTGCCTTCATGGACGTTTATCACCCCAATACGGTCTACAGCTCGATAGATCGGATGGGCCGTTATGCCTATGCCAACCAGCCAGATATTGCAGTGTGGAATCTGGCGCAGCTGGCAACCTCACTGATCCAGCAGATGGACAACAAGGACGCCGCTGTTGAGGAGGCGACCGAGATCGTGCATGCCATGCCGGACCTGCTGCAACAGAACTGGTTGGTCCGGTTCCGGGCAAAGGTCGGACTGACGACCGCTGAAGAAGGCGATCAGGCGCTGATCACCGATCTGCTAAAACGCATGGCCGAGGGGCAGGCTGATTTCACCAACACCTTCCGCGCGCTGGGCAAAGATACCGCGCGCGATCAGTTTATCGACCCGCAGGCCTTTGACAGCTGGGCAGAGGGCTGGCGTGCTCGCTTGGCACGTGAGGCGTCACCGCATGACGTGATGACCGCAGCGAACCCGGTCTTTATTCCGCGCAATCACCGGGTCGAGCAGATGATCCAATCAGCGGTGGCGGGGGATTACCGGCCGTTCCATCGGCTGAACGCCGTCCTCGCGCGGCCTTACGACGATCAGGCAGATGCGGAGGATCTGAAACGGCCCCCGACCGATAACGAGGTCGTGCACGCCACGTTCTGCGGTACGTGACGGCCAAATATCTTTGGTACTCTTTCGGTGCGGTATGGTTTCGCTGGGAGGGGCGAATTGTTTTGTCCGGTCTAAATCGGTGTTGGATGCGCTGAAACTGCGGCACTTCCGTCCTGCCGCTCCCGGATGAATTGAGGGGAAACCCATTTGTTTCCGGCCGCGTCACGTGCCGGGTTTTTAAGCGATATACCATGCCAAGGCGACTTCCCCGGTTGCCGTTGCTGCGAATTGAAACTGAAGGGTTGCGTCCGGCGACAGGCGTGTCACTTTGGGTCAAGCCCACTGGTCAGATCTATATGCAGTCATCTTCCACCCTTCGCATTGCCAGCTATAACATTCAGAAATGCCTCGGGCTGGATTTCCGGCGCCAGCCGCAGCGCATTTTGCAGGTCATCGAACATATGCAGGCCGATATCGTTGTGTTGCAGGAGGCCGACAAACGTCTGCCGCCGCGCCCGGCGGCCCTGCCGCATTTCATGCTGGATGAAGCGGGGTGGCAGATCGTCGATCTGGGCGGTGCCGGTAGTCTGGGCTGGCATGGCAACGCGGTGATCTGGCGTGGCGAGGGCCTTTCGGTCCGGCGGACCGGACATCACGAATTGCCCGGGCTTGAACCGCGCGGCGCGGTCCGTGTCGAATTTGATACCCATATCGGGCCGTTGCGGGTGATGGGTATGCATCTGGGGCTGTTGCCTGCATCGCGACGTCAGCAGATCTCGCATATCAGGCGGTTTGATAAAGAGCTGGAGCAGATGCCGACTGTCTGGGCGGGGGATTTCAACGAATGGTCCCGACAGCCGATTCTGGATCACCTCGCGCCGGAAATGCGTTTCCTGCCCCCCAAGCCAAGTTTTCCCGCCGCGCAGCCGCTGGGCGCGCTCGATCGGATCGCGCTGGGCGCGGGCGTCAGGGCCACTGCGCATGGTGTCCATGACGCGCGCCCTGCACATATCGCATCGGATCATTTGCCAGTCTGGGCTGATTTGGCGCGCGTGGCTTAACTTCAACGGAAAAGAAGAAATCCCTGTGGCGCAAAGTGCGCAGACATACTAAGACAGACACCCGAGCAATTCTGAGGGGCATCATGTCGGAAACGATTATTGGACGTTGTGAGGCCAAGGGTCTGCGCATGACCGGTCAAAGAAGGATCATCGCGCAGGTATTGGAACAAAGCGACGACCATCCGGATGTCGAAGAACTGTACGCGCGTGCTTCTGCCATCGACACAGGCATCTCGATTGCGACGGTGTATCGTACGGTCAAATTGTTCGAAGAGGCCGGAATTCTGGAGCGTCTGGAGTTCGGCGATGGGCGGGCCCGTTACGAGGATGCCGAGCGCGATCACCACGATCACCTGATCGACATGCAGTCGGGCGAGGTCATCGAATTTGTCGATCCCGAGATCGAAGCCCTGCAGGAAAAGATCGCCGCCAAGCTTGGGTACAAGCTGAAAGGGCATCGGCTGGAACTGTACGGCGTACCGCTCAAGCAGGAGTGATCCATCACAAATCGCGAACGGCCCCAACACGTTAATTCATTGAACGTGTCGGGAATTGGCTTGCCAGACGTCGCTGGTTGCGGTTCATGTGCCCGGACACTGCACCCCAAGTACCCTTTTCCTGTGGACGCGCGCATGAATAACGTAAACGGCATCCTTTTGCTGATCGGCTCGATGGCGGCCTTTTCGCTTGAGGATATGTTCATCAAGTTCCTGTCGGGCGCTGTGCCGACCGGTCAGATCATGGTGTGTCTGGGTGTGTTCTGCGGGATTGTCTTTGCGGTGATGTCGGTGGTCACCCGCAAACGCATCTTCGATCCCGTGGCGTGGAAACTGCTGCCGATGCTGCGCGCAGGGACAGAAGGCTTCGGTGCCGTGACCTTTGTCACCGCGCTGTCGCTGATCGATCTGTCCACTGTCGCCGCCGTGTTTCAGGCCATGCCGCTTGCCGTGACCATGGGCGCGGCCCTGTTTCTGGGAGAGCAGGTCGGCTGGCGCCGCTGGAGTGCCATTGGTGTCGGCTTTGTCGGTGTTCTGATGATCATTCGCCCTGGATTGGAAGGATTTCAGCCGGACTCGCTGTTTGTCGTTCTGACCGTGTTTGCGATTGCGGCGCGTGATCTGATAACGCGCAAGCTGGATGTTCGGGTGGCCTCATCGGTTGTGGCGATGCAGGCGTATATCGCAGTGGCGCTGGCCGGGTTGCTGTTGATGGTTGTTTCAGGAACACCCTTCGTGCCGGTACAAAGCGGCCAGGCAGGTCCGTATCTGGGGGCGATCGGTTTTGGTGTTCTAGGGTATTACGGCATCGTCACGGCCATGCGGGTTGGCGAGGCTTCGGCCATGATGCCGTTTCGCTACACGCGACTGGTTTTTTCGATCCTTGCCGGAATGCTGATGTTCGGGGAACGCCCTGATGCGCTGACAATGGCTGGGGCGAGCCTGATCATCGGATCTGGCCTGTATACCTTTATCCGCGAACGACGACTGGCGCGCAATCTGGTCCCGGCGTGAACCTGTTGGCGCAAACAGCAAACTGTTAGCCCTAAAGGTCGGTAAATATGCGTGTTAGCGATAACGGAACCGGTTTACTTTTGGCCGGTTGCTGTTATGACGCGTGCAACCGACTGCAGCCATAGGGACAGACCTCATGAGCACCATTATTGACATCCACGCGCGCGAAATTCTGGACAGCCGGGGCAACCCGACAGTCGAGGTCGACGTGATTCTGGAAGACGGCACCATGGGCCGCGCCGCCGTACCGTCCGGTGCGTCCACCGGCGCACATGAAGCCGTTGAAAAACGCGACGGCGACAAATCCCGCTATTTGGGCAAAGGGGTTCTGGAAGCCGTGGCCGCCGTGAACGGTGAAATCGCTGAGGAACTGGTGGGTTTTGACGCGACAGAGCAAGTGGCCATTGATCAGGCGATGATCGAACTGGACGGAACCAATAACAAAGGCCGTCTGGGTGCCAACGCCATTCTTGGCGTCTCGCTGGCCACCGCAAAGGCGGCAGCCGATTTCACCACGCAGCCCCTTTATCGCTACGTCGGTGGCACCTCGGCCCGCGTGCTGCCGGTGCCGATGATGAATATCATCAATGGCGGCGAACACGCTGACAACCCGATCGACATTCAGGAATTCATGATCATGCCAACCTCGGCTGCGAATATTCGCGAAGCCGTGCGCATGGGGTCCGAAGTGTTCCACACCCTGAAGAAAGAGCTGTCGGCTGCCGGTCTGGCCACCGGTGTCGGTGACGAGGGCGGTTTTGCCCCGAACATCGCCAGCACCCGCGAGGCGCTGGATTTCATCCTGAAATCCATCGAAAAGGCGGGCTACAAACCGGGTGAAGAAATCCATCTGGCTTTGGATTGCGCGGCGACGGAGTATTACAAGGACGGTAAATACGTTTTGGCGGGCGAGGGGATCACCCTGACGTCCGAGGAAAACGCAGCCTATCTGGCGGCGCTGGTCAATGACTATCCGATCATCTCGATCGAAGACGGCATGTCCGAGGATGACTGGGACGGCTGGAAAGCCTTGACCGACGCCATCGGCGACAAGGTGCAGTTGGTGGGCGACGACCTGTTTGTGACCAATCCGGCGCGCTTGGCCGAAGGGATCAAGCGCGGCTGCGCGAACTCGATGCTGGTCAAGGTGAACCAGATCGGATCGCTGACCGAAACCCTGCGCGCCGTCGATATGGCGCACCGTGCGCGTTACACAAACGTGATGTCGCACCGTTCGGGCGAGACCGAGGATGCCACCATTGCTGATCTGGCGGTGGCGACCAATTGCGGTCAGATCAAAACTGGCTCGCTGGCGCGGTCGGACCGGTTGGCCAAATACAACCAGTTGATCCGCATCGAAGAATCGCTGGGCGAGGTTGCGGAATACGCAGGCGCGTCGATCCTTCGCAAATAACGCACTTGGTGCTAGGCTGGCCCCTGGGTTTAATCCGGGGGTCGCATTGTGCTGAACATCATCGAACCGGAAACGCCGGACCAGTTTGAAGCGGTTCGGCGTTTGTGTTGGGATTACAGGGATTTCCTGCTGGCGCTGGATGAAAGAACCGCCCAGATCGTTCAGGCGCCTTCTACCCAAGCGAAAAATACACCCGTGTAATGGACAACATCGACGCGGAACACGCGCCGCCGAACGGTGGGATCAAACTGGCATTGCTGCATGGGGAACCGGTCGGCTGCGGCATGTTTCACACGTACGAGCCTGGTGTGGCTGAAATCAAACGCGTATTTGTAACTGACGCAGCAAGAGGGACAGGCGCAGGCTGTGCCATCATGCTTTCGCTGATCGAAATGTGTCGAGATCTTGGGTTCGACTATATTCGAATGGACACCGGCAAACCCCTGGAAGCGGCGACTCGGTTATACCTGTCTTTGGGCTTTCACCTGCGCGACGCCTATTACCAAACTCCTGAAATCGCACGTGACCACCTGCTTTTTTTCGAGATGCCGCTATTTGAGAATGACACGCGCGGGCCTGAGAAAAGTTAGAGTTTTCAGGGATATATCCGTCTGTTTTGGAGGTTTTTGACAATAAAAATGTGGCTTATCTATTCTTATGTGTGAACTTGTTACTTATCACGTCCACACCGAATGCCGTAGTTTGTCTTCATTGCAGAAAGGAGACTACGATGTCTGTATCCAAATTCCTTCTGATAATCGCCACAACGTCCATCACAGTATTGTCCGCCTGCGCGGGTCCGGGAACGTATCCGATAACCGGAGAACAGGTTTCGTCGAATGACCCGGTTCAGGACATGAATCCGGCAAATATCTTCCGCGGCGAGTCGCGCTAAAGTACCTTGCTCATCAGCATATACCTGTCACGTTGTCTGAACCCGGTGCGCAGATAGAGCTTTTGGGCAGATTCATTGTTTCGGTCGACTTCCAGATGAAGAGCCATCAGGCCTGCCCCGGCAAGAGCTTTGGGCAGGTCCAAAAGAACCTCGGTGGCAATGCCGCGGCCCCGAACGGCGGGGCGTATATAGATCTCGTCCACGAAACCGTCCATGCCGCCGAACTCGACTGACCAGCCAAAGGTCAGGATGATATATCCCAAAGGCGCGCGCCCGGGTCCGATCAGATAGACACAGCCATGAGGGATGCCATCCAGCATGGGGGCGAGGGCATTGCGTGTCTTGTCGGCGTCCTGTGTCAGCCCGGCCTCTGTATGAAAGGCGGTGACCAGCGTCATAAGGCGATCCAGATCTTCGGGGCGCGCAAGGCGGAGGGCGGCGCTCATAATCTGGCCAGCCTTTCTGTCAGCAAGGTGAAAAAGCCGTCAGCGTCGATTTCCCCCATGAACAACGCATTTGGTGCGCGGTTGGTGACACCCCACCAATCCGCAACGGTCATGCCCAGGGTCAGGTCGGACCCTGTTTCAATCTCGACATTCACGTGGCGACCCGAAAACAGCTCGGGGCGGATCAGATAGGCGGTGACGCAAGGGTCGTGCAGGGGGGCGCCTGCGCTGCCGTATTTCTCTTTGTCGAAGCGTTCAAAGAAATCCGTCATCTCGGCCACGGCATGTCCAACCTTGCTGTCCAATGCGCGGAACGCGTCGTTTCGTGATTTGGTCACCAGCGCTTTGTGTGTGACATCCAATGGCATGACAACGATTGGCCTTCCGGATTTAAAAACGATATCAGCAGCTTCTGGGTCGACATAGATGTTGAATTCAGCGGTGGGGGTGATGTTGCCGACTTCGAAATATGCCCCACCCATCAAGACGATTTCCTGCACGCGGTCGATAATATCGGGGGCTTTGCGAAATGCAGTCGCGATGTTTGTCAGCGGCCCCAGTGGACACAGGGTCACCGTCCCAGATTCTTCAGAGCGCAGGGTGTCGATGATGAAGTCCACAGCGTGACCTTCAGCCAAGGGCATCTGCGGATCCGGCAGGACCGGGCCATCCAGCCCGGTTTTTCCGTGCACATGTTCTGCGGTTACAAGCGGGCGGTTCAGCGGTTTGTCGCAGCCCGCATAAACCGGCACATCCGTACGTCCGGCCAATTCACAAACGATTCGGGCGTTCTTGGCCGTGAGGGCGAGCGGGACGTTGCCCGCGACGGCCGTGATACCCAGAACCTCGATCTCGTCCGGGCTGGCCAGCGCCAACAGTATGGCGACGGCGTCATCCTGTCCGGGATCGGTGTCGATGATGATCTTGCGAGGGGGCATTGGCGTCTCCGGGGGTCGTGAAGGTGGGACACTCGCAAGTGTCGGATCGCTTGTCTACCCGTTTCTGGTCGCCGCCAGTGCATCCGCCGGCGGGAGTTTGCCGTTGGCGCGATGCTCTTCCGTTTTGACCTCGTCCCAAAGCGCATCCATCTCGGCCAGATCGCTTTGCGTGAGGGTCTTGCCCCGTTCGGCCAGCCGGGCTTCGACCTTTTCAAAGCGACGGGTGAACTTGGCATTGGTGCGACGCAGGGCGGCTTCGGGTTCGATGCCAAGATGACGGCCCAGATTGACCATCACGAACAGCAGATCGCCGAACTCGTCTTCCAGCGCGTCGGCATCCATTTTGTCGCGCGCCTCTTCCAGTTCGGCGGCTTCTTCGGTGATCTTGGCCAGCACATGGCTGGCGTCAGGCCAGTCGAACCCCACCCGAGCGGCACGTTTTTGCAGCTTATGCGCGCGCAACAGGGCGGGCAGGTTTGCGGCCACACCGTCCAGTGCACCTTTTTGTTCTTTGCCCGCCCGCTCGGCGGCTTTGATGGCTTCCCAATCTTTGGTTTGCTGGTCGGCCGACTTGTCACGGGATTCATCGCCAAACACATGCGGATGGCGGCTGACCATCTTGTCGGACATGGTGCGCACCACGTCCTGAAAAGTGAAATGTCCTGCTTCTTCTGCCATTTGGGCGTGAAATACGGATTGAAAAAGCAAATCCCCCAGCTCTCCCTTAAGCTCGTCAAAGGCTTCGCGTTCGATGGCGTCCGCGACCTCATAGGCCTCTTCGATGGTATAGGGGGCGATGGTTGCGAAATCCTGTTCGATATCCCACGGGCAGCCGGATTGCGGATCGCGCAGGCGGCGCATGATTTCCAGCAGCCGTTCGATACCTGCATTGCTGTCATGGATCAGAGGATTTTCAGCCATTGCGAACCCTTTCATTCCGGTGTCAGATGCATCCATTCCGCAGTCCCGATCAGGAGTCCACCCCAGATGCCCGTCGTCAACCGAATTGCCGATTTCTCTGCCGACATGACCAGATGGCGCCAGTATCTGCATACCATCCCCGAGTTGGAATTCGAATGCCATGAAACGGCAGCCTTTGTGGCCGAACGTCTGCGTGAGTTCGGGGTCGATGAACTGCATGAGGGGATCGCAAAGACCGGGATGGTCGCGATCATCAACGGGCAGGGCGACGGGCCGACGATTGGCTTGCGCGCTGATATGGATGCGTTGCCAATTACCGAGGAAACGGGCGTTGACTATGCCTCTCAGAACCCCGGAAAGATGCACGCCTGCGGTCATGACGGGCATACTACCATGCTGCTGGGCGCGGCACGTTATCTGGCCGAGACGCGAAATTTCAGCGGTCGCGTGGCGCTGATATTTCAACCCGCCGAGGAAGATGGCGGCGGTGCTGGTGTGATGGTCGAAGAAGGCATCATGGACAGGTTCGACATCTCGCAGGTCTATGCGCTGCACAACGCGCCGGGATTTGCCGTAGGGACATTCTATACCACGCCGGGGCCGATCATGGCGGCTGTCGATACGTTCGAAGTGCATATTCAGGGTGTCGGCGGCCACGGTGCCATGCCGCATGAAACCCGTGATCCGGTTATGGCGGCCTGTGGGATTGCGCAGGCCATTCAGACCATTGTCAGCCGCAACCATTATGCGCTGGATGATCTTGTCGTCTCGGTCACGCAAATCCACACCGGCACGGTCAACAACGTGATCCCGGATACGGCCTATATCAACGGCACCGTTCGAACATTCGATCCGAACGTCCAGCAGATGGTGATGCGGCGCATGGCCGAGATTGTCGAGGGGCAAGCCAAATCCTATGGGGTCGAGGCGCGGTTGGAATACAATGTCGATTACCCAGCCACCATCAATGATGCCGAAAAGGCGGGATTTGCGACCGAGGTGGCGCGTGAAATCTCCGGAGACGACCGCGTCACCGGCAATACCGGGCGCGAGATGGGGGCCGAGGATTTCTCGTACATGCTGCAAAAGCGCCCCGGTGCTTATCTGTTCCTTGGGCAGGGTGAAGGCGCAGGGCTGCATCATCCGAAATACAACTTTAACGACGAAATCGCGCCGGTGGGCGCGTCGTTTTTCGCGCGGATCGTGGAAAAAGCGCAGCCGTTGAGCTGATAAAGGTTCGGGAAAGGGACTACAGAAGACATGGCACTGGAAGACGCAAGAAACCAGGTGGATGAGGCATTCACCAATCCGGACCTCAAGGGGTTGTCTTATGAAAATACGTTCGGCGGGGCGACGTCTTTTCTGCGGCGGCTTTACACCAAGAACCTGAAGGGTGTGGACATCGCCGTTACTGGCGTGCCGTTTGATCAGGCAGTTACGAACCGGCCCGGCACGCGCCTTGGCCCGCGGGCGATCCGTGAGGCCAGCGCGCTTCAGTCGCCCGATGCGCCTTATGGCTGGCCCTTTGATGCGCTGAGTGAACTGGCGATCGTGGATTATGGCGATATGGCTTATGATTACGCCAATATCCCGGCCTTTCCTGACACGCTGACCGACCACATCCGAACCATTCTGGCTGCCGATGTGGCGTCGGTCGCGCTGGGTGGCGATCACTATATCAGCTTTCCGATCCTCAAGGCCTATGCCGAGAAATTCGGGCCAATGTCCCTGCTGCAATTCGATGCGCATACCGACACATGGGCCGACGATGACATGTCCCGCGTGGATCACGGGACAATGTTCTACAAGGCTGTAAAGTCGGGCATTGTCGATCCGAAGCGTTCGGTCCAGGTGGGTATTCGCACGACGAATGAGGATACGCTGGGCGTGAACATCATTGATGCGCGCGAGGTTTATGAATCGGGACCAGCTGCTGTGGCAGAGAAGATCAAGAACATTCTTGGTGACAGCCCCGTTTACCTCAGCTTTGACATCGACGGTCTTGACCCGGCTTTTGCCCCTGGTACGGGCACGCCAGTCTGGGGTGGGTTAAGCTCGATTCAGGCGCAAATCATCCTGCGGGATATTGCCGGGATCAATATCAAGGGCGGGGACGTTGTCGAAGTATCGCCACCCTTTGATACATCCGGTGCGACAGCGATTGCTGGGGCCCATGTGGCGACGCAGATCATTTGCCTGTTGGGGTGGAACAAGCTGGATAAAGCAGATGGGTAAACCCGCAAGGGTTCACGTTAACCAACAGTTAGCCATGCTTAAGGTATGTGCTGGATCAAGTGACGAACAGGGACGGGACCATTACGCACATGACCGAATTCAACCAACCACTTAGCGGGAATGATCTGGCCCGGTTTTCCGGGCCGAACACATTCATGCGCCTGCCGCAGGCCTCCTCGCTTGAGGGGTTGGATGTGGCGGTGCTGGGGGTGCCGATGGATATCGGCACGTCGTGGCGGTCGGGCACGCGCTTTGGCCCCAAGCAGATCCGCGGCGAAAGCGCGATGATCCGACCCTATAATATGGCCACCAGAGCGGCCCCGTTCGACAGCTTGCAGATAGCCGATATTGGGGATCTGGCGATCAACACCTTCTCGCTTGCAGACAGCCTCAGGATCATCAAGGAAAGCTATGACGCCATTTTGGCGAAAGGCGTGATCCCTGTGGCGATGGGGGGCGATCATTCGATCACCCTGCCGATCCTGCGAGCCATCAAGGCCAAACACGGTCCCGTGGCGCTGGTGCATGTGGATGCCCATGCCGATGTGAATGACGAGATGTTCGGTGAACGCGAAACCCACGGCACCGTTTTCCGCCGCGCCTATGAAGAGGGGCTGATTGTTCCCGACAAGACGTTCCAGATCGGCATTCGGGGCTCGGGCTATGCGGCCTCGGATTTTTCTGAAGCCAAGGATTGGGGCTTCCGCCAGTTCCCCGCATGGGAGCTGTGGCAGCAGAACCTGACCCAGATCGGATCGCAGGTTCGCAAGATCATTGGGGACCACCCGGTTTACATCTCGTATGACATCGACAGCCTTGATCCCGCATACGCTCCGGGCACCGGCACGCCGGAAATCGCAGGGCTGACGACACCGCAAGCGCTGCAACTGATCCATGCCCTGCATGGGGTAAACGTAGTGGGATGCGATCTGGTCGAAGTTTCACCCCCTTATGATCCATCGGGCAACACTGCACTGACAGCAGCCAACCTGATCTATGAGATGCTGTGCATCCTGCCGGGTGTGACGTCGCGGTAAGACGCGGTGGAATGTCTTGCCGCCGGTTTTGCTCCGCTTAGGGTTCACAAAAGGGATGGAGCGGGATGAAAAAGATGGCTTTGTGGGCAGTGGTTGCGCTTGTGGTTGGGGCGGGCGCCTATGTCCGGCTGGCACCGTCAGACCCTGCGCGGTGGCACGTCGCTTTGGTTTCGCCCGAAAGCCAGAACTTGCCGGGTGGTGCGTTGCGCGTTGTTGAAACCGGTCCCGACGGGTTGCAGCGTCTTGATGAGATTGCCCAAGCCACGCCGCGCACCACGGTTTTGGCGGGTTCGGTCAGTGAGGGCATGATCACCTATGTTACCCGCACGAAATGGATCGGCTTTCCCGACTACACCACGGTACAGCAGGACGGAGACATCTTGCGCATCCATGGCCGTTTGCGGTTCGGTCGCAGGGATTTCGGTGTGAACAAGGCGCGGGTCGATGGGTGGTTGGCACAATTCTAGTCGTTGCGCAAACGGTCAGGACGCATCGTCCAGATCTATGGGGTCGAAAGGCTCACTCTGTAATTTGGACGACAAACACCCCTCCTGAACCTCGCGCCACATGGGAACGTTAAGGGACATCTGGCATTGCGCGGTGAACATGCGTCCGTCGACCTGAAGGCAGATCATCTCACCCAGTTCGATGCGAGACCCGGATGTGTCGGTGCAATAGCAATCCCGCGTCTTGCCGTCAGGGCCGATGTAATCGGCGAGGGCAGGCGTGGTTGTCAGCAGCAGAGCAAGTAAAACCCGTTTCATGGCCGCGAGCTTAGCATGACGTTGCCCTTGACCAAAGCCCCCGGATGAGAGACACCGCCGGGATGATCCCCGAAGAACGTCTTGAACAGATCACCCAGCGTTTTCAGTACCTCGAAGCTGCCATGGCAGATGGCGCATCGGGTGGTGATATTGCGGCGCTGGCCAAAGAATATTCCGACCTTAAGCCTGTGGTCGATCAGATCATGGCCTGGCGACAGCTGGTGGGGGATCTGGCCGAAGCGCAGGCGATGCTGACTGACCCGGACATGAAAGAGCTTGCCGAGGAGGAAATCCCCGAGTTGCAGGCCCGCATCCCCAAGGCGGAAAACGCGCTCCAACTGGCACTGTTGCCAAAGGATGCGGCAGATGCCCGTCCGGCGATGCTGGAAATTCGCCCTGGCACCGGCGGGGACGAGGCCGCTTTGTTCGCAAGCGATCTGTTGCGCATGTATCAGCGTTACGCCGAGGCGCGTGGCTGGAAATTCGAGATTATCGAAGAGCAGGCCTCGGATCTGGGCGGCATCAAGGAAGTAGTAGCCCATATCAAAGGCGACAATGTCTTTGCGCGACTGAAGTACGAATCCGGCGTCCATCGGGTGCAACGCGTGCCCGAAACCGAAAGCGGCGGGCGCATTCACACCTCGGCGGCGACTGTGGCGGTTCTGCCCGAGGCCGAGGATGTAGACATCCAGATCGACGCCAATGATATCCGAATCGATACGATGCGAAGCTCGGGCGCGGGCGGACAGCACGTGAACACGACTGACTCGGCTGTGCGGATCACGCATCTTCCTACTGGATTGGTGGTGACAAGTTCCGAGAAGTCCCAGCATCGCAACCGCGAGATCGCCATGCAAGTTCTGAAGACGCGCTTGTACGATCTGGAGCGGCAGCGGATTGACAGTGAACGCTCGGCAGATCGTGCCAGTCAGGTTGGCTCGGGGGATCGCTCGGAACGCATTCGTACTTATAACTTCCCGCAGGGGCGCATGACCGACCACCGGATCAACCTGACGCTATATAAGCTGGATCAGGTGATGCAGGGTGATCTGGACGAGGTGATTGATGCGCTGACGGCGGATGATCAGGCCCGGCTGCTGGCCGAGATGGCACAATGACAGGTCTGCAAACAGCGGCACAGGCGATGGTGGCGGCGACAGCGCGTCTGCGTGCGGCCGGTGTGGACGATCCGGCACGTGACGCGCGTCTGTTGCTGGCCCACGCTGCACGGATTGAAGCCAGTCGCGTGACACTGATTGCCCCGGAAGAATTACAGCCCGAAATCGCCGAGCGTTATGACCAGTTGATCTCCTTGCGGGCCATCCGGGTTCCGGTGTCGCATCTGTTGGGTGAGCGGGAGTTCTACGGCCGCAGGTTCCGCGTCAGCCGGGATGTCCTTGATCCGCGTCCGGAAACAGAAACCCTGATCGAAGCTGCGTTGAGCGAACCATTTGATCATGTCCTCGACCTGGGGTTGGGCTCGGGGTGTATCCTGATAACCCTTCTGGCCGAACGCAGCAGTGCCACGGGCGTGGGTGTTGATCTGAGCGAAGCCGCCTGCCTGCAAGCCAGTGCCAATGCGGTTCAGCATCAGGTAGAGACGCGGATTGAGATCCTTCGATCAAACTGGTTCGAAAACATTGAAGATAAATTCGACCTGATTGTTTCCAACCCTCCGTATATCTCAGTGTCTGAGATGGAAGAACTGTCGCCCGAAGTGCGGGAGCACGAGCCGCGCATGGCCCTGACGGATGAGGGGGACGGGTTGGGCGCGTATCGTCGGATCGCGGCGGCGACCCCGGATTTTCTGTTGCCGGGCGGGCGAATTCTTGTCGAAATCGGTCCGACGCAGGCGGCAAAAGTGTCAGCCTTGTTCGATGCCGCCGGGTTGGTGGACGTCCGGGTAATCCCCGATCTGGACGGTCGCGATCGTGTCGTCGGCGCAAGAATGCCGGGATGAGTGGTGGGTTTGCGGCAAAAAACGCCGACCTGTAGAAAAAAGCTGGTGAAAATCCGAGATTCCTCTTGTCTGCGCCGTCAGGACATGCTTACTCAGGATTAGTCGGCGAGGTTGACGCTGTTGCAGCGCACCCCTGACGCCAAGCCCAAAAAGTCGACTTCCCGTCACGGCAAACGCCTTAGAGCAGTGCAAAACACGGGTTGAGCGACAGCGCATTGATAAGGCTGACGTAAAGTAAGATGAGATCTTCCAAACCCCGTTCGCGGGCCAAGAATAACCGCAATCGTCCTTCTGGCGGCAACGTCGTAAACCGGGTTTTTGACAGCTCGGGTCCCGAAGGCAAGGTCCGTGGCACGCCGCAGCAGATTATTGACAAATACAACCAGTTGGCACGTGACGCTCAGCTGTCGAATGACCGCGTGGCGGCAGAAAACTTCCAGCAACACGCGGAACACTACCTGCGGATGCTGAGCGAAGCGCAGCGCGAGATTGACGCGCGCCGTGAAGAGCAGGAGCGCCAGAACCGCGAACGCCAGGCCGAGCGCGACCGTGAACGTGCCGAACGTCAGGAACGCGAAGCGACCCGCCAGGCTGATCCGGCCGAAGCACCGCAGCCTGATGTGATGGACCTGTCTCAGCAAGTTTCAGAGCCCGATAGCGGTCTGGTGGAGACCCCGGAAAACAAAGAAACCCCGGCGGCTGAAACACCGGAAGAGGCTCCGCGCAAGGAAAAACCCGCGCGCAAGCCACGCGCCCGGAAGCCCAAAGCTGCACCCGAGGCAAAAGAGGATGCTCCTGCCGACACGGGGGACGCACCGGAGGCGGCAGAATAAAGCCGATGTCCAAAGAACCAAGCCCCGAGGTTTAACTCGGGGCTTTTTCGTTTGATCAGGTTTTCCTAACTTCGCGCGCCAAAGCGCAGAACGCTTCCAGCGGGACTTGCTCGGCACGGTCCGTGGGCTTGATACCTGCGGCCAGAAGGCGGTCTTCGATATCCGGGGCAATTCCTTTGAGTGAGGCGCGCAGCATCTTGCGGCGTTGGTTGAAGGCGGCAGCCACGACGCGCGACAGGGTGGCGGCATCGGCGGGATAGCGTGGCTCGGGCAGGGCGGTCAGGTGGACCACGGCGCTTGAAACCTTGGGCGGCGGAGTGAAGGCCCCGGGGGGAAGCGACATGGCGATACGTGCCTCGGCCCGCCATTGGGCAAGGATGGCAAGGCGTCCATAGGCTTTGCTGCCGGGTTGGGCAACAATACGCTCGGCCACTTCGCGTTGGAACATCAGCGTCAGGCTCTGCCAGAATGGGGGCCATTCGGGCGGTGTCAGCCAACGCACCAGCAGCTCGGTGCCGACATTGTAGGGCAGGTTGGCGGCGACGCGGATTGGCGGTGTCAGATATTCAAGCGGGTTGATCTCCAGTGCGTCGCCGTTGATCACCTCAAGCCGACCCGGATACGCGGCGGCGATGTCGTTCAGGGCGGCAATGCACCGTGTATCTTTTTCGACGGCCACGACCTTGCGCGCGCCTTCGGACAGCAGGCCTCGTGTCAACCCACCGGGACCGGGGCCGATTTCAAGCACATCGCATTCTGACAAATCGCCGGCTTGTCGGGCGATCTTGGCAGTCAGGTTCAGATCCAACAGGAAATTCTGCCCCAGCGATTTGCGCGCCGAAAGCTGGTGGGTTGCGATGACCTCGCGCAGAGGGGGAAGCGTGTCTATAGCGCTCATGATCGGAATACCTTGGCGCCTGTGAAAGGGGCTGTGCCCGAGATTTTTGTGCCTCCGGCGGGGATATTTTCAGCCAGGTGAAGGATCAAGAGCTTTTTACCATGCGTTGGGCAAGTTTCAGGGCTTCGATCAGGCTGGAGGGGTTGGCGATGCCTTTCCCCGCGATGTCCAGTGCTGTTCCGTGGTCGGGTGAGGTACGGATGAACGGCAGGCCAAGGGTGACATTCACGCCCCGGTCGAAATCCAGCGTCTTGATCGGGATCAGGGCCTGATCGTGATACATGGCGATGGCGGCGTCATAGCGGGCGCGGGCGGCGGTGTGAAACAGCGTATCCGCAGGGTGGGGGCCTGTAATTGTCGCGTCCTCGGGGTTCAGATCGGCCAGCATCGGAGCAATCCAGTCGAGCTCCTCTGTGCCCATCTTGCCGCCTTCACCTGCATGCGGGTTCAGGCCTGCAACTGCGATGCGGGGATGCGCGATACCGAACTGATCACGCAAACCGCGCACGGTGATTTCAATCGTTTCGCGCAGAAGATCAGGGGTAAGTGCCGCGGGAACCTGTGACAATGGAATGTGAATTGTCGCGGGAACGACGCGCAACTGCTCGCTGGCCAGCATCATGACTACCCGGCGGGTTCCGGAAAGGGCTGCCAGAAACTCGGTATGGCCAGGAAAGGTGAACCCTGCGCCGTCAATCAGGGCTTTCTTGTTGATTGGTGCGGTGCAAAGCGCTGCGGCCTCACCGGTCTGTACCAGTTCGGTACCGGTTTCGATGGCATCAACCACCGATGGCGCGTTGGCCGGATTCGGCTGGCCGAATACGTTCGCGGCGGGAAAATCCATCTGAAGAACGGGCAGGGCCCGGCCACAGGCTTCAGCAACCTGACTTGGGTGTTCGATTTTAGCAACGGGTGTGCCTGTTGGCAGGTGGCTGGCGTCCCCGATATAGAAGAACGGGCAGGCATCGCGCAGTTCAGCCCACGCCTTGGCCGCGATTTCCGGGCCGATACCGGCCGGTTCGCCGCAGCTGAGCGCGACGGGCCGCATCATTCCTGAGTAATGACAGCGTCAGCCCGCAGCTGTTCCACCAGACTGGCCGCAAAGGCCTGAAGACGTTGCTGCGCCAGAGCGTTGGCGACATCGCCCCGAGAGGTGTCTTCGCCCAGATCCCGCGTGCGGTTGCACAGCATCAGGAACACAAGCGTCTGACCATTGTTGCGGGTCAGAGTCGCCGACGCTTCGTTCCGGTCCAGCTTGGCCAGTTCCACGGCAATATCACCGGGCACCTCGGAAGGTGCGGCTTCGACCCGGTCCAGAACTTCGGCGGGCTGATCCTTGGCAATGCCATAGAGATCATCACAAGTGTCGATTTCTTCTTTCAACTTCGCGGCCCGCGAAAGGGTTTCGGCGCTGCGCCCGCCAGGCAGGTAATAGGCGGCATAATCCAACTTTGAAATACGCGGAGCGCCGGTTGCGACTTCGCGCAAGCCCCGCATCTGAAACAAGGCGACCGCGTTCGGCAGGGTGATCGGGTCGGTGATCTCACCGGTCTGAAGCCCCAGGATGACAGGTTGAAGCGCCGGGGGCAGGTTCGAGATGTTCAGCCACTCCAGACGTCCACCCTGACCCCGTGTTGCGGCTGCGGAATACTGAGCGGCGGCAGCAGAAAACGCGTCCTGCCCTTCAAGGCGCGAGATTTCTTCGGCCAACAACTCGGTCTGGGCAACCGTTTGCGGGTTTACCGGGATAATGATTTCGGACAGCAGGACCTGCAATCCGCCACCGCCCGTCTGGCCCAGCGCGCGATCAATCTCATCCTCGGTCGGGCGCGCCTGCGACAGATAGCGCGAGCTGATATAGTCGCGCCATGCCAGTTGATCCGCGACATAGTCTCGGACCGTTTCAGGGTCGACGCCCGCGTCGCCGAGAAGTTTCAGGAATTGTTCGGACGACAATTGTCCGCGCGAGGCGAATTCGTCGATGCCCAGCTGAACGGCCTCGGGCGTCGCTTGCACGCCGGCGCTGCGCATGACCTGCCTGCGCAGTTTTTCATCAATCAGGGCATCCCTGACGTCAGCTTCGTTACCACCGGGCAAACCCAGAACATTCAGGAATTGCAGGCGCTGTTCAAGCTCGTACCAGGTGACAATATCCTGATTGACGCGGATCGCGGGTGAGAACAGGCTTTGCGCGCTACCCTGAAGAGGCGCGATTGCAAAAACTGCGGCAACCAGTGCCGGTGTGACCGGTTTAAGCCAACCGGAACGGAGAAACCTGGAGAAACCTGATATCAACTGCATGTTCTCTTGTATGTCTTGCCACCGCCTTCAAGGGCGTACCCTGTCAAAGAAAGGGTAAAGCCGAATTCTGTCGAAGGCTCAATAGTGGATGTTGAAGTAAAGCGCCGACTTACGGACATGTTAACCCGAACGCATTCGTTCTGATAGGTCACACCCAGACCCAGCCGGATCGGCTCCGACTCAGCCAGATCGTAGCGCGCCAGGGCATTGGTCAGCCAGTTCTGATCGACCTGGTAGCGTCCAAGAAGCAGAATTTCCGAGATTTCTTCGGTGATGTTTTCCGCCGGGTCCGGTTCCTGCCAGATATAGCTACCAGACAGGCCGGCATTTTCGGATGCCCATGCGCCGCGCAGTTCGGCTTTGACAAAGCTGAAATCCCCGTCGATCAGACCGCGTCCGGCAAGTGACCAGCCATTGGCCGTGCTGATCTGCCCGGCTACCAGCAAATCCGACGATGTGCCCTGCAATCCCGATGTCAGCGTGAAGTTTGGATCGGCGTCGGCCCGAAACACTTGGCCCACAGTCGCCTGGGCCTGCCAGCCACCCGCGCCATACCGGGCCCAGTTCAGGCCAACCACACCAGTGGCACTGTTCTCGCGCTGATCTTCAGCAGGGAACCGCGAGAGGGACAGAAGGTTGCCCTGATCGAATTCCTGAAAAGTGCTTTCATCATTCGGAACATCGGTGTCCGATACATGTGTCCATCCGAACTGCGCAATCGGTTCGAGGAACTGAACAGCCCCCGATTCCTCGCGCCGGGTCATTGGATACCGGAGAGTCAAAGCCGCGCGCGGCGTAGATCGGGTCACGTTGTCGGGGTAGTTGCTGTCGTGGCGAACGTTGAAAGTGTCAACCGACGCCCCCAGCGTTGTATCGACCCGCAGCCCCGATGAGAAAGTCCAGCTGCGCAGCCATTCGGCATCGAAGGTGGCCCGTGCCATGTCGCGACCAACAACATCTGTGTCGCTGGTACGTTCATGCGCATGACCGATGAATGCCAGCCGAACCTCGCCCCCCAGCGTGCTGGGAAAATAGCGTTTTTCATAGTTGAGGTCGAAGACGCGGGACGGGATTTCGTCCTGATTTTCGCTGTCCCGAAGTGTTTTGTAGTAGATCAGGCCGGTTTTGAACGCACTATCGCGCTTGATCCGCTCCAGTGCGATTTCGCTGCGCAAGCGGTCCAGATCCGGCAAGCCGTAATCGGCCAGGTAGGCATCGTCGGATGTAGTTTCCAGATTGAAGGTCAGACGGAAATCGTTCTTCAGATTGAACCAGCCGGTGGCAAACAGGTAGCCGCGATCCTGATCGGGTTGCACATCGTCCCGTGTATAAGCGCCTTCCACCTGAATGCGTCCGTTCACAAAGGCCTGACGATAGCGGTATCCCAGAGTTGTCGTCTTGGCTGAGACGTAAGGCGTAAGTGTCAGGTCCTTGTGATCGCCAAGTTTGAAGAAATACGGAACCTGAACGCCAGTGCCCAATTGCGAGGTGCTGCGGATAGAAGGAACCAGAAAGCCGGTTGCCCTCTCTAGCGTTGGGTCGGGCAAGCGCAGATAGGGAAAGTAGAATACCGGATAATCCAGGACCCGAAGCTGCGCGCCTTCGAAATATAGTTGCCGTTCCAGTTGATCATGCGTGACTTTGCGCGCCCTGATCTGCCACAGAGGCGGCCTGCCGTCGGTGCAGACATGACAGGATGTGGCTGAAACCTTGCTGAATTGTGTATAACGTCCTGCGGCCCGTTTCGCCTGAACCGAGGCGATCTGTACCTGCTGTTCAAACACCATGCGTGCACCGATCAGCAGTCCATTCTGAATTCCGCTGTCCAGTTGCCCTGAATCCGCCAGCAGCGTAGTTTGACCACCCTGATCGATACGAATGGGGCCTTCCAATATCAGCTCGCCAGTCTCGCGGTCATACGTGATACGATGGGCGGACAACTTGGTGTCGCCCTGAAAGGCTTCGACATTGCCTTCAGCCACAAGTTTGCGCTCAGGCGTGATGAATACCTTGTCGGCCACCAGCAAGGCGGGCTCTTGCTGCGCTTGTGTGCCCTGTGGTTGTGGCCGGCCTTGGGATGTCTGTGCTGCAGTTCCCGCCGGGACGGACAAAGCCAGTGCACTGGTAAGCAATACAGGAACGATATGCCGCATCAGCCGTCCTCCGCATGCAGTAGCAGACCAAGAGACAGCAGAATTGCGGCAAAGGGCGGTGCCCAGGCAGCGATATAGATGGGCAATTGTCCGTTTTCCCCGAGGATTTGCGCGAAATTGCGCACGAAATAGATGGCAAACCCAAGCAGGACGGCTGTCAGAACGGCGATCCCAGTACCGCCGAACCGAACGTGGCGCATGGTAAACGCGGCCCCGATCAGAACCATCGAGATCAGAAAGAAAGGCCGGGCCAGCTGTACCTGCAGCCAGACCTCATATTGTTTGGTCGAAAACCCCGCCTCGCGAAGGTCGCTGATCAACTGGGGCAGGTCATAAACTGAAACCGAATCCTGTTGCCCAAACGTATCCATGATCCGCTGTCGGGTCAGCGAGGTCGGCAGCTCCAGACGCTCGTGCACAACTGAATTGGATTCAGGGTTCTGCCCATCCTGCAAGGCCCAGGTTTTTGCCTGATACAGAACCCAGTTCCCGTCTTCCAACTCTGCCCGATCCGCAACAATTTGCTGGGTTGGTTTGCCATCCCGCCCAAAGGTGATGACGGTAACACCGTCCAGCCGCAGCTTGTCTTGGTTCGATGTTGCCCGGGCGTGGATAACGGCCTGCCCATTCTCGGCAGACTGGCGCAGCCACAGGCCCTCGCTGCTGATCGAAAGGGCCGAGCTGCCGTTGTTTCGGTATGAATCCGACAAGCGGCGGAACTCTTCAGATGTGGCCGCTGCGATGGGATTCAACAGTGCAACGGCCAGAGCGCCGATGATCAGCGACAACAGGACAGGGGCGACCAAAGCGCGGATGCCCGAGCGGCCAGTTGCACGGGTCACCACAAGTTCGGAGGTACGTGCCAGCCCAACGAACAGCGCGATGGTGGACAGGATGACCAGCAAAGGCAGCATTTCGCTGATGGCGGCTGGTGTATTCAGCAGTGTGAGGTGCAGCAGCTGGGCAAAAGACAGGTCGAAATCGTCAAAGCGGCGAATCTGTTCGATCAGATCGATGAGAATCATCAAGGTCAGGAAAATACCTCCGATGACCATGAAGCTTTGCAGAAACCGGCGGGCAAAATAACGGTCCAGGATCATAGGCGCGACCCCGCTGCGCCTGTAGTGCGGGGCGTCGGGCTGATATCGCGCCTGCGCAATGCTGTGCGCGACGGCGTATGCCTGCCCTCTCGTACCACGTCTTTCTCCCCCGAGCCTGCCGGTCATTTTTTCGGGACCTTAATGCAATTGAAAGGCGGGGAAAACTGCTATCTGGTCAATGCGTGCCCCGCGGGCTAGGTCTTGGGGAACAGAATTCGAGGAGTGTACAATGAGCAGTCTGATACCGATCCGTTTTCAGGAATTTGACCTGGAGGCTATGGCGCAGGCCAAAGGGCGCATCGCCATCATCATTCCGGTCGACGGTAAGATGGGCCCGGCAGCCCGCAGAGCCAACCGTCTGACGAAGGGCGGGTTGGCGCGGCTTGTTGAAAGCGAGAGTTTCAGCAAATCCAAAACAGGGGACGTCACCTCGATGGCATGGCCCACAGGAATGGCGGCTGAGGCGCTGGATGTTCTGGTTCTGCCACGTCGCCCCGAGGCCGGCGAAGCCCGCAAGGCAGGTGCAGCCCTTGCCAAACTGGCGGGCGGAAAGGACATGCTGGTGATGGTTGGCAATCACGCGCGCGCCGAGGATCTGGCACTGGGGATTGTTCTGCGCAGCTATGAATTCGACGCGCATAAAACCAAGGAAAGCCAGAATGCTGGCACAGTGACAATCAGCCACTCAAAGCCTGCTGAGGCCGAGGCAGAATTCGCACCTCTCTATGCAATTGCTGACGGGGTTCGGATGACGCGCGATCTGACCAATGAACCGGCAAATGTTTTGACCACCACCGAATTCGCGGACCGCCTGGTTGAGATGCAGGAGCTGGGTCTTGAGGTCGAAGTGCTGGACGAAGACAAGCTGGCCGAGCTGGGAATGCGCACGTTGCTAAGCGTCGGGCAGGGCTCGGACAGCCCTTCGAAAGTCGTGGTGATGCAGTGGAATGGCGGGGCCAAGGACGACGCGCCTCTGGCTTTGGTCGGAAAAGGCGTGGTGTTCGACACGGGTGGTATCTCGCTCAAACCAGCTGTCGGCATGGAAGAGATGACCATGGACATGGGCGGCGCCGGAGTTGTTGCGGGCACCATGCGCGCGCTGGCCAAGCGCAAGGCAAAAGCCAATGTCGTGGGGCTGGTTGGTCTGGTCGAGAATATGCCATCAGGTAACGCCACCCGTCCGGGTGATGTGGTCAGGTCAATGAAGGGCGACACGGTCGAGATCATCAACACCGACGCCGAAGGCCGCCTGGTACTGTGTGACGTGATGTGGTACGCGCAGGAACGGTTCAAGCCGGTCGGAATGATCGACTTGGCAACTTTGACCGGTGCGATCATCATCGGTTTGGGCCATGAAAACGCTGGTGTTTTTTCGAACAATGACACGTTCTGTGATGCTTTCCTGAAATCAGCCAAGGCCGAGGATGAAGGCGCTTGGCGGATGCCATTGGGCGACGCCTATGACAAGTTGCTGAAATCGCGCATTGCCGACATGAAAAACGTGGGCGGTCGCCCCGCCGGTTCAGTCACCGCCGCGCAGTTCCTCCAGCGGTTCGTGAAAGAGGAAACGCCGTGGATTCATCTGGACATTGCAGGCGTCGCCTCGGTGGCTGAAGAGACCTCTTATGCGCCCAAAGGCGCCACCGGCTGGGGCGTGCGCGCGCTGAGCCGGTTTGTGCAGGACAATTTCGAGTAAGCATATGGGCGCTGTCTATTTCTACCACCTGACCCGCCAGCCGCTGGAGCATACCTTGCCCGCGCTGCTGGACAAGGCGCGGCAAGCCGGGTGGCGGATAGCCGTGCGGGGTACTGACCCTGCGCGGATGGACTGGCTGGATGAAAAACTGTGGCTGGGCCCCGAGGACGGATTCCTGCCGCATGGTCGCGCAGGCGGTCCGCATGACGCGGACCAGCCGATCCTGCTGACCACCAGCGCCGTGGCGGGAAATGGTGCGACCTGTATCATGGCTGTGGATGGCGCGCCGGTCGAAGCGGAAGAAGTCGCCGCGCTGGAACGGGTTTGTATCCTGTTCGATGGCAATGACGGCATGGCGGTACACCACGCGCGCGGGCAGTGGAAAGCGCTGACGGATGCCGGATGCTCCGCACAATACTGGTCGGAGGAGTCCGGGCGGTGGGAAAAAAAGGCTGAAGCCTGACCGGCCCGCAGTTTTCAGGAGATACGACAATGCAGAAGAAGCCCTTGGGCCGTACCGGAATTCTGGTGAGCGATCTGTGCCTTGGCACGATGACATTTGGCTCTCAAACGTCTGAAACGGATGCGCACCGGCAGATGGATATGGCGTTGGACGCGGGGATCAACTTTGTCGACGCGGCCGAAATGTATCCGGTGAACCCTGTCGCGAAAGAAACGATCGGGCGCACCGAAGAGATTTTGGGAAACTGGAATGCCGCCAATCCAACCCGCCGGGGTGATTATGTTCTGGCGACCAAGCATTCCGGCGCGGGGCTGTCCTTTGTCCGCGATGGTGCGCCGATCACTGCCCGCACAATACCCGAAGCAGTTGAGGGGTCTTTGCGACGTTTGCAGACCGGGTACATCGACCTCTATCAGTTTCACTGGCCCAATCGGGGCAGCTATATGTTTCGGCAGAACTGGGATTATGCGCCGTCTGGCGAAAACACAGATGAAGTGCTGAGCAACATGCAAGAATGCCTTGAGGCATTGCAGGCTCAGGTAGACAAGGGCAATATCCGTGCCTTTGGCCTGTCGAATGAAAGCGCTTGGGGAACCGCGCAGTGGCTGCGGCTGGCCGACCAGATGGGGGCGCCGCGCGTGGCATCGGTGCAGAATGAGTATTCATTGCTGTGCCGCCATTTTGACACCGACCTGGGTGAGTTGAGTGTGCATGAAGATGTTGGGCTGATGGCGTTTTCCCCGTTGGCGGCAGGCTTTCTGACCGGAAAGTACCAAAATGACTGCGTTCCCGACGGATCGCGTATGTCCTTTGTGCCTGAGATGGGAGGCCGGAAATCCGGTCGTGTTTTCGAGGCGGTTGCAGCTTATCTGGACATCGCCGCACGGCATGGTCTGGATCCGGTGCATATGGCGTTGGCGTGGTGCCGGACGCGCCCGTTCATGATGTCGGCAATCTTCGGGGCCACGACCGTTGCACAGCTGGATCATATTCTGGCGGGCGTGGATCTTGAATTATCCAAGGATGTGTTGGCCGAGATCAGCAGGGCACATCGGGCGCACCCGATGCCGTTTTAGGGGCTCTGCCCCCGTCGCCTTTGGCGACGCCCCCGGGATACTTTTGGCCAGATGAAGAAGGATCCGGTCAGTGATGGGCGGGATGCGCGCGTTCGTGTCTCAGGTCGCGGGCCGATTGACCGTGGGCGGTGCGGAAAGCGCGGGCAAAGCTGGATTGCGAAGCAAAGCCGGTGGCGAGCGCCACATCCATTAGTGGCATGTCGGTGTCGGTGACCAGACGGCGGGCCTCGGCCAGGCGCAGTTGCAGATAGTGGTCCTGCGGCGTCGTGTTCAGGCGCAGTCGGAACTGTTGTTGCAGCGTCCGTGGGCTGGTGCCCAGGCGGTCTGCGATAAAGGCCAGCGGCAGAGGATCATCCAGTGACGCCTGCATCATCGAGTTGGCCTTGGCGGTCAGTGCTGTGTGGCGATGGGGTGCGCCTGTGCGGCTTTGCGGTTTTCCAGGGTCCGGAGCACCATCGTAAAGGAACAGGCCCGCAACGCGCGCGGCGAAACTTGCGCCATGACGGGCGGCGATGATGTGCAGCATCATCTCGACAGCCGGAATTGCGCCACCCGAAGTCAGTCGATTACCCGAAACGGCGAAGCGGTCGGTGCGCACATCAACTTCGGGAAACCGCGTGGCGAAATTTTCTAGGTCTTCCCAGTGGGTTGTTGCCAGATGGCCATCCAGTAGCCCGGCCTCGGCCAAGAGCCACGGGCCGCCATCAATGCCTGCCATCGTTGCGCCTGTGCCCGCGATGCGCCGCAGACCAGCCAGCAGGCTGGGGGTGGCGTGTCGGGCCAGTTGGAACCCGGCGACCACGATCATCAGGTCGCAGGATTGCAACCGGGCCAGTGGAGTACCAGGCACTTGCAACGCGCTAGTCAGCACCGCGGGTTCTGGCGTTGCGGTCACATAGTCCCAATCAAAGGCCGGGCGGTCCGCCAGACGGTTCGCGGCCCGCATCGGGTCCACCGCAGAGGCAAAGCTGAGCGTGTTGCATTCGTCCAGCACAAGCACCGCGGTTTTCAGGGCGCGGTGTTCCGGTTGCAGTATGTTTTTTGCGGATTTCATCAAGTTTGATTCGCATATTGCCAAGTGGTTTTCCCAAAGCTGCGCCAGAGTCGGGTCAGAACGCAAATCGGAATCCGGG
The DNA here is from genome assembly GCF_056535105.1 of Ruegeria sp. O5. NCBI lineage: Bacteria > Pseudomonadati > Pseudomonadota > Alphaproteobacteria > Rhodobacterales > Roseobacteraceae > Ruegeria > Ruegeria sp. O5. The sequence goes on along the minus strand of NZ_JBQERN010000001.1, from coordinate 580,181 downwards.
GAAAAGCCTGGGGAAAACCCAAGGCAGAACCGGGTATAACTTGGGGAAAACACCATGCCTCTGGAAATGAACCGCGAAGTCTTTATTACCTGCGCCGTAACCGGCTCGGGCGGGACGCAGGACCGCAGCCCGCATGTGCCGCGGTCGCCGCGGCAGATCGCCGACAGCGCAATCGCTGCCGCCAAGGCCGGGGCGGCAGTGGTACACTGCCACGTGCGCGACCCCGAGACCGGTGCGCCAAGCCGCCGGTTGGATCTGTATCGCGAGGTGACAGACCGCGTCCGCGACGCTGATGTGGACGTCGTATTGAATCTGACGGCCGGCATGGGCGGCGACATCGTGTTCGGCGGTGTTGAAAACCCGTTTCCCGTGGCCGCGGGCACGGACATGGTCGGAGCATCCGAACGTGTGGCGCATATTGCCGAATGTTTGCCCGAGATATGCACCTTGGACTGCGGCACAATGAACTTTGCCGAGGCCGATTATGTTATGACGAATACGCCTGGTGCGCTGCGCTCCATGGGCAAAATGATGACCGACCTGGGTGTCAAACCCGAGATCGAAGCCTTTGACACTGGCCACCTGTGGTTTGCAAAGCAACTGGTGAAGGAAGGGATTCTGGCACCTAACGCTTTGGTTCAGCTGTGCATGGGGGTACCGTGGGGGGCGCCGGATGATCTGAATACCTTTATGGCGATGGTAAACAACGTGCCGGATGACTGGACCTTCAGCGCGTTTTCGCTGGGACGGAACGAGATGCCGTTTGTCGCGGCTTCGGTTCTGGCGGGCGGCAATGTGCGCGTGGGGCTTGAGGACAACCTCTGGCTGGATAAGGGCGTAATGGCCGAGAACTGGCAGCTGGTGGAACGTGCGGGATCCATCATCGAGAATATGGGCGCGCGCGTGATCGGCCCTGACGAAGTCCGTGCGAAGCTGGGGCTGACCAAGCAGGCACCTGTTGCAAAATAATGGACACGCGGGTTTTGGGGGCCAGCCCCCAAGCCCCCGGAGTTTTCTAAAAAGATGAAACATGCGCAGCCAGTAGGTGGGAAATCATGAAAACGGCAGCAATTATTGGGGGCGGAGTTATCGGTGGTGGATGGGCCGCGCGGTTCCTGCTCAATGGCTGGGATGTGCGGGTGTTTGACCCTGACCCCGAGGCGGAACGCAAGATTGGAGAGGTGCTGGACAACGCAAGGAGGTCCTTGCCGGGGCTGAGTGACGTTCCGTTGCCAGCCGAGGGCTCGCTGAGCTTTCACAGCGACATGGCCGAAGCGGTTAAGGGTGCGCGTTGGATCCAGGAGAGTGTGCCAGAACGACTGGATTTGAAACTGAAGGTTTACAAAGGCTTGCAGGAGGCTTGCGATCCGGGCGCGGTCATAGGATCCTCGACCAGCGGGTTCAAGCCGTCCGAACTTCAGGACGGAGCGCTGCGCCCCGAGCAGATCGTGGTGACGCACCCCTTCAACCCGGTTTACCTGTTGCCTTTGATCGAGCTTGTACCAACGGACAAGAACCCGCCCGAGATGATCGAACAGGCGCAGGACCTGTTGAAATCGCTCGGGTTTTTCCCGCTGCACGTCAAGAAAGAGATCGATGCGCATATCGCCGACCGGTTCCTGGAAGCTGTCTGGCGTGAGGCGCTTTGGCTGGTCAAGGATGGCATTGCGACGACCGAAGAGATTGACGAGGCCATCCGTATGGGGTTCGGCATCCGCTGGGCGCAGATGGGTCTGTTCGAAACCTACCGCGTGGCCGGTGGCGAGGCGGGGATGCGGCATTTCATGGCGCAGTTCGGGCCTGCCTTGAAATGGCCGTGGACCAAGTTGATGGATGTTCCCGAGTTCACTGACGAGCTGGTCGATTTGATCGCCAATCAATCTGACGCACAATCTGGGATGCATTCGATCCGAGAGCTGGAGCGTATTCGCGACAACAACCTTGTTGGCATGATGCGGGCCCTCAAGGCGCAGAATTACGGCGCGGGTGCGGTGCTGAACCAACATGATGCACGGTTGAAACCCGGTGCGCTGCCGACGCTGGATCAGGCGGATCTGAGCCAGCCCATCCTGACCCTGTCGCGGGCTGTTCCGCTGGACTGGACGGATTACAACGGCCACATGAACGAAGCGAAATATCTGGAGGCCTTTGCCGCCGCCACCGATCGGTTCATGGAAATCATCGGATGCGATGCGGATTACATCGCCTCGGGCGGCAGCTATTTCACAGCGGAGAACCACATTCTCTATGTGGATGAAGCTCATGCCGGTGCAAAAATCGACGTGCGCACGCAGATGCTGTTGGGGCAGGGCAAGAAGCTGCATGTGTTCCACAGCATGTATGAGGGCGACAAGCTGCTGGCCACGGGTGAAAGTTTTCTGCTGCATGTCAGCCTGGAAACCCGCCGCCCCAGCGCGCCATCTGCTGAAATCGAAGCGGCTATGGCGCGGGTTGCAGAGGCTCAGGCCGGATTGCCTTATCCCGAGGGCGCAGGCGCAGCGATCAGGAAGCCTTCATGACGCGCCGGGTTCTGGTGACGGCTGGCGCGTCAGGCGTCGGCCGGGCCATGGCCGAGGCGTTTGACGCGGTTGGCTATGACGTCCGGGTTACTGATATCGATCAGGCGGCGTTGGATACTTTGCCCGAACATTGGACCGGGCACCGAGCCGATGTTGCGGACGAGGCTGACATGCGCGCGGTATTTGACGCCGTCCGTTCGACAGGCGGGTTGGATGTGCTCTGCGCCAATGCCGGTATTGCCGGCCCGACAAATGACATTGAGAATATTGATCTGGACGCGTGGCGTTCTTGTGTCGCGGTCAATCTGGACGGTGCTTTTCTGGCGGCAAAATATGCAGCGCCGCTGATGAAAACGGCGCGGGCGGGCAGCATCATTCTGACCTCGTCGACAGCCGGGCAGTATGGCTACCCGTTCCGGGCGCCCTATGCGTCGGCAAAATGGGCGGTCATCGGGTTGATGAAAACACTGGCGATGGAGCTGGGGCCCTATGGCATCCGTGCCAATGCCATTTGTCCGGGCGCAGTTGAAGGCCCTCGGATGGAGGGCGTCCTGACCCGCGAGGCCGCAGCCAAGGGCATGACCCGTGATGAGGTCTATCGGGGCTATGCCTCGGGCACCTCAATGGGGCGCTTCGTCGAAGCGCAGGATGTCGCCAATATGGCAGTCTTCCTTGCCTCAGATGCGGCACGTCTGGTTTCAGGTCAGGTGATTGCGGTGGATGGCCACACGGTCAACCCGGACCCGAAATTGTAACTCAGCCCTGGTTTGGACCACGGATCTGGCGGATGGTCTGACGGACTGCCTGCCAGTCCTGGGCTTCTTGCCGGTTTCCGGCAGCTTCGCAGTCGCGCATTTTTTGCGCGGCTTCGGCCTCGGCTTGGTCTCCATGGGCGGCAAAAAGTGCACGTGCGTATTGAGCGGTTTGAATTGCGTCCATTCCTGTGCTCCTCCGTCTGTGTTCGGAATGCCTTATGGTTCGCGCCACAGTAGAATAGCACAGGTTGGATGGCGCTGCATCACCAGTCGCGGGAAACCGCCGTTCTGAGGCGACGCAGATGGTTTGGAAAGTCCCGGGCGGCCACGTCGGCCTCGCGTACCAGTGTGTCGAAATGGCGTGAGAATGTCTCGATCCGATCCCGGTCGCGGAAGGCCATATAGTGACTTCCTGCGTAAAATACACAAAGCAGCGGGCCGAAAATCGTCACGGGTGCGGAATAAAGCCGTTTTGCGTCAAACAGATAGATACGCATCCGCGGATAGAGCTGTTCGCACAGCGCCAACAGGTGATCGATCTGTTCCAGCCGAACCTCGGGGCTGAGACCCTGATAATACCCAGTGGCGCTTGCAAAGCTTTCGATTTCGAATAACGGCATGGCGATCTCATAGTCTGACTGGGCGCTGCGCATCCATGCCAGACGATCCGCCGACGCGCCGATGGCTTGGTCAGCGGTCCGGCCCAGATGCGGGGCGTATTCCCATTCCAGTATCGAACGCGTCTTGAGCATGTCGGGCAGGGTGGCCGGGACATAGCGGATTTTGTACCCGGCGGCCTCCTGATGCCACTCGAAGATACGTTCATCGACAAGGGCGCGTGGGGCCTCGGTAAAGGTCAGCGAGCTAGCCAGAAGCTCAGCCGCGCTTTCCGGCCTGTCAGATAGGCTCAGCAACCAGTCGGCCGAAACGCCGAGCGCCGCTGCACATCCGCCAACAACATGGGCGTTGGGCAACCGCGCGCCATGATCTGTCAGCAATTGGGAAACGGTCGAGCGGTCAACGCCAATATTGCGCGCAAGGGCACTTTGGCTGACATGGCGCTCTTCCATCGCGCGGGCGAGGCGGAGACGAAATTGCGCGGCACGATCGCGCTTGTCGATATTTTCCTGCATGCCGTGATTTTTATCATATTTGATTAGTTTTGTTAATCATATTCAGAATTTTCAATGCCGGGGTCCGGATGTAACGCTTTGAGTAAGAAAAAAACGGGGTTCGGAATGGAAACGCGGCGAAGATCAGTCGTGAAAGCAATCGTTTGGAATGCGATGGGGTTGGCGATCATGACAATGGTGGGCCTGTTGGCAACAGGCTCGGCCGCTGTAGGAGGGGCGCTGGCGCTGGTGAACACGGCCATCGGCCTGACGATGTACGTGATTTACGAAAGAATTTGGGCGAACATTTCGTGGGGCCGAAATGGCTGATCCCACTACACCCAAATCGCCCGAATGGGGCACGTTTTTCCTGATCGTCTTGTGTTATGCTGCGTGGCTTGCCGGTCTGTTCTGGCTGGCAAACACATCCTTGTGGTTGGCTATCCCTGCTCTGGGTGTTGTTGCGGCTTTGCATTCGTCACTGACGCATGAGGCCCTGCACGGGCACCCATTTCGTGCCAAAAGGCTGAACGAGGCGTTGATGGCACTGCCGTTGACATTGGCAATTCCGTATAACCGCTTTCGGGACCTGCATCTGGCGCATCATCAGGATGCCACCCTGACAGACCCTTATGACGACCCGGAATCGAATTATCTGGATCAGCATATCTGGTCGGGATTGCCGCGGCTGGCGCAGATGATCCTGAGCCTGAACAACACGCTGTTGGGGCGGATGGTACTGGGGCCTGTCCTTGGTCAGGTTCTGTTTATGCGTGACGAATGGCGTGGGTTGATGCGCGGGGACAGGGCGATCCTGCTGGCATGGGCTGTGCACCTTCCCGGCGCGGCGGTGGTTCTGTGGGTAGCTGCGCAATCGGCCATGCCGGTTTGGGCCTATCTGGTCGCGGCCTATATGGGGCTGTCGCTTTTGAAGATCCGCACGTTTCTTGAGCATCGTGCACATGAAAAATCCCGCGCCCGCACGGTTATAGTCGAAGATCGCGGACCTTTGGCGTTTTTGTTTTTAAACAATAACCTACACGTCGTTCATCATATGAATCCGGCGGCTCCGTGGTATCGCTTGCCTGCATTGTACCGCGACGGAAAGGACAGGTATTTGGCTTGCAATGAGGCTTATGTTTACCGGTCCTATGCACAGGTTTTCCGGCAGTATTTCTTTCGCGCAAAAGACCCTGTGCCACATCCGCTCTGGCCAAAGCCTTGATTTGACGACACAACGGGTGGCATGAGTCTCTGGATCCCTGTCACAATTGCTGCCGCCAGTTTCCAGACTGTGCGTTTCATGCTGCAAAAGTCGCTGGCCAGCGTGAAACTATCCGCTGCAGGTGCAACTTTTGCGCGGTTTGCCTATTCCATGCCTTTGGCCGTTGTCGGGCTATATGTTGCGCTGCAGATAACTGGGGCGAGTATGCCCCGGCTCAGCAGTTTGTTCTGGCTTTACGCGGTCATCGGCGGGACAGCGCAAATCCTTGCCACGATCTGCGTGGTGGCGTTGTTCAAACAACGTAATTTTGCCGTTGGAATTACCTTCAAGAAAACCGAAGTGATCCAGACTGCGATAGTTGGCTTCCTGATCCTGGGGGACAGTGTTTCGCGCGGTGCGTTGATCGCGATCCTGTTGGGGTTGATGGCTGTGCTTTTGTTGTCAAAAACACCCGGAGGGGACGGACCCTGGTGGCGCCATCTGACCAATCGGGCTTCGCAATTGGGGCTTGGATCAGGTGTTTTGTTTGCGTTTTCTGCTGTCAGCTATCGTGGGGCTTCACTGCAACTGGGCGATATCGATGCGTGGTTCCGAGCGCTGGTAACATTGGCCGCAGTGGTGACATTCCAGTTCGCCAGCATGGGGATATGGCTGCTGTGGCGCGACCGTGCCGAACTGCGCGCAGTCTGGCAAACGAGAAAGACCGGGGTATTTGTCGGCCTGACCAGCCTCGGCGGCTCGTTTTGCTGGTTCTGGGCCTTCACCTTGCAGAATGCGGCTTATGTCAAAGCGCTGGGGCAGGTAGAGCTGATCTTTAGCCTGATGGCGTCGATCCTGTTCTTCCGCGAGACGATCACCCGGCGCGAAATCGCCGGGATGATGTTGCTTGGGTTTTCGATTTTAGCGCTTGTTCTGGCAATCTAGCTGGCGCGACGTTCGTCAAAGCTGAGCGCGATGAAGCTGGGCAGGTGATCTCCCATGCCCACGACGGCCGGGCCGGTGTCTTCCTTGCGCCCACGACTGCGCCCCTTCGGTTCGCGAACCTTTTTGCCTTCTTTCGGGCTCTCGGGGGCTTTGGCATTTTTCTCAGGCTTTGGCTGTTCGGGTCTGGGGTCGTCCTGAACCGGGTTGTCTATGCGCGGGATGTCTTTCTGGATCAACTTTTCGATCGCAACCAGTGCTTTTTCGTCGCGTCCCGAACAGATTGTGATGGCTTTACCTTCACGGCCGGCGCGGCCGGTGCGGCCAATGCGGTGCACATAATCCTCGGGGTGGCCGGGGACGTCGAAATTGAACACATGGCTGACGGCTGGCACATCCAGGCCACGCGCAGCCACGTCTGAGGCGACCAGAAGGCGCAATGATCCCTCACGGAAACCGTCCAGTGTTTTCATCCGCTGCGACTGGTCCAGATCGCCATGGATGGCGGCCGCGTTGTAGCCATGTTTCTTCAGGGATTTTGTGCAGATATCCACGTCAGTCTTGCGGTTGCAGAAGATGATCGCATTTGTGCATTTGTCGCCTTCAGCATCGATCAGCGCACGCAGAACCTTGCGTTTGTTGCTGGCTTCGCGGTCCCGACGGCCGCCTTTGAACATGACCACGCCCTGTTCGATGGTCTCGGATGCGGTCGCCTGACGGGCAACTTCGACCCGGGCAGGGGCCGACAGGAACGTGTCGGTTATCCGCTCGATCTCGGATGCCATGGTGGCTGAGAAGAACAGGGTCTGACGGGTGAAAGGTGTTAGTGAGAAGATGCGTTCGATATCGGGGATGAACCCCATGTCGAGCATACGGTCCGCTTCATCCACCACCATGATCTGCACGCCGGTCAGCAACAGCTTGCCGCGCTCGAAATGATCCAGCAGACGGCCCGGCGTGGCGATCAGAACGTCGACGCCACGGTCAATCAGGGCTTCTTGCTCTTTGAAGCTGACACCACCGATCAACAGCGCTTTGGTCAGTTTCAGGTGTTTGGTATAGGTGTCGAAATTCTCGGCCACCTGAGCGGCCAGTTCCCGCGTCGGGCACAAAACCAACGAACGTGGCATACGGGCACGCGCCCGGCCACGGGCCAGCAGTGTGATCATTGGCAGCGTAAAGCTGGCGGTTTTACCCGTGCCTGTCTGAGCTATGCCCAAAACATCGCGCCCTTCCAATGCGGGCGGAATCGCACCTGCCTGGATCGGAGTTGGGGTTTCGTATCCGGCTTCCTCAATGGCTTTGAGGACCTTCGGGTTCAGGTTCAGTTCGTTAAACTTTGTCATGTAAGTCCGGTTGAATGCGGACACTTGACCTGGCCCGCGCGTATAAGATGTGCCGGGCCCGGATGGCCATGCGCGTGATGCGACATTTCGGCTTGGACGCGGACATAACAAAAACGTTGGTCGGGGTCAAATGAAGACCGCTACATCAGGGTTTCATCGAGACAGGTTCGAGTTTTGCGCAACAATTCAGCAACTTCCGGGAAAGTGTTTCGCCAATTTCCCGTCCAGATTCAACACGCGGTGGCGGATCAGCCCTTTCTGCTCCAGCCGGGCGCGGACTTCTGGGTCAGCGCCGCTCATCTCGTTGAAGAACGCGCGCAGCCCGTCCTCGCCGTGTTCGCTTTCAATCCAGCTGAGCAATTCATTCTTGTTCAGCCCCCCCATCTCGCGCGGGGCATTCGGGGCCATGCCAGCCTGATACGAGCCGCGATCCAAGCGGAACGGATAATGTGCAATCCAGTGATCCCAGTCCGGCGCGTGGCGGTGGCATAGATCGACCTGCGCAAGTTCGTATTTACACGGCAGCAATTTCCCGTTCTGAAACAGGTTGTGGATACGAAAACTCAGACGTTTCAATCCCGTGCGCGCAAACAACTTGCCCTGTACATGGCTGAGGAACCCGCCAAGGACGAAAGCCCCATAGTTGGGATAAAGCATCTCAATCAGCTGTGTTCGGGCCGGGCTTTGTGGAACATGCGCCTTGTACAGGTCTTCGCCGCCTGCCAGCGCCTCGATTGGGCGGACCCGGGCGGCGTGAACCTTGTCCCCGATATCGCGCAACACATCCGAGATTGGGGTCGGCGACCACAGAAACTCGTCAACATCGATATGGGCCAGCCAATCCAGGTGCGTTTCACGATAGGCATAGGTGGCGTTGACCGATTGGCGAACCTGGTGCTTGTCCGGTCGTGTGCGTTTTAGCTTTTGCCAATAGGCATCATCGCAAACCTGTACGCAAACACTGGGATGTGCCTTCAGCGCCTCGAACGTGCGCTGGTTCGGCTCATCCAGATAGATATAGATGGTCTCGGCACCCAGATCGAGGTGATAGGCTACGAACCGAAGGACGTCTTCGGTCGGTCCCCTGACCATCGACACGACACCCCATGTGGTCATGTGCGCTGCGCGCGCGCTTCGCGCATGAGTTTCAGGCGGCGAAAGACACCGCCGGGATCACTGTTGAGCTCGGTCATCAAGTGATCGACCAGTGGCGCGATGGTGGTGTCGCTTAGGGCTTTGGTCCAGACCGGAGCAATCAGATTGACGTCCAGTCCGCCACTTCCAAGGGAAAACCCTTTCATCTGATAGGGCAGCGGGACGTGTTTCAGTTTTTGATACGGAAATGGTGTTGCCGGGGGCAGCTGCGAAAAGCGCCTCTCGAACTCATAAAGCTTCATCATGCCGAACAACATGCGCAACGCATGACCAACCTCGCGCTGGGTTGCAGTTTGGCCGTGGTCCGCAAAGGTCTGAACCGACGAGACCAGCCACCGCAGATCAAGCGTGGACAGAAGGTGGTCCGACTGTTCGTTCCAAAGGCGGCAAAACAGAAGCGGGGCGTGGCGTGGGAAGGACCGCTTTCGCAGGTTCGAGATCAACTGGGCATTCAGGAAAGCAAGTTCAGAATTTCCGACAAATTCCCGCGCTATCTGAGCGCGCTTGCGATCCCAGCTTGTATTAGGCTTCGGCGGGGGCACAGTCGCACTTTCGGGCAATGTGCGACCGGCCAGTTCAATGAGGTCGATGTCAAGGTCAGGCAACGAGGTGGTGCCGAACTGAAACGGGCTGCGCCGGTTTTCATACCTGTCCAGCATGTCGGGCAGACCGCCGGGGAAAGTCAGTTCATCCTTGCTCATGCGCGCAGAATTGCACAGGCAGACTCGGCTGTGCAATCAGTGAGTTGGATCACACCATCATCTCTTTGGTGGCGGTCAGGTTCAGGGCGGGATAGTCCCGAACCACCCGGTCGATGTCCCATTGCAGCCGGGTCAGATAGACAATGTCGCCGTCATGGTCGTGCGCGATGTGCTGCTTGTTTGCATTCACAAACTTTTCGACCTCGGCCTTGTCACCGCTGACCCAGCGGGCCGAGGTGAACTGAGACGCCTCGAAACGCACGGGCAGGCCGTATTCCATCTCGATCCGGCTGGCGAGCACTTCGAATTGCAACGCGCCGACGACACCCACGATAAAGCCTGACCCGATCGAAGGTTTGAACACCTTGGCCGCGCCTTCCTCGGCGAACTGCATCAGGGCTTTCTCCAGATGCTTGGCCTTCATCGGATCACCCGCACGGACGCCTTGCAGCAGTTCCGGCGCGAAAGAGGGGATGCCGGTGACGCGCAGCGCCTCACCCTCGGTCAGCGTGTCACCAATGCGCAACTGGCCGTGGTTGGGAATGCCGATGATGTCACCGGCCCAGGCCTCTTCTGCCAGTTCCCGGTCAGATGCCAGAAACAGCACTGGGTTTGAAATCGCCATCGGTTTCTTTGACCGCACATGGGTCAGTTTCATGCCGCGTTTGAAATGGCCTGATGCCATGCGGACAAAGGCCACCCTGTCGCGGTGCTTGGGGTCCATATTGGCCTGCACCTTGAAAACAAAGCCCGCGACCTTCTTTTCATCCGGCGATATCTGGCGGGGTTCGGCGGACTGAACCTGCGGCTGTGGGCCATAAGCGCCGATGCCTTCCATCAGTTCCTTGACGCCGAACGAGTTGATGGCCGAGCCGAACCAGATCGGTGTCATATGCCCTTCAAGCACCGCCTGCGGGTTCAGCGCGGGCAGCAACTCGCGCGCCATCTCAACCTCTTCCAGCAGCTTTTCCAGCAGGTGCGCAGGAATATGTTCCGACAGTTTCGGGTCATCAAGCCCGTTAATCTCGATGCTCTCTGCCACCTTGTTGCGGTCGGCGCGGTCCATCAGCTCCAGCCGGTCGCGCAGCATGTCGTAGCAGCCGATGAAATCACGACCTACGCCAATTGGCCATGCGGCGGGGGTGACGTCGATGGCCAGCATCTCTTGAATTTCGTCGATGATCTCGAACGTATCGCGGCTTTCGCGGTCCATCTTGTTACAGAAGGTCAGAATCGGCAGATCACGCAGGCGGCAGACCTCGAACAGCTTTTGCGTCTGGCTTTCGACACCCTTCGCGCCGTCGATCACCATCACGGCCGCATCCACGGCCGTCAGCGTGCGGTAGGTATCTTCCGAGAAATCGCTGTGGCCGGGCGTGTCAACAAGGTTGAACCGGAAATTGCCATAGTCGAACGACATGGCCGATGCGGAAACCGAGATTCCGCGATCCTTCTCCATCTGCATGAAGTCCGAGCGTGTCCGCCGGGCCTCGCCCTTGGCGCGCACCTGACCAGCCATCTGAATGGCGCCCCCGTAAAGCAGGAACTTTTCAGTCAGCGTCGTCTTGCCCGCATCCGGGTGCGAGATGATGGCGAATGTCCGGCGACGGGCAATCTCGGGCGGCAGGGCAGGTTGGTTCGAGGTATCAAGCATGACCGCGCGTATAGGCGGGGAATCCTGCCGAAGCAAGACAAAGGGGGTGGTTCGAATCACAGGCTTGTGGTTATAAGAACATATAGTGAACAAATTGTGGAGAAGACCAATGGATTTGAAAGAGATTGCCAATGAATTGGTGGCTGGCTGCCGTGAGGACCGCGCCAAGGAAAATCTTGAGAAATTGTATGCGTCGGACGCAGTTTCTGTTGAAGCGGTCGATTACTCAGGTATGGGGCGCGAAATACAGGGGCGTGACGCGATCCGTGGCAAACATGAATGGTGGGAAGGAGCCCACGAGGTTTCTGGCGCTTCGGTCAGCGACCCGTTTGTGCACGGCGAGGACCGCTTTGCGGTGATTTTCGAAGTGCAGGGTAAGGTAAAGGAAACCGGCGAAGCCTTTGATATGCGTGAAGTGGGTGTCTATCACGTCGCAGATGGCAAGATCGTACGCGAAGAGTTCTTCTACTGATCCCAAGCCGTTTCTGGTCTTCCCTGTCTGGCCGATGCTAGACATGCGGCAATGACTGACAGGGAGGATCCGATGGACCTTGGACTAAAAGGAAAGCGCGCGCTGGTCTGTGCCAGCAGCAAAGGGCTGGGTTTGGGCTGTGCCGAGGCTTTGGCTGAGGCTGGCGTAAATCTTGTGATGAATGCGCGTGGTTCGGACGCTTTGGAGAGCGAGGCAGCACGCCTCAGGTCAGAGCAAGGTGTCGAGGTACAAACAGTCGCTTGTGACGTGACGACTGCGGAAGGGCAGGCGCAGGTGATCGAAGCAGCGCAGGGCGTTGATATTCTTGTGACAAATGCCGGCGGCCCGCCGCCGGGTTTATGGTCGGATTGGGGGCGTGATGATTTCATCAAGGCGCTGGATGCCAATATGTTGACCCCCATTGCGTTCATGAAGGCGCTGCTTCCCGGAATGATGGACAAAGGTTGGGGCCGGGTTGTGAACGTCACCTCGCAATCTGTGCGCGCGCCAATTGCGGTGCTGGGGCTTTCGAATGCAGCCCGCACGGGTTTGACCGGATATGTCGCGGGAACTTCACGCCAGGTTGCACCGCATGGCGTGACCATCAACAACCTGCTGCCCGGCATTCACGCGACGGATCGTGCAGATGCGCTGGACAGCGGCGTGGCTTCCCAGCAAGGCATCTCGACCGAAGACGCACGCGCAAACCGTTCGGCAACCATTCCCGCGCGACGCTATGGAACACGGCAGGAATTCGGAGCAGCCTGCGCGTTCCTGTGCTCTCAACATGCGGGGTTCATCGTTGGTCAGAACATTCTACTGGATGGTGGCGCAACCAATTTGACGATGTGACCATGGCACAAGGGTTTTCGTTGAAAGATCAGATGTTCAACGCTGAGAAAGTAAATTATCTCAGCGGTTTGTTTTCCGATTCTCATGCAGAATTTGATGCCCCGGCATTCCGATCTGCGGTCATGTCGCGATTGCTGGATCTAGAGTTGAAGGATCGGATCATCTGGATCGCCACATGCCTGCAACAGGCGGTACCCGGTGATTTGCCTGCTGTTGCCCCGACGATCCTGCGTGCCTTGCCTGCACCTTTGGACCCAACGAAGAATGATGACGACTTTGGCGATTTCATCTTTGCGCCGGTCGGTGAGTGGGTAGCGACCATAGGTCTTGAGCATGTTGATCTGGCTTTAGACGTGATGGAGGAACTGACACAGAGGTTTTCCATGGAATGGGCAATCCGTCCGTTCCTGAACCATGACCCGGACCGGGTGTTGCGGCGGATGCAGGACTGGTGCTCTCATGACAGTTACCATGTGCGCAGGCTGGTCAGCGAAGGGACGCGCCCCCGATTGCCATGGGGGCAGGCGGTCGCATTGGGTTTGCAGGACCCGCTGCCGTTGCTGGACAAGTTGCACATGGATTCGACGCGGTATGTCACCCGGTCCGTATCCAATCACCTGAATGACATCACCAAGAAAGACCCGGATCTGGTATTGGATCGCCTGACGGCGTGGCGCAGCCAGGGTCATCAGAATCAGGACGAGCTGGACTGGATGACGTCACACACCCTGCGCGGGCTTGTGAAAGCGGGGCATCCTGAAGCGATGAAGATGTTAGGCTATGATCCGGAAGCGGAAATCGAGGTCGCAGTCAACCTGACCTCCGAAGCTCGGATTGGGGACGCTCTGGCCTTTTCGGTCACTTTGAACGGGTTTGGAAATCTGCCAGTTCTGGTTGACTATGTCATTCATTTTCAAAGACCTGGCGGGAAAATCTCAGCCAAGGTGCACAAGTTGAAGCAGGCGGCTTTGAAGAACGGGAAACTGACGTTGGAAAAACGCCACAAGTTGAAGGGCGACGCCACAACATTCAAGTTGGTTCCCGGCGCACACCGGCTTGAGGTTCAGGTGAATGGCAAAATTAGCGCGGGCGTGGACTTCGACCTGCTTGGGTAATACCGCGCAGGACCACTCACGCTTTCGTCAAAAGCGCCTTCGCCGGATTGCGAACTCCCGGCGCTTGCATTAGCTCGGACATGACCATTTGCGAGGGAAAAGCGCGATGAAACATGAATCGGTGCAGAACTATTACGGTGAAGTCCTGCAAAGCAGTGCTGACTTGCAGACCAATGCGTGCTGCACGCCCGACGACATGCCCGGTCATGTCAAAAAGATCCTTTCAAAGATTCATGACGACGTTCTGACTCGCTACTATGGCTGCGGTCTGATTGCCCCACTTGATCTGGAAGGCATGTCGATCCTCGATCTGGGGTGTGGGGCCGGGCGGGATGTATATGCCTTGTCCGCCATGGTCGGCGAGACGGGCCGGGTGGTGGGGGTCGACATGACGTCCGAACAATTGGACGTCGCCCGCGCGCATCAGGAGTATCACGCCCAAGCATTTGGATATGCCCGCAGCAATGTGGAGTTCCATCACGGCTATATCGAAAAACTGGATGAGCTTGATCTGGAACCCGGATCGTTCGATATCATCGTCTCGAACTGCGTAATCAACCTGGCCACGGATAAGAATGCGGTTCTGCGCGGCGCGCATCGGTTGTTGAAAGAGGGCGGCGAGATGTATTTCTCGGATGTCTATGCTGACCGCCGTATTCCGCAGGCGATGGCCGAAGACGAAGTACTTTATGGCGAGTGCCTGTCCGGCGCGCTTTATTGGAATGATTTCCTGTCAATGGCTCGAACGGCCGGTTTCGGCGACCCGCGCCGTGTGACGCACCGTCCGCTGACGATCGAAAATCCGGTATTGGAAGAGCGTGTTGCGCCGTTGAAGTTCCTGTCCGCGACATACCGACTGTTCAAACTGCCCGCATTGGAACCGGCTTGTGAAGATTATGGGCAAGCCGTGATCTACAAGGGAACCGTGCCGAACGCACCGCATGAATTTGTTCTGGATGACCATCACGTTATCGAATCCGGCAAGGTGTTTCCGGTCTGCGGCAACACCTGGATGATGCTGAAAGACACCCGATTTGCCCGTCACTTTGACTTTGTCGGCGATTTTTCGACCCATTATGGCATTTTCGAAGGCTGTGGTGGCGAAAGCCCTTTTGAAGCCGTGGGTGCATCTGTCGCTTCTGGCGGGTGTTGCTGATCCCTTGCACCTGAGGGGCGGGGTTGCTATCCCCGCTCAAGCCCGATGGATTTGATCGGGAAAGGCAACGGGGTCCATCGGTGACAGGTAACGCAATTCCACCGCGTCTGGAAATTCGCAACATTATCCGTCGGTTTGAGGGGCGGGTTGTTGTGGATGATGTTTCGCTGACCGTTCAGGCAGGCAAGGTGACTTGTCTGCTGGGGCCGTCGGGCTGCGGGAAATCCACTACGTTGCGCATGATCGCCGGGGTCGAGATGCAGGACTCGGGTGAGATTTATGTTGATGGCAAGCTGATCTGCGACACCGTGTTCCGGGTGCCTCCGGAACGGCGCGAGATCGGACTGATGTTTCAGGACTTTGCACTGTTCCCACATCTGAGCGTGGCCAAAAACGTAGCCTTCGGCCTTAAGGGCAACAAGGACGAAAAACGCGCCCGGGTCGAGGAGTTGTTGCAGAAGGTCGACCTGATGCGGTTCATCGATGGTTTTCCGCATCAACTATCAGGTGGCGAGCAACAACGCGTGGCGTTGGCGCGTGCCCTGGCGCCGCGCCCCCGCATTATGCTGATGGACGAGCCGTTTTCGGGCCTCGACAACCGTTTGCGTGATGGTATCCGTGACGAAACGCTGGCCATTCTCAAGGAAGAAGATGCCGCCGTACTGCTGGTCACGCACGAGCCGGAAGAAGCGATGCGCATGGCCGACGAGATCGCCCTGATGCGGCGTGGCAAGATCGTGCAACAGGGCGCGCCCTATAACGTCTATACGCGTCCCGCAGACAAGGCAGCGGTGGCGTTTTTCAGTGATGTCAACGTTTTGCGAGCGCAAGTGAATGGCGCATTGGCGGACACGCCCTTTGGTCAGTTCCTGGCGCCGGGCATTCCGAATGGTACGGATGTCGAGATCGTTTTTCGCCCTCAGCACATCAAGCTGGACTTTGACCGCAACGGCAAGGGGCCATTGCCGACACCAACAGATGGTGTGGCAGCCCGTGGTGTCGTTGAACGTGCGCGATTTCTGGGCAATGAAAGCCTGGTGGAGTTCCGCATGGACTATGATGGTTCGATCCTGAGGGCGACGGTTCCGAACGTGTTTGTCCCCAATCCGGGCCGGGTGATGTGGCTGACCATCCGCCGCGACAGATGTTTCGTTTTTCCCGAGACTAGGCGCTGATCCTTCGATTTCCGCCCAAGTGGTGCGCGAAATCCTCAGATTGCGGGGCCACGTCGCTTGCCGCAACGCAGGCCCGGGTCTATCAAGAGCCAAACGCGGGGGTAAATCGGGCACATGCGAATTCTTCTGACCAATGACGACGGGATCAATGCGCCGGGCTTGATCACGCTTGAGGCGATTGCAGCTGAGCTGGCCGGACCGGATGGAGAAGTCTGGGTGGTCGCGCCCGCGTTTGAACAGTCCGGGGTCGGGCACTGCATCAGCTATACCCACCCGATGATGGTCGCCAAGCTGGGAGAGCGGCGCTTTGCAGCCGAAGGATCGCCTGCCGATTGTGTATTGGCAGGGCTTCACGATGTCATGTTGGATACCCCTCCCGATCTGGTTCTGTCCGGCGTGAACAGGGGTAATAACTCGGCCGAAAACACGTTGTATTCCGGTACGATCGGCGGCGCGATGGAAGCGGCATTGCAGGGCGTCCCAGCGATTGCCCTGTCGCAATATTTCGGCCCTCGCAACCTGGGCCTAGACGACCCGTTTGAGGCAGCCGCCCGGTATGGTGCAGATCTGGTGCGCCGGATTCTGGACGCAACTCCGGCAGAACAGGGTGATTACCGGCTGTTCTACAATGTGAATTTCCCACCGGTTCCGGCAGACGATGTTCTGGGCACGCGGATTGCGGCGCAGGGGTTTCGGCGCGATACGCGTTTTTCGGTCGAACCGCACAGTTCGCCTTCGGGGCGGAGGTTCCTGTGGATCAAGGGCGGCTATCAGCACAATCCGACCGCACCCGGAACGGATGCGGCTGTTAATCTGGAAGGCTATATCTCGGTCACGCCGATGCGCGCTGACCTGACTGCACATGACATGCTGGAGGCATTGAAGGCGGTCGAATGAGCGGACTGGACCCTGAAACTGTAATGCAATTCCTGTTTGCCCTGCGCAAACGGGGGGTCACGGATGCGCGCGTGTTGGCTGCGATGGAGCAGGTGGACCGCGGTCGCTTTGTCACCGGCCTGTTCGCAGGGCGCGCTTACGAGGACATGCCGCTGCCGATTTCCTGCGGTCAGACGATCAGTCAACCCTCGGTCGTTGGTCTGATGACGCAGGCCCTGAACGTGAGGCCCCGGGACACGGTGCTCGAGATTGGGACAGGTTCGGGTTATCAGGCAGCTATCCTGTCCAAACTGGCCCGCCGGGTCTACACAGTGGAACGCCACAGGCGGTTGGTGAGCGAAACAAGCAAGCTGTTTGCCGACCTGGGCCTGACGAATATCACTTCGATGTTGTCGGATGGGTCATTTGGCCTGCCGGAACAAGCCCCTTTTGACCGGATCATTGTAACAGCCGCAGCCGAGGATCCTCCGGGCCCGCTCTTGGCGCAGCTGAAAATCGGGGGTATTATGGTTTTACCCGTGGGCCAGTCGGACGCGGTGCAGCAGTTGATCAAAGTGACGCGCACCGAAGATGGTCTGGACTATGACGAATTAACGTCTGTCCGTTTCGTGCCCCTTCTGGAGGGGCTTGGAAAGGACGAGGCGTAATAGGCTTAAAGAATTGGTCGCCGGAACTCCGGGTAACAGGGGCAGGCGTTGAGGACAGAATTATGAGAGCAGTATCCAAATCAGCAATGCGCCGCTGTGCGACCGGGGTGGCCGCTCTGGCCATTCTGGCCGGGTGCGAGGGGCCTCTGGATTATGACCTTCGCGGGCAGATCGGTGGCTTTTCGACCACCAATGCAGCGCAATCCGCGACGGCATCCCGCCCGGCACCAGACAGCAGGGGTGTCATTACCTATCCGAACTACCAGGTGGTCGTGGCGCGCCGCGGCGATACGGTGCGGGACGTGGCCGCGCGGGTTGGCCTGCCCGAGGGCGAGCTTTCGCGTTTCAACGGTCTTCAGACAACGGACACGCTAAGAGAGGGTGAGGTTCTTGCACTGCCACGCACTGTTGGTGCTGGCAGCGGTGTGGACATCGCGTCGGTTGCCGGGTCGGCAATTGATCAGGTGCCGTCGTCGGGTTCGGTTCAGACCACAACACTGGAACCCGCGAAACCGGCACCAACACCCGCGCCGGTGTCAGCTGGGCCGGAGCCGGTCAGGCACAAGGTCAAGCGGGGTGAGACGGCCTATACAATCTCGCGCCTCTACCAGGTGCCGGTTGAATCTCTGGCGGAATGGAACGGGCTGGGATCTGATTTTACCGTGCGTGAAGGTCAGTACTTGTTGATTCCGGTCAAGAACCAGCCAGCGCCCAGGAAAAATGCGGCTAGTGCCGCGCCCGTTCCCGCCACGGAGGTGACGGAACCGGGACAGGGATCACCGACGCCGACGCCACCCAGCGCTACGCAGCCCTTGCCGGATGAAAAAGTTGCGCCTTTGGCCGAGGCCCCCGACGTGACCGCCGAAGCGCCAACCAATACGCGCACTTCCGCGCTGTCCCTGCCGGTTGGCGGCACTATCATTCGCGGCTATGACAAGGGCAAGAATGAGGGCATCGACATCGCTGCCGCGCCGGGTACGTCGGTCACAGCAGCCGAGGCTGGTACTGTCGCGGCGATCACAGCGGACGCGGATCAGGTGCCGATCATTGTGGTCAAGCACAACAACGATCTTCTGACTGTCTATGCAAATGTCGACAAGATCACCGTCAAGAAAGGCGATAAGGTACGCCGTGGTCAGAAGCTGGCTCAACTGCGGGGCGGCGACAATGCCTATGTGCATTTCGAAGTCCGCAAAGGATTCGAGTCCGTAGACCCGGAACCTTATCTGAAGTGAGACTAGATGGCCCGTACCGGGCCATGCCTTCGGCGAGAGTATTTCTGAAAAGATGAAGCCTGTCAGACGTACGGGTCATAGTCGCTCAGGCGCTTTCCAGGTTCGTCGGCGAAGATCTCCGGAAGGGGTGAAACAGCTTCGATCAGGTCGATTCGAAAAACACGAAATCCGTTGCGCAGCTCACACCAGGCGGTAAGGGTCCAGACCCTCCCCCAGTATTCCATATGGAGCGGGCGGATGGTGCGTTCAGTCAAAACGCCGTCGATGCGGCGATAAGACAGGTGAAGTTTCTGACGTGATTTGATGGCTGCGCGGATCGGTGCCATATGGGCAAGGCCCCTTGCGGCATCGGCAAACGGGTAGACCGCGAATTTCCAGCTGTCCGCCTCGGCCACGACCTGCGTTGGCAAAACAGCGTCGATCTTGTCGGCAAGCGATTGTGCGGCAGCCTTCAGGTCAGTATCCGCGGCCTCAGCCACGATGGCCATGCCAAGATTCAGCGCCTCAAGCTCGGCTGTGGTCAGGTTCAACGGGGGCAGGGTGATCTGCTCGCGCACCATGTAGCCGACACCGCGCTCTCCCTCGACTGGAACGCCCGAAGCAACAAGCGTATCCATGTCGCGATAGATGGTGCGGACCGACACCTCAAGCCGGTCCGCAATGTCCTGCGCGCGGTGCAGTTTGCCATCGCGCAGGATCTGGATGATATCGAACAGGCGGTCAGTGCGGCGCATGACACGCCGTTCTGACTGCGTTTAGGCAGTCATGTTCCATAGGACTTTCTCGTGACGCATCTGGATACTATCGGGATTGATGACCGCCATCATGCCTGCCGCACATTCCTGTTGCGGAAACTGCGCAGCGGCGTCCTCTGCCGCTTTCAAATCGGTCCAGACAACATAATCGGTCCAGCGACCATCTTCGCCCTGGCTAAGCTGCCGATGGGCGAAGCCCGGCGCGCTGCGCACAAAGGCCTCAGAGGCCTGACTGAGTTTCACGAACTCTTCCGGTGTGGTGCCATTGGCCAGGGTGAAGGTGACGATTTCAGCAACGTGGGTCATTTAAATCTCCATTGACCTTGTTTCGATGCCAAATCCCTAACGGATAGCAACTGACATAAACCTGTCAGTTGAAAATTGCGACCCTTTAGATTCCTCGCGTTTTCCAAAATTTTTACCCGCAACCCGTAGCAGATGCCTTTTGAGACCAGCGATCGAGGCGTAAAGACTGAGTCAGTTGATGTTCCCGGCGCGCAAACGTGCCGACGAAATAGGAGAGAAGACATGCTCAACAATATCGGCCTTCCTGGCCTGCTGCTAATCGCCGTTGTGGTTCTGGTTCTGTTCGGGCGCGGCAAGATCAGTTCGCTGATGGGCGAAGTTGGCAAAGGCATTACCGCGTTCAAGAAGGGTGTCAAGGACGGTTCGGAAGAGCTGGAAAAGGACGCTTCTGAGCTGGCCAAGGACGTCACACCTGAAACCGAGAAAGACAAGGCGTAAGCGCGGATGTTTGATCTGGGCTGGACCGAGCTTCTGGTCATCGGCATCGTTGCCCTGATCGTTGTGGGGCCAAAGGACCTGCCGGTGCTGTTCCGCAATGTCGGACGTTTTGTCGGCAAGGCACGCGGAATGGCGCGCGAGTTCAGCAGCGCCATGAACGAGGCCGCCGATCAGGCCGGGGTGAATGAGATCAAGAAAGGTCTCAACGCTGCCGTGAACCCTGTGGGATCGGCCATGGACGGTGTCAAGCAAGCCGCGCAGGAGATGGCGAAAAGCATCGATCCTACAAAGTTCGACCCTGAAAGCGAAACGGGTAAACTGGCGGCCGAGCGGGCCGAGCAGGCCAAAAAGGTACAGGCATCAGCCGCCCGTGCCACCGCCGAGCGCAAGGCCAAGGAAGCAGCCGATGCACTGGCCAAGGCAGAAGAGGCCGAAGCCGCGCTGAACACTGAAAGCAAGACATGAGCAAAACCGACGAGATTGACGATTCTTCGGCCCCGTTGATCGAACATCTGGCCGAACTGCGCACACGGCTGATCCATAGCGTTGTGGCGTTTCTGGTCGGTATGATCATCTGTTTTTCAGTGGCGACGCCGATCTTCAATTTCCTGACCAATCCCCTGTGTGACGTTCTGGCTGAGCGCGGGCAGGATTGTGGCCTGATCTTCATCTCGCCACAGGAAGGGTTCTTTGTTGCGATCAAGGTTTCCTTATTGGGTGGGTTCATTCTGGCATTTCCCTATATCGGGATGCAGATGTGGCGCTTTGTAGCACCGGGCCTCTACAAGTCCGAGAAAAACGCGTTCCTGCCTTTCATGCTGGCTTCGCCCTTTATGTTTCTCCTGGGCGCAAGCTTTGCCTTCTACGTCGTCACGCCTCTGGCCTATGACTTTTTTCTCGGGTTCCAGCAATTCGGGGCTGAGGGTGAAGCCGTGGCCGATGGGGTCAATGCGGCACCGCTGAGTGTGGTGTTCCAGGGCTCAGCCCAGGAGTATCTGAACCTGACGATCAAGTTCATCGTGGCCTTTGGGTTATGTTTCCAACTGCCGGTTCTCCTGACTCTCATGGGGAAGGCAGGACTGGTCAGTGCCGAGGGGCTGGGCGCTGTTCGTAAATATGCGGTGGTCGGCATTCTGGTTCTGGCCGCAGTCGTCACACCACCGGATGTCATCACACAAATCATTCTGTTTGTGGTGGTCTACGGTCTGTACGAGATTTCGATCTTCCTGGTCGCGCGAGTAGAAAAAAAACGCGAGGACCAGTTGCGCGCTGACGGTTATTACGATGATGAAGCGGAAGCGGATGATGACCTGATGCAGGAATTCGAAGACGACAAGTAAATCTGCCGACGAAAATAAACGGGCGCGCCATCCGTGGGCGCGCCTTTTTCTTTTGAAACTCTTGTTGTGCCAATTGGAACGTGCTTTGAACCCCTCAAGACAAAACCGGAGGCCCATATGGACGACCAAGCCCTGAACCGTATCGCCGAGGCGTTGGAACGCATGGCACCGGCTCCTTTGGCGGCGCCTGATTTTGCCGTTGCTCCGGCATTTGTGTGGCATGTCGAACCGGATCGACTGGAACCTGTTACACATGTCAACCGGGTCGATCTGGATCTCCTGGTCGGCATCAATCGCTCTCGCGACACGTTGATGGACAATACGCGCCGGTTTGCAGCAGGGTACAAGGCAAATAACGCGCTGCTCTGGGGGGCGCGGGGGATGGGAAAGTCCAGCCTTGTAAAGGCCGTGCATGGCTCTCTGAGCGCTGATTATGCCGACCTTAAACTGGTCGAATTGCAGCGCGAGGATATGGGAACGGTGGCGCGGTTGCTGAACCATCTGCGCGCAGCGCCCTACAGGTTCATACTGTTTTGCGATGACCTGTCGTTCAGCCACGATGACCAGCACTACAAATCTCTCAAGGCTGTTCTGGATGGTGGTATTGAAGGCAGGCCAGAGAATGTGGTCTTCTATGCCACTTCAAACCGTCGCCATCTGATGCCGCGGGATATGATCGAAAACGAACGCTCCAGCGCCATCAATCCTTCCGAGGCGGTCGAAGAAAAAGTCTCGCTGTCGGATCGCTTCGGCCTGTGGCTTGGGTTCCATCCCTGTGATCAGGACGAGTATCTTGCGATGATCGACCGCTATTGCGCCGCCTATGGCGTTTCTGTTGATGCAGAGATCTTGCGCGCCGAGGCAATTGAGTGGCAAGCCACGCGCGGGTCGCGCTCTGGCCGTGTCGCCTGGCAATTCTTCGTCGATCTGGCTGGGCGCAACGGCGTGCATATCGCCTGATCCAGGCTTCACCTGGCTGCAAATATCCCCGCCAGAGGCATGGCCCGTCAGGGCCATTTCCTAAAGCAGTGCCAGAATCCGCGCAGCTTCATCCTTGGTGCTGTTCAACACGCTCCGGTCTTCCCCGGGATGAAAACGCGCACGGACGGCCGTGGGCATCGGCGCGGGTTCGACAACCGAAACCCGAGGACCGGTGCGTTCGGTTTCGACGGCCCAACTGCGGGCCAGAGCCATCTGCGCGGCCTTGGTGGCACCGTAGATGCCATAAAACTTCTCGCCAGCTTTCGGATCGTCAAAAAACACCGCATGGCCACTCTCGCCCAGAAGGGGTGAGACATAGGGGATCAGAACCGAGGTCGCGTTTGCATTTGTGTTGATCGCCTTGGCCCATTCCTTGGGGTCAACAAAATGCACTGGCGTCAGTGCTGATGTGTGGATGGCTGTGTGCATCCACAGGTCAACCTTGCCCCAACGGTCATGGATGCCACGACACAGGGTCGCCATGGCGTTTGGATCGGTGATGTCCATGGGGGCCAGAGTGGCTGACCCGCCCTTCGCCTTGATACGATCGTCCAGCTCTTCCAGCCCGCCGGTGGTCCGGGCGACGGCGACGATATGGTATTCAGGTGCCAGCGCTTCGGCCAGCGCAGCGCCCAACCCGCGAGAGGCCCCGGTGATAAGGGCGATTTTTGTCTGATCGGTCATGGCTGCGGTTTGAACCCCTGCGCGAGGGGCGTCAAGTCGCGATTAGCTTCCGGGAATGGCGATCCGCTTGGTCTGGCCGCTTTGTCGCAGCATGATGCCCTGTTCGTCGATTGCTATCACCGTACCCGAGGCGACACGGCTTCCGGGTTCAACCTCTTTCACGCGGCCCGATGACAGGCGTACCAAGGCGTGCAGTTCGGTTTTGGGCCCGAACACCCCCAGAACAGAAACAGAGTTCTTGTTTAACGCGCCCTGCTGTGTGGCCGCGCTTTTGACATTGGTGTTTGACATGGTCCGTGGCCCGGCATGAGTTCCGAACCCCTTATTTCGAGTGAGTGGTTGCCGCCCGATACCAAAACGATCAGGTAAGCAAAAGACCTTCACATACTCCACGATTCACGACGTAGCGACCTTTTTGTTAGTCCCTGTGATCGTGCAAGAATCGCCGCCGGGTTGTGGCAGATTTCCACTCATCGGTGGAACAGTATAGATGCGAGCCACCCTGAACAGGGTTGTCCTTTCTGCATGCCGAACGGTTTGATTCGCGGTCTGAACAGAAGCTGGACGTGCACTCGGTGGGCGGAGTCTTTCAGCCTGAGGCGAGTTTAGCCGCATTCCACGACCCGCCCGGAACCTGCATATCCGCGCGTTTCTGGCTGACACGGCTGCTGTTTTCCAGACTGTCCAGGTAATCCGCGCTAACGCTGCCTGTAATGTAATTGCCATCAAAGCAGGAACAATCAAATCCCTGGATGTCCGGGTTGCCTTCCTGGGCCGCCCAGATCAGGTCCTCCAGATGCTGATAGAACAGTGCATCGGCGCCCAGCTCTTCACGGATCTCTTCGATCTCTTTGCCATTTGCGATCAGCTCGGCCTTGGTCGGCATGTCTATGCCATAGACATTGGGGTATTTGACCGGCGGCGAGGCGCTGGCCACATAAACCTTCTTGGCCCCGGCATCGCGGCACATCTGAACGATCTTTTTGATGGTGTTGCCGCGCACGATGGAATCGTCGATCAACAGAACGCTGTGGCCTTCGAATTCCAGCGGAACGGCGTTCAGCTTGCGGCGGACGGATTTCTGTCGCTCGGCCTGACCCGGCATGATGAAGGTACGCCCGACATAGCGGTTCTTCACCAACCCCTCGCGATAGGGGATGCCGGTGATTTTTGCCGCTTCCAGTGCCACGGGGCGGGCGCTGTCGGGTACGGGAATGATCCGGTCGATTTCCAGGCCCGAGTCCTGAATTTGTTTCGCCAGCGTCTGTCCCATGCGCATCTGGGTTTTGTAAACCGAGACACCGTCCAGCAGAGAATCCGGACGCGCCAGATACACATACTCGAAGATACAGGGTGTCAGCTTACCTTCGACCGCCTGAAACTCGTGCATGTTGCCTTTCAGGTCGATCAGGATGGCCTCGCCCGGGCGCAGATCGCGCAGCTTTTCAAAACTGTTGATGCCAAAGGCTACGTCTTCCGAAGCAAAGGCATAATCGTCCCCCTGACCGTCGACATTGCGCTTTGCGACCGACAGGGGCCGAATGCCAAATGGATCGCGGAACGCCAGCATGCCAACACCAGCCACCAGACAGATTACCGAGTAGGCACCTTGAACCCGTTCCATCGTCATCTTAACACCGGCAAAGATGTTTCGGATCGGATCCGAATTGCCGTTCACCTTGATGGCGTCAGCCACTTTGTCGGCCAGCACGTTCAGCAGGATTTCCGAATCCGATGTGGTGCGCAGGTGGCGACTATATTTCCCGGTCACTTTCTCGCGCTGTTCCGCTGTGTTGGTGATGTTGCCGTTGTGAACAAGATAGATACCGTAGGGTGCGTTCACGAAGAAAGGTTGCGCTTCGGCCGCGCTGAGTGATCCGGCCGTGGGATAACGAACATGACCCATGCCGATATGACCCAGAAGGGTTTCAGCATCCTGGGCGTTGAACACGTCCTTGACCAACCCATTGGCTTTCTTTTCCCGGAAGAATTCGCCGTTGTAGGTCACGATCCCGGAGGCATCCTGACCCCGGTGCTGTAACATCAGCAACCCGTCATAGATCTCAGCAAAGACATCATGTGTCCGGCTTGCGATTCCTAAAATCCCACACATTCAAGGGGCTCCAACTTCTATGACGATATCATTCGAGGATTGACCGCAGTTCGGCACCGAACTTTCTGCATCTTCAGCGCGGAAATGTTCGCTACACAGGAACAAGACGCCGTTAGGGCGACCATCACTGCGATCAGCGCGCATTCATACAGAAAGTACAAGATGGGTGGCTCCGATTCCGTGGCAGGTTGGCCCCCACATAATGCCTATTGGCGTGGCTGTCATCAAAGGATCACAATAGCCAAATGCCGCAGGCCAAGTTTGCGTATGTCGACGTAGAAAAACGAAGATGGTGACATGCGCAAACATATGTGCTGTCATGCATTTGATTGCATACATTAACTGCTAAAACTCAGCACCTCGGGGGGACCTGAATGTGGCAGCATAAACCTCCTCACAAGAACCAGGAACGGATCAGGCAGCGGTGCCATCGGTGCCGAGGATTGGGGCGCGCATCGTGCCAGATCTGTAACGGAGCGGGTGAGATCGCCAAAAGCAGAGATATCTTTGGAAAACCGATCTTCAGTCGATGTGACGGGTGCTTTGGTTTGAAAACAATCCGCTGTACCGTGTGCGGTGGCGAGGGGTTTGTCTGATCTGCAACAAAAAAGCCCGGCAGGGCCGGGCTTTCATGAATTGGTGATCTGCCTCTATCAGCCGTTGGAAGGTGCAGTTGTTGCCGGTTCAGCGTTTCCTGCCGTGCAACTGGCGACCAGCTGTTCATACTGAGTCGTAACCCACCCCAGAGCCGCCTCGGGGTTTTGTTCCTCAATCTGGCCGCTGAACTGTTCAAACACCTTGGCCGACCGGCTTTCATCAACAATTGTGTAAGACTGGCCGGTCATCACGGTGTCGTAAACGAAGAATGCGATCGCAACCAGAAGAATGCCACGAGCGATGCCGAAGAACAGCCCCAGAGCCTGATCCAGACCGCCAAGGGCCGAGCGCTGGACCAGTGATGAAAACAGCGGTGTGAAGATACTGACCACGATCAGCGCCACCGCAAAGACCGCTGCAAACCCGGTGATCACGGACAGTTCGCAACTGTCACGCAGGAAATCTCCGACGACCGGGATTTCCTTGACCAGAGGTACAGCCTGCGGGGCGAAGATGAACGCCAGAACGGCCGCCGCAACCCAACCCGCGATGGCCAGAACTTCGCGCATGAACCCACGCGAGTAGGCCAGCAAGCCTGACAGCACGATGATCAGGGCAACCACCCCGTCGATTATTGTAAAACCTTCCATGGCCCTCGCCTGTTCTTTTTCTGCCCCTCAAGGCGCGACTTTAACCTGCTCCGAAGGTTTCGCCAACAAACCCCACCAAATCTGAGGGTCGGGTGAGTGTCAGACCTGCCACAGTACCGGTTTTGCCACCTGCCGGAGCTATTGCCGCTGTGAAACCAAGTTTTTGTGCTTCTTTCAACCTGTTTTCTGTCTGCGGAGCCGGTCTAAGTGCCCCGGATAGCGAGATTTCCCCGAAAACGACGGTGTCTGAGGGCAGGGCCGTGTCTTCGCGTGCGCTCAGCAATGCAGCAGCAACGGCCAGATCGGCGGCGGGTTCACTGACTTTCAACCCGCCGGCCACGTTCAGATAGACGTCGAGACCGGCAAAGGGAATGCCGCAACGCGCTTCGAGCACGGCAAGGATCATCGCCAGCCGCCCGCTGTCCCAGCCCACCACTGTCCGGCGTGGTTGCGAATGGGGGGACGGGGCGACAAGGGCCTGCAATTCGACCAAAACGGGCCGTGTGCCCTCAATCCCGGCAAAGACCGCAGAGCCAGGGCTGGGCGTACCGCGTTCGGACAGGAACAAGGCCGAGGGGTTGGTGACCTGCGACAGCCCTTTGCCTGTCATCTCGAACACGCCAATTTCGTCGGCGGGACCAAAGCGGTTCTTGACCGCCCGCAGGATACGAAACTGGTGGCCGCGCTCGCCCTCGAAATACAGCACCGTATCGACCATGTGTTCGACAACACGGGGGCCTGCGATCTGGCCTTCCTTGGTGACGTGTCCGACCATGATGATCGACACGCCGTGCCGTTTCGCAAAGGCGGTCAGTTCATGAGCAGCCGCCCGGACTTGCGACACGGACCCCGGCGCGCTGTCGACATTGTCGGCCCACATGGTCTGGATCGAGTCGATGATCGCCAGACCGGGTTTCTCGGCTTCAAGCGTGGTAAGAATGTCGCGCAGGTTGGTTTCGGCAGCAAGTTGCACCGGC
The DNA here is from genome assembly GCF_056535105.1 of Ruegeria sp. O5. Taxonomy (NCBI): domain Bacteria; kingdom Pseudomonadati; phylum Pseudomonadota; class Alphaproteobacteria; order Rhodobacterales; family Roseobacteraceae; genus Ruegeria; species Ruegeria sp. O5. The sequence continues at coordinate 552,403 of NZ_JBQERN010000001.1, read as the reverse complement.
GCATTTTCCAGCCCAAGGCGGCGCGCCCGCATGCGAACCTGCGCACTGGCTTCTTCACCCGAGACATAGATTGTCTTGACGCCAGCACGGGCAAAGCGGGCGGCCGCTTGCAGCAGCAGGGTGGATTTACCGATACCGGGGTCGCCGCCCACCAACAGGGCAGATGCGGGAACAAGCCCGCCGCCAAGCACCCGGTCCAGCTCTTCCACGCCGCAGAGCGTGCGGGGTGGTGGCGTTTCCTCGGTCGACAGGTCGGTGAGCGTCATCGACCGCCCGCGTTTCGAGCCCAGCGATTTCTTGGCTGGGCCTGCCGACAGAGGTACGTCCTGGATGATCGAGTTCCACTCGCCGCATCCGTCGCAGCGGCCCGACCAGCGGGAATGGGATGCGCCGCAGGCGGAGCAGGAGAAGGTTGGTTTTGCCATGACGTCTTGGTGCCCGAGGACGGGCGGTTCTTCAAGCCCTTGCAGGGCTTTCCTCTTCGTCAGCGCCCTATGTCCGGGCGTTGGTTTTGCAGTGGCGTTCGGTGAGAATGCCCAAAGCGATGGAGGCAAGGATGCAGGCCGTGAACAGGTAGAGACCCCATGCGGTCTCAACAGTGGCGTAAGAGATACCTTTGGCCAGCGTGATGTAGAGCGCGATCAGGAAGATATCCGCCATCGCCAGCTTGCCTAGGATACTCAGCGCAGGCTGCACACGGGCATCTAGCAGGTTCCACTGTATCAGCGCGGTGCCAATGGTTTTGATGTAGGGCGCGAAAAGGGCGAAGATGGTGACGATCAGCGCAAGGAAGATGTCGGATTTCCAAAGCGACTGGAGGCCGGTGATGACGCTGATTTCGCTAAGGCCAAAGATCGGCAGAAACCCTGCGCGCATCAGCGGGGCGAACCACGCGATGGGGTAGAAAACCAAAAGTGACAGGGTTGCGAAACGCAATATCATGGCGGCCAACGCTATTATGTTTGACCGCCTGACATTACGGTGTTGGATCGTGGGTTCAAGGATGCTTGTTCAAAAGCTTATCCTGCGCGCTTCATACGAGCCATCAGGTTGGTTTTAAGAATGAACTGATGGAACAAGGCAGCCAGAAAATGCAAGACAATCAGAACAAGCATTAGCGTTTTCAGGATTTCATGCACTTCGGCGGACGCTGCTATCCCACCAAACCAGGCCAAGGCACCTGAGGCGGGCACCAGCACCATCAACGCATAGAGTGAGAAGTGCGTGATATGTGCGGCGAGCTTCATCGCGGCTGTTTCTTTTTCCGGTAGCGGCGGCGCGCCGCGGGTCAGACGTAGTGCAATCCGCCAAATCGCGAGCGCAAGGACAAGCAATCCTCCGAATACATGAAGAGCAACTGGTGCTTGAAAAGAGACAGGCAATCCGCGTTCGAATTGATCCCAGGCTTCAGACATCGGCTCGTGAAAGAGAAATTGAATTGCGATCAGAACGAAAATGACCCAGTGAAGGGCGATTTGCGCGCGAGAATACGAAGTAGGCATGGGGAAGCTCCGACAAACTTTAACGTTGCGCTGGTTTAACGCAAAACTGTCAGATTTCCGTCGATGATTTTTGATTTATTTGTCCAGCATCACTGCTATCAACGCACCGCCTCAATCGGCCCCTCAGCGCTCCCGCTGATGAACTGCTCCACATAGGGATCACCTGAGGCATCCATCTGGCTGACCGGGCCGGTCCACTGGATCACCCCTCCGTGCAGCATGGCCACGTTGTCAGCAATCGCGCGGACGGAGCTCATGTCGTGGGTGATGGTCATCGCGGTGGCGCCCATCTCAGTTACGATCTCGCGGATCAGGTCGTTGATGACGCCGGACATGATCGGGTCGAGGCCGGTGGTGGGTTCGTCAAAAAAGATAATCTCAGGCTCGGCGGCGATGGCGCGGGCAAGGCCCACGCGTTTTTGCATCCCGCCTGACAGTTCTGCCGGAAAACGGTCGGCCACGTCGGATTTCAGGCCCACGCGGCGCAGTTTTTCGATGGCGATCTCGCGCGCTTCCTCGGTTGGACGTTTCAGCGAGCCGCGCAGCAGGCGGAAGGCGACGTTCTGCCAGACGGTCAGCGAGTCGAACAGCGCACCGCCCTGAAACAACATTCCAAACCTGGCCAGAAACGCATCCCTGTCACCGGATTGTGCATCTTTGCCGTCCACGTAGATCACGCCACTGTCAGGGTGGATCAAACCCAGAATGCACTTCAATGCCACCGACTTGCCGGTGCCCGAGCCGCCAATGATCACCATTGAGGTGCCTTTGGGAATCTCAAGGTTCATGCCTTGCAACACACGGTTGTCGCCAAAGGCTTTATGTACGTTCTCCATCCGGATCATAGCGAGAAGAACACCCCCGTGAGAACAAAGTTTGCGGCGAGGATCAACACGGCTGCGGCCTCGACCGACCCTTTGGTAGCGCGACCGACACCCTGTGCGCCACGGCCCGAGTTCATGCCGTAATAGCAACCCATGATAGCCGCGATCACGCCAAAGGCCGCGCCTTTGACCAGAGACGATACTATGTCGCGCATCTCAAGGAAATCGACCGTGTTTTTCAGATACGCCGCCGGGTTGAAGCCCAGATTCTGCGTAGCGACAGTGTACCCGCCCGCAATCCCGATAACGTCACCTACGGCGACCAGTGCAGGCACGGTGATCAGCGCGGCCAGCACACGTGGAGCAGTAAGGTATTTCATCGGATGGGTCGACAGCGTGACCAGAGCGTCGATTTGTTCGGTCACTTTCATCGTGGCGATCTCGGCCGCGATGGACGAGGTCACGCGCGCGGCGATCATCAGGCCGACCAGAACCGGGCCAAGTTCGCGCACCATGCCGATAGCGACGATCTGGGGCACGACGGCCTCGGCGTTAAACCGTGCACCGCCCGCATAGATTTGCAAAGCCAGCGCGCCGCCGGTGAAAATGGCGGTCAGGCCGACGACGGGCAGGGACAGCCAGCCGATATTCAGCAGGGCCATCCCGAATTCACGCGGATAGAAGGGTGGGCGCAGGATGTGCGACACTGCATCAAGCGCGAACAGGGCCACCCGGCCAAAGGCCGCAAGCAGGCCCAGCACGGTGCGGCCCAGCCCCCCCAGCGCGCTGATTGGGTTCATTCCACGTAGCCCCGCGAATAGCGACTGCCCATTGATGTCAGGATTTCATAGCCAATTGTACCAGCAGCCTCGGCCAGATCATCAACGGTTTGATGACCGTTGAGAATGCGCAGGCGCTCCGGGTCTTTCGGCAGGTCCGTGACGTCCACGGTTATCAGGTCCATTGAGATACGTCCAACAACTGGGCAGGGTTGGTCGCCCGCAAATGTGTCGATGCCGCCGCCAATAGCGCGATGCAGGCCGTCTGCATAGCCGGCAGCAACGGTGGCGATCCGGGACGGCCGTCGCGCCACCCAGGTGTTTCCATAACCCACGGTCTCGCCCACGGCCAACTTGCGCACCTGGATGACAGGAAGGTCTACGGTTACGACAGGCTTTGCACCGACAAAGGGCATTCCGCCATAAAGACCAATACCCGGGCGACAGAAGTCAAAATGAAACTCAGGCCCCAAAAGCATCCCGCCCGTCGCTGCCAGGGAGCGCGGCGCAGCGACCCCATCAGTCATGTCGCGGAAGGTTTTCAGTTGTTGCTGGTTCATCGGGTGTTCCGGCTCGTCCGAGCAGGCCAGATGAGACATGATGAGTGCCGGGTTCAAGGCTTCGGCCTTGGAACGCAACTCAGCCCAGTCAGCAGGTTCAAGACCAAGCCGGTTCATACCACTGTCCAGTTGGATACCAAACGGGTGGTCGGGCAGGGTCTCTGTATGGCGTAGAAACTGTTCTGGCGAGTTGATCAGCGGTATCAGGTTGTTGCCGCGCAGCAGATCGGCATCGCCTTCCATATGTCCCGAAAAAACGAAAATCATCGGGCCGGGGCCAACGGCCTCGCGAACGGTTGTGCCTTCTTCTGCAGCAGCCACGAAAAACTTGCGAACACCTTCTTCTGCCAACGTGTCGCTGACAGGTCCTGCGCCCAGCCCATAGGCATCTGCTTTGACCACGGCACCGGTTTCGACCCCGGTTTTCGCGTCGAGTGCCCGCCAGTTTCTGGCGAGGGCCTGAAGATTGATCGTTAAACGTGCAGTACTCATGGGACTGTTCATGACATTGCGCCGTCCAAGGTCAAGAGGGAAAGGGCTTTTTCCGCGACAGATTGCGCCCATCAAACGACAGGTATGGCGGAAAACACCCAAAAAAGCAGACATTTTGGCGACTTACTGCTGTGCTAGGCCGTTTTCGGGATTGTCTTCACATAGGTGTTAAAGTGATCTTGTGAACAAGATCGTCCCATCGCGGCAAAAAACGGTGCGGCGGCATATCCCGAGGAAATCATGGATTTTTATACCGAACAAACGCCAGATCCGTCCGAAACAGCCCGGTTTTTCGCAGAAGTATTTTCGGCGTCGGAAGGTCCGGACGAGGGGGCGATTATCGAAGCTTTCGTGCAAGAGATGATCGATACCACCCCACCACAGGACCTGATGGTGTGCACCGCGCGACGCGATCAGGTGCTGCTTGGTTGTGCCATCTTTTCCCGAATGCTGTTTCCACAGGATGCGCGCCGGGTATTTATCCTGTCGCCTATGGCTGTCCGAACAGACAGGCAAAAAGCCGGGATTGGGCAGGCTTTGATTGCTTATGGTCTGGATTGCCTGCGGGCATCAGGCGTGAACGTGGCGCTCACCTATGGTGATCCCGCTTACTATCGAAAAACAGGTTTCGAACAGATTTCTGAGGCCACTGCACAACCGCCGCTAAAGCTGAGCCATCCGCATGGCTGGCTGGGGCAGTCGCTGGATGGTCAGGCACTTGCGCCACTCAGCGGCCCGTCGCAATGTGTTTCCGCGTTGAACAATCCGACGCTTTGGTGAGTGCAAGGTTCAAACTGTCAGTGAATAGGCGGGCAGAACTTATTCTTGGTTCGCGCATCAGATCCTGAATTGTGCGAAAGGTTCACAGAACCTTTTTTGCTTTGCCAACAATCAAAAGAAGGTCAGGAAAACCCAAGTAAGGCTGTCCTTTTCGCGATCAATAACCTTCGATTTCACCACCCTGCTGCCAGGGTTTGACAAGATTACCGAACCGGGTGAATTGCGCCTCGAACGATAGCTCGACCGTGCCGATAGGACCGTGGCGCTGTTTGCCAACGATAATCTCGGCCTTGCCGTGCAGGCGTTCCATGGCCTGTTTCCATTCTTCCATCTTCTCAAGCTCGTGATCGCCGGGTTTTTCACGTTCTTTGTAGTATTCCTCGCGGAATACGAACATCACAACATCGGCGTCCTGTTCGATCGATCCTGATTCACGCAGGTCTGACAGCTGCGGACGTTTGTCGTCTCGGTTTTCGACCTGGCGGGAAAGCTGCGACAGGGCAATCACCGGAATGTTCAGTTCTTTGGCGATTGCTTTCATGCCCATTGAAATCTCGGCAATCTCGTTAACCCGGTTGTCGGACATGCCGCGGCACAGTTGCAGATAGTCGATCACCAGCAGGTCCAGCCCATGTGTGCGTTTCAACCGTCGCGCGCGTGCGGCAAGCTGAGAAATCGGAAGGGCGGGCGTGTCGTCGATAAAAAGCGGGCAGGCTTCAAGTTCTTTGGCCGCATCAACGAAACGGCGGAATTCGGCCTCGGTCATGTCGCCCTGACGGATTTTGTGGCTAGAGATTTCGGACGCCTCAGCCAGAACCCGCCCGGCCAGCTGTTCGGCGCTCATCTCAAGTGAGAAAAAGCCGACGACCCCGCCGTCAATTGCGCCTTCGGAACCATCCGGTTTCAGACCGCGTTTGTATGCTTTGGCCACGTTGAAGGCCACGTTGGTCGCCAGCGAGGTTTTCCCCATCGACGGACGACCTGCGAGAATGATCAGGTCCGAGGGGTGAAGACCACCCAGTTGTTTGTCGAGATCGACCAGACCGGTCGAGATCCCAGCCATGCCGCCACCGCGCTGGTAGGCTTCGTTGGTGACATTGACGGCTTCTGTGACCGCCTTGAGGAAGGACTGGAACCCTTGTTCGGTCTGGCCCTGCTCGGAAAGCTGATAAAGCTGTTGTTCGGCCTCGACGATTTGTTCTTTCGGTTCGCTGGCTACATCGACCCGCGCGGCCTTGTCGGAGATGTCGCGGCCCAAGCGGATCAACTCGCGCCGGATGGCGAGGTCATAGATCATCTGGGCGTAATCATGTACCGCAAAGGCACTGATCGACGCGCCGGCCAGTTTGACCAGATAAGCGGGCCCGCCCAATTCCTTCAGGCCCTCATCCTCGGCCATGAAGGATTTCAGCGTCACAGGCGAGGCCAGCGCGTTCTTTGCAATGCGTGCGGCCGCGACCTCATAAATGCGGGCATGAACCGGGTCATAGAAATGCTCGGACCCAATGATCGAAGCGACCCGGTCGTAAAGGTCGTTATTCGTCAAAATTGCACCCAGAAGCTGCTGTTCAGCCTCAATGGAATGCGGCATGGTTTCGGCGTTCTGAATATGCGCCGCTGCCTGCTCGATACTGCTGATCTCGTTCATAATGTCCCCGCTGCCCGTTCCGAGGTTCTACACGCCACGCCCCGGTTCAAGCTATCTGCAAATGAATGGGGGTAAGTTGGTATAACTGCCCCCCGCCTTGGGATAACTGCCCACCTCAATGGGGATAACTTAGCACCAGTTTTACACGGGCGCAGCGTTATCGCAACATTTGGTGTGGTGGCTGGATATCTTGACTAGATAGGCGTGCTTTGATGCGATTCGAAAATCAACTATCCCCAAGCCGTCCACAGGCTGAAAATCACGATTTTCGCGCGTCCTGCCAGCCTCGCGGGTCGTTCAGAAACGCCTCGACCCCGTCAAGTGTTTCCTGATCAAAGGCTTTTTGCGCCTTGGCCTCGGCCAGAACATCCCACCACGTGCAAAGGTGATGCAGCTTTACACCATGGTCGCCCAGCGTCTTCTCGGTTTCGGGGAAGATACCGTAGTAGAAGATCACAGCCGTATGCCCGCAGGTGGCACCAGTTTCGCGAATTGCATCGACGAAGGACAGTTTCGAACCGCCATCGGTAGTCAGGTCCTCGACCAGCAACACGCGTTCACCTTCGCTCATTGCGCCTTCAATGCGGGCGTTGCGCCCGTAACCTTTGGGTTTTTTGCGCACGTAGGTCATCGGCAATGCCATACGTTCGGCCACCATCGCGGCAAAGGGGATGCCCGCAGTTTCGCCGCCCGCAATGTTGTCAAAGGCTTCGAAACCCGCGTCCCGCATTACCGTAACAGTCAGAAAATCCATCAGCGTGGAACGAATGCGCGGGTAGGAGATCAGCTTGCGGCAATCGATATAGGTCGGGCTGGGAAGGCCACTCGCCAGCGTGAACGGCTCGCGCGCGTTGAAGTGGACGGCCTTGATCTCCAGCAGCATCCGGGCCGTCAGGCGAGCGATTTCAGTGCTATCGGGAAAAGAACTGGGGATCATGGCGGGACCTCGGCGATGAAATGATGTTTCGGGCTGATAGCCCGACCCTTGGCCCGGAGTCGAGAGCTGTTGGAACAAAAGAAAAGCGGACCCCCCTAAGGTCCGCTGTTTCCGGGTAGTCAGCTATGCGAACACCATTGTCGCTGCGTTACCCTTGCCCGAACATGTTGACCCACCGGATCAGCATTGGTGCCAGACAAATCAGCAATAGGACAGGCATCATGCACATGGCCATCACGGCAGACATCTGCACAGGCAGACGGTTTGCCTTTTCCTGGGCGCGAAGTTCTCGGTCAAGCCGCATGTCAGTGGCGAAGCGGCGTAACGATGCGGATATGCTGGTTCCGTACTGGTTGGATTGCAAAAAGGCGTTCGCGAACGAGTTCATCTCGTCGATACCGACCCGGTTCGCCATGTCCAGAAAGGCGGCCTGACGTTCTTTGCCTGCCTGCAACTCCAGTTGAAGAACCGAAAACTCCTGCGAGATTTCCGGAGCTGCCTTGGCCATTTCATGCGAGACCCGGATCATCGCCGCGTCAAAGCCCAGCCCGGCCTCGATAGCGACTTGCAGCAGGTCAAGCGCGTTAGGCAGGCTGTGTTCGATGGCCTGGCGGCGTTTCTTTATGCGGCGCCGCAACCACAGTGCCGGGCCATAAAAGCCCAGGACCATCAGTGCCGTCACGATCTGCATTGTGTTTATCCAGGTAACACCCTGCAAAAGGTCGGCGATCCCTAACTGAACTTGCGTTTCGATCGGCAAAGCCATGGTTGCGACGAACGCGGCAGGCAACACAAATCCCAGGACGACCCGAAAGGTATAATAGGTGCGAATGGCGTGCTTTTGCCGAATTCCGGCCTGTTTCAACAGCTTCCCGATCCTGGAGCGTTCGCGTTTTGACGACGGGACGAAGGCCTTCAGCAGCCCGTGCGGGTCGCTGTTGTCACCCTGGATAAGGTCAAAATCCTGCCCATGCCCTTGTGAAACCGACCCAACGCGCATACGGCGTGCTGCCGTGTTTTCACTTGCCGTAAATCCGGAAAGGCCCATGACGACAAAGAAAACACTAAGGGCAATACCGACCAACAGGATCAACTGCGGTGTGATGCGCGGATCGTTTAGAATGTCCTGAAGAATATCCATATCCCAATTCCCCTTAGAATCTGAATTTAACCAGCCGCTTCAGGATGAAACCCTGGGCAATTGTCAGGCCAATGATCACCTGGGCGAAATACGGAAACAGCGGATCGCTGCGTACGTCGCCGTAAAATGTTGGCGTGGAGATCTCGATCGAAAGATAAATGATGACCGGCAAAATCGTGAGGATAAGGCTGCTCAGGCGACCTTCGGCAGAGATTGCCTTGATCTTTTTTTGCATCGTGTGCCGGTCGCGGATGGTCTGGGACAGAATGCTTAGAACGCGGGACAGGTTGCCGCCGGTTCCATGCTGAATGCCGATACTTACGGCAAGGTATTTTGCATCCTCTGTTCCGACCCGTTGCGCAAAGTCGTGAAAGGCGGTCGCGACGTCATCACCATAGTTGATCTGGTCTTTGATGATGCCAAACTCTGACCCGATCGGATCCGGCAGATCAGAGGCAACGTTTCCAACCGTCACTGCAACGGGATGCCCCACCTTTAGCCCTCGAGCCATCAGGTCTAACGCGTCAGGCAGTTGTTTCGTCAGTTTCTTCGCGCGGGCGTCTTTCATGGCGACCAGCACGATAACCGGGCCGATGAGGCCGAACACAGCGCTCAGAATGACTGCCAGTTCCGGTGCAAGGAACCGGGAGGCCCCGAAAAAGATCATCATAACCAGAAGGGAGACGGCGAGCACGACCCAAATCGGGTTGACCGTCAAACCAGCTTGCACAAGCAGACGGCGAAACCGCGTAATCAGCCCGGCTTTTTCACCAGCAGCCAGCATTGCGGGATCGCGAAGCAGCTGCAACACCTGATCCGTCGAAGCCCCGTTCTGGATCAGTTTCATGCGGCGGTTTCTGGCTTCGCCATGCGTTTCCTTGCGCGCCAGAAGCTGGTGAACGCCTTCGTAGGCAAGCAGAATACCCAGAAAAATCGACACGTAGATCAGGATGTTCAGTATGTTGGGCTGAAGGTCAATCATGATGTCGTCGCCCCGTGAATAAACATGTTGGTGTCCACATCGACACCCGCCGCCACCAGCTGGTCGAAGCATTTTGGCCGTATGCCGGTCGGCAGGAACTCTCCCAGAACGTCGCCGTTTTCAGACTTGCCACGGCGCTTGAAGACAAAGATGTCCTGCATCGTAATCGTATCGTCTTCCATGCCCGTGATTTCGGAAATACTGACGACCCTGCGTGTCCCGTCGCTCAGACGGCTGAGTTGCAGGACGATCTGAATGGCCGAGGCGATTTGAGACCGGATGGTTCTGACGGGCAGGTCCGCCCCCAGCATCGTCACCATCTGTTCGACCCGGCTGAGCGCATCGCGGGCCGAATTCGCATGTACGGTCGTCATGGAGCCGTCATGTCCCGTATTCATGGCCTGAAGCATGTCAAAGCATTCGGCACCACGGACTTCGCCGACAATAATGCGGTCAGGCCGCATCCTGAGCGCGTTGCGCACCAGATCCCGCTGCGTGATCACCCCTTGACCTTCCGAGTTGGGGGGACGGGTTTCCAAGCGGACGACATGGCTTTGTTGTAACTGAAGTTCGGCCGCATCTTCGATTGTCACGATACGCTGCTTGCCGTCGATATAGGATGAAACGGCATTCAGCATTGTTGTTTTGCCCGAACCGGTGCCGCCAGAAATCAGAATGTTCAGCCTGGCTTCGACCAGCGCGGCCAGAAGTTTGGCTGCCTGTTCGTTCATGCTGTCCCGCTGGACCAACTTGTCGATGGTCAGAGGATTGCGCGAGAATTTGCGGATCGACAGCGCCGGCCCATCAACTGAACACGGGCGGATAATCGCGTTGACCCGGCTTCCGTCTTCCAGACGCGCATCGACCCATGGCTGGGATTCATCAATACGGCGGCCGACCCGGCTGACGATCTTGTCAATGATCCGAAGCAGATGGCGTTCGTCGCGAAAGCGCACGGAGGATTGCTCGAGCAGGCCAAATCGTTCCACATAGACCTGATCATAAGAGTTGACGAGAATGTCGTTGATGGTCGGGTCTTCCAAAAGGGGTTCCAGCGGGCCCAGACCCATCACTTCGTGAATGAGCTCATCAACAAGGGCCGTAAATGCCTCGGACCGTAAATGAAGGCGTTCGGCCTCGATCAGCCCTGTGACCAGCGCGGCGATCTGACGTTTCAGTTCGGACCGTTCGACCTTGTCGATCACAGACAGGTTCAGACGGTCGAGAAGCTCACTGTGCAGGCGGCTTTTAAGCTCCAGATGTGCTTGCAGGTCAACGTCCACCGGCTCTGGTGTTGCTTTGGACTTTGGCACCTCGATCGGCCGTTCCAGAATCAACACGTTCGACTTGGACGCGGCCCGGCGTGATTTGTACTCGTTAAACACGGCGATCTCCCATTATGCAGTTTTTTGTGTGGCTGGCCGGGTGCCTTCGGACATGGACGCAGCCAGTTTCGTCAGGGCCTTGCCAAGGTCCGAATGCGGCTTCATGTCCACAATCGGTCGTCCCAGATCGACCGCGTTTCGCGCAATCTTGGGGTTGTCCGGCAGCCAGTGCTTCAGTTTCGTTTCCAGCACTTTTTCGGCCTCGCGAACGTGTGCGGGTTTGATCAGCGTCTTCCGTTCGAGGTTCACGACAACCTCGACGGGCAGGGCCACGTTCGCCTCGCGATAGAAATCGATCAGGCGCCGGGTCTGGCGAACACACGGAACCGTGGTGTCAGTAACCAGTGCAAGTTGGTTCGCGCGTTTAAAGATGGGTTCGACCCATTCCACAACGGCACAGGGCAGGTCGATGACAACATAGTCGTACCGGCGCTGAAGCAGGTCGAGCATCCCCTCGATCAAGCCCGGTCGTATGGATTGAAGCGGAACCAGCGGCACGGGCGCGCACAACACATCAATGCCGAGCGTATGGTTCTGAAGGATCGACGTCAGGAAATGATCATCCGGCTCTTCCTGATTTTCGATGAGTTGGAGGCATCCCCCATTATCTTCAAGATCCAGAAACACGTTCGCGTTTCCAAATTGCAGATCGAAATCCAGAAGCGCGACGCGGTTTTTCGCTTTTTTCTTCAGGAAGGATCCTTTCCCGCCCACCAGCGAGCAGGCAAGGTTGACTGCGACCGTTGACGCTCCGATTCCACCGCGGGATTTTGCAACCGGGATCACCGTGCCAAGGGCAGAGGGGCCATTTCGAATGAACCCTTGCGGAAGTGATCGGGAAGAGATTTTTTCTGCTACTGCGGCTTTCAGCCCATCCTCGTCAATGGACAGGGGCAGAACCTCGTCGATGCCGATTTTCCGCAATTCGCGGGCGACCGAGATCGAAACGTCATTCTGCGTCAGCGCAACAAACAAGGTGTCGTCTTGTCGATGGGTCAGCAGGTCCTTTACGGCCAGAACCTCGCCCGCGTCGCAGGGGTCGATTTCAAAAATAACCAGGTCATGCTTGAATGCCAGATTGCGCGCCGTGCCGTTCAACGCTTTGAACGAACCCGCATTCTCTGAGATTTCGTTATTTTGACCGGCGGGAAAGGCATTGGCGACCACCTGAGCGACGGTTTCGCTTTCAGATACAAGCATGACGGAATGTGAATTGAGATTGGAAACGTTCTTAACCATTAACCTGACTCTCCTGATGCCAGGTCTTCGGCAGGCAGCGAAACGCTGAAATTGGAAAACCCGGCTGTTGAAGGAATTGTGCTGCTGGTCGCGCCCGCGGCATTTGCAAGCGCGGCCAGCGGCGACACGAACTGAAAATCATTCAGGTTCAGCTCAACCGTGACCATGGGTGTGTAAGGGCCACCCAGGAAGCCCAGATTGGAATTGAAGTCATAGGAAAACTGCAAGGCGTCAATCGTCGTGCCGGGGGGCAGCAACGGGTTGATGCGCCCCCAGATTTCAGATGCTGTGGTGTTGGTGGCGTCACCCACACAAGCTGGCGTTACGGGGTCGGCACATACGCCAGCCGACGCACTGCATGGGGTGCCAAAGCGAGGGGACAACGCGGATGTTCCCCGCGTGTGGGTTTGTGGCACACCCGGACAGGCCGCAGGGCGCACCACAGCGATGCGCGCCGCCAACTGTGCGGCTTTTTGCGCGTTCACTCCGCTGTATGATAGCCGACCAAAGTCCAGCAATGCCAGGAACAGGAAGGAAAACAGGGACACCACCAAGGCAAACTCAACAAGAACCCCACCATTCTGGTCGCGCAGCATCTTGTCCGCGACCTGGCGCAAGATAGCGCGGTTATTCCGCAACCGTGTCATTGGCCAAATATCCGCGATGTGTCAGCGACGTTGGTGGTTATCGATGACGCGCCGCTGCCGAAAAGCTTCAAAATGCCCCCCAGCGGGAACTGAACGGTGATATTGGCGCTTACCTGACCGACGGGTGCCGGGTTCATGCGATACGTGCCCGACACGCAGGACAAGCTGGGCGTTACTGAGTTGACGGTTATACTGGGTGGAAACAGGCTGTTGCCATGAATGTCACGCTCGACAATCCCTTTCAGAGTTGTGCTGAGCCCCGCGACAGTTCCGCCAGACGAACAGATATCCGAGGGCGTGACGCGCGACATATAACGGCTGGCATCACGGACCCCGGCAATGACCGACTGGTACGACCACATGAGGCGTGCGGATTCCAATGTCACCGCCAACAGCAGCAGCATAATCGGCATGACAAGGCCAAACTCGACAAGGATCGCACCATCTTCGTTTTTGGCGAAGCGTTTGAAAGGGGATCTGAGGCGAATACACATGAACACTCTGCCCCTATCGATACAACTGTACGACGTCGCGAAAGATGCCGCCGAACCCGTTGCCGCCGCTGCCAACACCGGTCACATCGGGGAAACCGACGACCTCTCCGTGGATGTCGAAACTGGGGGGCGAGCCGCCGTCATCACCCACCGGTTCAGTCAGGAACACGGCAACAAATTTTGTGACTGGAACTCCGGTGGTCGAACCGGATACCGGGTTTTGCGCGCAATCAACACCAGCAGCCGTAACAACGCGCCGCGCCGGGTCTTCGGACATCTGGCTGGAACACATCGGGCGGCCGGTTTCAGCAAGCGAAGGGTCCAGAATGGAGCTTGCGTTCGGCGGCGCGTGTGGGTTTGAATTTCCGTAGGCTATTTCCCTCAGATACATTCCGTACCGCGTTCCTGCGAAAACGGTATCCGACCCGGACAGCGCGGGCAGATGTGTGTCGCTGCCGATGCCGTCGGCAATCCCATCTGCCAGATCGTGGTTTCGATTAAGGTACCCGGTTCGATCCCAGTTGCCGTCACCGAAACGGTTGTTTCCACCGCAGGTGCCCGCCGTCATGCACAGGTCGCGCCCCAAACCTGTTGTATCAGGGGTCGTCTGTTCATTACCCTGAATGCAAGCGCCGCCACCGTTGCTTTCAATCCCCTTGATCACATTTGGTGCGGGCGCGAAATCGATATTGTTCTTCTCACCGTTGAGAACCGAGCGGTAGATGTCAAAGCGGACGTTGAATGCAGCGTTGGTAATGCCGTTTTTCTGGCCGGGTTCGGTGTTCAGACCATTGGTCAGAACACATTGGGTGATCTGGCTTTGCGCCGCGATCAGACAGGCCAGCTTATTGCCCCCTTCGTCGGCACATACACCCGAGCTGTCTTGGAAATTCGCCAGATCAATAAAGCCGAAATTGCCCGGACCCCAAGCCGTTCCGTTGCCGCCACTGCGCAGCAATATCTGGTCGCCTACGGTCAAAGTGGATTCCCAATTCGGGGGCAGGCAGAACATCAGGGGTGAAATATCGCACGCCGCTTTCGAGTATCCGGCCACTGCCTCGGCTGAAACGCTGGCAGCAGAAAACCCAGCCCCGCCAAGCATCTTGTCCAGCGCCGAAGCCAGGCTCATCGTCAGGGATTTAGGTGTCAACACGATCTGCGCGAACCTGGCCTTTCGTGGATCGGTTGTAATATCTGCGCCAAGCGGGGTCAGATCCGATGCCGGAAGCGCCGAGTGAAACAGGAGAGAATAATCCGAAGATCCTGAAAGCGTGGTCGCCCCGTTCGCGAATGTCTGGCTATCGCTGACAAGATTTGCTGCTGCATTTGTGGCTCGCGTAATCGCGTCCGGTTGGCCGTCCAACTCTCCCGCTGCGGCCAAAGCTACGTTGTCGGCGAATGACTGAAGCTCTGCATGTGTCGAATTCAACCGGCCAACGTCCAGTGTGATTGCAAAGAACCCAAGGAATGCGACCAAAGCAGTGCCCCACAGGATCGCGACGGTGCCGTTCTCCTCTTGGGCGAATGCGGATATGATAGCGCGAGTTGGCATGGCTGAACTTATTGACCGGGTGTCTGACTGACTTTGATTGGGCGAATGCGGGGTTTGACGCGCGGAGTCGCGGACGCCGGCGCAAGCTGCGCATCTTTTTGGGTATCAGGTTGCAATTCGGCGGCGGGCGCAGTTTCTGTTGCCTGTTCCGCTTCTTCCTGTTGCCGCTGGATGGTCACAACCTCAGTCTCGGTTCCCCGGCGCAGCTTTACAGTGGGTTGAATATCCACCTTTTCTACCG
This sequence comes from Ruegeria sp. O5, assembly GCF_056535105.1. Taxonomy (NCBI): domain Bacteria; kingdom Pseudomonadati; phylum Pseudomonadota; class Alphaproteobacteria; order Rhodobacterales; family Roseobacteraceae; genus Ruegeria; species Ruegeria sp. O5. The sequence continues at coordinate 537,200 of NZ_JBQERN010000001.1, read as the reverse complement.
GTCCTTCCTCCTGCAACAGATCGCGCAGGCGAACCATCTCCATGGGTTCATCCTCGACGCTGTCCAGGGTGCGCAGTGTCAGGCTCAGGGTTCCGGCCTTTTGAGCCAGGGCCAGACGTTGACCTTGCTGCGGGGTCACTTCCACCGTAATCGTGCGGGCGACCTCCGGCTGATCGCTTAATTCTTCCGACTGCTGGTCCACGCCAATGACGCGAATATTCTGCAAGATGGTGACCGCGCGCAGGTCCTGCTTGGCACCTTGGGTCAAGACGATATCAACGTGATCGCCTGGGGTAACAAAACCGCCCACGGCTGTTACAGCATCGACCTCGATCGCCATGGCGCGTGTGTTTTCACCCAACTTCTGAACAAGGGTGACTTTTTCTCCAAAGTTCGAAACCTTGGAAAGAAGCATTACTTCGCCGGGATAGAACCGGCCCTTGGCGCGCCGCAGCTGACGGCGATTGTTTGGAACAAGTACATCAATGTCCGTGAAAACTCCGGCCGGGAGCGCCTCGCGCGGCCAGGGGTGAATTGTGACGTCGTGCGCTTCGATCGTTTGACCAAACGCGATTTCTGATCGGGCCACGTAGATCTCAACCAGATCGGCATCTGGCGAGACACCGGCAGTGCTTGTCTTAAACTGAATGTGATCTTTCGCCAGGTAAACGGAACCGGACGCTATCGCAATTCCAAACAGTGTAGAAATGATTGGCCTGATACGCATCACTCTCTCCAACAATTACGTTCTGAAATATGGAACTTCGGTCGTCTTGTTTTCGCGAAATTCCTGGCGGTGAACTCTGCGCCGCAACAGTGGCGCGGCGGCACAGAGCTCTGTATTTTGGTAAGTGTGTTTGGGTCAGCAGGTCGCGCTACCCAGAGCAGCGCATGCACCAGTCACGTTTGTGTTGGTAGTGGTGCCCAGATACGAGAATGCGCCAACTGCAATCGACGCCACGACCAAAAGAGCCAGGCCATATTCGACAATTGCTGCACCGCTTTCATTCTTAACAAACTTCTTCATGAATTTAGTCATTATTTCCCCCAAATAGGTTAGACGTTATCAGCGCTCCGTATTCTTGAGCGCAAGCCAGGCGAAAATGCATTAGCTCGGGAATCAGAATAGGAACGGGGGAAATGCGTGCCTTCCTTCAAAGGTAATTGAAATACACCTTTTGGTTGAATCAATTGAAGAAAATCACCCTTTTGGGCGAATACATTTAACCCTGCGTTAACAACGTATTAACGTTCAGCGAATCGCCCTTTTTCGGAAACAATGAACTGAGCCGGGTCGCAATTGTGAGCGGGATGGTGGTTGATTTTTACTGACCGGTCTGGCGTTTGCGGATTGGCATCGTGCGGTTCAGTGATGACAAGACTTAGAAAAGCATATTAAAAACAGATATATAAAGTTTCTTAAAAGCCTTTGTTTGAAAACTTCCCGCGCAGACAAGCCGATAATTCCGGTTGCTGTGACTTCGAAAGGAACACAAATTTGTTGTAGTAACCCGAACCTGTTTGTTTGGTCGGTCTGTTTAGTTGAATGGTTAATTGTTATGAGTGTGAGTTTTTTAAAGAGCGCTCAGGCGAGGGAGAGTCTGGACTTTGTAGTGGAGTGGACTCAGGCCCTATGCGGTAATGGCTCCGTGTCTCGATCCGTAAATTGTTTAATGCGCCTGGCAAATGCTGATGCGGTTCTAATTGTCAGAATGCAGAAAAAGGATTGGAAGGCAAAGCATATTGCGCGCTGTTGTGTCCAGCAGGGGAAAATCTGGCCTTCACAGCCGCAAACGCAGGCAGAGTTGGTTATTGGAGAATGTATATCAACGGCAAGGCCGGGTTCAGTCTGGAAACTATCAGACTTGGTGTTATCCGACGCATCATCAATGTCACACTATCGGCTTCAAAAGCCTGAAGGGCTGGTGGAGGTTATCCTAATTCCGCTGGACGTAACCGGGGCGCAGGTTGATTACATTGAGCTGCATTACAGTATACGCCCGCAGGCCTGCGAACTGGATCTGCTAACTGCTCTGGCACCAACACTATCGTCTGGCTGGGGCAAACGCTTGCCCGGAACGGTTGCTGCCTGTTCCGAGGTTCTTCGGAGTCACCGGTCCAAATTCAACAGCAACAATCGCTTTGTCCCGATCCTTGATCCACACAATCCGGCCGACCTCAGCAGATGCGAGTTTCGGGTGTGCGCGATGATGAAAGAGGGAATGACTGTGAAGACGATTTCGGAGACTCTGTCCATTGGCCCGACAACAGTTCGTTCGCACCTAAGTTCTATATTTTCCAAAACAGGGGCAACGAGCCAGGTCGAGCTTTTGCATCTGTTAAACCGAAACGTTGATGCTGACAGGGGTTTTGCTCAGATCGCGGGTTAGTTAACCGAATGTATTGCTACCGGGACGACCTGAAGACCGTTTTGGTTTTCAAAGGATCCATCCGCCGTCATGGTCCTGCCCTTTATGGTGCCGCGCAGGTCGACCAACCGCTGAACTGTGTCGCAATTTCGTCGGCTGTTTCGTAGATTTCTTTCTTCGGCCGCAGTTTTACCCCCAAATTCGGTGTAAGAAACCTGACTCGCTCGCCATAGACGTATGTCGCTTTTCCTTGGGTTAAACAACCTTACGGAGTAGGGAGAGAGTGCCTTATTTTTTTATCCATCTGGCCTGATTGTATCTGTTGGCGAAATAATATCCTTTTTTGTTAATTACTTAGTCGTTGTTCATGATTTCGCGACAACATTAACATAATGTGAACAATGTATTCTCTGAGTGTTCAACTGGCTCGGGGCATACTGATCGCACAGGCCGGGCAAACCACGTCCGGTTGAATGGAAGGGGAACAGCATGATCAAGACTGCTATTGAGGTTGCGCCGTATGCATGTGCGACAATGCAACCCCATAATCCCGTCATGAACGGCGAAGTTTCAAGTAATACAAATTCGAGCAGCAGTCGCTTCCCTCCTATCGAAAATGCACTGACAGAAATCGTAAATAACAAGCGACTAGAAGAGGCAAACCGGGACTTCTGAAAATCAGACGTCCGATGGATTTCCGGATCAACTTGATCAGGGAAAGATAAAGCCCGCTCCGAATTGGAGCGGGCTAATTTTTTTCTCAGTAACCTTTGCCAACTTGCGTCGGGCATAAGCGCAATACAACCTGGCGGTCAGGATCTTAATGAGAAAGTCGGGCCAGCCAAACGGCTGGTAATCACTTAGCTGGCCCGGTCTTTTGCCCACTTCATAAGAATGAAGGCAAAAGCTGTTAGCTATCCAGTCCGAGCATTGCCTTTACAGCAGCCTCGACCTCGTCGGTGACGGGTTTGTTCGCAGCGTCTTCCAATGCCGCGCGCTCATCGAGTGACTGCTGCTCAACGGCGTCTGCCAGGTCTTCGACGTCTTGCATGGCTTCCTCGTACTCCAAGGCTGCCTGTTTTTCGGCATTCAGGCTGTCAGCGGCATCTTTGGAAGCTTGCAGATCATCGTTTGCGTCCTGAAGTGCGTCCTCGATATCAGGATTGGTGCCTCCCGCATCTGCCAGTTGCTGTTCGAGATCATCGACGATGTCCTGCTTTTCCTGAACATCGGCCAGCGCATCCTCAAGGTCGTCATTGATTTCAGCGCTGGAGCGCTCCGGCGGGGTCATATCATCCAGAAGGTCTTGTTTTTCGGCAAGCTCAGCTCGGATGCTGTCGCCAGCCAAAACCGTGTCGCGATAGGTTGCAATGCGACCGACGCGCGAATTCGGGGCAGCGTTCTGGAGGGCCTTCTCACTTGCGTTGGCTGCGTTCAGTGCGCCCAGTTCCGAAGGGTGGACGCCCAGCGCGGCAGCCAGTTTATTCCCCTTCTTGTGGGAATCGGTCAGGTCCGTTTCCTCGACCTGAACCTTAGATTTTGTCGCGTGCGCTGACGGTGCGGTCTTGGTCTGAGTTTTCGTGGACTTCTTACCGGTAAACAGTTCTTTCAAAGAGAACGATTTTCCCTTCGAAGATTTTGACTTCGAACCCTTTGCGCCAGAGGTAGTGCGCCCTGACTTGCCGGCGGATTTTGAGCCGCCACCTTTGGTCGCGCCATTACCGCCGCTGTTGCCTTTGCCCTTTCCGGCACTGTCGCTGTTTCCTTTGCCACCACCGTTACCACCGCCGTTTCCGTTACCACCACCATTGCCACCGCCGTTTCCTTTACCGCCGCCTTTGCCATCTTTTGCATAAGCCACGTCAGGAAATGCAATCGCGCCAACAATTGCGGTGGAGCCTAACATTGCGATTGCGAGTGCAGAGGCTTTCAGCAAGCCGGTCATATTGGTTTTCATAGCGTTCCTCGTAAATCGAAGGCGTGTTTCAGTGGTCCGACATAGTTTTCCAAGATTCGCACACAGGCAAACCGCTTGCCGGAATCAAGATCTGACAGGTGCTATCTAAACCGATCATCATTGAACCCACGCCAAACTGGTCGTTCATCCCCAGTTCATGTTGAAATCGGTAGATTATGTAGGTGGTTGCGCAGTAAAGAGTGCCGAAGATGAGAAAGCTCTTAACCATTATGTTTCTTATTGTCTTTCTCCAGCCCGGAGAAAGCAATGCAGCCGTTCGTGAGCTGAAGCAGGCAGAACTGCGCAAAGCAACAACCTCGGGCAACGCAATCCGGTTGCAGAAAGTCATCAAAGGGGTCGAACAGGTCTTTGGCGGTACGCCTATTGATGCGCGAGCTTTTCAGGCCGACAAAGTTTACTACCGCGTACTGGTCAAAAAGCCGAACGGGAAGATTGTCAGTGTTATTGTTAACGCAAAAACCGGCGTTGTCGTTTCCAACGGGTCCAAGATCGGCAAACAAATCTCAGAAGCGGCCAAATCTGCGCCCGGAAACTCGGCCAATGCGAAATCTCAAGGCAAGTCTTCAGTCAAAGCAAATGGCGGTCAAAGCGGCAACCGCGGGAACAGCGGTGGCGGTCGCGGCAACTCTGGTGGCAATGGCGGAGGCAACTCCGGAGGTAACGGCGGCGGCAACTCCGGTGGTAACGGTGGTGGCAATGGCGGTGGTAACGGTGGTGGCAATTCTGGTGGCAATTCTGGCGGCAACGGTGGTGGAAACGGTGGCGGCAACGGCGGTGGCAAAAAGTAATGGTTAAACTGCTATTCGCGCGCCTATAATTCCCAAGTATGAGAGTCTTACTGGCAGAAGACGAGCCGCACCTTTGCGAGCAGATCAAGAAACTGTTGAACGCTGAAGGTCGGGTCGTGGACATTGTGAACAGCGGCCTGGAAGCTTTGCATCTCGGCGCAACAGAACCTTATGACATGATCATCCTCGATATTGGATTGCCGGAACGCGACGGCATTTCAGTTCTGCGGGAATGGCGCAGCGCGGGCATCAAGACCCCGGTGCTGATCCTCACGGCCCGCGATGGCTGGAGCGAAAGGGTCGACGGGTTGGACGCAGGCGCGGACGACTACATGACCAAGCCGTTCCATATGCCCGAACTGGCAGCGCGGGTCCGCGCCATTCTGCGGCGGCAGAGCGGTCAGTTGAATCCCGTCGTTGAAATGGGAAATGTTGTGCTGGACACCCGCAACGGGCGTGTAACGGCGGATGGTGTGCCAATCGACCTGACTGCGCAAGAGCTGGCTGTTCTCACGTATCTCGCCCACAATGTTGGGCGTATGATTTCAAGGACCGAGCTGTCAGAGCATATCTACGAATACGACGGGGACAGAGATTCGAACACAATTGCCGTCTTTATAACCCGTCTGCGCAAAAAACTTGGCCCTGATCTGATCACAACGATTCGGGGTCGCGGATACATGATCGACTCCGCCTGATGTTATCCCTGCGTCAACGGGCTCTACTGGGGGGGATCGCGTCGGGTGCCCTTTCAGTGGGTGTCGGTACGCTGGCCGTGTTCTCGTTCATCAATGCCCGTGTTTCAGACAGGTTTGATACCGCATTGCTTGATCGTCACACGCAACTGGTCGTTGGGTTGAGCGTTACGACCCATGACCCGGATGCGCTGCGGAATCTGATGTTCGATCCAGCCTATGGCACACCGTATTCCGGCAGATACTGGCAAGTCAGCAACAGCGAAGGTGAGATCTTTACGTCGGCTTCCTTGTTTGATGAAGTCATTGCCGAACCGCCGGGGAACCCTGATGTAACGACGCTTTGGAACACGCCTGGTCCGGAAAGCGAAGCTTTACGAGGAGCCTTTCAGAAAATTACCTATGAGGATGGAACGGTCTGGGGGGTCAGCGTTGCCGAAAGTCAGGCCCAGCTTGTCGCGGAACGCCGCGCTGCACAACAAAGCCTGCTTCCGGTTTTTGCGCTGGTTGGTCTGATCGGTGTCGTTGGGTCGCTACTTCTGACGTCAATCATCCTGACGCCACTCAGAAAGCTTCGGTCAGATGTGGCGCATCGTTGGGATCGGGACGAAGACCTTAGGCCAGGCGATTATCCAGAAGAGGTGTCTCCTCTGGTCGAGGATCTGAACCAGCTCTTGCGTCGAAACCGGGAAATCGTATCGGGATCACGTCGTCAGGCGGCAGATTTGGCCCATGCCCTGAAAACGCCTACTGCAATCATGCGCAATGAATTGGTGCTGTTGTCCGAAGCGGGAGGTTCTACGGAAACCGCTGTGGAAGCTCTCGACCGCATTGACGCGCAACTGGGCCGGTCTTTGGCCAGAATGCGGGCGCTGAACACTGCAGATTTGACCCATTCTCGTGCTGATCTGTCTCATTCGATTGATCGACTGGCGCGTCTGTTCACCACCATGGCCGAGCGCGAAGGAAAGTCATTGGAAATCGAACGCGACCCGGGTCTTTGGGTGCGTATGGACGCGCAGGATATCGAAGAAGTTTTGGGCAACCTGCTGGATAACGCGGTCAAATGGTGCAAACATAAGGTCCGCGTGACGGCTGGGAGAACCCAGAACGGGATCGAAATTGTGATTGACGACGATGGTCCGGGAATTCCTCAGGACGCTCACCGCGAGGCGCTGCGATCGGGGGGGAGGCTGGATACCTCTGTTTCGGGCAGCGGCCTTGGGCTGGCCATCGCGGTTGATTTGTTAAAGGCCTATGACAGTCGACTTGATCTGGGTGCATCCAGCTCGCTTGGCGGTCTGGAATGCCGGATCGTAATTCCGAAGGGAACCAATGCGCATCCTGCGACGGGCTGATCATTTGCCCTGAAGGTTCAGGGTGCTTTGGGTGTGACGTAGGTGGACAAGGCGCCAAAACAAGAAAAGCGGACCCATGACAGGTCCGCTTTTGCCCTTGCGGGCGATAGGCAGCCAAGGTGGGCTTAGCTGCTCATGTCATAGGCCCGCTCACCATGTACCGAGAGGTCGAGGCCATTTGTCTCGGTCTCGGCGTTTACGCGAAGTGGTGTGATCAGTGCAACCAGTTTGACCAACACAAACGTGGCAGCTGCCGCAAAGACACCCACGATAACCAGCCCGCCCAACTGTGCGGTCCATGTGCCAAGGCCGAACAGGGCGATCATGATGGTGCCGAAGATGCCTCCGACGCCATGTACCGCGAACACGTCCAATGTATCGTCGATATTCAGCTTGTTGCGCACCAGACTGACGGCTTCCTGACACAGAATGCCCGCGACAGCACCGATGATGAGGGCCTGAACCGGACCCACAAAACCCGAAGCGGGCGTGATCGAGGCCAGACCTGCAATTGTCCCGGTGACAAGACCCACCATCGAGGCTTTGCCAAAGCGGATGCGTTCCCAAAGCGCCCATGTCAGTGACGCAGTTGCGGCGGACAGGTGGGTAACGGTCATCGCCATCGCAGCGCCACCGTCCGCGGCCAGTTGCGAACCGCCATTGAAGCCGAACCAGCCGACCCACAGCATCGCGGCGCCGACCATGACATAGCCGGGATTATGCGGCGGGGTCGTTCGGTTTCGGCGCGGGCCAAGGATGACGGCGATGATCAGGGCTGCCAGACCAGCGGTTTCGTGCACCACGATACCGCCAGCGAAATCACGCACGCCAATGTCACCCAAAATACCACCATCGGACAGCATTCCACCGCCCCAGATCCAGTGAACCACCGGCGCATAGCACAGCAGCATCCACAGCGCCGAGAAGGTGAGCACAAAGCCAAAGCCCACCCGTTCAACATATGCGCCCACGATCAGGGCCGGGGTGATGATGGCAAAGGTCATCTGAAAGGCAAAGAACAGGATTTCTGGGAGAGTGCCAGCAAGGCTGTTCACATCAACACCGTTGAGGAAAGCCTTGCCCAAACCACCCCAAAGCCCACTTTCACCGGGTCCAAAGGCGATGGAGTACCCGGCCACCAGCCACAGAATGCTCATCAAACAGGCAATGGCAAAGCAATGCATAAAAACGCTGAGCACGTTTCGGGCACGTACAAGCCCGCCGTAAAACAAGGCCAGACCCGGTAATGTCATGAAAAGGACCAGTGCTGTAGCAACTATGATCCAGGCTGTATCGGCTCCATTCATGGGCCGCTCTCCTTTTCCCTGCATGGTTTCCCGGGCAGGTCATCTGACAACGCCCGGGATCGAGTGAGTGTATGTGCAGAGCCTTGAAGCGGAGGGCAGGTGAGGAAAAAAGAGGCAATACCCGAATTGGTCGCCTATTTTGTCGCCTTTTGTTCAAGTGATGACAGTTTTGGCGGCTATGGGCAGATAATGCCTAAAAAAGGTGCGCGTTATGAAAGCCAGGTCAGAAGCAACGCCAGCGCATGATCCCGCGCGGCGCGGCGCACCGCATCCCGCCCTTGCGCGCCAAACTCAATCGTTTCTGTTCGGGTTTCCCGGCCTTCTCTGGCCAGTCCGAAACATACGCGCCCTTCGGGTTTGAATTCAGACCCGCCCGGCCCGGCAATGCCGGTAATCGCGACGGCAAGCTGCGCTTGTGAGTTGCGCAATGCGCCTTCGGCCATTTCGCGAGCGACCTGCTCGGACACTGCGCCGAAAGCCTGCAGGGTTTCTGCCAGCACACCCAGCATGTCCTGCTTGGCCCCGTTGGTATAGGTAACAAAACCCCGATCCACGACGGCCGAGCTGCCGGGTATATCAGTCAGGGCCGCAGCGACCATACCGCCGGTGCAGCTTTCCGCAGTGGCGATCATAACGCCCTGCGCTTTGGCGCGGTTCAGCAGGTCGGGCACGTTCATAGGCCCAGAACCCCGTGCGTGATGCCAGCCAGAACCATCACGCCAACGGCTGCGAAAATACCCGCAATCACGTCGTCCAGCATCACTCCCATAGGATCGCCGCGACGATCTGCCCAACCGACGGGGCCGGGTTTGGTGATGTCGAACAGGCGGAACAGAGCGAACCCGGCAACCCAGCCGGGCCAGAGGGCGGTAATGTCGATCCCATGCGCCCAGGACGGATATGAGATCGCCCAGAGGGCAATGAACTGGCCCGCGACCTCATCGATGACGATTTCCGACGGGTCGTGATCGTCCTGGCCGTCGGTCATCACGCGCGTGGCCCACAGGCCGCCTGCGAACACCACGAGCGTTGCGATTGCCAGCAATGGGAATCCGCCCAGCGTGTGCAGGACCCAAGCCATCGGCAGCGCGGCCAGCGAACCCCAGGTGCCGGGGGCAGGGCGTATATATCCGACGCCGCCAACGGTGCCAATCAACTGCGCCGCGTTCATGATTTCACCAGACAGGCCGTCGCAATCGATGCGATGCCTTCACTGCGACCGGTGAAGCCCAGACGCTCGGACGTGGTGGCCTTGATCGAGACCTGATCGGCACGCAAGCCCATGATTTTGGACATTTCTTCGCGCATAACAGCGGCGTGAGGGCCAATCTTCGGGTATTCACAGACCAGCGTACAATCCACGTTCGAGATGCGATACCCCATCTGTCCAGCCAGTTCGACCGCGTGACGCAGAAAGATCTCGCTGGCGGCCCCTTTCCATTGCGGATCCGAGGGCGGAAAATGCTGTCCGATATCCCCTTGCGCCAATGCGCCATAAATCGCGTCGGTTACAGCATGCATCCCGACATCCGCATCCGAATGCCCCTGCAACCCGCGATCATGGGGAACCTTCACACCGCAAAGGACCACATGATCCCCGTCGCCAAATCGGTGCACGTCATAGCCGTTGCCAAGTCTTACATCCATATCCATTCCCATGATACGTTCCGCCCGGGCAAAATCCTCGGGGCGGGTGATCTTCAGGTTGTCCGCATCGCCCGGTACGATGCAGACATCTACCCCCGCCGCGCGTGCAACCTCAACATCATCAGCAGCACCGCCCGGATGCGCCGCATGGGCGGCGGTGATGGTGTCATAGTGAAAGCCTTGCGGTGTTTGCGCCGCAAACAGGTTGCTGCGGTCTTGTGTGCCAGTCACGGCCCCGTCTTGTCCTATCCACAAGGCGTCAGTCACCGTCAGTCCGGGGGCGGCGGCCTGATGTGCATCCAATGCGTTCAAGACGTCCTGAATGGTGCGCGACGAAACGCAGGGTCTGGCAACGTCATGAATCAGGACGCGCTTCACGTCGAGGTGCGCCAGGGCTTTCAAACCATTGCGCACAGAACCCGCGCGATCTGTGCCGCCCGAGGCGAGGATCAGATCGGTATCACGAAACTCCTCCCAGACCAGAGTGTCTTCGTCGGATAAGACCAGAACGATATGGGCGACCTGTCCGCGGAACCGATCGATTGTCCAGTCTGCCACGCGACGGCCTGCAAGGCCGCGCCACTGTTTTGGGACGTCGCCCCCTGCGCGCAGGCCGCGGCCTGCGGCGACTATGATGGCAGCTGTGGTCATGCCGCGCGCCCTCCATTTTGTTGCGTTTGTTTAGGCGGCGGTGATTGCAGTGGCAATCACCTATGGTCGGGTGATTAAAAAATAGGCAGATGATGGTTTTGCGGGCTTGTTGCGCGTCGTTTTGTTGTTCATATGCGTGGAATTCGATATCAGAACTGCAACTGCCCAAGGATTAAGCACGTTGACTTTGCGCTTCGCTGACAAATTCGTAACATCGCCGGTTTTGCTGGCCCCGATGGCCGGAATCACAGATCGCCCGTTTCGGGATCTGGTTATGCGCTTTGGTGCCGGCATGGTCGTCAGCGAAATGGTCGCCAGTCAGGAGATGGTGCAGGCCAAACCCGGAGTGCGGGAGCGCGCCGAACTGTCCGCCGATGTGGAAAACACAGCTGTGCAACTGGCAGGGCGCGAGGCGCATTGGATGGCCGAGGCCGCGCGTCAGGTTGCTGATCGTGGAGCGCGGGTGATCGACATTAACATGGGGTGTCCTGCCAAAAAGGTAACAAATGGGTATTCCGGTTCGGCCCTGCTGAAAACACCGGACCACGCACTGACGCTGATCGAGGCCGTTGTCAGTGTAGTCGACGTTCCAGTGACATTGAAAACCCGTCTGGGGTGGGATGACACCCTGCTGAATGCCCCCGAGGTTGCGCGCCGTGCACAAGAGGCAGGCGTTCAGATGGTTACGATCCACGGACGCACGCGATGCCAGTTCTACAAGGGGCGCGCTGACTGGAGCGCAATCCGGGCCGTGAAACAGGCCGTGTCGATTCCGGTTATTGCGAACGGAGATATTGTAGACACAGCAACCGCACGAACCGCATTGGAACAATCTGGTGCAGATGGGGTCATGGTCGGGCGTGGCGCACAGGGTAAACCCTGGCTACTGGCGCAGATCAGTCACGACCTTTACGGGGCGGATGCGCCGGATATTCCGGTCGGGAATGACCTGATCGACATGGTGCGCACGCATTATCAGGCGATGCTGGGATTTTACGGTGCCGATCTGGGCCTGCGTGTCGCCCGCAAGCATCTGGGATGGTACATGGATCAGGCCGCAACCCCTGCGCCGCTGCGGCGGGCGGTTCTGACGTCGCGCAGCACGGATGAAGTCCTGCGTCTGCTTGGGGACGCACTTGCCGAAACGGGCGAGGTGGCGGCATGAATTCCAACGCCAACATCTGGAACTCATTGCCGGTTCCGGCTTTTATTATTGATGAAAACGACCGCATCGCAGATGTGAATTCGGCGGGCGAGGGGTTTTTGAATGCCTCGCGCCGGTCGGTAATCGGGCATCCGGTATGGGACCAGATCGCCGTTGACGCACCGCTGGAGGAAGCATTCCTGCGCGCCCGCTCGCAAGGCACGCCACTGTTTGTAAACGATGTGGATGCGGGTTCTGGGAATCGCGCGCCGTTGCAATGTGCGTTGCAGATCGCGCCTCTGGTCGGCCATCCGGGGTCGATGATCATGATCATAACGCCTCGTGAACTGGCGGGCAGGATGACCTTGGGCAACACGGTCAAGTCAGCGGCGCAGTCGGCGATTGGCATGGCCGAGATGCTGGCGCACGAGATTAAGAACCCGTTGGCAGGGATTACCGGTGCAGCGCAACTGCTGAGCATGAACATTTCGTCACAGGATCTTGAACTTACAGACCTTATTGTGGCCGAAAGCCGAAGGATCGTGAAGCTTCTGGAGCAGGTCGAGCAATTCGGCAACTTGCAGAAACCGGACCTCAGGCCGGTCAACATCCACGATGTGCTGGACCGTGCAAGGCGGTCCGCGCTGCTGGGATTTGGCGCGGATATGACAATCATCGAGGATTACGATCCTTCATTGCCGCTGGCCTATGGCGATCCGGACCAGTTTCTTCAGGTGGTCCTGAACCTGCTGAAAAACGCATCCGAGGCTGCGGGGCCGCAGGGCGGTACGATCCGTCTGCGCACTTATTTCGAACACTCCTTCCGCCTGCGCCGAAGCGACGGATCGGGTCATTCCCTGCCGTTGCAGATCGAGATCATCGATGACGGTCCGGGCCTGCCCGAGGATATCCGGGGTGATATCTTTGACCCGTTCGTGTCGGGCAAGGAAAACGGCACTGGTCTGGGGCTGGCGCTGGTCAGCAAGATCGTTTCCGACCATGACGGCTGGATTTCCGCCGACTCCGTGCCCGGCCGCACCGTATTCAAACTGTCGCTGCGCCGCGCGCCGCGAGATGCAACCGAACACAAGAAGGAGAGCACCTGATGGATGGCACCGTACTGGTTGCGGATGACGACCGCACAATCCGCACCGTTCTGACTCAGGCGCTGACGCGGGCCGGATGCAAGGTGCACGCAACATCTTCGCTGACCACCCTGATGCGTTGGGTCGGCGAAGGCAAAGGCGACGTGGTGATCTCGGACGTTGTCATGCCCGATGGCAACGGTCTGGAGATGCTGCCGAAGATAGCAAAGGATCGCCCTGGATTGCCGGTTATCGTGATTTCCGCGCAAAACACGATCATGACCGCAATTCAGGCGGCTGAGGCTGACGCATATGACTATCTGCCCAAACCGTTTGACCTGCCGGATTTGATGAAACGCACGGCGCGGGCGCTGGATCAGAAGCAGCGCGCACAGCCGGAACCCATACAGGCAGGTGGTGAGCGTCCGGATGAGCTGCCGCTGGTCGGTCGCACGCCAGTCATGCAGGCTTTGTATCGGTTGGTCGCCCGCGTGATGAACACCGACCTGCCAGTTATGATCTCGGGTGAAAGCGGAACGGGTAAGTCGCTGATTGCCCGGGCAATTCACGACTTTTCGGACCGGCGTACATTACCCTTTGTCACAGTCACCGCAGCCGACCTAAGCGATCTGGAGGGCCCGGCCCGCGTGATGGCGCGGGTGCGTGGCGGTACGCTGCTGATAGATGAAATCGCGGATATCGGCGATGAAATTCAAGCCCGCGTGGTGCGTATGATGGATACGCCCGGCGATCATGTTCCGCGTTTCATGGCAACCAGCCAGACAAACTTGACCGATGGGATGGAAAACGGCCGTATCCGTCAGGACCTGTATTATCGTTTGTGCGGGGCGACGATCCACGTGCCCTCGTTGCGCGAAAGGGTCGACGATATTCCGCTGCTGGCCGAACATTTTCTGGCTCGGGAAGAGAAGGAAAGCGGAAACAAGCGGTGGCTCAGCCCGGAAGCGGTTGAGTTGGTGCGGCGCTATTCATGGCCGGGGAATGTGCGGCAACTGGAAAACGCCGTTCGCCGTTTGGGGCTGACCAGTCGGGCAGATGAGATTTCAAAGGCCGAGGTGGAAATGGTGTTGGGCAGCCAGCCCGAAGCTGCACCGGTTCTGAGCGGCGGCGAACGCGAGAAGCTTTCAACCTCGGTCGAGCGTCACCTGCGACGGTATTTCGATCTGCACGGCAATATATTGCCGCCACCGGGCCTCTATCAGCGGATTTTGCGTGAGGTTGAGGCCCCGCTGATCGAAATCGCACTGGATGCAACTGGTGGGAACCAGGCAAAATGTGCTGATTTACTTGGGATTAACCGAAATACGCTGCGAAAAAAGATTACAGATCTCGATATACAGGTGACACGGCGCCGCAAACTGATGTAATATCGCCACACAAACCGTGGCATCCCGGCATCTGTCGGGAAAAGATCACGATATATGGCGGTAAGCCGCACATGCGGCACATCAGGATGAGGGCAGACGGTGGCAACCCGAGCACAGAGCGGGATGATCCCATCGATTGGTCGATGGCGTAAATCACGGAAACTGCGCAACTTCGGCACCTTTGGGCTGGTCCTCTTGGGGCCTGTTCTGGCGCTTGCCACATATCTTGTCATTGGTCCCTTTGACCTGGGTGCGACCGCGCCGACATTGCGGCTGATTCTGCTGGCCGATCTTGTCTATGTTCTGGTCGTTGCGGCTTTGGTGCTCAGTCAGTTGGGCAGCCTGATTGCGGCCAGACGGGCCAAGTCGGCGGGCTCGCGCCTGCATTTGCGCCTGATCGGGGCGTTTACGCTGCTTGCGCTGGTTCCGACCGTTACGGTCGCCATTTTTGCCGGCCTGACCGTGAATATCGGCCTGGAAGGCTGGTTTTCGGATCGCGTGCGCCAGGTTGTCGGGTCTTCCCTGACAGCAGCAGAGGCTTATGAGCAGGAACATCGCAGCGGTCTGACGCAGGACGCTACGGTTCTGGCGCGGTTCCTGAACAATGCACGTTCGGTGGAGTTTTACATTTCTGATGCCGAACTCCGCGAGGTTCTTGCGCAGGGGCAGGCCCGGATTCAGCGCGGATTGCGCGAAGCCTATGTCATCGACGGAACGGGCGAAATCCGGTCGCGCGGGGATCGGTCCTATCTGTTCAACTATGAGGAACCAACAGCCGAGCAAATGACGGAAGCGGTAGATAAGGGGCTGCTGATCATTGCCGACTGGCCGAATAATGAATTCCGCGCGCTTGTACCTCTTACCGCTTATCTGGACCGCTACCTCTATGTCAGCCGCGAGGTGGATGGGCAGCTGTTGACGCTGCTGGATGACACCAAGGAAACGGCGCAGTTCTATCAGCAGCTGGAAAGTGAACGGGGCAGGGTGTTGTTCGAGTTCGGTCTGCTTTATCTGGGCTTTGCGCTGATCCTGATCCTGGCTGCGATGTCGCTGGGGATGTGGTTTGCCGAACGCCTGTCGCGCCCGGTCGGACGTTTGACCACGGCGGCGCAGCGGGTCGGCGCTGGAGATTTGAGTGTCCAGGTCATCGAAGAGGCCAGCGACGACGAAATTGCGATGTTGGGCCGATATTTCAACCAGATGACCCGACAACTAAAAGGGCAGCGGGACACGCTGCTGGAAAATACCCAGCAAATCGAAAGCAGGCGTCGCCTGTTTGATTCCGTGCTCAGTTCGGTCACGTCCGGTGTTGTCGGCGTGGACCCCGATGGATGCGTTACGTTTGTCAATCGCTCGGCTGAACGCTTGCTGGACTGGTCGCGTGGTGAAGAACACCTGGCTATCGGCATTGCGGTTCCCGAGTTTTTGCCTTTGTTTGAAAGTCTCAAGGACAGCGGGCAGGAGGCTGTTCAGGGTGAGGTTAAGGTCACACGCAAGGGGCAGCTTGAAAACCTGCTGGTTCGCATGGCTATCCGTCGTGGAGAGGATGGCGGGCTGGAAGGCTATGTGGTTGCTTTTGACGATGTAACCGATCTGGTCAGTGCGCAGCGAATGGCGGCGTGGGGTGACGTGGCCCGCCGCATTGCACATGAAATCAAGAACCCATTGACGCCGATCCAGCTCAGCGCAGAGCGCATCAAGCGCAAGTTCGCCCGCAAACTGGATGAGGAAGACAGCGGCAGCCTTGAATCGATGACCGGCGTCATCGTGCGGCAAACCAATGACCTGCGGCGTATCGTGGATGAGTTTTCCAAGTTCGCGCGGATGCCCGAGCCCGTTCGACGGGAGGAAGACCTTGTCGAACTGGTGCGCGAAGCCGTACTTTTGCAACAGGCGGGACAGCCGGACGTACAGATTGATGCCGACCTGCCGCAGCAGCCGATCATGGCGGATGTAGATGCGACCATGCTTAATCAAGCGTTGACGAACCTGATTAAGAATGCCGGAGAAGCCATTGCAACTCTGAAAGAAAAAGGGGCCCCGGAAAACCTGGTGCCGCAGATCAAGGTGGCGGTTTCAAGCGATGATGCGGGTACAATCATCACCATTGCAGACAATGGGATAGGTCTGCCGGAAGACCGGGCGCGTTTGTTTGAACCTTATGTAACGACACGCGACGAAGGGACCGGGTTGGGTCTTCCGATCGTCAAGAAAATCATAGAAGAGCATGGCGGCGCGCTGACCCTTGAGGACGCGCCCGTATTTGACGGACAGGACCATTTTGGCGCAATGGCTGTGATCCGTTTGCCTGGGGCAAGTATGTCCCCAACCGTTGCGCCGCAGAAGCAGGCAATTAGAACCAACAAACTGAAAGCAGGCCAAAGATGAGCGACATTCTGATCGTAGATGACGAGCGCGATATTCGCGAGCTGGTGTCCGACATTCTGGAGGACGAAGGCTATTCAACCCGGCTGGCAGCCAACTCGGACGAGTGCATGGCGTCGATCAATTCCGAACCGCCGGGTCTGTTGATCCTGGATATCTGGCTGAAAGACAGCCGCATGGACGGGATTGATATCCTCAAGACGGTAAAGCGCGATAACCCGGATGTGCCGGTGGTGATTATTTCGGGCCACGGCAATATCGAAATCGCTGTAGCGGCTATCAAACAGGGTGCTTACGACTTTATCGAGAAACCGTTTAACATTGACCAGTTGATGGTGGTGATCCGCCGCGCGATGGAGACGTCTCGTCTGCGGCGCGAGAACGCGTCGCTGAAGCGGAAAGAGGTCAACAACTCGGACATGATCGGCAAATCCGCGTCGTTCCGGGCCATGCAGGGGCAGTTGGACAAGGTGACCAAATCAAACGGTCGCGTCATGCTGCGTGGACCTGCGGGTTCGGGCAAGGAAATTGCTGCGCGTTATATCCATGCCCACTCCAACCGTGCGAACGCTCCGTTCGTGACCGTCAACTGTGCCGGGATTGAGCCTGAGCGTGTGGAAGAAGTTCTGTTTGGCCGGGAATCGGCCGAACGCGGTGTGGAATCCGGATTGCTGGAAGAAGCCCATGGCGGCGTGGTCTATTTTGATGAAGTTTCCGACATGCCTTTGGGCACACAGTCCAAAATCCTGCGGGTGCTGGTGGATCAGCAATTCCAGCGCGTGGGTGGCTCGGACAAGGTGCGCGTGGATCTTCGGGTGATCTCATCAACCAACAAGGATCTTGATGATGAAATCGCCGCCGAGCGTTTCCGGGAAGAGCTGTATCACCGTCTGAATGTGGTTCCGATCTCCGTTCCCTCACTCGAGGACCGGCGCGAGGATATACCGGTACTGGCCCAGCACTTCATCGAAATGTGCAACGAAACCCAAGGGTTGCCTATGCGGGAGCTGTCGGACGAGGCGGTCGCTTTGCTGCAGACAATGACCTGGCCGGGTAACGTGCGCCAGTTGAAGAACCTGATCGAACGTGTTTTGATTCTGGGCGACGGCACCGGCCCGATTGAGGCGCGCGAGCTGCCCAATGAAGAAGACAAGGCCGAAGAGTCGGGCCGCGTTGTCTTGTCGGGTGCGCTGGCCACTTTGCCGCTGCGCGAGGCCCGCGAAGCGTTCGAGCGGGAATATCTGCTGACCCAGATCAACCGCTTTGGCGGCAATATCAGCCGCACCGCCAGCTTTGTCGGCATGGAACGCAGTGCGCTGCATCGCAAGCTAAAGTCGCTGGGTGTTGTGACCTCGAACAAATCCGGTGCGCGGGTCGCGCAAATCGACGAACCCGAACCGGCAGAATGAGTCTGGGGTCATAGTTCACGGGCAGACGGATGTGTGGAACTGATGGCGAGAACGGTAAACTCTGATCTGACTGGCCGGTTCATCGAAGGCTACCCGGCTTTTGGCAGGCGTTTAAAGCGTCTTCGACGGTCGATCGGGTTGAAACAAGCAGCGCTGGCCGAGGTTCTGGAGGTCGATCAGACAACGGTTTCCAGATGGGAGAACGGGGTTCAGCTTCCGATACCTGATCTGCAACACTCAGTGTTTGCTGCGCTGGCTCCTTTCAGGGCGGATGACAACGCGTTAAGACGGCTTGTCGTGAACTCGGCCGACTGCATCCATCTGGTTGAGGAGGCCAGCCACATGTGCCTGGCCTATTCCCGCCGGCGGGCGCTTGACTGGAAAACCTCCCAACGGGCACTGCTTGGCGTATCCCTCTGGCAATTTGCGACGGACGAGATCCGCCAGGCTGAGGCCGAGCTACAGGACGAGGGATGGTGGGATTTGCAAGCGCCCAACCCCAAGTCGTTTGTAACCTCCGAAGCGCGGCACGACCGTATCCGGATCAGCGCCGGACAGATCACTTGGGAACGGTTGTACCTGTCGGATGGAACGCCAGTCCGGTTGGTCAGTGGGGCACGGTCGGGACGCGCATAATTTATGCGTATTCCTGTGCGGTCGTGTGCAGTAGAACCGGCTTATGCCCCATCCATTACGCATCTTGTTACAGGTTTTGTTGCTTTGGCTTGCCGGGCTAGGTGCGGCGACCCAATTCGCAAAGATTGCGGTTCCTTTTGCTCAGGTCGCAGCCCTCTATCCTGCGCACGCGGACAAGATTGGCTGGCTTTTGTCAGTCATCAGCCTGATTGGTGCGATTCTTGGTGCATTGTCCGGCGCGATAGCCGGGCGAGTGGGGCCTGTCCGGCTGCTGATGTTTGGCTTGATCCTTGGCGGGGCGGTGTCCCTGTTTCAGGCCAGTATCCCCGGTTTGGGCCTGATGCTGGTCAGCCGCGTTGTCGAAGGGGTCTCTCATCTGGCCATCGTTGTCGCAGCACCAACACTGATTGCGCAAATCACGATTGGAAAATGGCGCAACGCGGCAATGGTTTTGTGGAGCAGTTTCTTTGGTGTCGCCTTTGCCCTGAACGCATGGCTTGGGCTTCCCTTGATCGCTCAGGTCGGGCTGCCGGTTTATTTTGCTACCCATGGCGCGCTGATGTTTCTGATCGCCGTCCTGATCGTATCTTTCCGTCCCAACAGTGCATCGGATTTGGTAAACAATCCCTTTTGGAGCGTGCGAATACTGATTGACATACACGTACAGACCTATCGCTCTGCGTTTGTGTCCGCTCCGGCGCTCGGGTGGTTCTTTTACACGCTGACCTTTGTCTCGTTGCTGGCCATTCTTCCGGGAAGATTGCCGGACGATGTCAGTGCGATGATTGCTGGTCTGATGCCGTTGGCCGGGATCGTGATTTCCTGGCTTACCGTCCCGGTTTTGCTGAGCGTTTGTTCTGGTGTTTTTGTTATTAACCTCGGTTTCGGGCTGTCTATCCTTACGATAGGCGCCCTGTTTCTTGGTGCCCCGTTGCCCGTTGTCTGCGTTGCGCTTTTTGCGGTGCTGGGGCTTGTTCAGGGCGGCAGCTTTGCGGCGGTGCCGCAGTTGAACTCGACACCCGAAAACCAGGCGCTGAGCTATGGTGCCATGGCGCAGATGGGGAATGCGGGTAACCTTTTGGGCACACCTGTTTTGCTTGCAATACTGTGGCGTACTAGTGAAGCGGGCATGTTGATTGCCGTGGTCGGGTTCTATGCTGTTGCCATGGCGCTTCATCTGTGGCTTGCCGCGCGGCGCAAACGCGCTTCAACCGGACTGGAATGATCAATCGCGCGGTACCGTGGTTCTTCTTATCCGGATTGCCCCGGTGTGATGATCTGAAACGACCCGTCATCGAACTTCACAAAACATGAGGCACTGTTGAGGGGCGGCAACGTCGTTGTTCGCGCCAGTGGCACTCGCGATTTCACATTTTGCTTGCAGGGCGGCAAGCTGACAGGGCGAAATCCCTTTTCGGCCATGCATTGCGCCTCGACCGTGTTTCGCAGGCCCTGGTTCACATCGACGGTATATACCCTGCCGGGTTGCCACCAGCCTGGGGACTGATAGCAACGACCTCTGCCGTCACAATATGTGCGCCCGGGCCAATAAGTCGGCGGGCTTTGGCGGATCTGATTGGCAACCGGCACCTCTTTAACCGCCCTAAGCTGGCACTGGGTGGTCTCTTTTTGCAGACGTGATACGGTTTCACCCTCGCGATAGTAAAGCGAGAGCGGCCCGCACGAGGACAGCACCATCAGGGGCACGAGCATAGGAAACAGCGTTTTCATATGCTTATCTTGCCGCAGCTGATCGGCGATGACAATTCAATTGACCGCTTTGGGGGCATCTGTCATTCAATCCTTTCAGGCAGAAGGGCCAGAAACATGAAGGTCATTATTTGCGGCGCGGGTCAGGTCGGCTGGCAGATTGCGCGGCACCTTTCGGGCGAACTGAACGACGTCACCGTTGTCGACAACAATCCCGATCTGGTTCGGCGGGCGACCGAAACGCTGGACGTCCAGGGGATCGCCGGGTTTGCAAGTTACCCCGATGTGCTTGAAAGGGCAGGCGCGCGCGATGCGGACATGATCATCGCTGCGACCCATTCGGATGAGGTGAACATGGTCACCTGCCAGATGGCGCATTCGGTCTTTTCGATCCAGCGCAAGATCGCGCGACTGCGGTCGAAATCATATCTTGAGGCGATCCACTCGGACCTTTACCGGCGCGATCATCTGCCGATTGATGTGGTGATCAGCCCCGAACGCGAAGTTGCCGCCGCCGCGATGCGCCGCCTGTCGGCCCCGTCCGCCTTTGACACCGAGATTTTCATGGACGGCAAGGCGCAGCTTTTGGGTATTCGCGTGGATGAAGACTGTCCGATCGTGAACACACCTTTGCGGCAATTGACCGATTTGTTCTCGACGCTCAGTTCGATCGTAGTGGGGGTGCGTCGCGATGGCACACTGTTTGCACCAGAATCCGAGGATCAGCTATTTGTGGGCGACGAATGCTACGTCTTTACCAATGTAAAAGACGTGGATCGCACCATGGAGGTGTTTGGCAAGACCCAAAAGCGTCAGGATCGTGTGGTGATCGTGGGCGGGGGCAATGTCGGGCTTGAAGTGGCGCGAACTCTGGAAGAACAAAAAAGCCGCGTGCGCGCCAAAATCGTCGAGCGGGATCGCCGATGCGCCGAGATCGCCGCCGAGGCGCTGGAACGAACGATTGTGCTGCACGGTGATGGCCTTGATGCCAGTTTGTTGAGCGAAGCCGGTATCGACAGAGCGGATGCAATGCTGGCGGTTACGGATGACGACCGCACGAACATGCTGGCCGCTGTACGCGCCAAGGCCGAGGGTTGTGCCCTGGCGATCGCTTTGATCAATGATCCCAGTATGGTGGCCCTGATGGGACCTTTGGGGATTGATGCGTATATCAATCCGCGGGCAACCACCGTCAGTTCGATCTTGCGCCACATCCGTCATGGCCGGGTGCGACAGGTCTACTCGATCGGAGATGCTGAGGCCGAAGTGATCGAGGCTGAGGTTCTTTCAACCTCTCCCATGGCGGGTCAAAAGCTGCGCGATATCGATTTTCCCGAGGGCGTACTGGTGGGGGCCGTGCGCAAAGGAGATGAGGTTATGCGACCGACGGGCAGCCTCAGGATCGATGAAAAGGATGTCGTCGCGATCTTTGCCATGGCCAACGACGTGCCTGAGGTCGAACGCCTGATGCAGGTTTCAATCGATTTCTTCTGATGGCGCATGCGGGGATACAACAGATCGGGCTATTGCGGCGGTTGCCGCTGTTTCTTCTGATCTGGGCTATTGCGTCACTGGCCATGTGGATTCCGGCAGTTTACGCGCTGGCGCTGGATGATCACGATACATCGCGGTCGTTTTTGTACTCCGGTATCATAGGGTTGTTTCTGGTCGTCAGTGTCGCACTGGCCTCGTCCAACCGTGTGCCAAGGCGCGGAACTTTGGGACAATTGGCGGTGATGCTTGCATGTTTCACCATTCTGCCTGTCTTTCTTGCGATTCCATTTCACGATGCGCTGGGAACGACCACATTCCTGAACGCCTATTTTGACATGGTCAGTGCCCTGACAACCACGGGGGCGGATCTGTTTCCGGATCCAGACCGCCTGACGGCCCCGCTGCACCTGTGGCGCGCCTTGGTTGGATGGATGGGCGGTTTGCTGATGTGGATTGCCGCCGCGGCAATCCTTGCGCCTTTGTCGCTGGGTGGGTTCGAGGTCACGGCCCGCGGTCAGCCGGGTCGCCCGGTATCGGGTGTTGCGCAAAGCGAACGCGTTGATCCGCGCGGTCGACTGATCCGTGTGGCAAAGGGACTGACCCCGGTCTATGCCGGGTTGACGGCTGTGATCTGGATCCTTCTTCTGATCGCAGGCGAAACCGGACTGACAGCCGTTTGCCACGCAATGTCGGTCATGGCGACGTCCGGAATTTCTCCGGTGGGCGGCATGGAAGGCGCGCAGGCGGGCTTCACGGGTGAGGCGATCTTGTTTTTGTTCCTGTTCTTTGCCCTTTCGCGCCTGACATTTTCGACCGACACGGCGACATCCGGTTATTCCCGACTGGATACGGACCCGGAGTTTCGCATTGGCCTGATGATTGTTCTGGCCGTTGCGGCGTTATTGTTCTTTCGCGTTATTGCTGGTGTTACGGAAATCGGTGGGCAAATCGAGCCTTTACAGGCATTGCAGGTCATTTGGGGTATGCTGTTCACCGTTCTGGCCTTTCTGACAACCGCCGGGTTTGAAAGCGCAAACTGGGATGATGCGCAGCAATTATCTGGTCTGGGAACGCCCGGATTGTTGCTGATGGGGCTGGCCCTGATCGGTGGAGGGGTTGCGACCACGGCTGGCGGCGTGAAACTGCTGCGG
Source organism: Ruegeria sp. O5 (assembly GCF_056535105.1). NCBI lineage: Bacteria > Pseudomonadati > Pseudomonadota > Alphaproteobacteria > Rhodobacterales > Roseobacteraceae > Ruegeria > Ruegeria sp. O5. The sequence continues at coordinate 514,005 of NZ_JBQERN010000001.1, read as the reverse complement.
GTTTTTGCCCTGTACTTGAACGGTGCGCGCGAGATCGACCGGTTGATCTATCCCTCATCCGTCAGCGGGGTTGGAGGTGGCAACCGACGCATTCAAAGGGACGGCGCGTTTATCGCCTGGATCTTTCTGATGCTCTTTGCGCTGACACTGGCGGTGTTCAACCTTTTGCTGGCCGCAATGGGGGCTGGGTTCGAACAGGCCATGGTGCTCAGCGTCGCAACGCTCAGCACGACGGGTCCGCTGATTGAATTGGCCACTGATGTTCCAATCCGGTTGATCGACCTGTCCGCAGGGGCCAAGCTGACGCTGTGCGCGGCGATGGTCATTGGCCGGCTCGAGACGCTTGCGATCATCGCCCTGATCACCCCTTCGCTGTGGCGGGATTGAACCGGTTGGATCCCGTCGTCTTTAGTGCTTAATTTTTCGTCTGGAATATCTTACCGCGGCACTCCATACTCACCGGGAGGGAGCGCGTTGGTCCGCAACGCGTAGCAAGAACAATGGCGAGATTATCATAATATGGCTTCGGACAGACAGAATCTTCAGGATGCTTTCCTGAACAATGTACGGAAAGCTAAGGTTCCGGTTACAATTTTCCTGATCAATGGCGTGAAATTGCAGGGTGTGATCACCTGGTTCGACAATTTCTGTGTATTGTTGCGCCGCGACGGACAGTCGCAGCTGGTGTACAAGCACGCGATTTCAACCATCATGCCATCACAGCCGATCAACCTGTATGAGGGCGAAGACGCCTCTTGATGGAACATGACCGGACGCGCACCCGGGCCTGGGTGCTGCATCCCGAAATCAAATCAGATGAACAGCGCCGCGTTCCCGAACCAGCGCTGGCCGAGGCGGTTGCGCTGGCCGCCGCTTTGCCCGATCTGGATGTGATCGGGTCTGAAATCGTACGCCTGCAACGCGCCCAACCCGGCTATTTGTTTGGCAGTGGCAAGATCGAAGAACTGGGTGAGCGGCTTCGTGAAAACGAGGTTGAGCTGGTTCTGATCGATGGACCGGTAACACCGGTTCAGCAGCGCAATCTGGAAAAGGCATGGAAGGTCAAGATCCTCGACCGGACCGGGCTGATCCTTGAGATTTTCAGCGACCGTGCGCGCACCCGTGAAGGGGTGTTGCAGGTCGAAATGGCTGCGCTCAGCTATCAGCGGACACGGCTGGTGCGGGCCTGGACCCACCTTGAACGTCAGCGTGGCGGTTTGGGATTTGTCGGCGGACCCGGCGAGACCCAGATCGAAGCCGACCGCCGCGCCATTGACGAACAACTGGTGCGTTTGCGTCGCCAATTGCAGAAAGTGGTCAAGACCCGCACGTTGCACCGTGCCGCGCGCGCCAAGGTGCCCTATCCGATCGTTGCATTGGTTGGATATACCAATGCCGGGAAATCTACTCTGTTCAATCGGCTGACCGGGGCCGAAGTGTTGGCCAAGGACATGCTGTTTGCCACGCTGGACCCTACCATGCGCCGCGTGCAACTGCCCGATGGCCCGGAAGTGATCCTGTCGGATACGGTGGGTTTTATCTCGAACCTGCCGACCGAGCTTGTGGCGTCTTTTCGGGCCACGCTTGAAGAGGTGTTGGGTGCTGATCTGATTGTTCACGTGCGCGATATCAGCCATGAAGAAACCGAAGCACAGGCGCAGGATGTCGAAGCAATCCTGACCTCGCTTGGTGTCGACGAAGAACGCCCCCGGCTTGAGGTTTGGAACAAGACTGACTTGCTGAGCACGGAAGAAAAAGACGCCGCGTTGGCGAGGGCGGATCGCGATCCGGCCATATTTGCCATTTCGGCAGTTACCGGCGAAGGCGTGACCCCTTTACTGTCCGAGATTGCAGCAATCCTACAAGGGGCCCGGCACGAGGTTGTTCTGAACCTGACCTTTGCGGAAGGGAACAAGCGGGCGTGGTTGTTCCGGCAGGATGTTGTACAATCTGAAGAGCAGACCGAAGAAGGGTTCCGTATCACTGTCCTTTGGACAGATAAGCAGGCCGCCCAATTCGACACACTATAGATACAGTGAAATTGCGGAAGATGGCTGATACAATGGATCAAAGAGTATTCCTGACCGGATTTATTGATGTCCCGGCGGACCGCCTTGAAGATGTCCGCGCCGCTCTGCCCACTCATATCGCCCTCACAAAGGCGGAAGAGGGTTGCCTGTCGTTCGACGTTGTCGAGGATCAGATCACACCCGGACGGTTCACTGTTTCAGAGGTTTTTGTGAATCAGCAGGCCTTTGATGCGCATCAGCAGCGGACGAAGGCATCCGAGTGGTTTCTGATTACACAAGGAATACCGCGGAGTTACAATATTGAAACCGCTGGCAAAAAGACGACCTAAGTCACACGCCTTCAAGTTGTCGCTGTAAGTCATCGGTGTCGAACCAGCCGACTGACGACTGTACAAGATGATCGGGCGCAAGTTCCCATTCATCCCATCCGCGTGCGATAACATGGTTGCCGGTCTGAGCATGATGCCCCTCACGTGTCCAGACAAATAGGGCATGAGATCCGGCCCATCGCATCATGTCGCAGCGCACCTCCAGATCAGGAAAATCGGCGTAGAAACCCCGGGCCATATCGGCAATCGCTGCGCGCCCTTCGATTGGGTCACCTCTGTTGATTGTAATCTGTCCGTCCAGCGAGAAAAAGCTGGCGACGGCATCTGCGTCACCTGAACTCCAGGCGATTGCGTAATCCCGGGCAAGGTTGTTCAGAGTATCCCGAATGCTGGCCATAGTTTCCCCCTGGTCCGAAACAGTTCGCTCGGTGATGGTAGGCGAAACTGCCGCATGTCGTCCACGGTCCGGGCAAAAAGGGGCGGGGAGTCGCCGAAACCCTGATGCTTAACGTGGGATCAGATTGGTCACTCCGACAGCAGCGGCGCGGGCAAGGTCAAGGTCCAGCGACATGGGAATATACTCGCCACGCCGCCACAGCTGCGCCTGATCGTCGTAATAGCGCGACAGGAAATGGCCCGATTGGCCGGTAGCGGTGATAAAGACTGAGCTGTTTGGATCGGCAAAGTCATACACACCGCGATACCCGGCCCCGTGCACATTCTGAAACGGGTCGAGCCCTTCGCCGGACGTGCGCCCGCGCAGCAAGGTGTTGTCGCCGCCACTGGTCGATTGGCGAATGTTCACAAAATACCGAAGTATAGGCACGTTCCCCAGAACCGGGTGGTCGTGGGTTGCCTGATGGGCATCACCCCAGCGCAGGGATTCCAGTGCGCTGCCGTAGCGTTCGGTGATCCAGATCAGCGCGTCATCCAGCGCAAGTCGTGCCATTTCGGTACAGGTTTCAACCGGCGCGCTTTGTCGTACATCGCACCAGACACCGGCGCCATCAATGTCACGATAGACCCGTTCGATGAACAGGGGCTCGACATGTTTGAATTCGCTGGCCAGCGGCCCAAGCTCGTCCGAAATCAGGCGGATCTGAAGCGCCCGCACCCAGGCTGCATAGATCAGCGGTTCGGGCAGGTGCTCGTTCATCTCGCCGTTCCAGTCCGCCAGCAGCGACAGCGCAATCTGGCGCTGTCGTTCGGGCGTCCCTTCAGGGGCCGAGGCACCGGTGTACCAAAGGTCAGCACCGATCAGCGGCAGCAGAGAGCGCGCGGTGAAACTGACCGTATCCAGTTGCGCCTCAATGAAACTGTCGCGGGTATGCACCTCACGCGATTGCATCAGGCGTTCCCAGCGATGTACGCGCTGAGTGTCACCCCACTCGTAGGACACATGATCCGGGAACGGGCGGTCGATGATCTTGTTGTTGGTGTTGCCCAGAACGCCACCGGCTGGGGCCACGAATTCCGGGTTGTTGGCGTAGGGCAGGCGGCCTTGCCAGCGGTTTGCTTCGATCCAGCCGGGTGTCGGAATGCGTCCGCGGCTTTGGTTTTGCAGATCACGCCGGGGCATGGCGCCAATCAGTTTCATCCCTATTGTCGTTTTGTCGACCAGTGACAGGTTTTGCGAGGGCGCAATGAATTGCCGGGCCACGGTTACGGCGTCCTGCACGTTGTCCGCGTTCATCAGGGCCATGGACGCCGTCATCGAAGTGTCTTGCGGGCTGAGCGCCGTCCAGGACAAAGACGCAACATGGCCCGGCGGTGTGATGGTTTCCAGCTTGTAATCCGTACCGGGCAACACTGGCCCGTTTTCAGTCCAGCGCAGCGTCAGTGTAACCGGAGCTTCCCCTTTGATTTCAATGATCGAAGGACGGGTCTGGAATTCCTTATAGCCATCCGGGGTCAGGTATTCTTCGGGGTTTTCCGGGTTCAGCTGCTCAATATGAATGTCCTGATCGTCAAGATAGGATGACGTCACCCCCCAACCCAACCGGTCACTGCGGCCGGTCATGATTGCGGGAATACCTGGGATCGAGGCCCCAATGACGCTTCCCTTTGCCAGACCAAGATGCGCCAGATACCACACGCCGGGTGCTGTGAAGCCGAGATGCGGGTCGTTGGCCAGCAATGTTCCACCGCTTGCCGAGCGCGAAGGCGCAGCAGTCCAGGCGTTTGATGCCCCCGCCAGCCCGCGTTTGGGAAGGGGTGAAAGCAGCGTTTCAGGAAAACTCGTACCAGCGGCATAGCGTGGAAGGTTGGGAAACAGCGAAGCATATTCAGGCAACGCAGCAATGCCGGGGCCGGGAACATCGGGCAGAATATCTGCCAGTCTGTCCGGATTGCTCAGCATCAAAGACGTACGCGCCCGCAGAACCTCGTCCGTCAGGTGACCGGACAGTTGCAGCGCCATAAGCTTGATCACGGCAATACTGTCACCCGGTTGCCAGGGCGAGACGGGTGCATTGAACAGGAACATCTCAGGCGCGCCGCGCCCCAAGGCCTCGTCGTTGATCTCGGTCAGGCGTGCGTTGACCCCGGCCGCATAAGCACGAAGGGCAGCCTTGGTATAGTCGTCCTGCACTTCGACCGAGCGATGGGCAAGGCCGTACAGATCCAGCCGGCGCAAAAGCTTGTCGACGCGCAGGGTGCGTGGTCCAAAGATTTCGGACAAGCGGCCCTGCGCGGTGCGGCGCATGACCGTCATCTGCCACAATCGATCCTGCGCGTGGGCATATCCAAGACCGAAAAACACATCTGGGTCATTTTGGCCCAGTATGTGCGGCACATTGGCGGTGTCGCGCACGATCTCAACCGGAGCGGTCAACCCGTTGACTTCGAGTTTCTGGTCATAATCCGGCAGGGATTGGCTCGCCAGAAAATAGACAAGGCCCATTGCGGCGAGGATCAGCATGATCAGACCCGACACGATGCGCACCAGCCAGCGGAAAACAAGACCCATTACTGCCCCAAATTCTAGTACATGAAGGTTGCGCGGAGATTAGTGGATGGCGGGTCCAACCGAAAGAGGAACGCGGCAAGAACCTGTGCAGAAAGGATGAAAACAAATACCCCACCGCAGCATTCCGCTGTGATGGGGTTTGTCAGAAGAAGTGGGAAGCCCGAGTTATGGAATAATGCGGGTATATTTCGTGCCTTCCACGGTCGCACCGATTTGAAGCCCAGCCTGTCCGAAGATGGCGGCCAGAACGGGCGAGCGCAGTGTCGTTGTGTCTGTCGACAGGGAATCGCCCTGATCGCTAACCACATAGCCAATATCTGCTCCGGCTGTCCAACCACTGGAACGACGGAAATCGTTCAGGGCGTCTTCGGTCATGAAAAACAGAACATGCGCATATTGCTGCGCGCCGATCTGTAGCCCGGCCGTGCCCTTGACCGCCGAGTAGAAGTCAACTGTTGCACCGCTGATGCGCAGTGCGCCGCGACCGTAACCGCCACCGAACACGAAACCGGCTTCGGTAATCAGCGGCATGACCAGCATGCCGTTGGCCTTGTTCGCAATCTCAACCGTATTGGGATAGCGGCTGTACATCTCGGTCAGCGTTGCGTCGACACGGGCATCGATTGTTGCTGCGTTGGAATTGCCGACACCGTTGCCGCAGGCGGCGGTCAAGCTCAGACCTGCCATGCCCAAGGCAAAGCCGCGACGATTCAGTCGGGGGGAGTTGGAACTGCTCATGGTTTTATATCTCTGTAACTGTGCCTGATATGCCGGGTGATCCCGGTCTTGGCGGCAAGGATACGCCGATCAGGGCGATGTGTCACGGGAAAGCTGCCCGATCGGGCAATCTTATCGGCGAAATATCGCGAAACTTGCGGGCTTTATCCCTGCAGGATGCGCGCAACCTGAGGAGAGAAATAGGTCAGAATTCCATCGCAACCGGCGCGTTTGAAGGCCAGAAGGCTTTCCAGCATCACCTTTTCGCCATCGATCCAGCCGTTCTGGGCTGCGGCCTGGATCATCGCGTATTCGCCCGATACCTGATAGGCATATGTCGGCGCACCGAAACTGTCTTTCACGCGGCGGCAGATATCCAGATAAGGCATGCCCGGCTTGATCATCACCATATCCGCGCCTTCAGTCAGATCGCGTTCGATCAGGCGCAAAGCCTCGTCCGAGTTTGCGGGGTCCATCTGGTAGGTCTTCTTGTCGCCCGTCAGGGCCCCCGATGCACCGACCGCGTCGCGAAAGGGTCCGTAAAACGCACTGGCATATTTTGCGGCATAGCTGAGGATCATCACGTTGTGATAGCCTGCACCTTCCAGCGCGCGACGCATTTCCCCGATCCGGCCATCCATCATGTCCGACGGGCCGATGATATCCGCACCGGCGTCGGCCTGTGCCAGCGTCATCTTTACCAGAGCCTCGACGGTCTGGTCGTTCACGATTTCTCCGTCAACGACATATCCGTCGTGGCCGTTGATGTTATACGGGTCAAGCGCCACATCTGTCATTACTGCAATGTCCGGAGCCGCCGCCTTGATTGCCCGGATGGCCCGGTTTGACAGGTTGTCGGGGTTCCATGCCTCGGCGCAGTCTTCGGTTTTCAGCGCAGGGTCGGTATAGGGAAAGAGGCAAATCGCAGGAATCCCAAGGGCCTCGGCCTCGACTGCCGCTTTGGCAATCAGGTCAACCGATCTGCGAACCACACCAGGCATCGAGGGCACGGGCTCTTCAATGCCTTCGCCTTCGCGTACGAAAACCGGCCAGATCAGGTCATCCGTTGTCAGAGTGTTCTCACGCACCAGCGCACGAATTGCCTGTGATTGACGGGCGCGGCGAAAGCGGGTCATGGGAAATGGGGCAATGGTCGGTTTCATGGCGCGTTCTCCTTGAACATTCGTGCATTGGGTGGCATGAATTCACAAAGGTCTCAAGGGTATCAATGGACGCGCGCCTAGATGGAACCCCCCTGAGTAGTGTGAATAAAGGGTTGGGTTTGGACTGGTACTCTTCGATCTTTGAACTCATCGATATGCGCAGCTTTTCGAATCTGTGGTTCTGGATCGTACTGGCGGTACTCTGGTCGTCGGCCAGCCACTGGGTGATGGGCATCCCATATGATCTGGTTGTCCGTGCCCGCCGGATCGGAGGTCAGGTCGAAACCGATCTGCTCGACATCGTTCGCATCCATACAAATCGGATTCTGCTGATTGTCGACATGTCTGGCACCATCCTTTTGGCGTTTGGGTGTTTTCTGTTCACCGGGATGGCCACGCTTGGGTTCTATTATGACGTCGAATTCGCGCAGGCCCTGTTTTTGCTTTTGTTCCCAATGACCTTGGTGCTTTTGGTCAATATCGTGCATGCAAGGCGTCTTCGGCGGCAGGAATTGACGCTTGAAACAGTCTCAAAAACAATTTCCCGCTGCCGACTGTATACCCAGATCATCGGCATGATCTCGATACTGGTCACTTCGTTCTGGGGCATGTATCAGAACCTTTCGATTGGCGTTCTGGGATAGAAGATTCTGAAAGGCGAGGCGATGAAGGCTCCGAACCACGTGACAGTTGGCGGCGCCCCCGAAGGGTTTGACGCGCAGCTGGTGCTGAACGAGATTGCCCGCAGCAAGGGGCCGGTGGCCCATGTCGCACGCGATGACAAGCGGATGGAAGCGATGCGTTCCGCACTGGCGTTCTTTGCGCCTCAGATGCCTGTCTTTGTGTTTCCGGGCTGGGATTGCCTTCCTTATGATCGGGTCTCGCCCAATGCGGATATCTCGGCGGCGCGCGTCGCTACTCTGGCGGCGCTGGTTCACCAGATGCCCCAACAGTATGTATTGCTGACCACGCTGAACGCCGCGACCCAACGCGTCCCGGCACGAGAAGTTTTGCGAGAGGCGGCGTTTACTGCCCGAGTTGGCCATCGCATAGATGAAACCGCGCTGCGAAACTTTCTGGTGCGTATGGGGTTCACACAAAGTCCAACGGTGATGGAACCCGGCGATTACGCCATCCGTGGCGGCATCATCGACATCTTCCCTCCGGGAGAGACGGGCCCGGTTCGGCTGGACCTGTTCGGTGACGTTCTGGACGGTGCGCGACGCTTTGATCCGGCGTCCCAGCGAACAACCGAAAAGCTGGACATCGTTGAACTTGCACCGGTGTCCGAAGTCATACTGGACGAGGCCGCCATAACCCGGTTCCGTCAGAACTATCGCATCGAGTTTGGTGCCGCCGGTACAGATGACCCATTGTATGAGGCCGTAAGCGCGGGCCGCAAACATCAGGGGATCGAACATTGGCTGCCGTTCTTCCACGAAAAGCTGGAGACACTGTTCGACTATTTGCCGGATGCGGTGATCACTGTCGATGATCAGGTGACGCCCGCGCGTCTGGCGCGTTGGGATACGATTGCCGATCAGTACGAAACCCGGCGACTGGCGCTGGAAAACCGATCCCGCATGGACACGGTCTATAAACCCACACCTCCGGGGTTGTTGTATCTTGACGATACCGCCTGGGAGGCGGCGGTCGCGGATCGTCGGGTTTTGCAGTTCAGCCCGCTGCCGCAAGCCTCTGGCCCCGGTGTCATCGATGCGGGCGGACGCATCGGGCGCAACTTTGCACCGGAACGCCAGCAGGAAAGCATCAGCCTGTTCGGTGCTTTGGCCAGTCACATCACTGCAAAGCTCGACAAAGGACCGGTGCTGATCGCCTCATATTCCGATGGCGCGCGGGAACGCCTGACCGGCCTGATCGAAGACGAAGGGTTGGCCGAGGCGATACATGTGGCCAATGGCACCCGCATTGGTAAACGCGGCTTGCACCTTGCCGTCTGGGCGTTGGAGCACGGGTTCGAAAGTCCTGATCTAACGGTGATCGCTGAACAGGATGTGCTGGGCGACCGGCTGATCCGTCAGCCCAAAAAGCGCCGCAAGGCCGAAAACTTTCTGACCGAAACCCAATCGCTCAGCCCCGGTGATCTGGTTGTTCACGTGGATCACGGCATAGGTCGTTACATGGGCATGGAGGTCGTCACCGCAGCTGGTGCTGCCCATGAATGCCTGTGGCTGGAATATGCCGAGCAGGCAAAGCTGTACCTGCCGGTCGAAAACATAGAATTGCTGTCGAAATACGGACATGACGAAGGTCTGCTGGACCGTTTGGGCGGCGGTGCATGGCAGGCAAAGAAGGCCAAGCTGAAAGAGCGCATCCGCGAGATGGCCGATAAGCTGATCCGCATCGCCGCTGAACGCGCGCTGCGCAAAGCCCCGGTCATGGATCCGCCGCCCCACGCGTGGGAGGAGTTCAGCGCGCGATTCCCGTATCAGGAAACCGAAGACCAGTTGCGGGCGATCTCGGATGTGATGGAAGATATCCATTCCGGCGCACCAATGGATCGTCTGATCTGCGGTGACGTCGGCTTTGGCAAGACCGAGGTTGCCATGCGTGCCGCATTTGTCGCAGCCATGTCGGGCGTTCAGGTTGCAGTTGTAGCGCCCACCACCCTGCTGGCCCGCCAGCATGCCGCGAGTTTCAGGGAACGCTTTCGGGGGTTCCCGCTGGAGGTGCGGCAATTGTCACGCTTTGTTTCGGCGAAAGAAGCCCAGCAAACCCGTGACGGGCTGGCCCGCGGGACAGTGGACATCGTGATCGGAACGCACGCGCTTTTGGCCAAGAACATACGGTTCAACAATCTGGGGCTTCTGATCATTGACGAGGAACAGCATTTTGGCGTGGGTCATAAGGAACGGCTGAAACAGCTGCGCTCAGACATTCACGTGCTGACCCTGACCGCGACACCGATCCCGCGAACGCTGCAACTGTCGTTGACCGGCGTGCGCGACCTGTCGATTATCGGAACACCTCCAATCGACCGACTGGCAATCCGCACTTATGTCAGCGAGTTTGATGCAGTCACAATCCGAGAAGCGCTGTTGCGTGAACACTATCGTGGGGGGCAGAGTTTCTATGTTGTACCGCGCATCTCGGACCTGCCTGAGATCGAAGAATATCTGAAAGACCAACTGCCTGAGCTCACTTACGTGGTTGCCCATGGCCAGATGGCAGCGGGTGAGCTCGATGATCGGATGAACGCGTTTTATGACGGCAAGTACGATGTGCTGCTGGCCACAACAATCGTCGAAAGCGGTTTGGACATCCCGACCGCAAACACGATGGTCGTGCACCGTGCGGACATGTTTGGCCTTGCCCAGCTCTATCAAATCCGGGGGCGCGTTGGGCGCTCGAAAACCCGTGCTTATGCTTACCTGACCACCAAACCGCGTCAGAAACTGACTGCTGCCGCCGAAAAACGCCTGCGTGTTCTGGGCTCGCTGGACACGTTGGGGGCCGGCTTCACTTTGGCCTCGCAGGATCTGGACATACGTGGTGCGGGCAACCTGTTGGGTGAAGAACAATCCGGCCAGATGCGCGATGTCGGTTATGAGCTTTACCAATCCATGCTGGAAGAGGCGATTGCCAAGATCAAAGCTGGCGAGATGGAGGGGCTGTCGGATGCGGACGATCAATGGGCCCCGCAGATCAATCTGGGTGTGCCGGTTCTGATCCCCGAGAACTATGTGCCAGATCTGGATGTGCGCCTGGGGCTCTATCGCCGCCTGTCATCGCTGTCGACAAAGGTCGAACTGGAAGGCTTTGCTGCGGAATTGATTGACCGTTTCGGTAAGTTGCCGAAGGAGGTGAATACCTTGATGCTGGTTGTGCGGATCAAGGCCATGTGTAAACGCGCCGGGATCGCAAAGCTCGACGGCGGGCCGAAAGGCGCAACCATCCAGTTTCACAATGACAAATTCGCTTCGCCGCAGGGACTGGTTGAGTTCATTCAAAATCAACGCGGTATGGCCAAGGTCAAGGACAACAAGATCGTCGTGCGCCGGGACTGGAAAAAAGACAGCGACAAGATCAAAGGGGCTTTTGCAATTGCCCGCGATCTTGCTGAAAAAGTGGTCGCCGCGCAGAAAAAGGTTAAAGCAGGTTGAGATGTGAGAGGGGGCTCTGCCCCCGCTGCGCGTTCCGCGCATCTCCCCCGGGATATTTACGGCCAGATGAAGAAGCGGATCCCTGCTTCATCTGGCTAAAAATATCCCCGCCGGAGGCATCGTGTGTCAGCACGATCAAGACATTTTAGCTACGCATTGCCGCCTGCGCACAGAAGCAGGACGCAGCTACCATCCGGTCGGCGCGGGCCAACGCCAGGTCGAGCCGCTGTTTGATCTGCAGGACTTCGACCTGTTCGCTGCGTGCCTTGAGGCAATCATAAAGGCCCTTCAAACTCCAGACGTTGTCAGGATGTATCGAGGCGCGACTTAGCGTGCCGCCCAAACCCAGATCTTCACGATAGACGTTTTCAGCTTCGGACAGTCGTCCTTGTTCGAAAAGAAGCGCCCCAAGCGCGTGGCGGGTCGGCTGCATCCACCCCCAGGGTTCGTCATAGGGCAAGGTATCGTCCAGCTCGACCGAGCGGCGCAGATGGGCAAAAGCGATTTCAAAGTTGCCCTTGCGGTACTCGATCTCACCGCGCAGCATTTCCCGCGCAATTTCCAGCAGGTCAATCACACGGTTGTTGTGCAGTCTGCGTGTTTCCGGAACGCATTCCTTGGCAGCAAGGAACAGATTTTCTTCGGCCTCGGCATTGGCGATATCACCGGTTGCTGCATGAGCGATGGCGCGCGCGTAGTGCGTTGTGGCGGTCAGAGTACGGAACAGGTCAGGATCTGAGGGCAGTTTCAGTGCCTTAGCCTCGTCCCAGCGGCCAAACCGGATCAGGATGTGAGGGCCCATGGACATGTAGCTTTCGAAGTAATCGGCCATCGGGGGGCTTTCGATGCGCAGCAATTCTTCGGGCGTTGTATCCCACAATCCCTGATTTGCACGTAGGGCGGGTTCGATCTGTCCAAGAAAAAGCGCACCGTAGATGGCAAAGTGATAATTGTGCTGGCGATAGCCTGTGTAAATGTTGAACGCGCCTTCGCGTTCGTAATACTTCTGGTCGGCTTCCGAGGCTTTCTCGTTCCAGTGCACAACGTTGTGGTAATGTCCGCAGAGCAAATCGATATGTGTCGGCATATGTACCAAGTGGCCTGCATCCGGAACCAATGTGCGCAGGACATCCCCTGCTTTCAGGGCTTTTTCTGGTGTTGGAGACATCTCCATCAGATGAACATAGAGGTGCAGCAGGCCCGGGTGAGACATCGCAGACGGATCGTTCGCCATGGCCCATTCAAGCGCATCTTGCGCTTCCTTCGTTGCCGCGCCCTGGGCGGGTTGACCCGTTTCCAGATCCCACATTTTCCACGGTGTCAGGTTCAGCAGTGCTTCGACATAGATGGTACGCAAGTCAAGGTGGTCCGGGTGCGCCGCAAATGCCGCGCGCATCGCGTCGGCAAAACCGTGGTCCCATTGGTGCATGTCCTCAACCGGACCGCGTTGCGGGTAACGCGCAGGCAAGGCCTGAATTAAGGCCTGTTCGACGGCAGTGCATCCTGCGAGCAGGCTAAGAGCTTTCTGCATCGCGTCGTAAGCCCGTGACAACGCTTCTTCCCGACCTCTCTCATCCAGCAGGTCCCAGGGGAGGTTGTAGTTTGGTCCGGCGGCATACGCGACACCCCAATGGGCCATCGCGCAGTTCGGATCATGCTCGGCCGCGCGTTGGAAACAGACAACCGCTTCTTCGTGGTTGTAGCCGTATGTCCAGTTCAGCCCTCGGTCGAACCACAGCTGAGCTTCGGGACTGGAAGTGGAAACTGGGCAGGAATAGCTGCCCAGATCGTAATAGTCGTTCATCGCAGTTCCTCCCGTAAGTTCAGGGTAGGATAGCGTGATTCACCCGCAATTCACAGGTCAGGCAGGCAGCCTTTCTTCGATGCGACCCATGTGGATCATCAGGCCAAACGCCAGAACGCACATACTCAGGATGCCAATTGTTAAAGGCGCGATGGACCCGTTGAACAGAAGCCCGATCGGGGCGGCGATTGCCGCGGCCAGTACGGTTGAAATCGACCCGACAACCGACGCGGCCATGCCCGCGATGTGGCCCATGGGTTCCATGGCAATGGCATTCAGATTGCCGATGGTTACACCAGCCATGAAAAAGACCATCGTCTGCCAGAAGACAAACAGGGCAAATGACATATCGGGCGAAAGGTTCGCCATGTTCAGGATGATGACGACAGACGTGATGGCAATCTGCGCGCCGAAGGCAAAAGTCACCATCCGGCGCATCCCGACACGCACCACCAAAGCCGCGTTCAAAAGGCTGGCCGAACCTGACATCAGGGCGACAAATCCGAACCAGAAGGGAAAGCTGTCGGCCCGATCATGGATCACATCATAGACCGGTTGCACCATAGTCAGCATGGTGAACAAGGTCCCCATGCACAAGGTTTGCACGAAGATAGACAAGCGCACAGTGGGATGCGCAAACATTTCGTTTACAGCCGCAATCATCAGATGCAGACGGAAGGGGCGGCGGTCCTCGACAGCCAGAGATTCGGGAAGTCGTGTGCTCATCCACAACACGACGATCAGAGCAAACAGGATAAAGGATACGAAGATCCCGCGCCAACCGAAGAGAACGATAACACCAGCGCCCAGCATCGGAGCCGCTGCTGGTACCAACGTAAAGATCATCATGGCAATCGAGATGATGCGTGCCATTTCCCGGCCCGAATACAAGTCACGCGTGATGGCCATCGCCACGACACGAGGCCCGGCAGCGCCCAGACCCTGCACAACACGCGCAATCAGTACCAGTTCCAGCGAAGAACTGGCCCAGGCAACAGCCGAAGCCGCAATGTACAAAAGCGCACCGCAAAAGATCACTGGCTTGCGCCCCAGCGCATCCGATAGCGGGCCGGTAAAGAATGTACCGATACCCATTCCCAGAACGAAGGATGTCAAGATCAGTTGGGCGCGATTGACGTCATCAGGGCTAAGCTGCGCGCCGATTTCAGGCAGGGCGGGCAGCATTGAATCGATCGAAAACGCGATAGTGGCGAACATCATTGCGATCAGCGCAATGAATTCCGCCTTCGACATGCGGTTGGCCATGAAGCACTCCTAACCTGTTCGCGCTATCATGGCGGGTCAGGTTAGACCAGACTGGAAATTCGCACAGACCTCTGTGCTATTCTGCAGGATAAGTGTCAAGTTGAGACATGATTTCAGCGATCACTTTCTCCCACATTTCAGGCGGTTGAGCACCCGGAACGGCATGTTGATTGGCAACAATGTAGGTCGGGACCGAGCTGACGCCCATTTCACGAGAATGAGTATCGCGGTTGCGAATATCCTCGCGATCAGCGTCGGATTTCAGCAGCTTCATGACCACCGCAGCGTCCATTCCGGCACTGTCTGCGATGTCGGACAGGACCTCGGGGTCGCCGATATCGCGGGCCTGAACGAAGTAGGCATCGAATAGCGCATCGACGACAGCATTCTGTTTGCCTTCGATCCCGGCCCAATGGATCAGGCGATGTGCATCCAGAGTATTGGGTGTGCGTTTCATGCCTTCGAAGTCGATCTTCAGACCAGCGTTTTCAGCGTGTTCAACCACGGGCGCATAAGCACGTACGGCACCGTCCTTGCCACCGAACTTGCGTTCCAGATATTCGCGACGATCCATACCTGCGTCCGGCATATCAGGGTTCAACTGAAACGGATGCCATTCGATGACAAAAGGGTGCTCGGGCACATTGGCCAATGCTTTGTCCAGATGCGTTTTGCCGATATAGCACCACGGGCAGATCGGATCGGACAGGATGTCGAGCTTGACGGTCTGGGTCATGTGGCTGGTGCCTCGAAATAGGCCGGCAACGCCCGGCGCAGGAGTTTGCCATTGCCACCGGTGGGCAGCGCAGACAGGTGGATGAAGGCGCGTGGTTGTTTGTAACGTGCCAAGTTTGCCTCGACATAGGTGCGCAGGGCTGCATCGTCCAGCTTTTCCGGGCCGGTATAGAAGGCTGCTATCACAAATGTGTCCGGTTTGACCTCGACCGCGGCCGCGCCGACCTGCGTGATGCCGGGAAAACGGGACAGGGCGGCTTCGACCTCGACCGGGGACACGCGGTAGCCTCCGGCATTCATCATGTCGTCGTCCCGGCCCAGATAACTGATCTGGCCGTCCACTGCCATTGCCCCTTGATCTCCGGTCAGGAACCATTCGCCTTGCATCCGGGTTTCAACTTCATCCGGCGCATTGAGGTAGGTCAGCATCAATCCAGCGTCAGACCGATGAATGGCGATGGTGCCTTCTTGCCCCTGCGGCACCGGGCCGTCCGGGCCCAGAATGGCCACGCGACGACCCGGTTGCGGGTGCCCCAATGCGTCGCCGCGTGCGGGATGGGCCGGGCTGGAGGATATGAAGGTCGAGCATTCAGACATGCCATAGGCTTCGAACAACTCCGTACCGGTGGCGCTTAACCATTTCTCGTGCAGGGCGCGCGAAAGCTTTTCCCCCGCGCATAAACCGTGGCGCAGGTCAGGTAAGCTGATTTGCTCATACTCTTGCACCAATTTGCGAAAGACCCCCGGTGCCGCCGCAAAGATCGTTGCGCGATGCTGGCGGAGCAGAGCAGGCAGGGCGGTGATCGCTGTTCCCGGTTCCGGGATCAAGGCGGTTGCGCCGATGGTCCACGGGTCCATCAGCCCGGTGCCAAGTGTATAGGTCCAGTTGAACGCACCGGCGTGACACAGCCGATCGGACGCGCGCAGACCATACCAACCATCGACCATCATCTGCCGCGCCCAGATGGCCCGATGGGCGTGGGCCACGGCACGCGGACTGCCCGACGTTCCCGAGGTGTAGACGACATATGCCATACGCTCGGGGTTACCCAGGTCATAACTGGCGGGTGGAAGGTCGCGCATGGCCTTTAATGCATCCAACTCGATCTGTCTGGGATGAGGCGCGCATGAGACAGCGGGATCACGAAGAACCGCAGCCGGGGACAAATCGTCTATCATTCTGGCGGTTTCGGGTTCCGTCAGTTGCGACGATGTCGGCACCGGAATGATACCCACTGAAATCGCGCCCAGATAGGCAATCGGGAAGTCCACTGTATTGCCGAGCCGCATCAGAACGGTATCGCCGGGTGTCAGACCTGCTTGCAGCAATCCTGTGCCAGTGCCCAATACGGCGGATTGCAGGTCGCGATAGGTCCAGTCCTGCGCGCCGTGGGGCATTAATACCGACAAAGCCACTTTGTCGGGGACCTGATCCGCGCGGCCAAGGACGTGCGCCGCCAGATTGAAGGGTGCTGGGCAGGGCGCGGGCGCACCCTGATCGAAGACAGATAACATGGCCATTGGCTAACGCGGTGTCTGGCGCGTTGCAAGCGCGGCTGGCCAAGCCTATAGAGAATGGCATGAGCACCCAAGATCCCAAATCCCTGATCCGAATTGCCCGCGATTCCGGCGATCACACCGAAGTTGAACCGCTGGACCTTGGCGCGCGCGTGCGCGAATTGCGAAAAGCGCGGAAATGGACGCTGGAGCAGGCCGCCAGCCAGGCCGGTTTGGCCCGTTCGACCCTCAGCAAGATCGAGAACGGGCAGATGTCACCAACCTATGACGCGCTCAAAAAGCTTGCGGTTGGCTTGGAAATCTCGGTGCCTCAGCTTTTCACACCGCCGCAGCGGGATCAGGTCATCGGACGGATGGCGATTACCAGGATGGGCGAAGGGGCGGCCCATGCGACAACGACCTACGAGCATGAGTTGCTGGCCGAAACCCTGACCAAGAAACACATGCTGCCCTACCGCGCGCGGGTTCGGGCACGGTCCATGGACGAATTCGACGGCTGGGTGCGCCACGATGGCGAAGAGTTCATGTATGTTCTGACTGGTGTTGTCCGGCTCTATACCGAGTTCTATGAGCCGGTCGAAATGCGTAGGGGTGACAGCGCCTATTACGATGGCAGCATGGGCCATAACGTAATCTCCGTCAGTGACGAAGATGCGACAATCCTTTGGGTCACATCACTTGCTTAGCGACGCGCGGCAGAATTCTCTGTTCAGACCTTCGGTGAACAGGAAATCTTCGACCTCTTCATGAGCTTCGTTCATGGTTAACTGGTGACGCTCTGCCAGATAGGCTTCGAACCCTTTACGATCTTTTGATACGCGCATCATGTCCTGGTCACGCAAATTCGGAAAACGCCGCTTTGCACGTGCGTAGGCCGCATTCCAGTCTTGTGTCAGATCCGTCCAGTTCATCATGTATGAGCTTTCCTTATGTAGCGTTTAGGACTGCTCTCCCCCTCTTTAGGGTACGTAATGGGTGCCGTTAGGGAAGACATGACAAAATGTCGCAGCATGCCACTGCATTCCTTTTACAAGATTGTGCCTCTGCAATACCTGCCGCAACAGGGCGGCAGGCTTGAAACTGTTTAAAGCACCTGCGGATCAGGAGATCTGTTTGGTGCGGAACCGGGTATTCCCGGCGCGCGAGTTGTAAAGGCGACCTCCATCTTTGGGCTATGTCTAAATACCGCGATTCAATGCAGCTTTTAACGTTGACCGAAGCAGGCTGAAGGTGCGTCTCATGGGATCATCCGGCATCCGATATGGCCTGCATCTGATGCTGCGACCTGCTGTCGCGAAACGTATCCCTAGTGTGACGGCCATGTGCTGAATTCCGCCGACAGGCGTGGTTTTCCGGGGCCAATCGTGCTGGAAGCGCGAAGGAATCGCGTTTTTCAAGGGGTCCGCCAACACCGTGCGGAGAACAGCCGGTGTCGTGCAAAGCCCGGCTGCCCTGATGTTCAAGTGATTACCCGGCGTCGTACCACCACACTTCCGGCATGTATTGCGGTCCGTCGCCATAGATTGGCACAGTCTCAGGGAACTTGAGCTCGCGGATATGGGCAATCCGCCCAACATCAAAACTCCAGATCGGGATGACATAGCGACCGGCCGTCAGAACCCGGTCAAGCGCGCGGGTTGCAGCGGTAAAATCTTCAGGTGTTTCCGAGGCAAGCATGGCGTCAATCATCGCATCAACAGCAGGTGAGGCCACGCCCATCAGGTTGCGTGTACCGGGTGTGTCCGCGTTCTCGCTTCCCCAATACAAACGCTGTTCGTTGCCTGGAGACAGTGAAAGAGCACGCCGGAAAGGCGTAACATCAAAATCCAGTTCCCCGGTGCGCCCGACATACTGCGCGTTGTCGACCTGTTCCGTCATGACCTGAATGCCAAGTCGTTCCAGCGCGCGGGAATAAATCTCGACCACCGACGCCATCTCGCTATCCCCCTGCTGTAGCAAGACCGTCATTTTGAACGGGTCACCATTCGTGTTGCGCAGAACCCCGTCCTGAACGGTCCAACCCGCTTCGGTCAACAGTTTGGTGGCTTTGCGAATATTTGCGCGGTTGCGGGCTGAACCGTCGCCCTTCGGCAGATCATACCCCTCCAGCGTGCCGGGGATCAGATCCGAGGCAAAGGGTTCCAGCAGGGCTTTTACCTGCCCTTGGGCCGGTCCGGGCTGCATGGCCAAGTCTGAGCCCGAGAAGTAGGACGTAATCCGTGGCTGCGCCCCACCAGTGATCGTGTCGTTGATGAACTCGAAATTGAAGGCCAGCGTCAGGGCCTCGCGAACGCGCCAGTCGTCGAACGGGGCCTTGCGGGTGTTCATCACGAACCCGGTCATGCCTGACGGTTTGCCATGCGGGATCTCGGTCTTGATGACATCGCCGCGCTGAACGGCGGGGAAGCTGTATTGCGTGTCCCATTTGTCGCCGTTGAACTCACGCACCGCTGATAGCTCACCGGCTTTGAAGGCTTCGAACAGGACGCTGCCGTCGCCGTAGAACTCGATCCGCATTTCATCCAGATTCATGGTGCCGCGACGGAACGGGATATCCTGCCCCCAATATTCGGGGTTGCGACGAAGGTTCACATAGCGCCCCGCCTCATAGCTTTCGATCACATAAGGGCCGGTGCCGATTGGGACATCGTGCAAAGCGGCGTCGGCAAATTCCTTGTCCTGCCACTGCGCCTTTTGCAGGATCGGACGCATCCCTGCGAGAAGGGCAAGTTCGCGATCCGGCACGTTGAAAGTAATCCGAACCGAACGCGGGCCAGTCTGTTCGATCCTGTCGATCTTGTCCCAAAAACCGCGATAGCGCAGATGCCCCTGAGTACCGAGCGTATCGTATGACCAGATCACGTCGTCAATCGTGACCGGGGTGCCGTCAGAAAAACGGGCCTCTTCCCGTAGGGTAAATTCAACCCACGACCGGTCCGGAGCCGTCTCAACTGATTCGGCTAACAGCCCGTAAAGTGTGAAAGGTTCGTCCCAGGATCGCCCCATCAGGCTTTCATGGGTCCAAAAAGGCAATTGCCAGGGCGAGGTGCCTTTTTGCAAAAACGGGTTCAGGCTGTTATAGCCGCCGGTATTTCCGAAAACGACTTTACCGCCTTTTGGCGCATCGGGGTTGGCATAGGGTAGGGACACAAAATCCGGTGGTAGGGCCGGGTCCCCATACATAGCTATGCCATGAGACGATTCTGCATGGGCGACAGAGATCATGAAAATGCTGGCGATTCCCGCCACAAGTGGTCGAAACGGTCGGAGAAAATCCGGGCTCATTTTGGAAACAATCCTGCTCTGGCCTTATTTTGTTGGGATTCACCGTAGTGATGATTTTTCATATTATCAAACTTTTAGCTTGGACGAAGGCGTGGAATTGCTTATAAAGGATGCACTGCTCGATAGGTTTCTTGCCTGTATGAAACCTGCCTCAATAACTTAACGCCCGCTTCGTGCGGGCGTTTTTTTTGGCTGCTTGAGAAGTGTCAGGCTGGGATTTCAGGCAGGTGTGTTTCCCCGTTTTCTTTGCAGGTGCAGCATGGCATTGTGCACCAAATCATCGCTTCAGGGAGAACGGTCATGAGCCTTTCCGGCAAAACAGCAATCATCACGGGATCTAATTCTGGCATCGGTCTGGGGGTCGCGCGCGAGCTGGCGAAGGCCGGAGCAGATGTTGTCCTGAATTCCTTTACGGACCGAGACGAAGATCACGCGCTGGCCGCTGAGATTGCCAAAGAGACCGGAACCAAAGCGCGTTACATCAAGGCGGACATGTCAAAAGGCGAAGAGTGCCGGGCGCTGATTAAGCAGGCCGGAGCTTGCGACATACTTGTGAACAACGCGGGCATTCAGTTTGTGTCCCCGATCGATCAGTTTCCGGCGGAAAAATGGGATGCGATTATTGCGATCAACATGAACTCGGTCTTTCACACGACGGCTGCCGCACTGCCGATGATGCGCAAGGCGGGTTGGGGTCGTATCGTGAATATCGCCTCGGCCCACGGCCTGACGGCGTCGCCATTCAAGGCAGCCTATGTTGCCGCCAAGCACGGGGTGGTGGGGATGACCAAGACCGTTGCGCTGGAAACCGCGCAAGAACCTATCACCTGCAACGCCATTTGCCCGGGCTATGTGCTGACACCCCTGGTCGAGGCCCAAATCCCGAACACGATGAAAGAATACAATATGAGCCGCGAGGAGGTTGTAAAAAACGTGCTTCTGGAACGGCAACCGTCCAAGGAATTCGCCACGGTTGAGCAACTGGGCGGGACAACCATTTTCCTGTGCTCGGACGCGGCGGCGCAGATCACGGGAACCACGATTTCTGTCGATGGCGGCTGGACCGCCTTGTGATTGGCCTTGGGGGCGCTGCCCCCAAACCCCCGGAGTATTTCTGAAAAGATGAAGGGTGAGGGCGGTGATACGGATCAATCTGGCTTTGCAGGGCGGCGGTGCGCATGGGGCATTCACCTGGGGTGTGCTTGACCGACTGCTGGATGAGGAAGACATCGAGGTTGCCGCGATCACCGGAACATCCGCCGGTGCGTTGAACGGTGCGGCGTTCAAATCGGGGATGGTTCATTCAGGACGTGAGGGTGCGCGCGCGCAGCTGGACGGGCTTTGGAGGCGTATGGGTGCGATTGGAGACATGCGTATAGCCATTTGGTTTCGCGGGTTGGAACCGGCCGCAATCGCGCAGGCGATGGAATATTCGGTGCCGTTTTCAATCGGTGATGCCTGGTCGCGGATGGTGTCGCCTTATGCCTATGGTCCATTCTACAGCAATCCGCTGGAGCCGGTGGTGGACAGGTTCAATTTTGCGGAAGTATGCGCCGATGCGGGACCCCGCCTGTTTGTGTGCGCCACCTGCGTTAGAAGTGGGAAAATCCGCGTCTTTACTGGCGAGGAGGTCTCGACAGATGCCATTCTGGCTTCAGCTTGCCTGCCGACCCTGTTCAAGGCAGTCGAGATATTTGATCCAAAGACGAACCGGATCGAAGCCTACTGGGATGGCGGTTATACTGGTAATCCGGCGCTCTATCCGCTGTTCAACAATGACCTGCCGGATGATGTAGTGATCGTGAATATCAACCCGTTAGAGCGCGACGCGGTACCGGTCACACCGCAGCAGATCCAGAACCGGATCAACGAGATCAGCTTCAACTCATCCCTGTTTCGCGAATTGCGGGCAATCAGCTTTGTTCAGCGGCTTCTGAAAGAGGGCAAGCTGAAGGCCGGGGACATGAGCCGCGTTCTGGTGCATATGATTGCGGATAACGAGTTGATGAGCAGCCTGTCTGTTGCCACCAAAACCGTGCCCAACCCGGTTATTTTGCACAAGCTGAAACAGGCGGGGCGGGCGGCAGCGGATCGTTTTCTGGCCAAGCACAAGAGTGATCTGGGCCAGACCAGTACAGTCGATCTGCCGACCATGTTCGGTTAATCACTCGGGTGGTTGCGTAGGGTCTTTTTCGTTAGGATAAACGAGCCCGGCCGAGATCACCAGTTTCGCGGCATCCTCAATTGTCATGTCCAGCAAAATTACGTCTTCCGCCGGGAAAAACAGCAAAAAGCCCGAGGTCGGGTTGGGGGTGGTCGGAACAAAGACGCTGAGCAGCTCTCCTCCGGTCTCTGCGCGTTTGCTGATTTCGCCCCTGGCGGTTGTCGAGACAAACCCAATGGCCCAGATTCCGCGGCGGGGGTACTGGATCAGGCATGCCTTTTCAAAGGACCGTTCGGTTTGGGCAAATACTGTTTCCGAGATCTGTTTGATCCCCGAATAGATTGAGCGGACGACCGGCATCCGATCTACCACGCTTTCGGCGAACAGGATCAGGGACCGGCCCAGAATGCCTTTGGCGATCCACCCTACAATCACGGTAAAGATCAGGAAGATCACGACGCCCACACCGCGCAGGTTGATACCAACGTATTGTTCCGGTTGGAACTGATGAGGCACCAGTGGCAAAACGGCACTGTCGATCCAGCCGACTACCGACCAAATCAGCCAAACCGTCAGCCAGACCGGTGCAATGACAACGAGGCCGGTCAGGAAAGATGCGCGCAGCCGTGCCAGCATGCCAGGGCGGCGATGATGCGGTTCTTCGTCGAACGGTGTATTCATCTTGGTTCCGAGTGGTTATCGGGATTTAGGTAGTCAATCGGTATCCATGGCACAATAGGCTTGCGTTATCCCTGTTCTGCCAGTGCCCGTGCAATCGCCGCCGCAAGGCGCGCATTGTTGCGCACGAGGGCAATGTTGGCGGTCAGCGAACGTCCTTCGGTCTTTTCAAAGATACGTTGCAGCAGATAGGGCGTTACATCTTTTCCGGTGATCCGATGCGCATCTGCATCAGCCTGTGCCTCGGCGATGATGGGGGCCAGTATTTCGGCAGGGATCTGATCCGAGATCGGGATCGGGTTGGCCACCAGCTGCCCGCCGGGCAGGCCCAACGCGCGACGGGTTGCATGGGCCTTGGCGATAGCCTCTGGAGTGTCCATGCGCAGGGGGGCGGCATAGGGTGATTTTGCAGACCAGAAGGCAGGAAACGCATCCTGGCCATGGGCGATGACGGGCACACCCAGCGTTTCCAAAACCTCAAGAGTTTTGGCCAGATCAAGGATGGCCTTGGCCCCGGCAGCGACGACAGTGACTGGAGTATGGCCAAGTTCGTGCAGATCAGCCGAGATGTCGAACGTCGTCTCAGCCCCCTGATGCACGCCACCGATGCCGCCGGTGGCAAATACCTCGATCCCGGCATAATGCGCGGCGATCATGGTGGCGGCGACGGTTGTGGCTCCGGTACCACCGGTCGAGATGCAGGCCGCCATATCCGCACGCGAGATTTTGGCAACGCCTTGCGCCTGACCCAGCCATTGCAACTGGTCCGGCTCGAGCCCCACATGCAACTTGCCTTCAATCACCGCCATGGTTGCCGGAACCGCCCCCGCATCGCGGATGTCCTGTTCGACCTGAGCCGCAACTTCGACGTTTTGCGGGTAGGGCATGCCGTGGGTGATGATGGTGCTTTCCAGCGCAACGATGGGATGGCCCGCGTCCTTGGCGGCGCGGACCTCGGCAGAATATTGGATGTCGATCACAGTGGGGTTTCTCCGGAAACGTAGGTTGCTGCGGCATGCAGAGCGCGGGTCAGAGCCTCGTCACTTGATGCGCCGCCGGATTCTGAGGCGATATGAGCCGCCATGAAGGTATCCCCGGCACCGGTCACACGGGTGACCAGAACGGAGGGGGGTGTTTGGGTCAGAATTTCGTCTGAACTACCGACCGTGGCCGAGCTGCCGCCATCGGTGACCAGCACGCGTAGCGCGCCACGATCCAGAAGGCCTTTTGCGGCAGATTCAGAATCGGTGAATTCGCGCTGGCACAATATTCCTGCCTCTTCGAGGTTCACATAAAGCGTGGCGCGGGCGTGTTTCAGGAAGGGCAATAGGCGCTCGGCCTTACCGGGCGAGGCCGGGGCAACACGCAGATCGGCACGGGCGAAAGCAGGGCTTTGGGCGATTTCTTCCAGCAGGTTCAGGGTCAGGTTGCCGTCAAGTGCAATGGAGCCCTCAAAGGGCATGTTTTCATGACCAAGCGGGCCGTGCATCAGCGGACGCAGGATCTTTGCGCCAGCGGCTTCCAGCGAATGCGCGTCGGCAATGGCCGCGATCAACCCGTTGGCACCTTCGACGGCCATATACCGGTCGGTTGGCAGGTCCTGCGAGCGATAGATGTGATCCGTGATCATGCCGAGGCGGGAGCAGGCATGAATCAGTTCGTCGCCCTCGGGGTCACGACCGATGGCAGTCAGCAGGGTGGGCGTCATACCAAAACGCACCAGCGTCATGGCTATGTTCATCGCAACACCACCCGGCAGGCGAGTAATCCGGCCGGGCACGTCCGAGCCATGCCGCATGGCACTGGCTGATCGTCCGATCACGTCCCACAGGACCGAGCCGATACACAGGATATTACTGTTCTGAGTCATAAAGGACGTCATGCCGCAGCGGTGATGCCCATGCAAGTCAGAACGTTACCGCAATCAGAGATTTACGATCCACAGGTCCGATATACCCTTTGGGCTTGCGATCTGCGGCCTTCGCGGGAACAATCGAAAGCAATGATTGGTGATTTGATTTTCCTGTTGGAGCTTTTCGTATGAATGGCCCTGCTTTCCGCGCCATCTTTCGAACCCTCAAAACCTGTGCCCTAAGTTTTTTTGTTCTTGCAACTTTATATCCCGGATCGGGCAGGGCGCAATCCGCCCCGCCGACCGTTGTTGATTTCTGGATCAAGTCCAACACTCTGTTTCTTGAATTGAAATGGAATGCCGAGGCCATGTTGACCGGGAACAATCCCGCGCAGCCCGCTGCGTTTTCCAACGATCCAAACTACAAATCCTTGCGGCGAGTGGTTTCGTCTGAGCTGGAACCCCAGATCAAAGAGTTCGTTCATCTCTGGAAACAAAATCTTGTCGTGGAGGCACCAGAGCGATTGAGTTTGTCTTATGAAGGCGTGCGTATCCCTGTTGTGGGAGATACGGAGAAAGTGCGGGTTTCCAAACTGTTGCTGACTGCTCCTTTGCCCGATCAGGCGTCAAACCTGCGTCTGACCTGGCCGTCAGAAAGCGGACCAATCGTTCTGCGACAGCAAAATGTCGCGGCGCCATACACCGGGTATTTGGCTGCCGGTGAAGCCAGCCCGCTGATCCCCTTGCAAGGCGGGGCGTCTCTGACAACGCAACAAACATTGCAGACATATTTCACAAAAGGGGTCGATCAGTTTCTCCGAAACCCAATTAAGCCATCCATTCTTGTTTTGGCGCTAGTGTTTCTGTCTTTGAAATTGCGCCCGGTGGTATCTCAACTGATGTTCCTGTCAGCGGGCGCCCTGATCGGGCTTGGGCTGGGATTGTATGGCGTATTGGATGCAGGAAAAGTGAGCGAGGCCCCTGTTCTGGTTGCTTCGACCATCGTTCTGGCGCTGTGGAACCTGGTTGCCCGGCGATTGCAGGTCTGGCGTTTGTTGGCGGTTCTCGCCATTGGCGGTTTTCAAGGTCTGGTAATTGCCTCGAACCTGATCGGGATCGGGGTGCCACCAGATCATTTGCCCCCGGCCATCCTGGGCTTTGGCGCCGGGAGTATTCTGCCGCTTGTTGTTGTGGCCCTTGCTGGGCTTGCTCTGTCGCTTTTGTTTTCTGGCGGCTCGCACCGAACCCGAGGCCGGATATCGGTTCTGGCCTCGATGTTGATTGCAGGTGCCGGTGTCTTTTGGATTGTCGAGCCTTGGGTGCTGGGTTAAGGCAACGCCGCCAGCAGCGTTTTCAGCGCCGCCAGCGGATCGTCACTGCCCCAGATCTCATCGCCAATGCCAAAGAAATCAGTGCAGGGGGCCAGGTCGCGGATCAATTCTGGTGTCAGCCCACCTTCGGCCACAACCGGAACCTCGATCATCTCGGACCACCATTGGAACAGATCCTTTTCGGCGCGGGTCCCATCCCTCAGTTTGGCTGAGCCGACAGGACCGAAGGCCACATAATCCGCTCCGTTTTCGCCAGCAGTCATACCATCATGGCTCGACGCGCCGCAAAAGCTTCCGACGATTGCATCAGCGCCCAGTTCCTTGCGCGCGGTGCGGACCGAGCGTGCAGCATCATCCAGGTGCACCCCGTCCAGCCCCAGACGCTGCGCCAGCAATACATGGTTCGAGATTACGATGGCCACGTCGCGCGCGTGGGCGATTTCACGGCAAGCGTCGGCCGCGCGAGCGATGGTATCTTCGTCACTTCCGGCCAACGCGAGGCGGACACAGGCAATCTCGACCCCGTCCAGCACAGTCGCCAGCTTGTTCGTGAACGTGCTCAACTCGATGGTCGGAGGCGTGATCAGGTAAATCTGCGGCTGCTCGGGGGTGTCCATGGGCGCGTCCTTCGGCTTTCAGTCTTTGGCGCGGTTTAGCGGATTGCGGCTGGGAAGCAAACTTTTATGGTCAAGAGCCTGCAAATAACGCCCCTGCGCCTTGCCCTGCAAGAGCCTGCCAATTACAGCAGGCCAAGTTTTCTTAAGGTGAGCCATGCCCAGCGACAAACCCCAGCCTTCCTTCGTGCTTGTGCGCCCGCAAATGGGTGAAAACATCGGTGCTGCTGCGCGGGCGATGTGGAACTTTGGGCTTGACCGGATGCGTATCGTGGCCCCGCGTGACGGCTGGCCGAACCCCAAAGCGGTGGCAATGTCCAGCGGCGCAGGGCGCTTGCTGGATGAGGCGCAGCTGTTTGACGACTTGGCCGGGTCGCTGGCCGACAGCACGTTTGTCTTCGCCACGACAGCCCGTCAGCGGGGCTTGACCAAACCTGTCTACAGCCCAGAACACGCAATGAAGATTGCCGCCGGAAAGATCGCGGCAGGCGAGAAGGTTACCGTTCTGTTCGGCCCTGAACGCGCGGGGCTAGAGAATGAAGACATCGCCAAGGCCAACGCGATCATCTCGGTGCCGGTGAACCCGGAATATGCCTCGCTGAACCTTGGTCAATGCGTATTGCTGACCGCCTATGAGTGGATGCGCCAGACCGGGGATGTGGTGCATGAATCGACCGACCTGGGCAAAGGTGACTGGGCCACTGGGATCGAGGTCGAAAAACTTGTCGAGCATTACGAGGATAGGCTGGAGGAGGCGGGGTTCTTCTACCCTCCCGAAAAGGCCGAAGGGATGAAGGTTAACCTGCGCAACCTGTGGTCGCGGATGCGAATGACACGGGCCGATGTGCAGATGTTGCACGGGATCATGCGTCAGATGGTCCGCTGGAAGGATAAAGGCTGAGGCTGGACCTATCTTCACCCAAGCCCTAGCTTGCGACAAAATCAGGACATGAGGACAGCATGAGCGGTAAGCGCAGCATCTTCGAAGAGGTCACGGACACCAAAAAACAACAGGCGGTTCAACCCGGTATGATCGACCGGGGGCGCGGCGGCGCGCGCAATGCGATCCGCGTCTGGCTGATGATCCTGTTTGCTCTGGTCGTTGTGATGATCGCGGTTGGCGGCTTGACGCGCCTGACTGACAGCGGCCTCTCGATCACCGAATGGCGCCCGATCACCGGAGCTTTGCCGCCGATGACCGAAGCGGACTGGCAGGCAGAGTTCGACAAGTACAAGCAGATTGACCAATGGCGCATCCAGAACCAGTGGATGGAACTGGGTGATTTCAAATCCATCTATTGGTGGGAATGGGGCCATCGTCAGTTGGGCCGCATGATCGGTTTGGTCTGGGCCGTTGGATTTCTGACCTTTCTTCTCACCCGCAAGATCCCGACAGGGTGGATGGGAAAGCTGATCGTTCCGGGTCTTCTTGGCGGTCTGCAGGGCGCTGTTGGTTGGTGGATGGTGGCCTCGGGCGTCACCCAGGGTGAAGGCATGACGGCTGTTGCAAGTTACCGTCTGGCAACGCATTTGGGGCTGGCTTTTGTGATCCTGGGAGTCCTGGCCTGGTACATCTTTGAACTCGGCCGGGAAGAACGTGACCTGATGCAGGCGCGCCGGGCCAAAGAGGTCAGGCTGTTTTCATTGTCCACAGGGCTGATGCACTTCGCCTTTTTACAAATACTCATTGGCGCGCTTGTCGCCGGGATCGACGCCGGGCGGTCTTACACCGACTGGCCGCTGATGGGAGGGCAGTTGCTTCCACCGGATGCGACTATGTTGGAGCCGATGTGGCGAAACTTCTTTGAAAGCCCCGGTCTGGTACAGTTCATCCACCGGTGTGCAGGGTATCTGCTGTTCATCTTCGCCGTTGTCGTCTGGCGACGTGGCAGCGGCAGCGCGCATCCGCAGACGCGTTTTGCCTTCAACGCTGCTTTCGCCGCGCTTTCGTTACAGGTCGTCGTCGGCATCGTGACCGTGGTTTACGGCGCGCCATGGCAGGTCGCTATCTTCCACCAGTTTATGGCCGTCATCGTTTGGACGCTGATCCTGCGCGCGCGGTTCCTCACGGCTTATCCAATCGCAACATCTGTGCGCGGAGTTTGAAATTATGACCGCTTTCAATGAACTGATGACCTTTCAGCGGGAAACTTCGGCTTTGGGCCAGATCGCCGGTCGGCTTGGCTGGGACCAGGAAACCGTCATGCCGCGCGGCGCTGCGCCACAGCGCGCCGAAGAAATGGCAGCTATCGAATCTGTCCTGCACGCACGTCGTTCTGATCCTCGTGTTGCCGAATGGCTGGATCAGGCCGCGCCTCAGGATGAGGTCGGCAAGGCGCAGATGCGTGAAATCCGGCGCGCATATGATCGCGCGGTGAAGGTGCCTGCCGATCTGGCGACGGCGATTGCCCGTGTGACATCCGCTGCGCAGGGAAAGTGGGCGCAGGCGCGCGCGGACGAAGATGTCTCGGCCTTTCTTCCGGTTCTGGAAGAGGTCGTATCGCTGAAACGACAGGAAGGCGAGGCGCTGGCGCAAGGGGGCGACGTATACGACGCCATGGTCGAAGATTACGAGCCTTACACGACCAGCGCACAGATTGCGGATATCTTCGACCAGATGCGCCCACGACTGGTGGCCCTGCGCGCCGCTGTGCTGGAGCGGCCCGAGCCCGCTGCCCTGAACCGCAGTTTTGATGAGCAGACCCAGATGCGTCTGACACAAAAACTGGCGGTCGCCTTTGGCTATGACCTGAACAATGGCCGCGTGGACAAGGCGGTTCACCCGTTCAGTTCAGGCAGTGGTCTTGACGTCCGCATCACCACGCGAACCAGCGAAACAGACCCGTTCAATTGTTTCTATTCCACCATTCACGAGGTGGGCCACGCCGCCTATGAACAGGGGATCGACAGGAAATACCTGCTGACACCGCTCGGCTCTGGTGTGTCGATGGGCGTGCATGAAAGTCAAAGCCGGATCTACGAAAACCAGTTGGGTCGGTCGCGGGCCTTTACCGGTTGGTTTTTCGAACAAATGAAAGAGGCGTTCGGCGATTTCGGCATCGCCGATCCGGATGCGTTTTATGCGACGGTCAACCGCGTGCATAACGGCTATATCCGCACCGAGGCGGATGAGGTTCAATACAATCTGCACATCATGTTGCGGTTTGATCTGGAACGCGCGCTGATGGCCGGAGACTTGCAGGTCGGCGATCTGGAAGCCGCCTGGAATGATCGGTTCAAGGCGGATTTCGGTTATGTGGTCGACAAGCCCTCGAACGGTTGTTTGCAGGATGTGCACTGGTCGGTTGGGCTGTTCGGTTACTTCCCGACATACTCGCTCGGCAATGTCTATGCTGGGTGCCTCTATCAGGCTTTGCGCGGTTCAGAGCCCGATCTTGATGCGCAACTGGCTCGCGGCGACACCACCGGCGCAACCGGCTGGCTGCGTGAGCATGTGCAGCAGCATGGCGGCCTTTATGCACCGCGCGAGGTGATAGCCCGTGCAAGCGGCATCGAGCCCGGACCGGACCCATTGCTAACCTATCTCGAGGCCAAGTTCGGCGCGCTCTACGATTTGTGAGTTTCCGAATTGCCTCCCAAGCGTTAGAATCGGTGCACCGATACCATCGCCTGGGAGGCTTCGATGACCGGAAAAGCCCGCAAGAAAGCCAGTGATTTTGATCCGCGTATCCTCGAGATATTCGACGGATATGTGCACGGCACGATGTCCAAGCGTGAGTTCATCTCAAAAGCCGGTAAATACACGGCTGCCGGAATGACAGGCGCAATGATTCTGGACCAGTTGCAACCCAATTACGCCTGGGCGCAACAGGTGGCCCCGGACGATCCCGCGATCCAAACCATGGTGGTCGCATATGGCAGCCCGGATGGGCATAGCGAAACCAGCGGCCTGATGGCGATGCCGGCAAATGCCGCGGGTAAACTGCCAGCGGTACTGGTCGTGCACGAGAACCGGGGTCTGAACCCTTATATCGAGGACGTTGTGCGCCGCGCGGCCAAGGCCGGTTTCCTGGCTTTTGGACCTGATGGGTTGTCCCCCCTTGGCGGCTATCCCGGTACTGATGAAGAAGGGCGCGAGATGCAGCGCTCGATGGACCGGGAAAAACTGATGGCGGATTTCTTCGCCGCCTTTGAGTTCCTTCGTGATCATGATCTTTCAACCGGCAAAGTTGGCGCTGTCGGCTTCTGCTATGGCGGAGGTGTTTGCAACGCGTTGGCCGTAGCCTATCCGGACCTTGCGGCCTCGGTGCCATTCTACGGTCGGCAACCACCAGCCGAAGATGTTCCGTCCATCGAAGCACCTCTTATGATCCACTATGCCGGTCTGGATGAGCGTATCAACTCTGGATGGCCTGCATATTCAGAGGCGCTGAAAGCCAATCAAAAGAAATTCAGCGTGCACTTCTATCCGGACGTCAATCACGGCTTTCACAACGATACGACGCCCAGATATGACGAAGCCGCGGCAAATCTGGCATGGAGCCGGACCATCGCTTTTTTCAATGCCTACCTGACATGAACTGAACCCCGGGAATCGTCGAACCGGTGCCCGGGGTTACTGTCATTCTTCCTCGTCGCCCTGATCTGCGATCCACGCGACGCTGACGACTTCTTCGCCCTTGCCGGTATTGAACACCTTCACGCCACCTGCGGATCTTGAGCGGAAAGAGATACCATCGACCGGCACCCGGATAGATTGGCCTTTCGATGTGGCCAGCATGATCTGATCGTCGATCTCGACCGGGAAGGATGCAACCAAGTCCCCGCCGCGCATGGCCTTGTCCATCGCCGCCACACCCATGCCGCCACGTCCGCGCACAGGATAGTCGTGGCTTGAACTCAACTTGCCTGCACCACCAGCGGTGATAGTGAGGATAAGGTTTTCGGCAGCCGACATCTCGGCGTATTTTTCCTGGCTGAAATCGCTGCTTGCTGCGGCTTCCTCGTCTTCACCAGCGTCTTCTTCGGTAAGCCCCGCGACCGCACGCCGCATCTTGAGATAGGCCACACGATCTTCGGGTGTCGCCTCGAAATGACGGATCACGGACATCGAAACGACGCGGTCACCGTTGGTCAGCCTGATCCCCCGGACACCTGTGGATTCGCGCGAGTTGAAGACACGCACGTCAGTTGTCCGGAAGCGGATCGCGCGGCCGGAATTGGTGACCAGCATCACGTCTTCGTCTTCCGAACAGATGCGCGCATTCACCAGTTCAATGCCGTCGGGCAGCTTCATGGCAATCTTGCCGTTGCGCCGGACATTGGTGAAGTCCGACAACCGGTTACGACGCACGTCACCTGCGCTGGTGGCAAAGACGATCTGGAGGTTTTCCCATTCCTCGTCCGGTACATCCACGGGCATTATCGCGGCGATGGAAACGCCAGTTGGGATCGGAAGGATGTTGACGATGGCCTTACCTTTGCCGGTGCGTCCGGATTGGGGCAAGCGCCAGGTCTTGAGCTTGTAGACCATCCCGTCCGTCGTGAAGAACAGCAGCTGTGTATGGGTGTTCGCAACGAAGAGGTTGGTCACAACATCCTCTTCCTTGGTTTGCATCCCCGACAGGCCCTTGCCACCGCGTTTCTGGGCGCGGAAATCTGCCAGCGGTGTGCGTTTGATGTACCCGCCCGAAGTGACGGTCACGACCATGTCTTCACGCTCGATCAGGTCTTCGTCTTCCATGTCACCGGACCAGTCGACGATCTCAGTGCGGCGGTCGACCGCGAACTGTTCACGCACGCTGCGCAGCTCATCAGCGATGATGCCCATGATCCGTTCGCGTGAGGACAGAATATCAAGGTATTCCTTGATCTTGGCCGCCAGTTCTTCCAGCTCGTCCGTGACCTCTTTGACGCCCAGTTGGGTCAGGCGTTGCAAGCGCAACTCCAGAATGGCACGGGCCTGAACCTCGGTCAGATTATAGGTGCCATCGTCATTCATCTTGGACAGAGGATCATCGATCAGGCGCAAATAGCCTTCGATGTCGGAGGCAGGCCAGCGGCGGGTCATCAGTTTTTCGCGGGCCTCGGCGGCGTCAGCAGACGACCGGATCGTTGCGACCACTTCATCGACATTGGACACCGCCACAGCCAGACCACACAGGATGTGGCTGCGTTCGCGCGCCTTGCGCAGGTCATAGGCCGTACGGCGGGCAACGACATCTTCACGGAAGTCGATGAACGAGGTCAGGAACCGGCGCAGGGTCAGCTGTTCGGGGCGGCCACCATTCAGCGCCAGCATATTGCAGCCAAAGGAGGTCTGCATCGGCGAAAAGCGGTAGAGCTGGTTCAGCACCACCTCGGGCGTTGCATCGCGCTTGAGCTCGACCACAACGCGCACGCCGTTGCGGTCGGATTCGTCCTGTACATGGGCCACGCCTTCGATCCGCTTCTCGCGAACCGCCTCGGCGATCTTTTCGATCATCGCGGCCTTGTTCACCTGATAGGGAATCTCGTCGACAACGATGGCATAGCGGTCCTTGCGGATTTCTTCCACTCGGGTCTTGGCGCGGATGATGACGCTGCCGCGGCCCTCCAGATAGGCCTTGCGCGCGCCGGAACGCCCAAGCATCACACCGCCGGTTGGAAAGTCGGGGCCGGGGACGTATTCGATCAACTGTTCTGATGTAAGGTCGGGATCGTCGATCAGCGCCAAAGTCGCATCGACTACTTCGCCAAGGTTGTGCGGCGGAATGTTTGTCGCCATCCCCACGGCGATACCTCCGGCACCATTGACCAGCATGTTCGGGAAACGGGCCGGCAGAACTGTCGGTTCCCGGTCCTTGCCGTCATAGTTGTCCTGAAAATCGACCGTTTCTTTTTCGATATCAGCCAACAGGGAAGCGGCGGGCTTGTCCATCCGCACTTCGGTATACCGCATAGCCGCCGGGTTATCGCCGTCCATCGAGCCAAAGTTGCCCTGACCATCCAGCAGCGGCAGAGACATCGAGAAATCCTGCGCCATCCGCACCAGTGCGTCATAGATCGCACTGTCACCATGCGGGTGGTACTTACCCATCACGTCGCCCACCGGGCGTGCCGATTTGCGGTACGCCTTATCGTGCGTGTTCCCCGTCTCGTGCATTGCATAAAGGATACGCCGGTGCACCGGTTTCAGCCCGTCGCGCAAATCAGGGATCGCGCGGCTGACGATGACCGACATGGCATAGTCCAGATAGGACGTGCGCATTTCGGATTCGATGGAAACCGTCGGGCCGTCATAGACTGGGCGCTCGGGCGGGGTTTCATCCATGTTTTCAGGAATTTCTGGCGTATCGCTCACGTAAACTGCCCGTGTCTTGTTCTGGGTCTATATCTTGTGGGTGTATCTTATCAGACCCGGCACATAAGGTGCAAGCAAGCAGCGCCTTTACGGGGAAATTCCCCGGTAATACTCAAGTAACATATTGTTATATAAGTATTAGAAGGTTTTCGTGGTATCTTGAGCAGGCCTTGTATCAAACAGGAGGTCTGCATGAATCCAAGCGAAACCGAATTGATGCTCAAGGGGTACGGGCTGACGACGGCGGAGTTTTTCTATCATATGCCAGACTATATCCACGTCTTGAACACGTTCATCTGGCAGGATTACGACCTTGCGCCGGATCATCCGAAGTTGTTCAAATTCATCGACTTCTGGCAGCGCGAAATCGAAGGCCCGCTGCATTCCGTCAAATTCACCCATCGCAAAATGATCGCACCGGGTGAGTGGCGCAACATGGTAGGAGAGTTTCGTGTGAACTGAGCGAGGGACAGGCGCAGTTTCCGTTGGTGCATGCTCTTCAAACAATGAACCGAAGCGGTCGGCGCGTGTCTGATGATGCGTCTGAAATGAAATCAGGAACTTCCTGACCCAATCAGCCAGAACAACTGGCGCCGCCCAGCACGCAGAATTTGGCACAGTGGGGGTGGTTCAGGTGAACGTCAGCCTCGGATTCGGCCAGAGAATGACCCATCTCGAACTCCGGCTCGTAGGGCAGCAGGGTGCAGGCCAACACGGCAGGCCGGTCAGCGCCTTTCCGTTTCACCACCATGCGGGCGCTGGCACACATCAATGCATCGGGTGACTTACTCAGTATTCCCCAGCAAGCCGTTGTAATCTCGGGTACTTCGACAGTTTCGTCCATCTCGGGAAACAGGACGGTCTGTGCCGGGTTATGCGGGTCAATGTCAAAGCCGTGATCTGAAAAGAATGCGGCGTAACCCGCGCGACTTTCCGTGTCAGACTCATCCCAAACGGTGCGTCCGGCGACAGCCATGTTAAAGCCGTGATCGCGCAGCCACTTCATACCCGTCAGGGTTTTTTCAAAGCTTCCTTTGCCGCGTTCAAGGTCGTGCAGTTCTGCCCGGTAATGATCTACGGAAACACGCAGGGTCATCTTGTCATTGAATGTCTTTTGCAATGCCAGCAGCCCGTCGCGCATCTTGCGGCGCATCATCGGGGCCATCGCGTTGGTCAGAATCAGCACTTCGTACCCACGCTCCAGCGCGTCGCGTGTCATGTCGATCATCTCGGGGTTCATGAAGGGCTCGCCGCCCGTAAAACCAATTTCACGCACCGGCCAATTGCGGGCTTTGATCTGATCAAGATAGTCACGAACCTCGTCCGCAGTGATATAAACCAGCGCGTCATTGGTCGGGCTGCTGGCGATATAGCAGTTGACGCATTCAATATTGCACAGCGTGCCGGTATTGAACCACAGCGTCTGAGGGTTGGTAAGGGAAACCTTTGCGCGGGTCTGGCCGTCGGCCGTTACCAGTTTACGCTGAAACTTGCCGACATTGGCAAGCTGAGGGGCGTTGTCTTTCATTCCCACATCCGGTTCGTTGAAGTTGTCGAACTGATCTAGCCCTTTGTCGCGGGTTTGGTAAGTCTGGCACAGGGGTTCTGACAGAGTTTTGAACAGCGAGATTTATTGAATTTTGGTTGCGCTAACATTGGACATGCTGGAAGTGTCAGGGTAAGGACAACTCATGGTTTCACGTGTCATCCCTGTTGATCCATTTGATCTGATCATTTTCGGCGGCACCGGTGATCTGGCGCAGCGCAAAATCCTGCCTGCGCTTTACCGTCGGTATTGTGCGGGTCAGTGGCACGAGGATGCCCGGATAATAGCAGCCGCGCGTGCCGGTCATTCGGCGGATGATTTTCGTAACATGGTTGCTGCGTCGCTGCATCGGCACGCTTCGGAACGGGCGCAGGATTCGCAAGCCCTGAACCGTTTCCTGCAACGGGTCGACTATGTATCGCTGGATGCCCTGACGACGGATGGTTGGGATGTACTGGGCGAAAAACTCTCGCCCGACCGGGTTCGCGCTTTCTATTTCTCGGTCGGTCCCAGCCTGTTCGGGCCATTGGCCCAGCGGGTTAGGGCGTATGATCTGGTGACAGAAGAAACCCGTATCGTGGTCGAAAAGCCGTTTGGACATGATTTGGCAAGCGCACGGGACTTGAATGCAACACTGGCCGCGCATTTTGATGAAAATCAAATCTACCGGATCGACCATTATCTGGGCAAGGAAACCGTCCAGAATCTGATGGCGGTCCGGTTTGGCAATATGCTGTTCGAACCGCTGTGGAACAGCCAGTATGTCGACCATATTCAGATAACGGTTGCGGAAACTGTTGGTGTCGCAGGGCGCGAAGACTATTATGAGCGGGCGGGTGCGATGCGGGACATGGTGCAGAACCACTTAATGCAGCTGCTCTGCCTGATTGCGATGGAACCTCCGGCCAAGTTTGATCCTGACGCAGTTCGGGATGAAAAGCTTAAAGTGATCCGGGCGCTTGATCCGGTTGAACCGCACCACATCGTGCGGGGGCAGTTTGCGGCCGGTCCAGACGGGCCAGGATACCGGGACTGCGTTGGCAATCCGCGATCAACCACCGAAAGCTATGTGGCGTTGAAGGCCCATATCAGCAATTGGCGTTGGGCAGGTACACCGTTCTACCTGCGCACCGGTAAGCGTCTGGTGGCGCGCTCGTCGGTGATCAACGTGATGTTCAAGGACGCGCCGCATTCGATATTCGGGGAAGAGGCGGGGCGTCATGCAAATACGTTGTCGATCCGGTTGCAGCCGAACGAGGGGATCACGCTGAAGGTGACGATCAAGGAACCCGGGCAGGGGGGGATGCGACTGATCGACGTTCCCTTGGACATGAGCTTTGCCGAAGCCCTGGGCCCCGAAAATCAGGACCCGCCAGATGCGTATGAACGCCTGGTGATGGACGTGATCCGCGGAAACCAGACCCTGTTCATGCGCGGGGATGAGGTTGAGGCCGCCTGGGCCTGGACCGATCCGATTATCGCCGGATGGTTGGCACGTGGGGACGTACCAAAGCCTTATGACAGCGGCAGCACAGGGCCGGGCGACGCCGAACTTCTGATGAAACGTGACGGACGTCACTGGCAAGGGATAAAGCCATGAAAATTCAGGAATATGCTGATCGCGAAATGCTTGCCATCGACGTGGCCAACGTGCTGGCGGGCGACCTAGAGGCCGCATTGCTGCACCATGATACCGTTGCAATGGCCGTTCCTGGGGGAACAACTCCGGGCCCTGTTTTTGATAGCCTGTGTGCCGCTGATCTTGAATGGGATCGTGTGCGTGTGTTGCCGACGGATGAACGCTGTGTGCCAGCAGATCATGACCGCTCGAACGAACGTTTGATCCGCGAAAGGTTGCTGACCAGCCGGGCTTCAGTGGCGCAATATATTCCGCTTTATGTCCCTGGTTCAGAACCTGAGGCAGCGTTGCCCGAAATCGAGTCGCTGATTGCGCCGGTATTGCCATTGTCGGTGCTGGTACTAGGAATGGGCGAAGACATGCACACGGCCTCATTGTTTCCGGGAATGGAAGGGCTGGACGAGGCATTGCGCAGTGATGCACCTACGTTGATCGTCGCCCGGACCGAAACGCAGCCAGAGGCGCGAATTTCCCTGACCGCTCCGGTCCTGGACGGGGCGCTGTCGAAACACCTGATCATCTATGGACAGGCAAAACGCGCCGTTCTTGAAAAAGCCATGTCGCTACCACCGGAAGAGGCACCGATCGCCGCAGTTCTTGGTGGCATGACCGTACACTGGGCGGAGTAAGGCAATGCATCTGGATGCTTTGAGAACACTGGCTCAGACGACAAGTGACCGTCGTATCCTTGACCTGTTTGCGGCAGATGCAAACCGGGCCGAAGTATTTTCAGCCTCAACCGGGGATGTGGTTTTCGACTATTCAAAGACACAGATTGATGATGCGGTGCGATCCGCGCTCATTCAATTGTGTGAAGAGGCTGGTCTGGCGTCTCGGCGTGATGCGATGTTTGCGGGTGAGAAGATCAACGAGACCGAAGGGCGCGCGGTGTTGCACACGGCCTTGCGCAACCTTGATGGCGGGCCGGTTGAGGTGGACGGTCAGGATGTCATGCCCGAGGTTCTGGACACGCTGCAAAGGATGCGCGTGTTCGCTGAAGAGGTGCGTGGCGGCGCCATCGCTGGGGCGGGGGGCAGCTTTACCGATGTGGTCAATATCGGCATCGGCGGTTCAGACCTGGGCCCGGTCATGGCCACGTTGGCGCTGGCACCTTATCACGATGGGCCGCGGGTGCATTACGTCTCGAATGTGGATGGGGCGCATATTGCGGACACGTTGCGGCAGCTTGACCCGACGCGCACGCTGGTCATTGTCGCCTCAAAAACCTTTACCACAATCGAAACGATGACCAATGCGCGCACCGCCCGCGCGTGGATGTCAGAAGGCGGCGGCGATCCGTTGCGCCAGTTCGCCGCCGTTTCCAGCGCTCTGGACAAGACGAAGGCCTTCGGTATTCCCGAGGCGCATGTATTTGGTTTCGCCGATTGGGTCGGTGGGCGTTATTCGGTTTGGGGGCCGGTCGGCTTGCCGGTCATGATTGCTGTTGGTTCAAACGCATTTGACGCGTTTTTACGCGGCGGGCAGGCGATGGACCTGCATTTCCGCTCGGCTGACTGGGATGAAAACATGCCTGTGATGCTGGCATTGGTTGGCATCTGGCATCGTCAGGTTCTGGGGCATACCAGTCGTGCGGTGCTGCCTTATGACCAGCGGCTTTTGCGTCTGCCCGCATATTTCCAGCAGTTGGAAATGGAATCGAATGGCAAATCCGTGGCGATGGATGGGTCGTCCTTGACCATGCCTTCAGGACCTGTCGTCTGGGGTGAGCCGGGCACCAATGGACAACACGCGTTTTACCAGCTGATCCATCAGGGCACAGATGTCATTCCCTGCGAATTCATGGTTGCGGCCGAGGGGCATGAACCAGAACTGACCCATCACCACCGTCTGCTTTTGGCCAATTGTCTGGCGCAGTCTGAGGCCCTGATGCGTGGCCGTTCGTTCGAAGAAGCGCGCCAACGCATGACGCAGCAGGGGTATCAGGGTGGTGAACTGGACCGGCAGGCCCGGCACCGGGTTTTCCCCGGCAATCGTCCCTCGACAACATTGATTTACCCCAAACTCACACCGTTTGTGTTGGGTCAGATTATTGCGCTTTATGAACACCGGGTGTTTGTCGAAGGCGTGTTGCTGGGCATCAACTCTTTCGACCAGTGGGGGGTTGAGCTGGGCAAGGAACTGGCCAATTCGCTTGGCCCCATCGTGGATGGCGAAGAAAGCGCCGAGGGAAAGGATGGGTCGACCGCAGCATTGGTCGCCTACGCGCTGAAACACCGGGATTAGGCGACGGGATGTATTCCGCTACCGGTGTGGGTTGCATTCTTTTATTGTCAGACAATTAAATGATTGGCAGGGTTCCTTATAGGAAACGGCTGGACTGACGTGACGGGGAACACCCCTGCCTGTCTGTGCCAGACGGAACAGGCAGGGGCCAGGCAAGGTCCCGCCCATGACGGGAGGATGTCCATGCTGGGACAGATGATGACACAGCCTTTGCTGATTTCGTCGCTGATTGATCACGCACAGCGTTACCACGGTCAGACCGAGATTTTCTCGGTCGAAACGGATGGATCAGTGACAGAAACCAATTGGTCCGAGATAGCCGTGAACGCCCGGCGTTTGGCGTCGGCCCTGACGCAGCTGGGTCTGGAGCCGCAGGACAGGGTCGGGACGCTGGCCTGGAACAATCGTCGGCATCTGGAGATCTATTATGCCACCTCGGGTGCGGGATATGTCTGTCACACGGTCAATCCGAGGCTTTTTCCTGAACAACTGACTTACATTATCAACCATGCTCAGGATCGGGTGTTGTTCTTTGATGCAACCTTCGTCCCGCTGGTTGCTGCCTTGCACGGTGCGCTGACGGATGTTCGCCATTTTGTTCTGATGGGCCCCCGCAACGATGACGCTGCAGCAAAGATACCCGACCTGAAATTTTATGATGAGCTGATCGAAACCGGTGACGCGGCCTTTGATTGGCCTGAACTGGATGAAAACACCGCGTCAGGGCTGTGTTACACGTCGGGTACAACCGGCCATCCCAAGGGGGTTCTTTATTCCCACAGATCGACGGTCCTGCACAGTTTCGCGTCCAATACGCGCGACGTGATCGGCTTTTCGGCGATGGATGTCGTGATGCCCGTCGTTCCTATGTTCCACGTTAATGCATGGGGCTCGCCTTATGCCTGCGCCATGTCCGGATCGCGACTGGTTTTACCCGGCCCGGATTTGCATGGCGAGGCGCTGGTCAATCTGATCGACACCTATGGCGTGACGCTGGCCATGGGGGTGCCTACAATCTGGCAGGGACTGTTGGCGCATGCAGCCAAATGCGGGACGAGTTTGAAAAGCCTCGAACGGACCGTGATTGGAGGTGCCGCTTGCCCACCTTCGATGATGGAGACTTTCCGGAATAAATATGACGTCGATACGGTACATGCGTGGGGAATGAGCGAGATGAGCCCGCTTGGTACGGCCAACTACCCATTGGCCAAACATCTGGTGCTGCCGCTTGAAGAACAACACCTTATCCGTCTGAGTCAGGGTCGGCCACCGTTTGGGGTTGAACTGAAAATCGTGGATGATGACGGCAAAGATCTGCCACATGACGGTGAAACGCAGGGCGATCTGATGGTGCGGGGGCATTGGGTACTGGACAGCTATTTCCTGATGCAGGATCAGGATCTGTTGCAAGACGGTTGGTTCGCCACAGGCGATGTCGCAACGCTGGACACCGATGGTTACATGACCATTCGTGACCGATCCAAGGACATCATCAAGTCCGGAGGGGAGTGGATCAGCTCGGTCGAACTTGAAAACATCGCTGTTGCGCATCCGAAACTGGCAACTGCCGCCGTGGTCGGTGTTCCGCATCCGAAATGGGACGAACGCCCCTTGCTAGTTGCAGTAAGGGCCGACGGCGAGAATCCAAGCGAAAAGGAACTTCTGGCCTTTTTCGAAGGGAAAATTGCCAAATGGCAGATTCCGGACAAGGTTGTTTTTGTTGACGCGCTGCCGCTGAACGCAACCGGAAAGGTGCTGAAACGCAACCTGCGTGCGGATTTCAAGGATGCCCTTGGGGGATGAGACGCGATTTAGCGGGCTGAATTGGCTCCGGCGGTAGGGATCGAACCTACGACCAATTGATTAACAG
Organism: Ruegeria sp. O5; assembly: GCF_056535105.1. Lineage (NCBI taxonomy): Bacteria > Pseudomonadati > Pseudomonadota > Alphaproteobacteria > Rhodobacterales > Roseobacteraceae > Ruegeria > Ruegeria sp. O5. The sequence goes on along the minus strand of NZ_JBQERN010000001.1, from coordinate 472,825 downwards.
TCAACTGCTCTACCGCTGAGCTACGCCGGAACGGTCCGCGCCGTATAGCAACCGGAGTATCCGGCGTCCAGAGGGCGGTTATTATTTTTTCAACGAAAAAGCCCCAGAATACCGATGTGGTTTCCGACCCTGACAAAAGATTGAATATTGGGAAATTTTGGCTCCGGCGGTAGGGATCGAACCTACGACCAATTGATTAACAGTCAACTGCTCTACCGCTGAGCTACGCCGGAACTGAGGGGCGTATAGCAACCCGGAATCCCGGCGTCCAGAGGTTAAGCACGCGAACTTTGAAAATTTTTCGCGGCTTCATAGATCTCTGCGAAAAACCGCCGTGGCAGATAGTTCGCCGAGCGGTGACACCTGTTTTTTTCCCGTCAGATCAACGAGGTGGGCAAAAACATTCCGCTCCGCAGCTGACAGCAGTGTCGCGGGTGTGTCGGTGTAGACACGTTCGGCCAGGTGCCGTGCCGATCCGTCTGCTTCCTCGAGCGCGGACAGAATCTGGGCTTCGCGGTTTTGCCTGTGTCGGATCAGCCAGTCCAATCGCGCAGCGGGGTCTGTAATCGGTGCACCGTGGCCCGCGTGAAAAACGGACCAGTCACGCGCGCGCAGGCGGTGGCAGGCCGTCATGAAATCAGTCAGGTCTCCGTCCGGTGGCGACACCAGCGAACTGGCCCATCCCATCACATGGTCGGCGGTGAAACAGGTATCCTGCCATGCCAGGGCAATGTGGTTTCCCAGATGCCCCGGAGTGTGAATAACCTCAAGCTGCCAGTCATCGCCAAAGATGACCTCACCATCCGCAACCTCGATATCCGGACGAAACGCTGTGTCGATGCCTTCGCCACCTCCGGCCAATCCACGCGCTGCAAGGGTCGCCATAACAGCGCTGCGACCGGATTCGGGACCACCAAACGCATAGATCGCAGCTCCCGTTCGCGCGGCAAGGGGTGCTGCCAAGGGTGAGTGATCCAGATGTGTGTGCGTGACGACTATGTGGCTGATTCTCTGGCCAGGTCGCAGTTCATTCAGGATCGCGTTCAAATGCTCTTCGCATGCGGGGCCGGGATCAATGACGGCAATGTCACGATCGCCCAGCAGATAGGTGTTGGTGCCGCGATAGGTCATCGGTGACGGGTTGGGGGCCAGAATGCGCCGAAGACCCGGTTGCAATTCTGTCGCAACACCAGCGGGCGGATTGAATTCGTCAGGTGCTTGCATTCTGTGCTCTTTCTCTTGTCCGGGCAGCCCGCTAGGTTTAGCGCATGTCCACGCACTGGCTCAAACCCTATATGCCACGCAGCCTTTACGCCCGGGCAGCATTGATTCTGGTTCTTCCTGTGATCGTGCTGCTTCTGGTCGTTGGAGTTGCTTTTCTTCAAAAGCATCTGGAAGATGTCACTGACCAGATGACGCGCGCAGCCTCAAGGGAAGTGATGCTGATCACCACCATGATGGAGGGGGCCGAGACGCAGCACCAGGCATTGGCCGAAGTGCGCCCGGATCTTCTGGCGCTGGAAATGCAGGCCAGATTTCTGCCCGCCAACGAAACTCCCAAAATTGACCGTCCACGGTGGTACGACTTTATAGCACCGCAGGTCGAGGCCGAGCTTCGTGCAAGGTTGCCAGAGCTGAGTGCTGTAGCGTTGCCAAGCAGCCGCGAAGCGCGTCTGTACCTGGATACACATCTGGGGGTGCTGGAACTGACCTTTGACCGGCGCAGATTGTCGCCAGCGGCGCCGCATCAGTTGATCGTGACGATGCTGTTTTTCGCGATCATAATGACCTCGATTTCATTTCTGTACATGCGAAACCAGTTGCGCCCTATCACACGGCTGGCCAATGCGGCGCAGGCGTTTGGACGAGGGCGGAGCGTACCATATTCACCGGGCGGTGCCATCGAAGTACGCGCGGCGGGGAATGCGTTTTTGGATATGCGGTCACGGATCGAACGTCAGATCGAACAACGGACGCTGATGTTGTCCGGCGTCAGTCATGACCTGCGCACGCCTCTGACGCGCCTGAAACTTGGACTGGCAATGTTACCTGAGGATGAGGCACGACCTTTGCTACAGGACGTGGCGGAAATGCAATCCTTGGTTGATGCATTCCTCGAATTTTCGCGCGGGGCGTCCGAAGGATCGCCCGAGGAAATCAACCCGGCGGAATTTGTTCGACAGATTGTGGATGACGCCAATCGGGCAGGGCATCGGGCCGAGTTGGTCACTGTCGAGGGTGAGGGAACGGCAATGCTGCGCCCTATGGCTGTTCGTCGGGCCGTTGAAAACCTGATCGGCAACGCCGTGCGCTACGGCAGCCGTGCTGAGGTCAGCCTGTCGCTGAACGCCAAGTCGATGCGCATCCGTGTCGAAGATGATGGCCCTGGAATTCCCGCAGAGCAGCGCACAGAGGCGGTCAAACCCTTTACGCGGCTCGACCCAGCGCGCAACCAGAATCAGGGCAGTGGCGTGGGTTTGGGGTTGGCGATCGTGGCGGACGTTGCGCGCGCCCATGGTGGAACTCTGAGACTGGCCAAAAGTGAACGCCTGGGCGGTTTGTGCGCGGATATAATTATTGGCCGGTAAACGCCTGGCACCTTTGCCGCTCCAAACCTGCGCCAATATGACGATGTTCTGAGCCGAGGCGCTGGATTTCTCGCGAGATGATTTCGGAGTTTTTAGTAAGACCTGTCATCCCACGGCGATTAAACCGAAAGCGAAAATCGATGAACTGAATAAATTCTTCTGATTTCCAAGCGTATGTGGACAGGGTACGCAAGACGTGACGAACGCCTGAGGTCATAAATACAAACAAAACCAGCAGGATGGGCGGTGTGTTCAAGGAACGTGGCGGTGATTTGGTAGGCCCGGAGGGACTCGAACCCCCAACCAAAGCGTTATGAGCGCTCTGCTCTAACCAATTGAGCTACAGGCCCGCCTAGGCGCATTGCGTATCACGGTGAACAGCCGCGTCAAGCCTGACCGTTGCAACAAACGCCACAATCGAATAACCCGCCCGCAAAGCATTCAAAAGGAACTGGCCATGACAGCGGGCAAGAACGGAATCACCTATGCCGATGCAGGCGTGGATATTGACGCGGGCAATGCTCTGGTTGACCGGATCAAGCCCGCAGCAAAGCGAACCAACCGCCCCGGTGTGATGAGCGGTCTGGGCGGTTTTGGCGCACTGTTCGACCTGAAAGCTGCTGGGTATCAGGATCCCATTCTGGTTGGTGCCACGGACGGGGTTGGTACAAAACTGCGAATTGCGATCGATACCGGCGTCGTGGATGGGGTTGGCATCGATCTGGTGGCCATGTGTGTCAATGACCTGATCTGTCAGGGGGCCGAGCCCCTGTTTTTTCTCGACTATTTCGCGACAGGCAAGCTGGACACAGATACAGCCGCGCGGATCATTGAAGGAATTGCCGAAGGCTGTGCACAATCCGGTTGTGCTCTGATTGGTGGCGAAACTGCCGAGATGCCCGGCATGTACCCTGATGGCGATTTCGATCTGGCCGGATTCTCGGTCGGGGCAATGGAACGCGGTGCCGATCTGCCTTCGGGGGTGCAGGCGGGGGATGTGCTGCTTGGTCTGGCCTCGAACGGAGTGCATTCCAACGGGTACTCACTGGTACGTAAACTCGTCGAACTGTCTGGTCTGGGCTGGGATGCACCGTGCCCCTTTGGTGAAGGTTCGTTGGGCGAGGCGCTGCTTACACCGACGCGCCTTTACGTCAAACCGGCCCTGTCCGCGATCCGCGAAGGTGGCGTTCACGCACTGGCCCATATCACCGGTGGCGGTCTGACCGAGAACCTGCCGCGCGTATTGCCGGAAGGGTTGGGGGCCCAGATTGATCTGGACAGCTGGCAATTGCCGTCTGTATTCAGCTGGATGGCGCAGATTGGCGGTATTGCGGAAGCCGAGATGCTCAAGACCTTCAACTGTGGCATCGGTCTGATCATGGTGTGCGATCCTGATAAGGCCGATCAGCTTTCGACCTTGCTGGCCGAGGCTGGCGAGACCGTGTCGCGGATCGGTACGGTCACCGAAACGCCCGGAGTTGCCTATTCGGGCAAACTGCTGTGAACCACAAGCGCGTCGCGATCCTGATTTCTGGGGGCGGGTCCAACATGGTGTCGCTTGTCGACAGCATGACCGGTGATCACCCGGCGCGGCCCTGTTTGGTCCTGTCCAACGATGCGCAGGCGGGTGGGCTGAAAAAAGCTGCGGACCGTGGCATTCCGACCGCAGTGGTCGATCACCGGCCATTCAAGGGCAATCGCGCAGCCTTTGAGGCTGAGTTGCTAAAGCCTTTGGAAGACGCGCGGCCGGATATTGTCTGTCTGGCCGGGTTCATGCGGGTCCTGACCGCGGATTTCGTAACGCGCTTTCAGGGGCGAATGCTGAACATCCACCCCTCATTGCTGCCCAAATACAAGGGGTTACATACCCACGCCCGCGCAATTGAAGCGGGCGATACGGAGCATGGCTGCTCGGTCCATGAGGTGACGGCGGCTCTGGATGATGGCCCAATTCTGGGTCAGGCACGGGTGGATATCGAACCAGCGGATACCCCGGAAACTCTGGCTTCAAAAGTTCTGATCCGGGAACATGAACTTTATCCAGCGGTGCTGCGCCGCATTGCCGAAGGCAACAGGTCACCCGTTCTCATGCAGTGAGGTTCCGAGGGTGATTTACACTCGCCTGAAAATCGTCCTATGGTCGTCGGTATCGCTTGGGGGCGAGGGAAATTACGGGCACTCACAAGAGCAAGAGCAAAACTAGTACGGCGCATGAAAACTCTGACGACGACGCAAGAACTGGCTGATTTCTGCAAGGCGGCCGCAAGCTATCCATACATCACAGTCGATACCGAGTTTCTGCGCGAGCGGACCTATTATTCGAAACTGTGCCTCGTGCAACTGGCGCTTCCCTCTGATGATGAAGACAGCGCGGTTCTGGTTGATCCGCTGGTTGATGGCCTGTCTCTCGAACCGCTGTATGAGCTTTTCCGAAACGAGAACGTGGTCAAGGTGTTTCACGCCGCGCGTCAGGATCTTGAGATTTTCTGGGTCGAGGCCGGTGTTTTTCCCAACCCGTTGTTCGACACACAGGTCGCCGCAATGGTCTGCGGGTTTGGCGAGCAGGTCGGCTATGAGACGCTGGTGCGGAAAATCTGCAAACAGGGCGTCGACAAGACGTCGCGGTTCACCGATTGGTCCCGTCGTCCTTTGACGGAAGCCCAGAAAACATATGCATTGGCGGATGTGACGCATCTTCGCAAGATCTACGAATATCTTGCTGCGGAACTCAAAAAGACGATGCGCAGCCACTGGGTGGCTGAAGAGCTGCGGACGCTGACACAGCCTGCCACGTATGACATTCGCCCCGAAGAGGCGTGGAAGCGGGTCAAAACGCGAACCAACTCGGCCAAGTTCTTGGCTGTTGTGCGCGAGCTGGCGCAGTTCCGCGAAAGGTATGCGCAGGAACATAATGTACCGCGCAACCGGGTCTTCAAGGATGACGCCTTGATCGAACTGGCGTCGACCAAGCCCAAGACAATCGCCGATCTCGGTGGATCGCGCCTTTTGTTGCGCGAGGCGCGAAAAGGACCGATTGCCGAAGGTATTCTTGCTGCGGTGACGAAGGGCACAAATTGTCCGCAGGAAAATCTGCCGAAGATCGACAATTCCCGTGACAACCTGAAGGTCAACCCGGCTTTGGCCGACTTGCTTCGGGTTCTGCTGAAATCCAAAACCGAAAGTTCGGGCGTTGCGGCCAAGCTGATCGCAACAAGTTCCGAGTTGGACCAGATTGCCGCGGGCGAGCGAGAATTGCCCGCGATGTCAGGTTGGCGTTACGAAGTCTTTGGTGAAGACGCGTTGAAACTGTGCGAGGGGAAAATCGCGCTGGCGGCCAAAGGGCAGGCGGTCAAGGTCGTCTCACTTTAACGGCGATTACCGCCGCCGCGATTCCAAGGTGTTCTGTTGCCCGACGACACGGATCAGGCGAATGCCTTCAAGATCCTGAGTCGAAACATTTATGGCATCCGACACCATTCTTGTTCGTTCAGATCCTTGTGGGGTCTCTGAGTTGGGGTAGTTCACGCGGAATACAAATTCCAGAATTCCCTTTTCTTTGTTTTCTTCTGAATTAACCGAAACCAAGCGTGCGTTATAGGCACCCTGCCGAAGCGCGGTGCCAGAGGAATAAATGATCGCGCCTGACGGTATTGGCTCGATCCGCAGCTCATCGATTTTGGCGATTGGAACACTGGTGTCTTCGGCATCTGGGCGCGAAAACAGGCCGCTTCCCTCTCTTGCCTTGGGAACCAACGCATCGGCGGCATTTGGGTCCGGCGGTGTTTCAGACTTCACAGACTTGCTGGAGCCAAACCAGTTTGACGGATTCACCCGCGAGTCGCGCCAGCTGCCGCAGGCAGTCAGGGTCAGCATGGCGATGATAAGAACGAACAGAGACTTTTGCATAGACCCACTGCTTTTCACACGAATTCAGACAATGGGTTAGCGTATATTCTTCGCGTTGAAAAGCCACAGCTGGGGCTGGACAGCAGGTGGTCGTCGGCATAGGTCACATTGTGATTTCAACGAAAGGATCACTGCGCCATGGCCACGCCTGCCTTTGAAGACATTGTCGAGGATTTCGAGTTTCTCGAAGACTGGGAAGACCGGTATCGCCATGTCATCGAACAGGGCAAGGCGATGGAGCCTTTGGATGACGCGTTGAAGGTTCCGGCGACAAAGGTTCACGGCTGCGCCAGTCAGGTCTGGCTGCACCCGATGATCGAAGCAGGTGTGTTCAAGTTTGATGGTGACAGTGACGCGCTGATCGTTCGCGGGCTGATCGCCGTGCTTCGGTCCCTATACAACGGTCTGCCGGTGTCCGAGGTGCCGCAGGTCGATGCGGCAGCGGAACTGGCCCGATTGGGCTTGAACGATCATCTGTCAGCGCAGCGGTCCAATGGTCTGCGGGCCATGATTGAACGCATCCGCCAGGTCGCGCAGGAAAACGCCTGAGGTCACTCAGGGCGGTTTGCCCAGTCTGACAAAGTGGTTTCCAGATCGCCGTAGCCGGTGAAACGCCGTTCGAACGCCAATCCCATGCGGTCCGCGCATTCCCGTGCGCGTTCGGTCAGTTTCGGATCGTCGATCTGGGCCTGATAAATCAGTTTGGTGTAATTGCCGAAATACATGTCCCGCAGTTCCGGGTGGCGATCCAGACCCAGTGGTTTCCAGACAAATGCGTCGAACTGGCGGGCCAGAAAATCAGTCAGGTAGAAGGCAGTTGTTTCGTCCTCGCCGCGTTCCTGAAAGGCCTGATTGCCTTCGAAGAACGAATAGCAATGAGGGCCTTTTACCATCTCGACGCCCAGTTTTTCACAAGCGGATTGCAGCAGACCTCCGGTTCCGCAATCGGCGTAAACCACATAGATTTTTTCGAACCTGTCGCGGTGTTTGGCCACGCTGTCTTCAACTGCTTGGGTGATCCGTTCCGGATGAACATGCAGGATTGCAGGCAGGCAGGTCAGCGCCATGTGATCCCAGCCGTTGCGCGTTTTGATATCCAGAATTTCGCGCGCAAGCGCCCCGCAGGCGATCAGCAGGATGCTTGCGTTTTCCACGCCGTCATAGCCTTTGGTCGTCAGGCTTGCATCATCTGGTAACGTATCGCTTGGCATGGATCGGCATCCTTATGGGCTCATAGCACAAGAGAATGAAAACAGCTTGCAGGCAAGCCTTCTTCCGACATCTCGTGTCAGGCTGCCGACGTTCGTGTTTCGAATGCCGATAACAGAGGCCGAGCGGGCGGGCCGTAGGCGACAGTACCTTGCTTTGATATCTCGGGGAACAAGGACAGGATCTCTTGTCGGGCTGACTGTTCAAGGGCGTTCCAGCTTTGGGCACCGGGATGAAAGCTCTCGCTCAGGCAGCCTTCCGACCAGAGCAGCTCATGCTGATCAAACAGAATGTGAATGTAGGTTACGATCCCGCCGGGTTTGAGGATGATGTCATGTCCGTTGATCAGGTGTTTGGCGGGGGCCAGTGCTTCGTTTTGGCCGGTATGCAGTTCCAGGCGCCAGCTCTGGATCAGCATCCTGTGTTGCTGCGACACCAGAAGATCGCGGGTGTTCCCAAGCGCGCCTGCCTTGAACAGGACCGGCGCGAACACGCCAACCGCCTGAACCCGCCGCTGCCCGACCCAGCGCACCGTTTGAAACCCGTGATCAAGGGTTTCCACCCAGTCGCCGGGGCGCAGCGTTTCCACTGGGCGTTCCCCTTTGCGGGTTCTGATCAGCGTGCCGGAGGTAAAGCAGGGGACCAGGTCCCAGTCTTCACGGCTGGACACCATGCCTGAATATCGATTGCCAGCAAGGCTGTTGAAGGTGATCGAATGTATAGGCCCCGCTTCCAGAGCGGCTTGATCTGCATTGGCCGAGAACTCAGGCACCAAATATGTGTTGCCATCCACATCCTGCGCGACAACGGCAGTAATGTTTGCACTTGTGCCGTCAAAATAAGTGACGGTGGCGTGGTACACTGATGTGCCATCAAAGGTTTGCGGCTTGCCGCCGTCGATCGAAAACCGATCATTGGCAGACATGTTGTTCATGTCATAGGCAGAGCCGGAGTTTCCAACCACGTTCCACGTCACGCTGTTATGCGCCAGCGGCGCGTCCGCGTGACCAAAGGTTTGCCCAACCAGGGCAGAGGCGTTTTCGGCGACATTGTTGCCCTCGGCGATATCGATATCGGCAAGTTTGCCCAACGAAATGGCTGTGAAAGACTGCGGCACGGAACCCCCGAAACTTGGACGTTTCGGTTTTTAACCGCACTTTCGTTTACAAACGGATAATCGATACACCTCATGAAGGGGCGGAGCGCTGAAACGAAAAAGACCGCCCGAAACGGGGCGGCCTTTTAAGAAAAACCTTAAAGGTCTTAGCCAGCCAGTTGGTTGTGCTTGCGGCCCACGAAATCCTTGGCGGTTTCCACTGCAACCGCAGCGTCACGGCAGTAGGCGTCTGCACCGATGGCTTTGCCGAACTCTTCGTTCAGCGGCGCGCCACCGACCAGAACAATATAATCGTCGCGCACGCCCTGTTCGACCAGGGTGTCGATAACGACTTTCATGTAGGGCATCGTGGTGGTCAGCAGGGCGGACATACCCAAAATGTCGGGCTGTTCCGTTTCCAGTGCTTCCAGGTAATTCTCGACCGGGTTGTTGATTCCCAGATCGACAACCTCGAATCCTGCACCTTCCATCATCATCGACACAAGGTTCTTGCCGATATCGTGGATGTCACCCTTCACGGTGCCGATGACCATCTTGCCAACACGCGGAGCACCGGTTTCGGCCAGCAGCGGCTTGAGGATCGACATGCCGCCTTTCATCGCGTTGGCTGCCAGCAGAACCTCGGGAACGAACAGAATGCCGTCGCGGAAGTCATGGCCCACAATGGTCATGCCGCCAACCAGAGCTTTGGTCAGGATGTCATACGGCGTCCATCCGCGTTCCAGCAGGATATTGGTGCCTTCTTCGATCTCTTCTTTCAATCCGTCATAGAGATCGTCGAACATCTGATCGACCAGTTCGTCATCATTCAGTTCGGACAGGACGATATCTTCTTCGTCGGACATGGGGTATTCCCTGTGCTGGGCGGGCCATCGGCCCGTGGTGGCATTTTTTCCGTTTTGGCCAAAACGTCGCATTCTGACTGTGACGATTGCGACGTTGGTCGTTTCGGGACCGACCTATATGCCAAAAATGGCACCGGCTCGATTGAAAAGTCTGCAATATTATCCTGTTTATTTTTCATCAATGCTTCCCGGTTTCTTCGCGGTGCTGGCTTGCACAGGATTCGTTTCAGGCTTATCGTGAGATAGGAACAAAAAGGGAACATATGTGCCGTGAGCATCGGGCATATCATCAAAGCAAGGGGGGTGACGTCCAATACGACCGGGCGGTTTGAACGGTTTGCAACGCAGGCTGTTGATGACGGGTGGGACATCGATGAAGACTTGCCGCCCTTGCGAACCGAGACGCGGGATGAGGTGGCGCGCAGTGCTATCACCTATAACCGTTCACCTGATTTGCCTTTTGATCGTTCGATCAACCCATATCGGGGGTGTGAGCATGGCTGTGTCTATTGTTTCGCCAGACCAAGCCATGCCTATCTGGGCTTGTCCGCAGGACTGGATTTCGAAACCCGCCTTATTGCGCGCCCCAACATGAGCATCGTTCTGCGCAAGGAACTGTCGGCAAAGTCCTACAAGGTCGCCACGCTCGCGATCGGGACAAACACTGACCCTTACCAGCCCATCGAAAAAAACCGCCTGATTACAAGGTCGTGCCTTGAGGTCTTGCAAGAATTCAACCACCCGGTCGCAATCGTGACCAAAGGAACATTGATCGAGCGTGATCTGGATATTCTGGCTGACATGGCCAGCCGGGGATTGGCGCGGGTTGGTATATCGCTCACCACGCTGGATGCAGGTCTGTCCCGGCGGATGGAGCCTCGCGCACCGTCTCCGGCGCGTCGGTTGCAGACGATCAGAGCGTTGACCGATGCGGGCGTTCCGGTTCGCGTGATGACCTCGCCTATTGTGCCTGGGCTGACAGATCATGAGTTGGAGAGCCTGTTGGACGCTGGAAAAGAGGCGGGCGCAGATGCGGCAAGCTGGATCATGTTGCGATTGCCCCGCGAAGTCTCTCATCTTTGGCAGGACTGGCTGGCAGAGCACGAACCCGCCCGTGCAGAAAAGGTCATGTCCAAGCTGCGTGAAATGCATGGCGGGCGCGACTATGATCCGCGCTGGGGGCACAGGATGCGGGGTGAGGGGGAATACGCCGAGCTCATCGCCCTGAGGTTTGCTAAAACCTGCAAAAGACTGGGGCTTTCGATCAAATCCGCTCCGTTAAGATGCGGCCTGTTTGCAGTTCCGCCGCAACCCGGGGATCAAATGAGCTTGTTCTGAAACCAAATGCCGAACCGTCCGCTGCTTCAGTAACGAAAGCAAAAGACCCCGGTTTAACCGGGGCCTTCTGGATTGATTGCGAACCCTAATGGCTCAGCGGTTTTCGATGTCCACGTAGTCGCGCAGTGTCTCACCCAGATACAGCTGACGCGGACGGCCGATTTTGTTCTGTGGATCTTCAATCATCTCTTTCCACTGGCTAACCCAGCCAACGGTCCGTGAAAGTGCGAAGATTGGTGTGAACATTGAGGTCGGGAAACCCATCGCCTCGAGGATGATACCCGAATAGAAGTCAACGTTCGGGAACAGCTTTTTGTCGGCGAAATACGGGTCTTCCAGCGCTTCGCGTTCCAGCTCTTTAGCGACCTGCAGTTTCGGGTTGTCTTCAATGCCCAGAAGATCCAGAACCTCGTCGGCCGACTGCTTCATCACCTTGGCCCGTGGGTCAAAGTTTTTGTACACGCGGTGGCCAAAGCCCATCAGGCGGAACGGGTCGTTCTTGTCTTTGGCGCGGGCGATGAATTCGGGAATGCGATCAACGGTACCGATCTCTTCCAACATCTCCAGACATGCCTGGTTGGCGCCACCATGGGACGGTCCCCACAAGCAAGCAATGCCGGCGGCGATGCATGCAAACGGATTTGCGCCCGATGACGATGCCAAACGCACGGTAGACGTTGACGCATTTTGCTCGTGGTCCGCGTGAAGCGTGAAGATACGGTCCATCGCGCGGCTGAGGATCGGGTTGACCTCATATTCTTCGGCGGGAACGCTGAAACACATGCGCAGGAAGTTCGACGCATAGTCCAAGTCATTGCGCGGATACACGAAGGGCTGCCCTGTGTGGTATTTGAAAGCCCATGCTGCGATTGTCGGCATTTTGGCGATCAGGCGATGCGAGGCGACCTCGCGCTGGTGCGGGTCCGCGATATCGGTCGAATCGTGATAGAAGGCCGACATCGCACCGACAACACCGACCATGATGGCCATCGGGTGCGCGTCGCGGCGGAAACCACGGTAGAAATACTGCATCTGCTCATGCAGCATGGTGTGGCGGGTGATTGTGGTTTCGAATTTCTCCAGATCTTTTGCGACCGGCAACTCTCCATAGAGCAGAAGGTAGCAGACCTCAAGAAAGTGCGATTTTTCGGCCAGTTGGTCGATTGGATAGCCGCGGTGCAGCAACTCGCCTTTTTCACCATCGATAAAGGTTATGGTGCTGTCGCAGCTTGCTGTCGAAGTGAAACCGGGGTCATAGGTGAATACACCTGCCTGACCGTAAAGCTTTCGAATATCAATGACATCCGGACCGGCGGTCGGGGAATGAACCGGCAACTCATACTCTTTGCCGTGAACGGTCAGAGTGGCTGTCTTGTTGCTGTCAGTCATGGGTATCCCTTCTTCATTCATGCGCACGCCAAAGGAACCTCGGGCAGTGCGGGCAACGACTGCGCGCTTTCGCGCAGTCCGGGTGTTAGCGGAGCAGCGTTACCCGTTTATGAAATTCGGGTTACTTCGCTGCTTCTGAAAGCCGCGCCAGGGTTTCATCCCGTCCCAGCACAAGCATCATGTCAAAAACCGAAGGCGTGACGGCCCGACCAGCCAACGCGGCCCTGAGCGGGCCAGCCAGCTTGCCGAACGTGAGCTCCTTTGACTCGGCAAAGGAATTCAGGGTCTCCTCCAGTTCGTTCCGAGACCAGCTAGCATTTTGCAGCTGCGGCGTCAATTCTCCCAGTATACCGTCGGATACAGATGCCAGCGCCTTTGCCGCTTTCCCGTCGGGAACAATCGGGCGACATGCCAGAACAAAATGAGCCTTTTCAAGGAGTTCAGGAAAAGTCCGCGCCCGATCCTTGAGGCAATACATCGCACGTTCCAAATCACTGGATTGTGAATCTGTCAGGGGCGGTAAAGCGGCAGCGGCCAAGTACGCTTCGATTTCACGCCGCAGCGCAGCATCATCGGAGATGGCGATGTGTTGACCACACAGGTTTTCCAATTTTTTCAGATCAAACCGGGCAGGGCTTTTGCCGATGCCGTTCAGATCAAACCAGTCCTTTGCCTGTGCATCAGTAAAGAATTCATCGTCACCATGACTCCAGCCCAAGCGGGCCAGATAGTTGCGCATTCCAGCGGCGGGATAGCCCATGGCCTGGTATTCCTGCGCGCCAAGCGCGCCATGGCGTTTGGACAGTTTCTTACCGTCTGGCCCGTGGATCAGCGGAATATGGGCCCAGACCGGAACATCCCAGCCCATCGCCTCGTAAATCATCATCTGGCGCGCCGCGTTATTGAGGTGATCGTCGCCGCGAATGACATGGGTAACACCCATATCATGATCGTCGACCACCACCGCCAGCATGTAGACCGGTGTCCCGTCGGAACGCAGCAAAACCATGTCATCCAGTTGGTCGTTGCGAATGGTCACGTTGCCCTGAACCTGATCGCGGATAACTGTTGTGCCGTCCTGCGGAGCCTTGATGCGAACGACAAATGGCAGGTCGGGATGTGCTGAAGGATCAGCGTCACGCCAGGGGCTGCGGAACAGGGTCGACTTGCCCTCGGCCCGTGCCTGTTCACGAAAGGCGGCAATTTCGTCCTGCGTCGAGAAGCATTTATATGCCTTTCCCTCGGCCAGAAGCTGGTGCGCGACTTCAGCATGCCGGGCAGCTCCTTCGAACTGGCTGATTACATCGCCATCATGGTCCAGTCCCAGCCATTCCATGCCCTGAAGGATCGCGGCGGTCGCCTCGGGGGTCGAGCGTTCCCGGTCGGTGTCTTCGATCCGCAGCAGGAACTTTCCACCACGTCCGCGGGCGTAAAGCCAGTTGAACAATGCGGTGCGCGCGCCACCGATGTGCAGAAAACCTGTGGGCGAGGGGGCAAAACGTGTGACGACCTGTTCGGACATGTTGAGGATTAACCTTTTGGTAACCGTATCTGGCATAGTTTGACGCCTGTCTAACGAGCCCGAAGGACGGGGGCAACCATGCGTGTTCTTGCACGGGTCGAGGCCGCGCTGCTGCACCAGACAGGTTACCTGTTTCCGTGGACGCCAGTCATGCTGGCAACGGGGATCGGTCTCTATTTCGGTGCCCGGAGCGAGCCCGGCTGGCCGGTATATGCAGGTCTGTCGTGCTTGTTCCTGGCTCTTTTTGCCTTAAGCCGCCGGCTGCCACCGGGGGTGGGAACGTTAGCGACCGGGGGGGCGCTGATTGCGGTCGGTGTAATACTGGCAGGTACTCGCGCCCATATGGTGGCAGAACCGGTTCTGTCCTGGCGGTACTATGGCCCTGTCGAGGGGAGGGTCGTCGCCATGGATCGGTCTGCCTCGGATGCGTTGCGGTTGACGCTCGATCAGGTGCGCGTAGGGGACGTACCGAATGAGCGCAGGCCGCGACGCATCCGTCTTTCTGTTCATGGCACGACAGACCCTTTTGCGCCTGGCCAACGGATCATGACCACAGCGCATCTTTCGCCGCCGCAGGGCCCGGTTGAACCTGGCGGGTTCGATTTTCGTCGCCATGCCTGGTTTCAGGGGTTGGGTGCGGTCGGGTATACCCGCGTTCCTGTTTTGACGATTGCGCCAGCCAAAGACGGTATTGGCGGTGTTCGGATTACCGCAATCCGAATGGCGATATCGCGGCGAGTGAAACAAATCCTGCCCGGAGAAATCGGTGGGTTTGCTGCTGCCGTCACCACAGGTGATCGCAGTGGTATGGGGCAAGAGACGCTCTTGTCCCTGCGCGCGTCGAACCTGGCGCATTTGCTTGCCATTTCCGGACTTCACATGGGGTTACTGACGGGTTTTGTTTTTGTGGCCTGTCGCATTGGTTTGTCACTGATCCCCTACGTGGCATTGAGGCTACCTGTTCGAAAAGTTGCGGCTGTGTTCGCGCTGATCGCGGCAACGCTCTATTTGCTGTTGTCCGGCGGGAATATCGCAACCGAACGCGCCTATGTCATGGTCAGTGTCATGCTGGGGGCCGTGTTGATCGACAGGCGTGCGATTTCATTGCGTGCGGTTTCTGTTGCTGCGCTGATCGTTCTGGTTCTTTGGCCCGAGTCGCTGCTTAGCCCAGGGTTTCAGATGTCCTTTGCCGCAACGACAGCATTGGTCGCCGTCTTCGGTGCATTGCAAAAGGTGGGTCCGTTACCGGGCCCGAATTGGTTAAAACCGATTGCTGGCGTGGTTATGTCCTCGGCGATAGCCGGGCTTGCCACGGCCCCAATTGGCGCTGCGCATTTCAATACGATGTCTCACTATGGACTGTTGGCGAATCTGCTGTCCGTGCCCGTGATGGGCCTTGTTGTTGTACCAGCGGCGGTTATCGCCGCACTGGCGGCCCCATTTGGGTTGGAGGCTGTCCCGCTGACCGTAATGGGCTGGGCTCTGCATTGGATCCTGTGGGTGTCAAACTGGGTGTCACATCTCGGCGGTGCTCAGGGTTTTGTAGTCAGTCCGTCCTGGTATGTATTGCCACTTGTTGCTGTTGGGGCTTTGTGGCTGGCCTTGTGGCAAGGGCGGGCGCGTTGGTACGGGGTCGGGCCCGTCATTCTTTCATTTTTGCTTTGGAATTCGGGCCACAGGCCAGATGTTCTGATTGCAGAAAACGGGGGGTTGGTCGGCGTGATGACCTCTCAGGGTCGGGCCCTGAGTAAAAGCAAAGGCAGTGGGTTTGTCGCCAGCGTCTGGCTGGAGAATGACGGTGACGGTGTTGATCAGATTGCGGCAGCAGGCCGATGGCCGGATAGCAGCACCGTTCAGCGATACCCTTATCAGGATATGGAAATCATCCATATTTCGGGCAAAAAGGCCGCGCGCGCGTTCGACGAATGCAAACACAACCAGATCATTGTTTCGACGGTCGCGCTGCCCCTTGCGGGCGCGTGCGCCATCTTCGATCCGGATCACCTGAGCGAAACCGGCAGCCTGTCATTGTCGGACGGAAAGCTGACTTCCAGCGCAGAACTGACAGGCCAACGGCTCTGGTCCCCGAAGCCCGCAGGGGACCGTCGTTTAAAGCCGGGTCAATAGGTGCGGATCAGACCGACTAGGCGACCCTGAACCTTGACCATTTCTTCGGGAAGAACGCGCGTCTCATAAGCCGGGTTGGCCGCTTCGAGTGCAATAGCGTTGCCGCGGCGGAAAAAGCGTTTCAGCGTCGCTTCCTGATCTTCTACCAGTGCAACCACGATATCACCGTTATCAGCAGTCGCGGTTTCGCGGATGACGACCACATCCCCGTCATTGATGCCCGCGTCGATCATCGAGTCGCCGCGAACCTCTAGCGCATAGTGCTGGCCTTTTCCGGAAACCATGGGGCCGGGGACCGCTACGTGATGGGACACATGGCTGATCGCCTCAATGGGGACACCCGCCGCGATCCGACCCATCACCGGCAATTCCAGCGCATCCACCGCAACCGGCTCAATATTGGTCGGGCGGGGACCTTTGGGCCTGTCACCCTCGATCACGCGAGGTGAAAAACCGGCAGTTGGTTCACCGCCAAGGCTTTCGGGAAGTTTCACAATTTCAATCGCGCGGGCACGATGCGCGAGGCGACGAATAAAGCCGCGTTCCTCCAGTGCAGTGATCAGCCTGTGGATGCCGGATTTCGACCGCAGGTCAAGCGCGGCCTTCATTTCATCGAAACTGGGCGGAACACCGTCCGCCTGCACGCGTTTTTGGATGAATTTCAACAAATCCAATTGCTTCTTGGTTAGCATTGCTCACACCTCGTCGCTCATGCGTTTTCTTTTGTTCTACGCATGTTCACGTTTTGTGTCAATGAATTTGGGCGAAGTTCAGATCGGCAGGTACTGAACCGTTTCCCCGGTCTTGCGGGCGGGATCGTTCGGGGGACGGACCAATAGGGCGTTTGCCTGCGCCAGAACGCTAAGGAGAGAGCTGTCCTGATCTGCACAGGCCCGGATACCCGTTTCGCCCAGAACCGCGCGCATGTAATGCTCGCGCGGGCCGTTTTCTGTCAGTGGTTCGGTCAAGTGGGCAGACCGAAAGGGCGGCAGAACCAATTCCAACCCCAGCATCCGGCGCACCATCGGGGCAAGGAACAGATAGCCACAGACCATCGCGCTGACCGGGTTCCCAGGAAGTCCGACCATCGCGGTGCCACCCATGCGACCAGCCATCAGGGGTTTTCCGGGGCGCATTCGGATCTTGTAGAAAGACCGGTCCATCCCCAAACCCTGCGATACATCAGACACAAGGTCGTAGTCACCAACCGACGCACCGCCAATCGTCACGACGAGATCGGCCCCTCGCGCCAGGTCAAACGCAGTCTCAAGCGATGAAACCGTGTCCCGTGCAATCGGAAGGACACGAACCACAGCACCGAGCCCCTCAAGCAATGCCCGCAATCCAAACGTGTTCGACGCGATAATCTGGTCCGGTCCCGGTTCTTCGCCGGGCATGACAAGTTCGTCGCCGGTCGAGATCAGGGCAATCACGGGTTTTCGAGAAACCGGGACCTGCGCGATATTCATCGCAGCCATCAGGGCAACGTCTTCGGCGCGGATCATACGCGGTGCCGTGATGGGCGCGCCTGCCATGAAATCCACACCGGCAGGGCGGATGTTTGTTTTGGGGCCGGGGTCGTCTGTGATCGTGATCAGATCGCCACGCCGGTCGGTATCTTCCTGAATCACAACGAAGTCTGAGCCCTCGGGAACCGGAGCGCCGGTAAAGATACGTACGGCCTGACCGGGGCCTACTGAGCCGTCGAAACGACGGCCCGCGGCGGATTCTCCCACCACTTTGAACATGGCATGAAGCTCGACTTCGTCGGCTTTGACGGCGTAGCCATCCATCGATGATGCGGCAAATGGCGGCTGGTCGCGCGTTGCCACAACCTCGTGTGACAGAACACGTCCCGCAGACTGGGCCAGTGGAACCTGTTCCGAAGGTAGAGGGCTGACAAGATCGAACAGCAGGGCGCGCGCTTCTTCGACGGTAATCATTTCGCCTCGTAACGTCCTGATTTTCCGCCGTCTTTGAGGCTTACATGAATGCCGCCAATTTCCATCGCTTTGTCGACGGCTTTGGTCATATCGTACACAGTCAAGGCTGCGGTGGAAACGGCGGTCAGGGCCTCCATTTCAACTCCGGTTTGACCTGACGTCTTGACTGTCGCTTCGATCTGAACACCCGGCAGATCCGGGTCGAGGGTCAGTTCAACGGCAACCTTGGTCACTGGCAAAGGATGGCAGAGCGGGATCAGATCCGGCGTCTTCTTTGCACCCATGATACCGGCCAGGCGGGCAACGCCCAAAACATCGCCCTTTGCTGCGCGTTGTTCTGAAATGATTCCATAGGTTTCCGGCGCCATTTTCACGTGACCTACAGCTACGGCTATGCGATCTGTGACCTCTTTGCCCGAGACGTCGACCATGTGCGCCTGACCTTGAGCATCGAAATGGGTAAGCGGCATCACATCACTCCGGGGATAAGCGGATTGGACAGGATGTGGCGGGTGGCCGCTTCGACATCGTCCTGGCGCATCAGGCTTTCGCCGATCAAAAAGCACCGGGCGCCATAGCGCGCAATATCCCGCAAATCTTCCGGGTTGCCCAACCCGCTTTCACACACGATAGTACGGTCTGCCGGTACCAGTTTGGACAGGCGTCGTGTTGTATCAAGAGTGGTCTCGAAGGTTTTGAGATTGCGGTTATTTATGCCAATCAATGGGCTTTTCAGTTGGGCTGCGCGTTCAAGCTCGGCTTCGTCGTGCACCTCAATCAGAACATCCATCTCCCAATCAAAAGCGGTCTGTTCCAACTCGGCTGCCTGATCATCGCTGACAGATGCCATGATGATCAGAATACAGTCGGCTTCCAAAGCACGTGCCTCGACCACCTGATAAGGGTCATACATGAAATCCTTACGCAAAGCGGGCAGAGATGTCGCGTTACGCGCTTGTGTCAGATATTCCTTGGCACCCTGAAAGCTGGGCGTGTCGGTGAGCACGGACAAACACGCAGCACCGCCTTCTTCATATGCCTTGGCCAAGGCAGGTGGATCAAAATCAGGCCGGATCAAACCCTTGGAGGGACTGGCTTTCTTGACCTCAGCGATCAGGCCGTAACCTTGCCGGGACGCAGCTTGAAGCGCTGCGGCAAACCCGCGGGTTTCCGAAGCGGCACGTGCGTCACTTTCCAGCGTTTCCAAGGACTTCTGAGCCTTGTCTGCTGCGATTTCTTCCAGTTTGTAGGCTTTGATCTTGTCCAGAACGGTTTCGGTCATGCGGCCTCCTGAGTCTTGGCGGCCAAGGCCGTAATTTTGTTTTTGGCTTCACCGCTGTCGATGCTCTCGGCGGCCATGGCCACACCTTCGCGCAGATCACTTGCCGCATCAGCGACAACCAATGCCGCGGCAGAGTTCAGCAACACTGCGTCACGATACGCGGACGGGGTGCCGTCCAGCAGCGCACGAAATGCGATGGCGTTCTCTTCAGGGGTTCCGCCGAGGATGTGTTCGAAAGGGTGCACAGGCAGGCCAGCATCCTCGGGGTGCAGCTCGACCTCTTTGATCACGTCATCTTCCAAAGCGGCAACCCAGCTGATACCGGTGATCGTCAACTCGTCTGTCCCGTCCGATCCGTGTACCAGCCACGCGCGGTCTGACCCCAGCAAGCCTAGTGTTTCAGCCATGGGGCGGATCAGCTCGCGGCTAAAGGCACCCGTCAGTTGCCGTTTGACACCGGCAGGGTTGGTCAGCGGGCCCAGGATATTGAAAATCGTGCGCGTTCCCAGTTCCTGCCGTGAGGGCATAACATGCGCAATGGCCGGGTGATGCATCGGTGCCATCATGAAACCGATACCGACATCTTTCAGAGCACTTTCAACAACTTGTGGTCCAACCATAACGTTGATACCCATTTGCCCCAATGCATCCGCTGCGCCGGATTTGGAGCTTAGGTTGCGGTTGCCGTGTTTTGCGACTGTCACGCCAGCACCTGCGACGACAAATGCAGTCGCGGTCGAGATGTTCAGGGTGCCTTTCCCGTCTCCGCCCGTGCCAACGATGTCGATCGCCCCTTCGGGCGCCCGCACGGCATTGCACTTGGCGCGCATCACAGCCGCGGCCGCGGCATATTCATCAACCGTTTCCCCCCTTGTACGCATGGCCATCAACAGCCCGCCAATCTGGCTTGGCGTGGCTTCGCCGTTGAACAGGATGCCAAAGGCGGTCTCGGCCTCTTTACGGGTCAGCGGACGATCGGCGGCTGCTCCGATCAACGGTTTCAGCGCGTCGCTCATGCGGGGACTTTCAGTTCTTGCAGGAAGTTCTTGAGAAGGGCGTGACCATGCTCGGAAGCAATCGATTCAGGGTGGAACTGAACACCGTGAATAGGCAGTTCCTTGTGTTGCAGCCCCATGATCGTGCCGTCTTCCAGCTCGGCTGTGATCTCAAGACAGTCGGGCAGCGTCTCACGCTCGACCACCAGCGAATGGTAGCGTGTGGCTTCAAAGGGCGATGGAAGGCCAGCAAAGACGCCTTTTCCGGTGTGGTGCATGATGCCCATTTTGCCGTGCACAATTTCGTGGCACCGAACCACCTTGCCACCGAACGCCTGTCCAATGGTCTGATGCCCAAGACAAACCCCCAAAAGGGGTGTTTTGGTCTCGGCCGCCGCTTCGGTCAGAGCCAGACAGATGCCCGCCTGATCTGGGTCGCAGGGGCCGGGACTTAGCAGGATCCCAGCCGGGTTCATGGCCATTGCTTCTTGCACATCCAGCGCATCATTGCGGCGAATGACCATTTCGGCACCAAGTTCGCCCAAATAATGTACCAAATTGTAGGTAAACGAGTCGTAGTTGTCGATCAGCAGCAGCATATGGGCACTTATCTTCGCTTGGGCATTTCGGGCTGGCGATGCAACCCCGGGCCACGGTATAATGTCCGCACATACATGCTCAGGCTTGGACGGCAGCGTCAAGAGGACATACGGTTTCTGACGCCTCCAATTGACCGAGCGCCACACCAGATGGCGCAGAGCAGGGCGAGGCAGGGAAAAGAGGCGAAAGGCAGGAAATATGGGCGGATTTTTCGGAGGAATGGTCGCAGGGGCGATCGTTGTTTTGATCTTGGGTGCGGTCGTGTCGCTCAACACGCCGATGGTCAACACACCGGTTGTTGCGACCGAAGCACCAGCGCCGACGATTTCAGAAACACCAGAGGCGCCTACTGAACTTGCCGAGGATGTTTCTGATGCCGATCTGGTGGAACTGGCCCCGCGTGCGCCAGAAGCCGCCGATAATGCCAGCGAAGATCTGGCTGATTTGTCCGGGTTGGAAGCGTCATCCGAGCCGCAGCCCGAGGTTGGCAAAGCGGCTGAGGCCCCGAACGAGCCCGCTGCATCGGTCGCGACCGAAGTGTCTGTCATGACCGAAGCCCCCGCTGCGCCGCCCGAGCCTAGCCAGGTACCCGCAGTTCAGCAGGAACAGTCCGTGCCGGTTGTAATTGATGAAACCCCCACGCCGCCGACCGAGTCTGACACAACCGAGGTCGCAGTTCTTGAGCCCGAACCAAATCCGTTGCCACAGGTAGAGGCTGAACCACAAACAAAAGACACTACGACTGATAATTCATTTGAAAGCAGTCCGATTGCGGTGGAAGGGGATGAAGATACCTTGCCCCGAGAGCTTCCGCGTATTGCTGCGCTGCCTCAGATCGGGGGAGAACAGGAAGAAAGTGCCAGTTCGATTGTCGGAAAACGTATCCTGCCTTTGACGGAACGCGATGATGAGCCTGTTGCAGAACAGGCGATTTCCGAACAGCCATCTGCGGAAAAACCGATTGAACGTTTTGCCGCCAAGTTCGAGAACCCGGAATCTAAGCCGCTGATGTCGATCATTCTGATTGATGACGAAGGCGCGTTCGGGGCCGAAGCGTTGCAGGATTTCCCTTACCCGATCAGCTTTGCCGTGAACCCGTCTGATCCGGATGCGGCGGAAAAGATGGCACGGCACCGCGCGGCGGGGTTCGAAGTTCTGGCCCTTGCGGACCTGCCCGAAGCCGCGAGTGCGCAGGATGCCGAAGTTTCCCTGTCCGTGTGGCTGGATACATTGCCTGAAACAGTGGGTATTCTGGAAGGCGTGAACAGTGGCATTCAGGGAAACCGCAAGCTGGCCGATCAGGTCGCGGCAATTGCTGCCGGAACCGGACGCGGGTTGATCACACAGGACAATGGGCTGAACACTGTCCAGAAGTTGGCGGTTCGCAATGGCATTCCGTCCAGCGTTGTGTTCCGCGATATCGATGGGGCGCGACAGGATCCCAGAATCATGCGCCGGTTCCTGGATCAGGCCGCGTTCCGGGCTGGTCAGGAAGGAACCGTTGTCATGCTGGGGCGCGTACGGCCCGAGACAATCTCGGCCCTGTTGCTGTGGGGTCTTGAGGATCGCGGCAGCCGGGTAGCGATGGCGCCGATCTCGGCCGTCTTGATGAAACAGGTACAGTGACAGCTTGAAACAGGGCGGTGATCAATTGATCAGCCGCCCTTTTTTTTAACTGTTGCCGTTTCCGGTGAACCGAGCGGCATCTTCCGCCGCACGCCGTATGGCGTTTGACTTATGAACAGTCTCCATGAACTCGGCCTCGGGGTCGCTGTCATAGACAACACCGCCACCAGCCTGAATATAGAGTTTCTGATCCTTCACGATGGCCGTGCGCAGGGCAATGCACATGTCCATGTCACCGCCTGCGCTGAAATAGCCAACACCACCGCCATAGACGCCGCGTTTTTCCGGCTCAAGCTCGTCAATGATCTCCATCGCCCGCACTTTCGGCGCACCCGAGACGGTGCCCGCAGGCATCCCGGCAAAGAAGGCGTCCAGCGCATCTTTGTCTTCCGCCAGCTCACCCACCACGTTCGACACGATGTGCATCACATGGCTGTAGCGTTCGATGATGAACTCTTCGGTCGGGCGAACTGTGCCGATTTTGGACACGCGGCCGGTATCATTGCGCCCGAGGTCCAGAAGCATGAGATGTTCGGCTAGCTCTTTCTTATCGGCCAGCAGGTCAAGCTCGTTCGCTTTGTCTTCCTCGGGGGTCGCGCCACGGGGACGTGTGCCTGCAATCGGGCGAATGGTGACTTCGCTGCCGAACACCCGCACCAGAATCTCGGGGCTGGCCCCAACGACCTGAAAACCGCCGAAGTTGAAGTAGAACATAAACGGCGAGGGGTTGGTGCGCCGCAGCGAACGATAAAGCGCAAAAGGTGGCAGCGGAAAATCCTGCGTCCAACGCTGCGCTGGAACTACCTGGAAGATATCGCCAGCACGGATGTATTCCTTGGCCTTTTCAACTGCTTCCATATAGCCGGATTTGGTGAAGTTCGACACCGGCGCCGCAATTTCGCGCGCGTCGCCCAGATCACGGGTTTCGGCGGGCATCGCACGTTCCAGATCGCGGACCGCATCCATCACACGCTCGGCCGCCTGCGCATAGGCAGCTTTGGCAGATTGACCGTCGCTGGCCCAGGCGGGTGAAACCACCGTCACCTCGCCTTTGACGCCATCCAATACTGCGACAACAGACGGGCGCAACATGATCGCATCTGGCAGCCCCAGCGGATCGGGGTTCACGTCCGGCAGGTATTCGACCAGCCGAACCATGTCATAGCCCAGATATCCAAACAGCCCGGCGGCAGCCTGAGGCAGGTCGTCTGGCAACTCGATACGGCTTTCGGCCAGCAAGGCACGCAGGTTGTCCATTGGATTGCCATCCTGCGCTGCAAAGGCGTCGGCGTCGAACCGCGCCGAGCGGTTCAACTCGGACGTTTCACCGTGACAGCGCCAGATCAGGTCCGGTTTCATGCCGATGATCGAATAGCGGCCACGCACCTCACCGCCCGTAACCGACTCCAGCATGAACGCATCTTTCTGCGCTCCCGTCAGTTTGAGCATCAACGACACGGGTGTGTCCAGATCGGCGGCGAGACGTGTGTAAACCACCTGGTTTTCGCCCGCTTCATAGGCGCGTGCGAAGGTATCGAAATCGGGTGTCAGGGCCATCTTGGTCTCGCTTAAAAGCTCGCCTGCACGGCGTTCAGCGCCTGCTGATCCACGACCGGGCGGGCGCGGGTCTGAGCGTCCCGTACGTATGCGTCAAAAATATTCTGTGACAGCGCCTGATCCATCTGCGTTGCCAGTGCGTCGCGCAACCGGCGCAGTTCGTCGGAATCCTCGGGGGGCAGAACCTCGTCCAGACGCACCAGCAAGGCTGCACCATTTCCTCCAATGACGCGCAACTCACCGAGTTCCATCTGGAACACTTCATTCATGAAACTGGCGGGGACGTCATCAAGAAACGCGGTACGCGTCAGTGCGTTTTCAACGCGGAAGGGCAGGCCAGTCGCAGCGAAGTCACCATCAGTGGCCAGTTGGCTCAGTGCGGCGTTTGCTTTGTCCAGCAAGGCTTTGTTGGTCTCTGCCTGTACCCAGGCAGCGGCGACACGGTCGCGTGCGCTTTCCAGTGGTTCAGGGCGACGCGGCAGAACGTCGTTCAGGCGCAAGGCAAAGATCGATCCATCTTCGAGAAATGCGATTTCAGGGAAATCTCCTTCTTGCACGGCTTCGGCCGCCGCGCGGAACCCGTCATAGGCCGCTATGTCCTCGGCGCTGTCTCGGGTCCAGTCGATCTGACCCAGTTCCATTTCGGTTTCATTTGCCAGTTCTTCCAGAGTCGCACCGCCAGCCAGCATGTCGTTTATGTCTTCGGACTGAGACTCGATCAGGCGGCGGGCGCGTTCTGTCGCCAGTTCTTCGCGCAGGGCCGGTTCGGCCTCCTCAAAGGGAACGCTGTTTGCAGCCAGGGATCCGTTGACACGGAACAGGGCGGGGCCAAATACCGATGGCAGAGGGCCGACAACAGCATCAAGCTCTGCCGCGAACACGGCGTCGGCGGCCTCGCCCAGATCCTCACGCGTCAGGTCGCCGAGATCGATATCGGAAAGTTCCAGATCACGGTCACGAACCAGTTGTTCAAAGGTCGTTCCGCCGACCTCAAGTTGCGCCTTGGCGTCGTTGGCTGCTTGTTCATCCGGGAAATTCAGGCGCTCAACCAGACGGCGTTCCGGTTGATTATATTCGTCCGACCGCTCTTCAAAAAGTTTGCGAAGGGAATCTTCGTCAACCTCAACCGTGTCCACCAACATGGCCGGAGACAGAATCGCATAAGTCAGCTGTTTCGTGCGGGGCAGGGTGAACTGTTCAGCGTTTTCGTCATAGAAGGTCTGAATCTGCGCGTCAGTCGGTTCGGCCACGGGGGTTTCCAATGCCTCGGCCCCTGCCGTCGCAACGGTAAAGCTGCGACGGGCGCCAATGTAGTTGGCCATCGTTTCTGTCACGGTGGCAGGCATTTCCACACCCCCCATGATCGCACCTTGAACGATCGTACGGGCGGATTCTTTGCGCAGGTCCGTCTCGAACTCGGAATCCGTCATGCCGACCTGTTCAAGCTGAAAGCGGTATGCCTCGCGGTCGAAACTGCCGTCTACGCCCTGAAAGGCCGGAACTGACACGATCTCTTTTTGCAGGTTCTCATCGCCTATGGAAATCCCAAGCTGGCTCACCTCGTTGTCCAGCGCCGCCAAGGCCGTCAGGCGGGCAAGCGCGTTTCGGTCCAGCCCCAGATCCCGTGCCTGCGACATTTGCAGGGGCTGACCCGATTGCGCCTCAACCGCGCGGATCTCGCGCTGCAACTCGCGGACAAAATCATCGATCGAGATGCTTTCATCACCAACCTGCGCCACGGTACGGACTGTGCCGCTCAGGTTGACAGCACCGAACCCCGCGAGCCCCAGCATGAGCATGCCCATCAGAATCCAGACAAAGGTTTTCGAAAGACTTTTAGCGCCTGCGGCCATGGTGCCCTCTTGTTATTACGGCAGCGTTCTGCCCTGTCGGTTGCCGCCTTGAATACGACGCACACCGCCGGGGGGCAAGCTTAGAAGGACAGGCCCTGCAACCGTTCGAACAATTGGCCCAAACCTGTGCGGTCGAGGTTGGCGAAGGCAACGCGTACTTGCCGTTTCCCGTCCGGGTGGTGAGCGGGCATGAACATGGTACCGGGCAATAACAGAACACCGGCTTCACGCACCAAACGCCGGGCAAGCTCGTCAGACGGAATGTCAAACGGGTGCTCCAGATAGGCGAAATACGCCCCAAGGCCCAAAAGACGCCAGCCTTTAGCTTCCAGTGCGGGTATCCTCTCAAGGATGGCAGCGCGACGGTCGAGTATTTCGTCGCGTTCGCCTGCCAGCCATTGCGACAAGTTTTGCATACCCCAAAGCGCGGCGAACTGTCCGATCTGACCGGGGCAAATGGCAACAGTGTCGAGAAACTTCTCGACCTCAGCCAGAAGTGCGGTGCCCGTTGCAATTGCGCCGACCCTGTGGCCCGTCAGCCTGTAGGCCTTGGAGAAGGAATAAAGGTGGATCAGCGTCTGATCCCAGTCTGGTTGCTGGAACAGGTCATGTGGTGGCCCGCTGCGACTGTCGAAGTCACGGTAGGTTTCGTCGACGATCAGGTGAATCCCGGTTTCGCGCGCAAGCTCAAAGAAGGCGCGGACAAGGTCTGCCGGGTATTCAACGCCGCCGGGATTGTTGGGCGTGACCAGAGCGATGGCACGTGTTTTGTCCGTGATCAGCGCGCGCGCGCGCTCAGGATCGGGCAGCAAATCGTCGCCGGTCTTCAGGTCCACAGCGTGGACACCTGACATATCCAGCCACATTTTATGATTGAAATACCAAGGGGTTGGTAGAATGACCTCATCCCCTTCACCGGTGATGGCCGATATCACCGCTGAAAACGCCTGATTGCAGCCTGAGGTGATAGCAACCTGAGGTGCCCCAACCCTTGCTGCGTAGTGCGTGCTGATCTGCGCAGCCAGTTCCGCGCGAAGATTGTCGTTTCCCAGCACAGGGCCATAAAGATGCGCATGGTCTTCGCGCACGGTAAATTCGGCCATAGCCTCGCGCAAGGCCAGCGGCGGCGGGTCAACCGGCGCCGCCTGGCTTACGTTGATCAGCGGGCGTTCGGGTGGGAACGCAACGCCCTCGAGCCATCGGCGCGCTTCCATCACTGGCGGCGCGAATGTTGCGGCGGTCCGGCTGAGCGTCATGTGCTGCCTACTGATCTGATTTCAATCGGTGCCGCGATAGGGCTCGACATATTGAAGGGCCATGTCCCACGGGAAAAAGATCCATGTGTCCTGACTGACTTCGGTGATGAACGTATCCACCATAGGGCGTCCCTTGGGCTTGGCATAAACCGTCGCAAAATGCGCGTTCGGATACATCTCTCGAACCAGTTCCAGGGTTTTCCCGCTGTCCACAAGATCGTCGATGATCAGAATTCCGGTTCCGTCGCCCATTAACTTGGCATCGGGTGCTTTCAGAACTTCCGCCTCACCCTGAGCTTGATGGTGGTAGGATTTGACGCTGACCGTATCGACAGTACGAATATCCAGTTCCCGGCTGACGATCATCGCAGGGGCCATGCCGCCACGGGTGATCGCCACAACAGCACGCCAGCTGCCATCATCGGGGCCTTGCCCGTCCAGACGCCACGCCAATGCGCGCGAGTCGCGGTGGATCTGGTCCCAGCTGATGTGAAATCCTTTTTCGTGCGGCAGGCGGTCCTTAGCGCTCATGTTCTTAACCTTTTTCCACATCAGGGGCGTCAACGGCCTTCATTCCGACAATATGGTAACCCGAATCCACGTGCAGATTCTCTCCGGTGACGCCGCTGCTGAGGTCCGACAACAGGTACAGGGCCGACTTGCCGACATCGTCAATGGTCACGTTGCGGCGCAGCGGAGAGTTGTACTCGTTCCATTTCATGATGTAGCGAAAATCGCCAATGCCGCTGGCAGCCAGGGTTTTGATCGGGCCGGCCGAGATCGCGTTCACGCGAATACCGTCCTTGCCCAGGTCCTCGGCCAGATACTTTACTGACGCCTCCAGCGCGGCCTTGGCAACACCCATCACGTTATAGTGGGGCATCACCTGCTCGGCTCCGTAATAGGTCAGTGTTATGGCACTGCCGCCTTCGGACATCATCTTTTCCGCGCGCTGCATAACCGCGGTGAACGAATAGACGGAGACATCCATCGTCAGCGTGAAATTGGCCCGGCTGGTATCCACATAACGTCCACGCAATTCGTTCTTGTCAGAAAAACCGATGGCGTGAACGATAAAGTCCAGCTTGCCCCATTTCTCTTCCAGCGCCGAGAAAAGCCCATCAATTGAAGCCTCATCGCTCACGTCGCAGGGCAGAACGATTTCGCTGCCCAATTGCGCAGCCAGCGGGTCCACACGTTTTTTTAAAGCGTCACCCTGATAAGAAAAGGCAAGTTCAGCTCCGGCTTCGGACAAGGCGCGGGCGATTCCCCATGCGATTGATTTGTCATTGGCCAGTCCCATGATGAGGCCACGTTTGCCGGCCATCAACTGATTTGACATGTTTGGTTCTCCGCCTGTCTTCGCGTTAGATTGGCATGGTTTATGCCATTGGTAGCGCTGCATCAAGGCCGTGCGCTCTTGCTCGCAGCGGGTTCTCGCCTTAGGCTCGTCATTAATACTTTCCAGGGGATGGAAATGACCGAGCGTGATGGCATCTTTGCTGGCTCCGATCCGTTTAAAATTGCGGCCCGGTGGTTAGCTGAGGCTGAAGAAACTGAATTGAATGATCCGAATGCGATTGCGCTTGCAACCGTTGACCCGGATGGTTTGCCAAATGCACGCATGGTTTTGCTGAAAGAAATCGAAGCGGATTCATTTGTATTCTATACAAACTACGAAAGCGTCAAAGCGAATGAGCTGGATACGTCGGAAAAAGCTGCATTTGTAATGCATTGGAAATCTTTGCGGCGTCAACTTCGTGTTCGTGGTACAGTATGTCGTGAAAACGGGCCCCAGGCTGATGCGTATTATGCATCAAGGTCATTGAAAAGCCGGTTGGGTGCCTGGGCTTCAAAGCAGTCACAACCGCTTTCAAGTCGGACAGCTTTGATGGCAGAGGTCGCGAAAGTGACCGCTAAACTTGGGCCGAATCCACCTCGTCCTCCATTCTGGGGCGGGTACCGATTAACGCCGACAGAGATTGAGTTCTGGGCTGATGGAGCATTTCGCTTGCATGACCGGTTCAGATGGAAACGAATTGAGCCGGGATCGGCATGGCATGTTGAAAGGTTGAATCCATGACGTTCACGTGTCGTGAAATGCAACAGGCAGAAAGTAAACGATTTTTTCAGCTTGAATTTGCCCGCCAATCCCATAAACAACAGACCCTTAACGAACTGCTAAAATTCGCGATGGGAAAACCGTGCCAGAAGACCTGAACAACATGTATCGCGTCCGTGGACACGTGAAATGGTTCGATCCCGCCAAGGGATACGGCTTTGTTGTGTCTGACGAAGGCGGCCCGGATATTCTGTTGCATGTGAACGTATTGCGCAATTTCGGCCAAAGTTCCGTCGCGGACGGAGCGGGTATCGAGATCATGACACACCGCACGGACAGAGGTGTTCAGGCGGTTGAGGTTGTTGCAATTGACCCGCCAGCGCGCGCCGAGTCGATGATGTTGGCCGATTTCGCCGAGTTGGATCCGGACGCTATTGCAGAAGCCCCTCTGGAGGCCGCGCGGGTGAAGTGGTTCGACAAAGGCAAGGGCTTCGGGTTCGCAAATGTTTTTGGGCGCGGTGAAGACGTGTTCTTGCATATCGAAGTGTTGCGGCGCTCGGGGCTTGCTGACCTCCAGCCCGGAGAGGCGCTTGCGATGCGCGTAATTGATGGCAAGCGCGGCCGAATGGCGGCGCAGGTTCTCGCCTGGGAAGCCGCGCTGGACGGCTGACACTTCGATGACTCGTTTTCTGGTATTCTGGACACTTCTGATCACACTGTGGACAGGGGGGGCGTTTGCTGCGTGCAGCGTTGATCATATCACTCTCCGAAACGACAGCGCGACAATCCGATTTGACGTGGAAATTGCGGTTACGCCTCAGGAACGGTCAAAGGGGTTGATGTTTCGCGAGTCGTTGCCGAATCGATCCGGTATGCTGTTCGTGTTCGATCCACCGCAACCTGTCGCGTTCTGGATGAAGAACACACTGATTCCGCTCGACATGATATTTTTGGACCGTACGGGCACAGTGTCACACGTGCATGAGCGTGCGATTCCCGGCGATCTGACACCGATTGAAGGTGGGGATGCCGTTTTTGCGGTGCTGGAAATCAATGCCGGATTGTCCGCGCGCTACTCTATCGGCGTCGGCACTCAGATGCAGCACGAAATTTTTTCGCAAGGTCCTGCGATTTGGCCCTGTTAGGGCTTTTCAAATCAGATTGTCATCGTTAGGAAGGCGCACGGTCCGGGGCGTGGCGCAGTCTGGTAGCGCACCTGTTTTGGGTACAGGGGGTCGTAGGTTCGAATCCTGCCGCCCCGACCACTTCCTTCACATTCTCATGTGGGCGTTCCGCCCATCGCCAGATACAACGAGCTGATCGCCTGATCCAGCGCGTCACTTTCCAGTGGAACCTCAACGATTGCTCCGGTTTTCTGCGGCACTTTATAGTACGATCGTGCGTCGACGCGATAGCCGGAACCTGTTTTTGACGATGTCAGGCGCATGACACTTTGGGGCAGGTCCTGCGGAAACCCGTCATAGTTCAGAATCAAATAGGCTGCCGCTTTTGGGGGCAGGTATTCGCTGCACTCAAAAGCCTGTTTGCCGATTTTCTCAAATACCTTGCCGGGTCCAGAACAACTGGATTCAAATGCCTCAAACAACCTTTGAGGCTGCGTTTCGAACAGCGCGCTACGTGACGGGGTGGGCGTTTCTTGTGGCGTGCAGGCCACGATACAGGCCAACGCGGGGATAAAGCGAAGCAACTTCATTCATTTGGCCTTTCTCATTCCGAAGTGAACCTTTGGTCGTTCAGCGTGGGTTCGACAGACCCGGCGAAGATGATTCCTTTACAGCCTAACCAGCGCGGCGTTGGTTGATCAAATACAGATAACTATGCTGGTAAAAACGGTAATTCGATTTGAGACTTCGAGTTGTGACCGAAAATTTACCGAAGGCGAGCCTGTGGAGGAATCGGACCTTGAGTTTCACACTCCTCGTGTCTGGGTCTGGTCAACAAAAAAGATTTCAAATTTGGCTGAAAAAGGGCGTTGACCTTCTATGGCAATATACGTCAAATTGTATGAGCCGAAGAGATTGCCACAATATCTGGTGTTCAAGCCGGGACGGCAACAGGCGAGGGTCGGATAAGCACAGTCTATTAACGTGCAGCCGTTGTAACGGCTTTTTCGCTGTCCAAAACAGCGACCAGTACCTTTGTGCGCTTCTGTCGGCGTTGCGGGTGGTGCTCCGCAACTCAAAATGTAGTGCCGTGAACCGAAAATTAAGCGGAATTTAACTAGGGCTGCGGACATGAAGATTGAAAGAAAATTCACCAAACCAGATCAGGATGCCTATTCGGAACTGGATTTTGTGTCTGCGACATCTGAAATCCGAAACCCCGATGGAACCATTGTGTTCCGCCTGGAAGGGATCGAAGTTCCGTCAACCTGGTCGCAGGTGGCAAGCGATGTGATTGCCCAGAAGTACTTTCGCAAGGCTGGTGTCCCGTCCAAACTGACCAAAGTTAAGGAAAAAGACGTTCCTGAATTCCTGTGGCGGTCGGTTCCCGCTGAAGATGCTGAATTCGAAGGCGAAATTTCCTCCAAGCAGGTCTTTGACCGGCTGGCCGGTGCGTGGGCATACTGGGGGTGGAAAGGTGGCTACTTTTCGACCGAAGAGGATGCACGCGCCTATTTCGACGAAATGCGGTACATGCTGGCGACTCAGCGCGCCGCCCCAAACAGCCCGCAATGGTTCAATACTGGCCTGCACTGGGCTTATGGAATCGACGGTCCGGCGCAAGGGCACCACTATGTCGACTACAAGACCGGCAAACTGACCAAATCCAAATCCGCCTACGAACATCCGCAGCCACATGCCTGCTTCATCCAGTCCGTCGATGATGATCTGGTGAACGAAGGCGGCATCATGGATCTGTGGGTGCGCGAAGCACGGTTGTTCAAATACGGCTCGGGCACCGGGACCAACTTCAGCCATCTGCGTGCGGAAGGCGAGGCACTGTCAGGTGGCGGCAAATCCTCGGGCCTGATGGGCTTTCTCAAGATCGGCGACCGCGCCGCCGGCGCGATCAAATCAGGCGGGACAACCCGTCGGGCAGCAAAGATGGTTATTGTCGATGCGGATCACCCCGATATCGAACAATTCATCGAATGGAAGGTAATCGAAGAGCAGAAAGTGGCCTCGATCGTTGCCGGATCGAAGATGCACGAGAAGATGCTGAACGGTATTTTCGAGGCCATTCGCTCTTGGGACGGTGCTGCCGAGGATGCCTATGATCCCAACAAGAACGAAGCGTTGAAAAAGGCGATCCGCGAGGCGAAAAAGGTAGCAATACCAGAGGCTTACGTAAAGCGTGTGCTGGATTATGCCAAGCAGGGTCACGACAGCATCGAATTCCCGACATATGACACGGACTGGGACTCGGAAGCCTATAGCTCGGTTTCGGGCCAGAACTCGAACAACTCCATCCGCGTCACCAATGCGTTTCTGACCGCTGTTGAGAAAGACGCCGATTGGGAGCTGATCAACCGCACCGATGGCAAGGTTGCTAAGACGGTTAAGGCGAGGGACCTGTGGGAGAAAGTCGGCCACGCTGCATGGGCCTGTGCTGATCCGGGTATCCAGTTCCACGACACTGTCAACGAATGGCACACATGCCCCGAAGATGGTGAAATTCGCGGATCGAATCCGTGTTCGGAATACATGTTCCTGGATGACACGGCCTGTAACCTGGCCTCGATGAACCTGCTGACCTTCCTCAAGGATGGTGAGTTCAAGGCAGCCGATTACATGCATGCCTCACGCCTTTGGACCCTGACGCTGGAAATCTCGGTAACCATGGCGCAATTCCCGTCAAAGGAAATCGCGCAGCTGTCGTACGACTTCCGCACTCTGGGCCTGGGTTACGCAAACATTGGCGGCCTGCTGATGAACATGGGCTACAGCTATGACTCGGACGAGGGCCGGGCGATCTGCGGTGCCCTGACCGCGATCATGACCGGTGTGGCATATGCCACTTCAGCTGAAATTGCCGGTGAACTTGGCCCGTTCAAGGGATACAAGCGCAATGCCGACCATATGCTGCGCGTTATCCGCAACCATCGCCGCGCGGCGCAGGGTGTGACCGAGGGGTATGAGAAGCTGGCCGTCAAGCCGGTGCCTCTGGACCATGGTAACTGCCCCGACAAGCGTTTGGTCGATCTGGCCATGTCGGCGTGGGATGAGGCGCTGAGCCTTGGCGAGCAGAACGGTTACCGCAACGCACAGGCCACTGTGATTGCCCCCACCGGCACCATCGGTCTGGTGATGGACTGCGACACCACGGGAATCGAGCCCGATTTTGCGCTGGTGAAGTTCAAGAAGCTGGCAGGCGGCGGTTACTTCAAGATCATCAACCGCTCGGTACCTTCTGCGCTGGAAAAGCTTGGCTATTCCTCGTCGCAGATCGAAGAGATTGTATCCTATGCGGTCGGCCACGGCACCATCGGCAACGCGCCGGGGATTAACCACACCTCGCTGACCGGTCATGGCTTTGGCCCGAATGAGCTGGCCAAGGTGGACGCCGCGCTGGAAAGCGCCTTTGACATCCGGTTCGTCTTCAACCAGTGGACCTTGGGTGAAGATTTCTGCACCGGCGTTCTGGGTATTCCGGCGACAAAGCTGAATGACCCAACGTTTGATCTGCTGCGGCATCTAGGGTTCACCCGCGCGGATATCGACGCGGCCAACGACCACGTCTGCGGAACCATGACGCTGGAAGGCGCGCCACATCTGAAGGAAGAACACTACCCGATCTTCGACTGCGCCAACCCGTGCGGGAAAAAAGGCAAGCGTTTCCTTGGGGTTGACAGCCACATCACCATGATGGCTGCGGCACAGAGCTTCATCTCGGGCGCGATTTCGAAAACGATCAACATGCCGAATGACGCGACCATTGAGGATTGCCAGAAAGCCTATGAACTCAGCTGGTCGCTAGGTGTGAAGGCCAACGCGCTGTACCGCGACGGCTCGAAGCTATCGCAACCTCTGGCGGCGGCGCTGGTCGAGGACGACGACGAGGCGGCCGAAGTGCTGGAAAGCGGCTCTGCTCAAGAAAAAGCCGTCGTTCTGGCGGAGAAGGTGATCGAGAAGGTTGTGGTCAAGGAAATGATCCGCAGCCATCGCGAGAAACTGCCACATCGCCGCAAGGGGTATACTCAGAAGGCCATCGTTGGCGGCCACAAAGTGTACCTGCGCACAGGTGAGTTTGAAGACGGTCAATTGGGCGAGATTTTCATCGACATGCACAAGGAAGGCGCTGGCTTCCGGGCGATGATGAACAACTTTGCCATCGCCGTGTCGGTCGGGCTGCAATATGGCGTGCCGCTGGAGGAGTTTGTCGACGCCTTCACCTTTACCAAGTTCGAACCGGCAGGGATGGTGCAGGGCAACGACTCGATCAAGAACGCGACCTCGATCCTGGATTACATCTTCCGCGAATTGGCCGTGTCCTATCTGGACCGTACCGATCTGGCTCATGTGAAACCCGAAGGCGCGACCTTTGATGATCTGGGCCGCGGTGAAGAGGAAGGCGTTTCTAACGTCTCGGAAATCAGTGAAACTGCGGCGTCCAAGTCGTTGGAAGTGTTGAAGCAAATCAGCTCGACCGGGTATCTGCGCAAGCGTCTGCCGCAGGATTTGATGGTGTTCAACAGCAGTTATGGCGAAGTGGCCGGAATGTCGGAAACAGCAACTGTGTTCGAAGCGCCTGCCACCGAAACGGCAGTGGCAACCGGAATGGACGCCCGCACCAAAGCCAAGATGCAGGGCTATGAGGGCGACCCCTGTGGCGAATGCGGAAACTACACGCTGGTGCGTAACGGCACTTGCATGAAGTGCAACACCTGCGGCGCGACAAGCGGGTGTAGCTGACTATAACGCCCCGGCACCCCGGGGCGTAGGGGTCGGACGCTGCCCTAAGTAACCGACCCCGACGAATACGGAGAACAGGTCTGAGACTTACCGACTGACCATTCTCCACTCGGCCGACATGCCCGTGTTGGCCGGGAACAGGGTGGGGCGGAATATTTGCTCCCTCCCACTCTTTCACGGGGCGGGTGCGCTCGCCCCATGCGCAGTCCAGGCCGCAGGCAAAAAAACACCGGGCGGTCAACGAAATGAGCCTGGAAGGCGAAACTGTCAGGGGGCTTCGGCCCCCTTTCTTTTTACCCGCCGAGTCGTCCCGAATAAGCGCCACATTGCCGGATTGAGGTGGTCGTGTCGGGCAAGAGCCGCCGATACAGGTTTTGCCGCCTTCTTCAGGCGGAGGGCCGCAAACCCGACTCGGGTAAACACGCGAAGATTGGCGTGAAATCACGAAACTCTACCAAAGCGCGTGACGCGCCGGGGTGTCCATGTGCTTCTGGGCGCTGTCCGGACGTAAACACAAACACACCTTTCAGGAGGCACTGAAATGAAATCGCATTATTTGATCGGGCTTTCCGTGGCCGTTCTGGGCTTGCCCGGCGTTGCTTCGGCCCAATCCTCAGCCGATACCAACGGTGATGGTCTTTTGACCATCGAGGAAATTCAGGCAGTCGTACCGGAAATCAACGCTGACACTTTCTCGGCCATGGATGCCAATGGTGACGGAGCGTTGGATGCAGACGAGGTCGCGATCGCGCAGGAGGCAGGATTGCTGCCGCCCAGCGACGGGTAGGCATCGAGTGAACAGGCGGCCCGATCCATTTCGGGCCGCCTTTTCCATCACCTTAGGCGGGAAGATGGATTTTGAATTTTTTCCGAAGTTCGGCGTCCAGAACCGGGTCGAACCTTGCAGGGGAAGGGGTGGAAAGGATTTCCTCTTTCCTTGCCACGGCTTTTTCCACCAGATCGGGCTTGCCTAGCTCCACCCACTCTTTCGGCGAGGAGCGATCTCCGAACGTCGGATAGACGTAATCTGACTGCATCCGGCTAAGCGTTGCGTCAGTCCCCAGATAGTGGCCTGGGCCGCCCATGCAGACCGCCGCCATTTGATCCAGTGCTAGCGTGTCATCCGTCACTTCGATTCCACGTACACAGCGTTGCGCCTGTCCGATCAGATCGTCGCTGAGGATCAGGCTTTCCAGGCAGAACCCCAGCAACGAGGCATGCATCCCGGCCGCCTCATATACCATGTTCAGACCGGACAGACCTGCCATGACATTCGAACACATCTGTTCCCAGCCGGCCTGCATATCGGGCAGTTTCGAATCCGATGCGCCAGCCGCAGCACCGCCCGGCAAGTCATAGAATCGGTGCATCTGGGCACATCCGGCAGTCAGAAGGGCCTGTTCCCCTGAACCAATCGACATGGCACCGGTCCGCAGGTCCAGACCAAATGGCCAGGTGCCAAAAATCGCCGGAGCACCGGGACTTACGGCATTAACATAAACCAATCCCGCAAGGCATTCCGCAGTTGCTTGCGTGATCGCACCGGCGATGGTTGACGGCGCTGTGGCTCCGGCCATACCGGCAGATAGCAGCAAGACTGGCATTCCGGCCTTGATGCATGCTTCCATCACTTCGCAGCTTTCTGTCGCGAATTTCATTGGAGGAACAACAAAGCAATTCGAATTCGAAACGAAGGGCCGCTCGCGAAAATTGTCTTCACCGCCCGCAATCATATAGATCATCTCCATCGCCGGAGCGACGTGGCTTGGCTCGGTGAAGGATGTCCCGACATGTTTGAAGGACCCCGAACAGCAGGCGTAAATCGTGTTGAGGTCCATTTCGAGGTTGTCGGCGATGTCACGACAAACCATTGGCCGTTGCACAAAGTGAATGTTATCAAGCTGCTGGCAGATACGTGCGGCATCGTGCAGATCTTGCACGGTGGAATGACGATATTCCCGACCGTGCACGTCAACCATGGACACGGCGGCTCCGGCCGTACCGTAGTGCACTTTGGTGCCGGACAATTCCAGATCGGTGTTTCCATCCCGGCTGTACAAAGTGACCGAGCGGTTCGCCTTAGCAATCGTGTCCTCGACAAGGGCACGCGGGAAACGGATACGGCCATCGTCGCCCAAGGTGCAGCCTGCACCGACCAGATAGTCAATGCCACTTTGCGGGGCGTCCGCCAGGCCAATGGTTTCAAGCGCGGTCAGTGCTGCTTCGTGGATGCGTTCGATCTGCGCCTGTGTCAGTACATTCAGGACGCCGCCTTCCATTCCGGGGCGGACAGGTCGCAGGTGCTCGGGCAGTGCGGTTGCACGGGCAGCACGGCGCGCGGCGCGGCCGCCACTGCGCGATGAATTGCGGGGTTGGTCGTTCATTTCAAGAATCCGGTCGTTGAGTGATGTCTTAAGGTGTCAGCAAGCACACCTTTACGGCCGTCCCCGTGCGGCACGGCCGCGATCTGCCCCAATGGTGCGGCTGATCAGGCTGATTTTCCAGTCGTCGTCTGCCATTTTGCCCCTCAACGTCTTGCGCGACCATTCCAAAACGCGGCGACACAATCTGTTCTATTTGCGACCTTTGATAATTATTCACATGAACAATTCTTAGGGCTTTTGGGGTCAAAGAACCAAACGCCGAGATTTTCACCCGTTTTGGAAGAAATCTGTTATACTGCATTCACTTACTTCCAAGGTCTGCTGAGCGGAGTTGAATTATGACCAGCAGGTCACAGATTGAATTGAAGTCATGCCTCTGATCGAAACCAGAGCGGTGTTGCATTGAGCCCGACTATGAACCCTTTTTCCGTCCTTGTTGTTGCGATATTGATCGCCGGAGCTAGCCCTGTTGCGGCTGAGGATTGGACTGGCGGGTATGCAGGCTTCAGTTTTGGATTTGCAGATGCCGACGGTCCGGGCGGTGCGAATGGCGATGATACGGCCTTTGGTGCGCATCTGGGCTATGATAAGGACTTTGGGAATTTCGTTCTGGGCGGTGAGTTGGAATACAACCGGCTGTCCCTGAACCTTGGCCAGTCTCAGGGCAGTCTCGACAGCATGACCAGCTTGAAACTGCGTGGCGGATATGAATTCGGTAACGCTCTGGGATACGTGGTCGTAGGCGCGGCGCGGGCTGATACGTCGGTCGACAGTGACACGGCAGCGGTTTACGGAATCGGATTGGCCTATCCGATTGGCGAGAATTTCGTTATCAGCGGTGAAGCGCTGCGGCAGAATTTCGACGATGTCACCCGATCCAGCGGCAGTCTGGACACCAATGTTTTCAACCTGCGTACGACATTTCGGTTTTAGATGCGGCTATTCAGCCGCGTGTCGCTTGGCGAGCTGCGCTGAATACATGCACAGGGTTCTCAAGGCACTGACAAATTTCTCATCATCCACGGTCATGGCAACCCGAATGTGCCCCGCTGCGGCTTTGCCAAAGCTTTCGCCCGGCATGACGGCAATCGCATGAGTGTCCAGCAGGGCGTTCGCAAACCCTTCGCCCGTCAGCCCGGTCGCCCGTATATCCAGCATCAGATACATAGAACCCTGCGCCGGGATGAGCCCCACTGTGTTCTGTGCCGCCAATACGTCTATCGCCAATGAACGGCGGCGACGGAATGGCGCGGCGATCTTGTTTTCAAGTTCCTGTCCTGCGGTCAGTGCAAAGCTGGCCGCGTCCTGAATGAACCCCGGAACGCCATAAGTTGTATGAGTAGCCAGATCTATCAGGTGGCGGATCACGTATTCCGGACCAACGATCCACCCGCATCGGGACCCGGTCATGGCATGTGATTTGGACATTGATCCAACCACCAAGGTACGATCGGCCATTCCGGGCAGCGCGCGGGCGGACAGGTGCTCGCCCTCCCAGATCTGGGTGTCATAGACTTCGTCTGATATCAGCCACAGGTCACGGCGTTGGCAAACATCGGCAATGGCTTCAAGTGACTGATGGGAATACACCACTCCGGTCGGGTTGTTCGGTGTGTTGATCAACAGCGAAACCGCGCCTTCCGCCGCCGCATCAATCAAGTCTGCGCGCGGTTGAAATGCATCTTCTGCGGTGGTTCGAACAGCGCGGGCAATGGCCCCGGCACCGCGAATCGTTCCGGGGTAGGTGGCATAATACGGGTCCAGATACAGCCCGGTGTCGCCGGGATCGCACACCGCCATATGCGCGGCGAAAAGGGCGGACTGCCCACCGGGCGTGATCAGTACATTGTTACGCGTCGTTGGGATACCTGTGCGCGACTGAACCCGGGCAGCAACCGTATCGCGCAGCAAATCTGTTCCGGGCACCGTGGCATAACCGGTGTGACCGTTGCGGGCCGACAGGTCCATAGCGTGCAGGATCGACGAGTCGGTACGAACGTCATGCTCGCCGATTGTCAATTCTGTCACAGCATGCCCTTCATTCAGCATCCGTCGCGCCCGATTGAACACCTCCCACCCGTCGCTGCCGCCGGTGATCTGCGTGATGCGCTTGGACAATTCCATGACAAGGGCCCCGGTTACTCTGCGCTGAATGGGACAGAGCGGCAGGCGTTTGTCAATCAGCTTCGCGGCGCTATCGAGGCCTGAAGTTTTTTGGTCAATGATGCGCGGACAAGGTCATAGGACACAGTCAAACGATGGCGCATTTCGTCTGCACCGGTGTCAAACGGAAGACGCACCCAGCTGCGGTGGAAATAGGGGGCTTTTATGCCGATCCCAGTGTCTATCAGCATCTGCGCCGTTTCGATATCGGGCGTTTTTACGGAAACACCGTCATTTGCGATCCCGATACAGGCGAACATTTTGCCACCAATTTTCCAGGCGTCATGGCCACCGCCCCAGGGATCGGACAGTTCAGCGCCGGGCAGCGTTTTGCAGATGGAATTGACGAAATCTCGGTCCATGTTCGGCACTGTGCCGAACGGGGATGGCAAACTCAACACTTGGCTTGGGAATGATCCCATGCTAACCGATGTCCCATGAACCCGGTGACCTGCACCATTATTATCTGCTGCATTACCTGCTGATTTATCAAGCGGGCCGGTTTCTTTCGTTTTCATCCCTGAGACAAGTTGCTAAGCCCGCGCCAACGCGCAAGTCTTTGCTGTTTCTTAGGAGCCCGACCGATGACGACGATCAAGCTGCACAACACACGGACGCGGACGAAGGAAGATTTCGTTCCGATCGACCCTGAAAATGTGCGGATGTATGTCTGTGGCCCAACGGTCTATGATCGTGCCCATTTGGGTAATGCCCGCCCGGTGGTTGTGTTCGATGTGCTCTACCGCCTGTTGCGTCACGTCTACGGCGCAGATCACGTGACCTATGTGCGCAACTTCACCGACGTGGACGACAAGATCAACGCAACGGCATTGGCGCGCAAACAGGCGGGCGCAGAAGGCACGCTTGAGCAACTGGTGCAGGAGCGGTCGGACGAGACCATCGATTGGTACTTGCACGACATGGGCGCGTTGGGAGCGTTGGAACCCAACCAGATGCCACGCGCGACCCAGTATATCGCCCAGATGATCGCGATGATCGAAGACCTGATTGCCAAGGGTCACGCCTATGCCGCCGAAGGTCATGTTCTGTTCGCGGTCGACAGCTGGAAAGAAAGTTATGGCAAACTGTCTGGCCGGTCGGTCGATGACATGATCGCAGGTGCGCGGGTCGAGGTCGCGCCATACAAGAAAAACCCGATGGACTTCGTGTTGTGGAAGCCTTCGACTGATGATCTGCCGGGCTGGGACAGCCCGTGGGGCCGGGGACGTCCGGGCTGGCACATCGAATGCTCGGCCATGAGCTATGAACTGCTGGGCGAGAGCTTTGATATCCACGGGGGTGGCAATGACCTGATGTTCCCGCATCATGAGAACGAGATCGCCCAGAGCAAATGCGCTCACCCGCATGGGGAGTTTGCGCGGATGTGGATGCACAACGAGATGTTGCAGGTTGAGGGCAAGAAGATGTCCAAATCGCTGGGCAATTTCTTTACCGTGCATGATCTGTTGGAGCAGGGTGTGCCGGGCGAGGTAATCCGCTTCGTCTTTCTGCAGACGCATTATCGCAAGCCAATGGATTGGACCGAAAAGAAGGCGCGTGAGGCCGAGGCGACGCTGCGCAAGTGGCGGGCGCTGACAGCGGGCATCGAGCCCGCAGCCAACGCGGCACCTGAAGTCATCGCAGCACTAAGTGACGATCTGAATACGGCAGGTGCCATGAGCGAGCTTTATCGTCTGGCTTCAGACGGTGACGCCGCAGGTCTGCTGGCCAGTGCGCAACTGCTGGGTTTGCTTTTACCTGAGATGAGCGACTGGGCAGATACCGCATCTGTCGATTTGACCTCTCATGCGGACCGTTTAGCGAAGGCACGCGAAATCGCGATGCAAAGCAAGGACTTCTCAGAAGTTGATCGCTTGAAGGCAGCATATGTAGCGGCGGGGCTTGAGGTTCGAATGAGCAAGGACAGTGTCGAACTGGTGCCCGGCGCCGGTTTTGATGCTGCCAAGCTGGAGGAGGTCTGATGGCTAAGGAACGCCTCTACCTCTACGACACAACCCTGCGCGATGGGCAGCAAACGCAGGGCGTGCAGTTTTCGACCGCAGAAAAAGTGCAGATCGCGCAGGCGCTGGACACTTTGGGCGTGGACTACATCGAAGGCGGTTGGCCCGGTGCCAACCCGACCGATAGCGCGTTTTTCGAGGTGGCCCCAAAGACCGCGGCCCGGTTGACGGCGTTCGGCATGACCAAACGCGCAGGACGATCAGCCGAGAATGACGATGTGCTGGCAGCCGTGATGAATGCGGGAACGCAGGCTGTTTGTCTGGTCGGCAAGTCGCATGATTATCACGTCACCCACGCGCTTGGTATTTCACTGGAAGAGAACACAGAAAACGTGCGCGCCTCGGTCGCGCATATCGTCGCGCAGGGGCGAGAAGCGCTGTTTGATGCGGAACATTTCTTTGACGGCTACAAGGACAATCCGGAATATGCCGTGGATGTTTGTCGCGCAGCGCTTGAGGCTGGCGCGCGGTGGGTTGTCCTGTGCGACACAAATGGTGGCGCTTTGCCGTCCGAGGTCGGGCGGATTGTATCCGAGGTGATCGCAGCCGGGCTGCCCGGTGATCGGCTGGGCATTCACACCCATAACGATACCGAAAATGCCGTTGCCTGTTCTCTGGCTGCTGTTGAGGCCGGTGCACGGCAAATTCAGGGTACATTGAATGGTTTGGGCGAACGTTGCGGCAATGCGAACCTGACCGCTTTGATCCCGACGCTGTTGTTGAAGGAACCCTATGCGTCGCAGTTTGATATTGGTGTCAGCCGTGAGGCTTTGGCTGGTTTGACCCGGATCAGCCGGATGCTGGATGATGTCCTGAATCGGGTGCCCAGCAAGCAGGCGGCTTATGTCGGGGCGTCGGCTTTTGCACATAAGGCCGGACTGCACGCCAGCGCGATCCTCAAGGACCCATCGACATATGAGCATGTGGATCCCGCAAGCGTCGGGAACGCCCGCATCATTCCGATGTCGAACCAGGCTGGTCAGTCAAACCTGCGCAAGCGTTTGACCGAGGCCGGTTTGCGTGTTGAGGCAGGTGACCCCGCACTTGGCCGCATCCTTGACCAGATAAAGGCCCGCGAGGCGGATGGATATTCCTATGACACCGCTCAGGCCAGTTTTGAACTGCTGGCGCGGGAAGAGCTGGGTCAATTGCCCGAGTTCTTCGAGGTTAAGCGTTACAAAGTCACCGTTGAACGGCGTAAGAACAAATACAACAAGATGGTCAGCCTGTCCGAGGCCGTTGTTGTCGTAAGAGTGGATGGCGAAAAGAAGCTGTCTGTCAGCGAATCCATGGATGAGTCAGGCAGCGACAGGGGGCCGGTGAACGCCTTAGCCAAAGCCTTGGCCAAGGATCTGGGCCAGTATTCACAGGTGTTGTCAGATATGCGTCTGGTCGACTTCAAGGTGCGGATTACGCAAGGCGGCACCGAAGCGGTCACGCGTGTCATCATC
Organism: Ruegeria sp. O5; assembly: GCF_056535105.1. Lineage (NCBI taxonomy): Bacteria > Pseudomonadati > Pseudomonadota > Alphaproteobacteria > Rhodobacterales > Roseobacteraceae > Ruegeria > Ruegeria sp. O5. The sequence goes on along the minus strand of NZ_JBQERN010000001.1, from coordinate 429,715 downwards.
GACAGCGAAGACGGGCAGGGGCGGCGCTGGTCCACCGTGGGCGTCAGCGCGAATATAGTCGATGCGTCTTTCGAGGCGCTTCTGGATGCGATTCAGTGGAAACTGGTGCGCGACTGTGATCCGAAAAAGGCAGCAGCCGAGTGAGCGTGGTCTTTGACCAAGACGTCAAAGCCTGCGCGGCACTTGTGCAGCGGGCTGATCCAGATCGTTTCCGCGCAGCGATGGCTGCACCGGTTGCAGATCGTGCAGTTCTGTTCCCGATTTACGCGCTGAACGTCGAAGTTGCCCGCGCGCCCTGGGTGACGCAAGAGCCAATGATCGCCGAGATGCGGCTGCAATGGTGGCGTGACGCGCTACAGGAAATTGCAGAAGGGGCTACCGTACGGCGGCACGAGGTGGTGACACCCTTGTCACGGGTACTTTCGCCCCATCTGGCAGGTGTTTTGGATGAATATGTGGCTGTAAGGCGTTGGGATATATATCGTGATCCGTTCGAGGATCAGGAGCACTTTGACGCCTACATCGATCACAGTACGGGCTCATTGGTTGTTGCATCAGCCCAGGCGCTGGGGGCGGCTGATGAAACTGTGTTGCGTGACTTTGGATATGCTGTTGGGGTGTCGAACTGGTTGAGGGCTATTCCTGAATTGGAACAACGCGGGCGGATACCGCTTTTGGACGGTACCCTTGAAGGGGTGCGTGCCTTGGCCGGAACCGCCTTGAAACGCCTGCAAAAAGCCAGATCGCATCGGGCTGAGATTTCGGCCGAGGCACGGCCAGCATTATATTCCGGTTGGTTGGCCGAACGGATTTTAAAGCAAGCCATAGCCCGACCCGAACGTGTCGCCTCCGGTGATCTTGTTCCGGGAGAAATACAGCAACGGCTGTCCCTGATGTGGACTGCGGGCAGCGGGCGCTGGTGATCAGGCCCGTTCCGGGTCGGCCGGTCGCAGAACCAGCCACAACAGGGCCCCGCCTGCCAATGTCAGCAACGGAATCATGGCAAGGTTGACTGCTGTCCACCCTTCAACCGGGGACCCACCCGAGCAGTTCATCAATCCACCCGAAGCCAGCGAAGCCATAGTCACTCCGCCAAACACCAGCAGGTCGTTGAGGCCCTGCATCCGGCCGCGCTCCTGCGGCTCATGCGATGCGGCCAGCATCGTGGTCGCGCCGATAAAGCCAAAGTTCCATCCAACACCAAGAAGAATGAGAGCGACGAAAAAGTTCCCTAATTCTACGCCCTGCAAAGCGACCAGGCCAGCGGCTGCAAGAATCGCCAGACCCAGCGCCACAATCCTTTCGGTGCCAAACCGGGCGATCAGGTGACCCGTAAAGAAACTGGGCACATACATGGCAAGCACGTGGCTGGTGACGATGTCAGCGGCGTCATTGGCCGAGTAACCACAACCTACCACGGCCAACGGCGTCGAAGTCATCACAAGATTCATCAGCGCGTAAGATACCATGGCACATATGATGGCCACGGCGATGCGGGGTGTTTTCAGCAATTCCAGTCGCGATCGTCCCTTGGGCTCGGTGCCGGTGGGTTTTGCGGGCGTTGGGATATCAAGAAAGAAGAACAGGGCGGACCCCAGTACATTGATCCCAATGACAGCCAGATAGGTGCCCAGAAACGGGATGACGTAGGCTTCGGACGTGAGCTTTACGATCTGCGGGCCAATGATGGCAGCTGCCAATCCACCAGCCATGACATAGGAAATCGCTTTGGGGCGGAACTCGTCCGATGCGGTGTCCGCTGCGGCGAACCGGTAGAATCCGTGGGCGCTCATGTAGATGCCTGTTAACAGGCTGCCGACCAAGAAGACGGGGAAAGAGCCAAGAAACAGGCCATAGGCTCCGATCAGCCCGCCCAACGCACCGGATGTCGCGCCAACAAGGAACCCGACCCGACGCCCCCATTTTTGCATGATGGCCGAGATCGGCGTGGCTGCCAGCATCGATCCCAGAACAATCAGCGAAATGGGCAATGTCGCCAGGCAGGGATTGGTCGCCAGCGACTGACCCGCCAGCCCTCCGACGATGAACATCATTGGCATCTGTGCGCCCAGAATGGCCTGCGCTGCCACCAAGACAGCAACGTTGCGTTTGGCCTGACGGTCATCGGGAAGGGTCGAGATCATGGTCATGGCGGAATGGTTATCGGCTTAGTGTATGCGGCACAAGCCGGTTGCATCTGCGGCACATGCGCCTAACGTGCCAGTGACAACCGAGCAAGGAGAACAGATGCCCGTTGGCCGCATCATCGAAACGCCGGATTGTGTGGCGGAAGGGGCCGACTGGCTGGCCCAGAGCTGTCCGCGCATGGCCTATGCAATGGAACAGACTGGCCCATTGCCGTTACGTCGCCGTCCCGACGGGTTCGCGCAACTGCTGAGTGCCATTGTCAGCCAACAAGTCAGCGTGGCTTCGGCCAATGCAATATGGAAACGCCTGCAAGATGCCAAATTGACGGGTCCGCGAAAGATCATGTGGGCAACGGATGACGATCTGCGGGCCGTAGGGTTAAGCCGTCAGAAAATCCGCTATGCAAAGGCTCTGGCAGAAGCGCGTATAGATTACAAAGCGTTACGTGATGCCTCTGATGCAGAAATTGTGGCCACGCTGACGCAAGTGTCAGGCATTGGCGTCTGGACTGCGGAGATATACGCCATGTTCTCGCTTGGTCGCGCTGATGTGATCGCACCTGGTGATCTGGCGCTGCAAGAGGCCGCGCGCATCCTTTATGACCTGCCCAACCGCCCAACGGATAAAGAACTGCGCAAGATGGCCGAGGCCTGGTCGCCCTGGCGCTCGGTTGCGGCGCGGGTGCTGTGGGCCTATTACCGGGTTGCAAAGCAAAGAGAAGGGATCAGATGACACGGGTTTTGAATGCGCTCCGGAAAGAGCCTGTTTCGGGCGACACGCGCTCGGTTGTGGTGTTCGTGCACGGCTATGGCGCAAACGGTGCCGATCTGCTGGGTTTGGCCGACCCGCTGGGTGAACATCTGCCCGACACATTGTTCGTGGCCCCGGACGCGCCCGAGCAGATCCCCGGAATGCCCAATGGTTTTCAGTGGTTTCCGATTCCCTGGATTGACGGGTCGTCCGAAGAAGAGGCGCGCAGGGGCATGGAAATGGCGGTCGAGGATTTCAACGCCTTTCTGGATGCTCTGATGGTGGATGAAGACCTGTTGCCAGAACAGGTTGTCCTGTTTGGTTTCAGCCAGGGCACGATGATGAGCCTGTATGTCGCGCCCCGCCGCGAAGACCCCGTGGCCGGAATTGTCGCTTTCTCAGGCCGTTTGCTAGAGGCGGACCTTCTGGCAGACGAAACCGTCAGCCGGATGCCTGTACTGCTGGTGCATGGCGATGCCGACGACGTCGTCCCGCCGCAATCCTTGCCCGAAGCGGCAGAGGCCCTGCAATCCGCCGGTTTCAAAGAGGTCTATGCCCATGTCATGAAGGGCACCGGGCACGGAATCGCCCCGGACGGGCTGAGTGTGGCTCTGGCCTTCATGCGCGACAAGCTGAGCCTTTAGCCAGTAAGGTCAGTTCAGCGGAACACGGTCGTTTTGTATGGGTTCAAGACCAAAGATGGGCTTCCGCAAATTCGATTGAGTTTCCGGCCGGGTCGCGCACGTACAAGGAACGTGCGCCTCCGGGCCAGTCGAATTCTGCATCTACGGGGACATTCCAGTCCAAAAGGTGCTTGCGCATTACCGCGATTTCATCTCGGGTCAGTACAAGACACACGTGTCCTGCACCACGGGCGCCGTGGGACGGAACAGGCATGTCCGGGTTCAGGGGCGGCTGTTCCGTCTGTTCCGGGTTAAAGATCAACAGGACCGATCCGCCAATTCGGTAAAACACGTGGCGGTCGGCGACACGCTGAATGCGTTCCAGGCCCAGTACTTCGCCGTAAAACTGTTCCGCTGCGTCCAGATCATCGACATAAAGCGACGCTTCCAGAATCGCCGAAGGGGCCGGTATTCCGGGGGTTAGTTTCATGACCCGAGTTTAGCAGATCAGGGCAGGGTATGTCACCGGCGCGGTCGACGGTCGCGTTTTCGTTGCGGTGTGGAGTTCAGGGACGGCATGGGCAGGCTGTCCCACTGGCCCGGTTCCAGGTCGTCCAATGTCCAGTCACCGATGCGGCAGCGGATCAGGCGCAGGGTCGGCAGGCCCACGGCGGCCGTCATTCGACGCACCTGACGGTTTTTGCCCTCGCGTATGGACAGTTCTATCCAACTGTCTGGTACAGTCTCGCGTTCGCGGATTGGCGGGGTGCGGGGCCACAGGTTGTCTGGCTCGTCGATCTGCCGCACCTTCGCCGGACGGGTCAGGCCGTCTTTCAACTCGACGCCGTTTCGCAGCGCTTTCAGGGCGGTTTCGTCCGGAATACCTTCGACCTGAACCCAATAGGTTTTTGCCATCTTGTGCTTGGGGTCCGAGATCTGCGCCTGCAACTTGCCGTGGTCGGTCAATAGCATCAAACCTTCGCTGTCACGGTCCAGTCGACCGGCGGGATAAACCCCGGGCAGATCGATGAAATCGGACAGTGTACTGCGCGGCGTATCCGCATTGTCGCGGTCGGTGAACTGCGGCAGCACATCATAAGGTTTGTTGAAGCGAATGAACCAGGACATGACGTGCGCATACCCTGAAGAGTGCACCCCGCGCAAGCTGTGGATAACTGTCATGTGCCTGTTACGGATTCGCATTACCCAGTTTGCGACATATTGTGGAAAATCAGGGCTTGTCAGAGTATTAACACGATATATAGTTATATTAAGGCCGGGGCGGGTGTTCCCCGCTCTGATGTCAAAAACGGGCAGAGCAGAGCGAGGAGCGATTCTGATATGGACGGAGACTTCAGGACCGAATTTGTCAGGGAGCCAGGTGCATTGAAGCATCATCCGGCATTGGTTTTGAACGCCGATTATCGCCCCCTGTCTTATTACCCGTTGTCCCTGTGGCCCTGGCAGGAGGCGATCAAGGCGGCCTGGCTGGATCGGGTCGACATCGTGGCCGAATACGATGAAGTGGTTCGCAGCCCGAGTACGCAGATCCGAATACCTTCGGTCGTTGTTTTGAAAGACTATGTAAAACCCAGAAAGCGCGTGGCCTTCACGCGCTTTAATTTGTTTCTGAGAGACGAGTTCCGGTGCCAGTATTGTGGCAGTCGCGGTGATCTGACCTTTGATCATGTGGTGCCACGCGCCGCTGGTGGGGTGACCAGTTGGCAGAACGTTGTGGCGGCGTGCAGCCCGTGCAATCTGCGCAAAGGGTCGAAATCACTGCGTCAGGCAGGAATGAGTCTGCGTAAGCCACCCCGCCAGCCTGACGCCGAAGCACTGCGCAATGTTGGTCGGAAGTTTCCCCCCAATCACTTGCACGAAAGCTGGATCGATTTTCTGTATTGGGATGCGGAACTGGACGAATTCTAGGCTCTGCCTGACCGCCACGCCGCGAGCCAGATCAGCACCAGAACAGCCGAGGCAATGGCATTCCATCCAGCCATTGAGATGTTGAACATTTCCCAAGGGATATCGTCGCAGCGAACCAAAGGCGCGGACATAATCTGATCGAACAGGTCGTTATTCGACATCCCACTAATGCTACCGGATGTGCAACTGGTCGGACCTTCCCACCATCCTTGCTCAACACCGGCGTGATAGAACCCGATGCCCGAAGTGACAGCCGCTGCCATCGCGCCACAGAGTGGAAGGATGTTCAGCCTTGGCAAGGCCAGCGCCAAAACGCCAATCGCAATTGCGACCCCATGCGGATAACGCTGCCAGATACACATTTTACACGGGGCAAGGCCGCCCAGATGCTGAAAGCCAAAAGCTGCCAGCAGAAGGGCCAGGGACCCAAGACTTGCCAGTGCGATAAGTTGTGAACGTCTCGTCATAGGTATTTCACCACCAGGAAGCCGCCAAACAACAGGATGATGAACAAGGTGAACATCAGCCCCAGGCGTTTTTCGATAAATTCACGGATCGGCTCGCCAAAGCCCCAAAGCAGGGCCGCAACAAGGAAGAACCTGAGCGCGCGTGCCAGTATCGACGTTGCGATGAATGTTCCAAGCGGCATTCCTGTCCAGCCGGACATGATGGTGATGACCTTGTAGGGGAAAGGCGTCACTCCGGCGGCCAGTACCGCCCAGAACCCGAAATCGTTGAAGCGGGTGTTGAATTCTTCCATCGCATGGGCCTTGCCCATGGATTCAAGAATGGGCTGCCCAAGGCTTTCATAGAAAAACGCGCCAATCGCGTAGCCCAGCATCCCGCCCAGAACCGAAGCCACCAGGGCAACGGTTGCAATCAGCCAGGCGCGCGACGGGCGCGCTAGTATCATTGGAATCATCAGAACGTCGGGGGGGATTGGAAAGAACGAGCTTTCGACAAAAGCCACTACGGCTAGCGCCCACAGCGCATGAGGGTGTTCCGCCAGACGAATTGTCCAGTCATAAAGCGATCGCAACATTTAGCACTCAAATCCCGTTCTCGACCCGGGAAAGCCAAACCACGCACCTGACGGCCCGTCAACCATCACGGCAGTAACAAATGGAATAATGGATGATTTTTGCCTCTGGACCTTCCCTTTGATGGGCGCTAATCCAGTGTCCGTGGCCCAAGTGGCGGAATGGTAGACGCAGGGGATTCAAAATCCCCCGGTAGTGATACCGTGCCGGTTCGAGTCCGGCCTTGGGTACCAAAGTAAAAACAGGGGGTTAGGGAAACCTGCTTCCTGTTTTTTCTTTTCGGGATTTTCGAGTGCTTAGGCACTTAACTCTCAATTCTTCGTTCTGGTCTGGTTCTTTTCCTGCCTCTGGTATCACCCTCATCCCGGATGAGGGTGCCGTATACGATCCGCTGTTGAACAAACCTGAACAAAAATGGGCGCAAAGATAAAGAAGACCGATCAGGCGGGTTTTCCTGTGTGCCAGAGGGGAAAATTCGAAATTTGCGCTCATATATGCGGATTGATGCGAGTCAGGCTGGCGCTGGCCTTGACATTGAAAGTATCTGAATGAACCCTCAAAGGGGTTGGGAGAAACTGGAAAATTCAACAGGTTGCACCTGCTGTAAGGCGGGCCGATTATCGTTATCGGCACAGTTTTATGGGCAGATGATCGATTTGAATTCCAACTGCCAGACAAAAAATGTGGGAGTATTGAAATGAGAAACAGCAGCAAATTGAGCCTCGGCGCGTTTGTAACCGCAGCCATGTTGGCTCCGGCGGCGTATGCCGAAGAGTTCATTACAATCGGTACCGGCGGCGTGACCGGTGTTTACTATCCGACAGGTGGCGCGATCTGCCGTCTGGTAAACAAGGGCCGGAAGGAACACGGTGTCCGCTGCTCGGTCGAATCGACCGGTGGCTCGGTCTACAACATCAACACAATTCGCGAAGGCGAGCTGGAATTCGGTGTTGCCCAGTCCGACTGGCAGTATCACGCGTATAACGGCACCTCGAAATTTGAAGAGGCCGGTCCTTTCGAAAACCTGCGTGCGGTGTTCTCGGTCCACCCCGAGCCCTTTACCGTTGTGGCCCGCGCCGATGCAGGCATCACAAACTTTGAAGACCTGAAAGGCAAGCGCGTGAACATCGGGAACCCCGGTTCCGGTCAGCGCGGCACCATGGAAGTTCTTCTGGGCGAAATGGGCTGGTCAACCGATGATTTCGAACTGGCGACAGAGCTGAAAGCGGCTGAACAATCGGCTGCCCTGTGCGACAACCAGATCGATGCTATGGTTTATACCGTTGGTCACCCGTCGGGTTCGATCCAGGAAGCCACCACAGCCTGTGACTCGGTTCTGGTGAATGTCAGCGGTGAAGCCGTGGACAAGCTGGTCAACGACAATTCGTTCTACCGTACTGCAACCATCCCCGGTGGCATGTACCGTGGTTCTGACGGCGACACCCAGACGTTTGGCGTAGGTGCGACTTTTGTGACTTCGGCAGATGTGTCGGACGACGCGGTATATGCGGTGGTCAGCTCGGTCTTTGAAAACTTTGAAGACTTCAAAAAACTGCACCCGGCGTTTGCCAACCTCAAGCCCGAAGAAATGATCGCGGACGGCCTGTCGGCGCCGCTGCATCCGGGGGCCGAGAAGTATTACAAAGAAAAAGGCTGGATTCAGTAAACCAGACCTGAAGCAGGGCGCTTTTTAGGGCGCCCTGCACAACGCCTGTACCAAGCAGGTGAGTTAGAAGGTCAAAAATGGCCACGACGGGGAGACATTTGATGAATTCCGACACTCAATCCAATCGTCCGCTTTCCGAAGAAGAACTTCAGGATCTGGTCGCATCATCTGACGCGGGCGGGCGTAATCCGGTCGGGAATGTAGGTGTCTTCCTGGCGATTGTAGCCGCGATCTGGTCGATTTTTCAGGTTATCCTGGCGTCGCCGCTCGCAAACTACGTGTTGCCGGGCAGTGTGGTAAACAATGCGCGGCAATTCCATCTTGCCTTCGCTCTGTTTCTGGCCTTTGCAGCTTATCCGGCACTAAAGTCCAGCCCGCGCGGCTATATTCCGGTTCAGGATTGGATCATGGGCTTGGTCGGTGCGTTCGTCGCGCTGTATGGCTATTTTTTCTATGACAAGATCGTAAATGCGGGCGGTTTGGCCGACGATACGGACAAATGGGTCGCGTTGCTTGGCTTGGTGCTACTGTTCGAGGCCGCGCGACGCGCGCTTGGCCCGGCCATGGCAATTATCGCGACGATCTTTTTGGCCTATGTCTTCTTTGGCGCATCTGAATGGGTGCCGGAAGTGATCCGCTGGAAGGGTGCAAGCCTGAAAAAGGCGATGAGCCACATGTGGATCACGTCAGAAGGCGTGTTTGGCATCGCATTGGGCGTTTCCACGAAGTTTGTGTTCCTGTTCGTGCTGTTTGGCGCGTTACTCGATAAAGCCGGGGCAGGGAACTATTTCATCAAGATGGCCTTTGGTGCGCTCGGGCATCTGCGCGGTGGTCCGGCAAAGGCGGCCGTTGTTGGTTCTGCTGCAACCGGCCTGATCTCGGGCTCGTCGATTGCCAACGTTGTGACGACCGGAACATTTACCATTCCGCTGATGAAGCGTGTGGGCTTTAGCAGTGAACAGGCCGGATCGGTCGAAGTGGCCTCATCGGTCAACGGTCAGATCATGCCACCTGTGATGGGCGCGGCTGCCTTCCTGATGGTGGAATATGTGGGCATCTCATATGTCGAGGTGATCACCCACGCCTTCCTCCCTGCGGCGATTTCTTACATCGCGCTGGTCTATATCGTGCATTTGGAAGCTGTGAAGCGAAACATGCCGACTTTGGGCGACCGTGACGTGCATCTGGCGCGAACCGTTGTGGGTATGTTGGCTTTCTTTCTGGTGTTTGCAGGGCTTTGTTACGGCTCGCAATTCCCGGTCGATGCTGTAACAAGCTGGGTACCGTCTGCGGCAGGCCTGGTGCTGAGCTTGATCGTCTGCGCGGTTTATGTCGGATTGCTCTATCTGGCCGCTCAGGTGCCGGACCTTGAGCCGGACGACCCGAATGCAAAAGAGGTCACGCTTCCTGTTATCGCTGATATTTATAAGGCAGGTTTGCATTACCTGCTGCCGATCATCGTTCTGGTTTACTTCCTGATGATCGAACAGAAATCGCCGGGACTGTCGGCGTTCTGGGCGACCGCTTTGCTGTTCGTAATCCTGCTGACGCAGAAACCGCTCAAGGCTCTTTTCCGGGGGCAGAGCAATCTCAAGAACACCTTTGTCGATGGCGTCGCTGACCTGTGGCAGGGGTTGATTGATGGTGCACGGAACATGATCGGTATCGCGCTGGCAACTGCCACTGCGGGCGTGATCGTCGGCACAGTGACTTTGACGGGTGTTGGGCAAGTAATGGCTGACCTGGTCGAGTTCCTTTCAGGCGGCAATCTTATCCTTATGCTGGTTATGGTTGGGCTGCTCAGCCTGATTCTGGGCATGGGTCTGCCGACCACGGCGAATTATATCGTTGTCAGCTCGTTGATGGCCGGGGTCGTCGTTGAACTGGGCGCGCAAAGCGGGCTGATTGTACCGTTGATCGCTGTGCACCTGTTTGTGTTTTACTTCGGGATTATGGCCGATGTTACACCGCCTGTTGGGCTTGCAAGCTTCGCGGCGGCTGCTGTGTCGGGCGGTGATGCGATCAAAACCGGTTTCACGGCGTTCTTCTACAGCCTGCGCACCGTGGCACTGCCTTTTGTGTTCATCTTCAACACTGATCTTCTTTTGATCGACGTTACATGGCTTGAAGGGATCACGGTGGCCGTTTTCGCGACCATAGCGATTCTGGTCTTCACGGCGGGTACGATGGGGTATTTCCTGACCCGCAGCCGTATCTATGAAAGTGTCGCGCTCGTTCTGGTGGCATTTGCCCTGTTCCGACCGGACTATTTCATGGATCGCATCTCGCCTCCGTTCAAATCGGTTGAACCTGCTGCATTTGAAGAGACCATTGGTCAGACACGGCCGGGAACAGATGTACGCCTGGTCGTCGCGGGCCCCGATTTCGATACGCTCGAGATGGTGGATACAACCGTTGTTGTCACTGTGGGCGACGAAGAAGGAGGGGCCGCGCGAGCCGAGGCGATGGGCTTGCTGCTGGTCCCCGAGGACGGACTGATCAAGCTTGACGAGCCGCTGTTCGGCACGCCAGTGGCCGACGATCTGGGCATCTTCGACTACTATGGCGATGAACCCGTACGCCTGGCCTCGGTCAGCTTACCGTCCGACCAGCTGCCCAAGCAGTTGGTTTATATCCCAGCGATGATCCTCTTGGGACTTATCGCGTTCCTGCAACGCGGCCGTGCCGCCAGACAAGGGGTGCCCGCATGACACGTTCTGTTCTGTGTGCCATTGATATCAGCAATGGCGAGATTGATGCTCCGGTCCTGAAGAAAGCCGCAGCTTTGGCGGATCTGGAAGGGGCACAGTTGGATGTTGTGACTGTGTTGCCCGATTTCGGGGAAAGCTGGGTGTCCGGGTTCTTTGAATCCGATTTTCACGACAAGGCGTTGGCTGAGGCGCAGGCCAAACTGACGGCGCTGTGTATTTCGGCATTGGGGGCCGAGCGCAATGAAAGCATCCGCCATGTCGTTGCGACAGGCACAGCCTATCAGGAGATTCTGAAAACCGCCGAAAGCGCCGGTTCCGATCTGATTGTGATCGGCGCGCATAAGCCGGATTTTAAGGACTACCTGCTTGGCCCGAATGCCGCGCGAGTGGTGCGGCATTCCAACGTCTCGGTGTATGTCGTTCGCTGACTGATTTTCCAGCGCGCAAAAGATCGCGTCGCTGGTCGTGAACAAATATCGGGTTGGTTCAGTAGCCTGTCATCTCAAGATAGCCAACGCCTTCATGGCTGCCGGTTACGGTGACAGGGCCTTCCCAGTATTCGAAACTGGTACCCATCCACGCATCAGGTGTCAGGGCGGAGACCTGAATTTCTATGCCCCGGTCCACAAGATCGACTTGCCAGTGTGTCGGGATGTCACGCCCGGCAACCTCGTTGGTACTCAGCGGCAAAAGGCTGATTGAGCCGTTGGGGATGGCCTCAGTACTGCCGTCTGAATTGATCCAGGTGGCCGAAGTGAAGTCGCCTCGGTCCCCGCGCAGGCGAAAAGCCATCAGCTTATCGCCGCCCTCAAAGCTGAGCGAGAACCAATCCCAACCCCTCTGATCTGCCGCCAAGGGTTGTGAGGACCATTCCCGATCCAGCCAGCCCTGACCGGTTACACGGACTTCGCTATCCGGCAAATGCAGCACGCCTTCGACTGTATAGAAGGGCTGCGAGTAATAGTAACTTGCCTGCCCATCAGAAGATTTGACCGAATAGCCCGCGTCGCCGTGAAGAACCAATGGCCCTTGCGCAGTCAGCGAAAGGTCATAGCCGAAGTCTTCACCATTTGCCGTCAGTGACAGGCTGTCCAAATCCGATCCGGCCATGCGCCATTCATCAATCCAGGCCTCAAACGGTTGTACTGTCACACCGGCCTGCCCAATCCCCCCGCGTGACAATCGCTCGGTAAAAAGATGAGCCTTGGGGGTCGTCACGGCAGCATGACCCATCCAAAGTTGCGGGCTTTGCCACCCGTCGCTGTCATAGGGCTTCAGGGCAGATCGGAACAGAGTCCATTGAATGCCATAGTCCAGGCCGTCGTCCCCTTGGAGATTGGCCGTCAGATACCACCATTCGATGCGGTAGGCCGGGTGGGGGCCGTGGTCCCTTGGGAAATCAAACTCATACCCGGCTACTGGCACGTCAAAGCCTTCGGCCGACCCGCCGAGACCTGCGTAGCCCTGCGCCCAAAGCGGTATCGGGTAGAGCCACATAAGAAGGAACAGGAGGATCCTAACGTTCATTGGCGAACACTCTCAGCAGATCGGCGGGTGGCAGGCGCAGCATCCGTAGCGCGGGCAGGGCGGCGGCAAGCAGGGCAGCAAGAAGGGTCAGTAGAAACAGCCACAGCCAATCCCAGGGGAAGACGAACATCGGCAGGCGCCAACCAAAAGCCTGAACGTTGATCACCGTCAGCAGAACCCATGCCAGAACAAGCCCAAGTGGCAACGCCAGACAGGCGGTCAATGCCGCCAGCAATAGGCTGCGCAACAGTTCCAGCCCTGCAAGTTGCGCCCTGTTCAGCCCCAGCGCCCAGACCGGTGCGATCTGTGGCAGGCGCTGGGTCCACAGGGTCAGCAGACTGGTGAGAATGGCAAATCCCGCCACGCCGAGGGTCAGCACATTCAAGGCCGAGGTCACGACAAAAGTCTTCTCAAATATCGACAACGACTGCGCCTTCATTGCAGCTTGCTGTACGACAGACTGACGTGGAAGGTTGAACCGTTCCCTTAAGGTTTGCGCCATTTCGGTTGCGTTTTCGGGGTTTAGACGAATGCCAAAGCGGCGGGCCTCCGTACCCGGAGCGATCCGGTTCAGTTGGTCCATCGAGACGATGGCTTGCCCGGTAGGATTCCCATAATCCGAATAGACCCCGGCGATGGTCAGGATGTGGTCCGGCGATAAGGCCAAAGCACCGCCGGGCCAGAGATCGGCACGCCGGGCCAGTTGCTCGTTGATCAGAACCGCACGCCCGGCCATGACGTCATCCCATGCATTCGGCGTTGAGGTGATCACTGGCCAGTTCTGCCGATAGACCGGATCATCCACGACACCGTAAAGAAACAGAGGCCCCGTTTCGTGCGACAATTCCACATTTCGGATTGGCAGAATGGCTTCGACCTGAGGGCGCAGCCAGTCGGTAATCTCCTGCCCCTGATCGTCGTCGCTGGCTGTCAGGTAGAGTTCTGACGTCAGGCGCTGGTCAAGCCACCCGACGAATGTCAGCCGGAAGCTGGACACCATCGTGCCTACGCCGACATTCGCTGCCAAAGCCAGCAACAGGGCCATCAGGGCAAGTGACAATCCGGGCAGTTGTGCCCGCATATCCGCCCAGATCCATTGGGCAACAGGCCCCCGCGCTGTGCTGGCGCAGAATGAAAGCATTACTGACAAAAGCGCAGGCAGCACCAGCGCTGCACCGGTCAGCAAGCCAGCCAACAGGGCAAACCCGGCGATCAGCCCCCCGAAACTGACATAGGCCAAACCGCCACCCAGGATCATCACCAATCCGAATGCCGCTGCAAGATTGCGCGCGCGGGGGTCGCCCCGCCACGCTTGAACGCCCGGACTTGTCAGCAGGGGCATACGCGACAGGCGCCACAATGCGTGGCCGCTGGCCAGCAATGTGCCAAAGACTGCCATGGCAATCCCAGCCAGAACCCATTCCGGTTGCAGCGTCAGTTGCCCTGTTACCGGTGCGCCGTAAAGGCCACGCAACGTGGCCGCGACATCGGGCAGAAGTGCTCCGGCCAGAAAGAAGCCCAAAAGCAACCCGACGAGCCCACCGATCAAGGCCAGAAATGTCAGCTCGGCAAGGATCAGCCAGACCAGTAATCGCATCGAGGCGCCCAGTGCCCGCAGCGTGCGGATAATGCCCCTGCGTTGCGCAAATGCCAGCCCGACTGTGCCGTTCACGATAAAAAGGCCGACCGCGAAGGACAGCAATCCAAAGGCTGACAGGTTCAGGTGGAAACTGTCGGTCAGTCGAGCAGTGTCGATCTTTTGTGACGGGCTGATGCGTTCCAGCTCTGGCGCGATCGTGGTCAGGGTCTGAAGCCTGCGGGGTTGATCGGGCAGAATAATGAGCCGCGAGACTGAACCGGGCTGATTCAGAAGACGTTCGGCAACGCCAATATCCGTCAGGATCACATCCGGCGGCAGCGCTGAGGTACTGAGAACCGGGGGCAGAGTGCCCTGATCGCGCAACAAGGGCTCCAACTCCGTCGAAACCAGCAGGCGGCCCGGAGCAGTCAATATGTCCGCCGGGCCGGGCGGCGCACCGCTTTGCTGGGCCTCGGTAATTGCGGGCAAGGCGCGATAGGCCACCATATCCACGCCCATCAAACGCAACGTACGTCCAGCGACCCGATAAGGGCCTTCCAGTACGGCGGCCACCTGCCATCCCGCGCGACGCAGATCGACATAGCGGGACATGGGGATGAAACCGGCTGGATCGCGCAACTCGTCAAACTGCCCAAGTGCCAGCTGGGCGTTGGCACGGGAATAGCTGGCGCGGGCCTCGGCGTTGATGGCCTGAACAGCGGACCACAAACCAGTTGCCAAGGCGATACCGATTAGCAGTGTTGCCAGTTGCAACCGGTGCACCCGCCAATGGGACAGCAGGGCCTGGACGACGGCCAATGTCATTGGATGCACCCGCCGCTCAGGCGTAGGTGCGTGTCCAGACGGGCCGCGATCTGCGGGGAATGCGTCACCAGCAGCAAAGCTGCGCCAGTATCAGACACAAGTGACAGCATCAGGTCCAGCACTTTGGCGCTGGCGGTTTCGTCAAGATTGCCCGTCGGCTCGTCCGCCAGCAACAGTTTCGGGCGCGCTGCCATGGCGCGTCCGATGGCCACCCGCTGCTGCTGTCCGCCCGACAAGCTTTCAGGGTAGCGGTCCAGCAGATCCAAAAGCCCAAGCCGTTCGGCCAGTTGCCCGGACCAATTGACATCCTCGGTACCTGCAAGGCGGGCATGAAAGGACAGGTTTTGCCCCACGGTCAGCGATGGGATGAGGTTGAACTGCTGGAACACCAACGAAACCTTACTGCGCCGCAACCCGGCCCGCCCGGCATCGTCCAACGGGGACAGTGGCGTGCCATCCAGCGTGATCTCGCCCCCGTCGAAATCGTCCAGGGCGGCTGCCAGGTTCAACAAGGTGCTTTTTCCGCTGCCGCTTTCACCGGTCAGTGCAAGCGTTTGTCCCTGATCCAGTGTCAGAGACACATCGCGCAGAACGGGCCGCCCGCCGGGATAAGTCTTTTGAACTCGGTCGATGATCAACAGCATGAAGCGCCCTTTTTGCACAGGATGTGCGTCGGACTTCCCAACTGTCCAGTGCAGACCTTACTCCGGTTCCTTTCGCCGCAGGCTACTTCATCTGGCGGCGGGGTTGTGCCTTGTGGTTCTAAAGGTCATTGTGCCCGGGCAATCCATGGTCGAAATTCAGGGTGAGAATACATGACGTTGCTGCATCAGATCGTTTGGGGCAGTACCTTTCTGGGTATTTGCATCCTGATCGAGATTCTCTTTCTGACCTGGTGCACGATATTCATTATCAAGATGGACAAAAAATGGGTCACACGCGGGGTGTTTGTGGCAACGGCGGGGCCGATTTCTGTTGCCCTGGGGTTCATTATCGCGACGCATACCATTCAGGTCTGGATCTGGGCTATCGTCTGGGTATTGCTGAATGTGCTGCCGGACTGGAACTCGGCCATCTATTTCTCTTTGGTGACGTTTACGACGCTCGGATACGGCGACATCGTTTTGGGTGAAGGGCTGCGCATCTTCGGCTCGTTTGCCTCGGTCACCGGGCTGTTGGCGTTTGGATTGTCGACCGCGTATCTGGTCGCACTGATGACACGCGTTTTTCAGGAGAAGTTCTTTTCCTAAAGGATCGGTGCAAACAACCGCGCCAGCGGCGCACCAAAGCGGATGTGGGCCGGTTGTTGACGCAACCTGCGGGTCAGTTCGTAGCTAGATTCGAAATCTTCTTGTAGCATCTGGTCGACGGCCTGCGCAGCCCGGGCATCAAAGAACAGCGCCATTGCTTCGAAGTTGAGGCGGAAGGATCGGTTGTCGAGGTTTGTTGTTCCAACAGCGGCCAGCGTCTCGTCAACAACGAACGCCTTTTGATGCATGAACCCACCGGTATAGCGGAACACGCGTACGCCGCAGTCGCGGATTTCATCGAAATAGGCAAACGCGGCCAGCCAGGGCAGGCGATGGTCGATCATGTCAGGAACAAGGATGCGTACATCCACACCGCGCATCGCGGCATGTTGCAGGGCTGTCATGACATCGATGTCGGGTACGAAGTAAGGCGACGCAATCCACAACCGTTCTTTTGCCTCGGCGATTGCCGCAAAGAACATCATGGCGCCAGTTTCGGTTTCGTCTCCGGGCCCGGTCGCAACCAGCAGGGCATTCATGTTCTGTTCGGATTCACTGCCCGCCCAGTCAAGTTCATCGATCAGGTCTTCGTTATGTGCCCAATGCCAGTCTTCGGTGAAGATAAGCTGCAATTGCCGGACGACATGACCGGACATCATGATGTGAGTGTCGCGCCAGTGGCCGAAATGCGGGTGTTTGCCCAGATATTCCTCGCCTACATTGTGCCCACCGATAAAGCCTGTCTCGCCATCGATAATGACGGTTTTGCGGTGGTTTCGGTAATTCAGCTGAAACCGAAAATTCGGGCCGCGTTGTTGACGAGGGTCGGCGACATCAATCCCGGCTTCACGCATGGTATCCAGATACGCGCGCGGCAAACCATAACTGCCGACTGCATCGGTCATGAAACGGACGTGAACCCCACGTTTCGTCGCCTCGATCAGCTTGGATTGCAGTTTGCGGCCCAGTGCGTCGTCTCTGATGATGTAGAACTGAATGAGGATATAGTTCTTGGCCTTGTCGATGGCGTCGAAAATGGCGTCGAATGTGGCGTGCCCGTCAACCAGCAGCCGGGCACCGTTTCCGCTGGACACAGGAAGATGCGCCAGAAACTCGAATGGGCGCGGATTGATCGACATAGACGAGGGATCGGGCCTTGAGTAATCGGCAAAGGTTTTGATCCCTTCAACAACCCGCTCACTTTTCTGGCGCGCGATGCGATATCCGTGAAAGCGATGGTGTCCCAGAAAAAGATACAACGGCACCGCCAGGAAAGGTGCTGATACCAGAAAGACCACCCACCCAACTGCACCTTGCGGTGTTCGCGCGGTTTGTGCTGCTCGGATCGAAAACACAAATGCAGCCACGTACAACGTGAATACAAAGATAGATACCAGCGCTGTCCACATGGGGTCTTACATCTTTCGGGCCGTTCAGTTTGCCCCAGTGTAGATGCGTGACCAGTCTTGCGCCATATCGACAATGATCCATCCCTTGTCAGAACCCTGATCCAGCCCGTCTGCCAGCTTTCCTATTGGGCTTTCGCGGTCATAGGCCCATTCGCGTTCGGCGTCCGTGTGGTGGATCAGAATTCCCAAACGCGGGCCATCACCCGACGTTGTCCAATCCAGCATAGCGAAATCTCCGTCCGAGTTGCCTGCGGCCAGAATCGGGCGTCTGCCAATCGTGCGTTCGATATTGATCGGCTTGCCTTCCTTGTCATCGATGAAGGCTAGCCCCGGTGCCTTGATGATCGTCGGGTTGCCGTCGATCACCTTATAGGTGCTGTCTGCATAGCTCCCCAATATCTGTTCCGGCGGGATACCATATGCATCCTCGGCAAAGACGCGCATGAAATGAATGCCACCGCCGGATACGATGTAGGTCTTGAAACCTTCGTCACGTAGATAACGCAGCAACTCGACCATCGGCTGATAGGTCATCTGGTCATAACGAAGGCCGGTGTTGGGGTGGCGTTCGGTTTCCAGCCACTGCGCAACAGCTGCCTGAAATTCTTCGACGCTGGTGCCAGAATGCGATGCGTTGACAACTTCGATCAGCGCCTCATGCCCGCCTTCAAGAACGGTCGCTAGATCACCCTTTGCAGCAGCTTCCAGAGCAGGAGTTGTCAGGATCGACGGGTCCCGCTTGGCCAGATCGGCCAGACGATCCATGGCGAAAAGGAACTGAAAATACACCGGCTGTTCGGCCCAAAGCGTTCCGTCATTGTCGAATACGGCGATCCGATCATCAGGCGTCACGTAATGAGCTGAGGCAGGGTCGGTTACCTCGTCAACAAACGAAACGATTTTCGCTTTTGATTCTAAATTGTTCCATGACGGCAAGGGGTCAGCGATGGCGACCGTCGCTCCTAGCACACTGCACAATATCAAAAACAGACGCACGGATTATTCCTCAATTTTCAACTGCCAATGAGAAGCGCCGGGGCCCCGGTATCGGGACTCTGGCTTTGTCGTGTCTTGGATCAAACGGCCAGCATCACGGTGCGCCCGGGGGTGACGTCAACTTCTCCATCACCTTGTCGAGGCTGAAGCTCGCGGCTTCTTGCCGGGGAGGGTACTCCTTGAAGGTTTCAAGGAACTGCGCGACATAGGCTTGCGCAGGTACCAGCATGTAGGCACGGTCGAGCATCCAGTCATAGTAGGTGTTCGATGTGCGATAGCCACGCTCGTATGGGTCGCGTCGCAAGTTGGCGATCAATGGCACACGCAGAGGGGTCAGAGGCTCCATCCAGGCGCGCAAGGTTGCCCATGCCTTTTGTTCAAGGAAGGTGATCTTCCAATCACCGAAGCGCAGTGCCGCAAGGTCACCATCGTCGGTGAAATAGAAGATTTCCCTGCGCGGGCTCTCATTTGTTTCGCCGGTCAGCAACGGCAGGATGTTGTAGCCATCCAGATGCACGCGGTAGTCACGCCCGCCGCCAACTTCGGCCACGGTGACGCCTTCCAGAAGATCTTCTTTCACGGTTTCGTTGCCAGCCGCCGCCAGGAATGTTGGCAACCAATCCATATGGTGCACGATCTCGTTCGACACAGCGCCTTCGGCAATCTTGCCGGGCCACCGAACCATGGCGGGTACGCGCCATGCGCCTTCCCATTGGGTGTTTTTCTCACCCCAGAACGGTGTCATCGCGGCATCTGGCCACGTATTCATGTGCGGACCATTGTCGGTCGAATAAAACACGATGGTTTTATCGGCGATGCCCAGCTCGTCCAGCGCAGTAAGGAAGTCACCGATATGCATGTCGTGTTCGATCATGCCAGCCGTATACTCATCCACCTGCTTGCCCACGATTTCATTGGCTTTTGCCCATTTCTCTTCGGAAACATGCGTGCGGAAATGCATCCGGGTGCCTGACCACCAGACGAACCACGGTGTGCCGCTTTCCTCTTGTTTGCGGATGAATTCAATCGCTGCCGCTGCGGTTTCATCGTCGACTGTTTCCATACGCTTCTTGGTCAGCGGGCCGGTATCCTCGATCTCACCACCTGCTGTCGACTTGATCACGCCACGCGGTCCGAAAGCTTGTCGGAAGGTTCTGCCATCGGGCAGATTAGCATCATTGGGATAGTCAATGTTTTCCGGCTCCTCCTCAGCGTTGAGATGGTAGAGATTGCCAAAAAACTCGTCAAAACCGTGGTTTGTTGGAAGATGTTCATCCCGGTCACCCAGGTGGTTTTTTCCGAACTGACCTGTGGCATAGCCTTCTGCTTTCAGAAGGCCTGCAATGGTCGGGTCTTCGATCTGCATGCCTTCCTCAGCGCCGGGCAGGCCAACTTTGGACAGGCCCGTACGGAAAACGGATTGCCCCATGATGAAAGATGATCGCCCGGCCGTGCACGACTGTTCACCGTAGTAATCCGTGAACATCATGCCTTCTTCGGCAATACGGTCGATATTGGGTGTCTGATACCCCATCAGACCCCGCGTGTAGGCCGAGATGTTGGACTGGCCGACATCGTCGCCCCAGATCACAAGGATATTCGGTTTCTGGTCCTGCGCCCAGGCGGGTATGGCCAGTGTCAATGTGGCGGTTACCACGGCAAGTCGGCGCAAGTTACTGCGCCAGGTGCCGGATAGCGAACATGGAGGTAACATGGTTTGCTCCTGATTTGAGAGGATCTTAGTGACCCTTGGAAAATTAAATCTCCGGCGTTCAAACGCATGAACAACACGGCAGCAATGTGTTGATTCCCATGTCGAAAATATCAGATCCTGGGAATCGAACGTTTTCAGCATAGGTCAGTTCTTGCGTTGGAAACTCATCATATGATTATATCTCAAAGTACAAATGTGAGACAAAATGAATAATCTGAAGCTATTACGAAACACCGGATGGTTCAGTGACCGCTCGTCAGAGTTTCAAGCCGATTTGGCAGCTCTTGGCATACTGAAATTGGTTGAGGCGGGTGAGACACTGTACCACTACGGTGATACGGCAAATGGAATCTACGCGATCCTCAGCGGTGGTGTGCAGATAACGGCCCCTGCGGATGACGGTCAGGAGTTCGTTTTGCACCGCGATGGCGCTGGGTTCTGGATCGGCGATCTTGCGTTGTTTGCAGGTGCTCTGCGTCTGGTCAGTGTTGTCACGACGCAAGCCACTCAAGCCTTGTTTTTCCCTAACCTGAGCATCTCGCGGTTGATTCAGAACAATCCTGACTACATCCGGGATTTCTATGCGTTAACGCATGAGAATATGCGGACCGCATTGCGCATCATGGCAAATCTGGCCGTGACGGGAACGGAAAAGCGGCTGGTCCTGAGGTTGCTTCACTTGGACGAAGGGACCTCAAAAACCGAAGGCTGGATTGATGTTTCGCAAGACGATCTGGCGGCGATGATTGCTGTATCGCAGCCGACTTTGCACAGGAACCTTCACCGGCTTGTGGATTTGGGGTTAATCGAACTGGGGTATGGCCGGGTTCGACTGCTGGATCGGGGCGCATTGATAGCCAGTTGTCAGACCTGAGGTTTCGGGTCGCGACACCGCTATGCGGTCCAATATTCGCGGACAGGCTGGCCGCGGTGTACGGTGCCCGACGAGCTTAAATCAACGCTGCGTCTTGGTTCAGTTTTTCGCACGCGCCTGACCGTCCTCTTCGCCCAATTGGCCGTCCAGAGACATCATGATTGCGACCGGGCGTAAAGCAGGGATGTGGCTGAACACGATCAGGATGCAGACCGTCAGTGGCACGCTCAGGAAAGCACCGATCAGGCCCCAGACAGTTGTCCAAAAGGTCAATGCCAGAATAACTAGGAATGTCGACATGTTCAGCGAACGTCCCAGCATGGCCGGATCAAGGAAGTTACCGATCAGGAATTGAAGGGTGCCGCACCCAAATAAGATAATCAAAAACGGAACGATCGTATCAAACTGAACAAGCGCGATCATGGCTGGGAAAAACACCGCTATGATCGACCCGATCGAGGGTATGAAGTTCAGAGCAAAGGTCAAAACGGCCCAGGTTTCCGCATATTCCAAGCCAAGAACCCTGAATACAAAATAGCTGATGCCCGCTGTGATCAGGCTGATCAGCGTCTTTACCCCAACATATCGTTGCAGGCTGATCGATATGGCATCAAGCATGGTCGCAAAATCTGCGCCGGTTTGGGGGTCACCAGCCGCAAGTTGAATTTTCTTGCGAAAGGCCAGACGCTCGGCCATCAGGAACGCGACATAGAGGCTGATCAGAAAGAACTGGTTTAGCAGGGACGTAGCGCTGCCCAGCAACAGGCGTGCGACATAGGTCATGTCGATGCTGACCAGATTGTCGCGGATGAAAGTGGTGACATCGTTGCCGACAAGACCGGTTATGCGCTCAACCGCCCCGTCGAACTGGTTTTCGTAGGTGCTGACGGACCGAGCAAACTGCGTTGCCTGACTGCCCAGCACGTACATGATCATGAACAATCCCACCAGAACCACGGTCACTCCGGCGATATTGGCCAACCAGACCGGAGCACGGGTCAGCGCGGTAACGCGGTCGCTCAGCGCAATGATCAGAACGTTGACCAGCAGCGCCATGGCAAGAGGGATCAGGAAGTTCGCCCCCGCATAAAGCCCCAACACTATCAGCGTCGCGATAATGCAGGTGTCGCGGACAACAGACAGTTTTAGCCTGGGGCGAGCCGTGAAATCTTCCTGATCCGGGATCATTCAGTATCCTGTTTATCTGTTCTTACGCAGGCTGGTGATCGCCCCGCTTTTTCCAATCCTGCACCTGCAATCCGTTTTTAGCAATGCAGTCAGCCGTTTGCAGATCGGCATTTGTCACTTTGATACCGATGACGGGTTCTGTGTTTTATTTCGGCAGGTTAGGGTTGCAGGATGACAAAGCCCACGATTCCCCCGTTTGGCCGCCCGCTTCAGGCACTGTGGCTGGCACTTCGCCGGTTCGTCAGGAAAAACGGACCTGTCATGAGCAGCCACGTCGCCATGTCGCTGATGATGGCCCTGTTTCCCTTTGTGTTGTTCACCGTGGCGCTGGCCGGGGCATTGTCGCAGGACTATGTCACTGATGAGTTGATTGATCTGCTGTTCGGGGCATGGCCCAAGGATGTTGCGGACCCTATCGTGGCCGAATTGCGTGCCGTTCTGGCCGGGGCAGGGTCGGGTGTGATTACGCTGGGTGGCTTACTTGCGATCTACTTTGCCTCCAACGGGGTTGCCGCAGTTCGCGCTGCGATGAATCAGGCCTATCACGATCAGGACAGTTGGCCTTTTTGGAAGACCCGGCTTTTGTGTCTGGTTCTGGTTATCCTTGGCGGTTCGGCAATCCTTGTTATTGCAACGGTCGAGGTGGTCTTGCCGGTCTACACGAAACTGGTGGCAGAGCATACCGAAGCTCCGGTAGCGGACTGGCTGTCCGTAGATCGCCTGCGGTGGACGTTTACCGTGGCCGTTCCGGCAGGCACCGTCCTGCTGGCTCATCTAATCCTGCCAACCCGCAGGCACAGCCTGACCCAGATCCTGCCCGGCGTCATACTGACATTGGTTTTGTGGGCAGCTGGCGGATGGGCATTTTCAGTCTATATCAGCCAGTTCGCCACCTACAGTGCCACATATGCGGGTTTGGCCGGGGCAATGGCTGCGCTGATCTTCCTGTATCTGTGTTCTGCGATGCTGATCCTTGGCGCTGAATACAACGGCGCATTAATCGACCTTCGGAACGCCGCTGAAGGAGATATGGCATGAGATTTGCCATTCTGGCGGCTTGCTTAACCCTCGCAAGTGAAGGGCAGGCGCAGTCACTGGAATATGTCGGGTCGGATCAATGTTCGGACTGCCATCAACGCGAGGCCGAGGCATGGGCTTCGTCTCATCATGCCTTGGCCTGGACGGAAGTTGGCGACGGCCATCTGGTCGCCGATTTCGATGGAACCCGGTTCGTGCAGAACGGGATGACGGTTGAATTTACTAAACAGGCAGACAGGTTCACAGCTCGTGTAACTGAAAAAGACGGTGCGACGACGGCATATGATGTGCATTCCGTCGTTGGGATTACGCCTCTGCAACAATTTCTGTTTGAAACCGAACCGGGGCGGTTGCAAAGTTTTGATGTGGTCTGGGATACCGAGCAGAAGCGCTGGTATCACTTATACCCCGATCAGGATCTGCCGCCAGAAGACGGGCTGCACTGGACGGGCCCTTACAAGAACTGGAACGCGCGCTGCGCCGAATGTCACGCCACAGGGTTTGAAAAGAACTACGACGCGCAATCCAGAACATACTCTTCGCGACAGGCTGAGATTGGAGTTGGCTGCGAAGCTTGCCATGGACCGGGGTCGGCACATATCGATTGGACCAAAGGGCAGGGCGTTGCCGGGGGTCTGAGTGATAGAGGCTTTTCGATGAGCTGGGGCAAGGGCCAGACCGAGGCCGAGATCCAGCAATGCGCCGGATGTCATTCGCGGCGCGAGGCGCACGGCAACGGAAATCCTTTGCCGGGAACCCCGTATCATGATGCCTATAACCTGGCTGTGTTGCGGCCCGGTTCGTATCATCCGGACGGGCAAATACTTGATGAGGTCTACGTTTACGGCTCATTCCTGCAATCCAAAATGTATGCCCGAGGGGTCGGGTGTATGAACTGCCACGAGCCACACAGCGCGCAGTTGAAGGCCGAAGGCAACGGTATTTGCACGCAATGTCATTCCACGGCCGCAAACCCTGAATTCCCGACGCTAGCGAAACAGGAATACGATACCCCCAGTCACCATCATCACGTTATGGATAGCGCGGGTGCCCAGTGCAAAAGCTGCCACATGATCGAACGCACTTATATGGGAGTGGACGGTCGCCGGGATCACAGCTTTCGCGTGCCGCGACCGGATTTGGGATTAGGGGCTGATGCCTGCACTGATTGCCACCAGAATAAGGATCAGGTCTGGGCTGCCAGCCGGATCAAAGGGTGGTTTCCTGACACAGCCAATCGGGGCGCACATTTTGGTACGGTATTCAAAGCTGCTGCCGATGGTCAGTTGAATACGCCAGAGGGTTTGATTTCTGTCGCAACGGATCCCTCGCAACCCGCTATCGTGCGCGCAACAGCGGCGTATTTGCTGCAACCTTTTGGCTCGCCCGAAGTTGCCGCGCGCACAGCGCCACTGTTGCAGGAAGACGATCCGCTGATACGCGCAAATGCAGCAGCCTTGCAGCGTCAGGCGAGCCCTACGGATCGTGCGCAAAGGTTAGAGCCACTTTTGTCTGATCCTTTTCGCAACGTTCGCATTGCCGCCGCCAAGGAGTATCTGAGTATCCCTCCTCAAGCTCTGACGCCTCAGCAACAGGGTCTGGCCGGGCAGGGTATGGCCGAGTGGCAGGCGGCGATCTCGAACAGGCTGGATGCCCCTGAAACGCATCTGGTTCTGGGGGGCATGGCGTTGACGCTGCGCAACGCCCCGGCTGCAGAACGCGCCTTTCGCGAGGTTGTCGCGCTGGACCCTCAACGCGCCGAAGCGTGGCCCATGGTGGTACAGCTGGCTCAGATCAACAGCGGCCCGGAAGCCGCACGTATCGCCTTACGCGAAGCCTTGATCAGGTTGCCCGATGACCCGGCCTTGCTGCAATTGTTGCAACAACTGGGCCCCTGATCCGGCACAGGCTTGCCCGATTTGTTCCATCTTCACGGCAAGATTTTACGCTAACAGCATTTCAGAACTGTTGTTTTGAGGTGATGCATGTCCACTGAGTCAACAAGACAGAAAGCAACCGGGCCGAACCCTGCTACGCTGGCGCAGCGCATTGAAGAGCTGCGCAATCGCGAGCCTGTATATGTTTCGCACGGGGATACTCTGATGTTGCAGGGTATGGCGGCCACGTCGTTGCGTGAACAACGTCTGACCGGAAACCGTATCCGTTTGGAAGATTAAGTTCAGCCGCGAAACCCGGTTGCTATAACGAATTTCTCGGAGCTGTCCGAACGGGATGCGGGCGGTTTCACATGCGCCACTTTCTGAAATTTCTGCTTCAGAAGTTTTTGCAAATCGCCCTCGGCGCCGCCAGCAAGAACCTTGGCTACAAATGTGCCACCTTCTTCCAGCACGTCAAAGGCGAAATGGGCCGCAGTTTCACACAGCGCGATGATCCGCAGATGGTCGGTCTGCTTGTGACCCGAGGACGCTGCGGCCATGTCCGACATTACAACATCCGCCTTGCCACCCAGCCAGTCCTTGACCTTCTGGTCGGCGTCATCCTCCATGAAGTCCAGCACATGGGTATCGGCACCCGCAACCGGTTCCACTTCCTGCAAGTCGATTCCCAGCACCGTTCCGATCCGTTTCCCCGATTTTTCACCAAGCGCGTTTACCCGTTTGACTGCAACCTGGCACCAGCCACCGGGTGCGCATCCCAGATCAACAACCCGTGCTCCGGGTACGAGAAAGCGGAACTTGTCGTCAAGTTCCATGATCTTATACGCGGCCCGCCCACGGTATCCTTCGGTCTGGGCGCGCTTGACATAGGGGTCGTTCAACTGCCGTTCGAGCCAACGGGTCGAACTCAGCTTGCGACCCCGTGCGGTCTTTACTTTTACCTTCAGGTCACGCTGCCCGCGCCCCGAGTTGTTTTTGCCAGTTGGTGTCTTCGCCATCAGAACGGTCCGTCTTCCAGTACCCCGTCCGCGCTCATCTGTGCATAAAGCAGGCCCTCGCGCAGCCCCCGATCTGCCACGGAAAGGCGATCAGTGGGCCAACAGCGCAACAATGCCTGCAAAATGGCCGAGCCGGACATGATCAGGGCCTGCCGGTCTTCCCCAATCCGAGGATCCCGGCGGCGCCCATGAGGGCCGAGTTCTAAATACCCGCGTATGACTTTGTCAATCTGATCGCTGGTCATGCGCAGCCCGTCAACTTTGGTCCGGTCATACCGCTTGAGGCCCAGATGCGATGCCGCAACCGTTGTGACAGTTCCGCTGGTGCCGACGATCTGAAAACCTTCACGGGTCTGTTCGTCTTTGTAAGGTGCGAAATCGGCCAGGTTTTCTTCGAAAAACCAGCTCATCAACGCAAACCGCGCGGCGTCGTTTTCGACATCATTGAACTGATCCCGCAACGTGGCAACGCCCAGTGGCACGCTGATCCAGTCCACAACTTTTGCAGCCGGAAAAGGGCTGTCGACCGTGTGAAATCCGTTATGCAAACGCATGATCGCAGCCGGGCGGTCACGGCGAGGGACGGACGAAATGTCGATCCAGACCAGCTCGGTCGAACCGCCGCCAATATCGACAACCAACAGCTGTTCGGTCTTGGTGGACACCAGCGGGGCGCAGGAGATCACCGCCAAACGGGCTTCTTCTTCGGGTTGAATGATTTCAAGCGTCAGCCCGGTTTCGCGTTTGACCTGCCGGATGAATTCGCGGGAATTCTTGGCGCGGCGGCAGGCCTCGGTTGCGATCAGACGCATCCGTTTTACTTTGTTCCGCTTCAGCTTTTGTTGACAGATTCGCAGCGCCTGAACGGTGCGTGCCATCGACGCCCGCGACAGACGTCCGGTGCGTTCCAGACCCGCGCCCAGCTGCACGGACTTGGAGAAGCTGTCAACCACATGAAACCCGCTGCCCTTAGGCTGGGCTATCAACATGCGGCAACTATTTGTTCCCAAATCCAGAGCCGCATACAGGGCATCCGGATCGGGTCTTGCCGGCGCGGGGCTTTCGACCGCTTGCGGGAACGCGCCCGCACCTTTGGGACGCTTGGGCGCCATCGTAACGCCCTCCGATTTTCGAGTTGATTTGACCCTAGGCGGCGCATCGCCGACGTGCAAGCGATTTCCACTTCGAATTTAGTCTGGATGTCACACGCCGTTCATACTGAGGTGCGATTTGAACTTTGATCCCGGTTGAGGGATTCTTGATCGCAATTAGCCGCAGACGGAGCCTGCCATGAAAGATGAACGTGTCCTGACCTTTGACGAATTCGATGAAGTGGTGAATCCGCGCCCAGAGGTATGTGAGTTTGACCGCGTCGTTGAGCGTGCCTTATCACGTCGTGGGTTTCTGGGCGGCGT
The DNA here is from genome assembly GCF_056535105.1 of Ruegeria sp. O5. Classification (NCBI taxonomy): domain Bacteria; kingdom Pseudomonadati; phylum Pseudomonadota; class Alphaproteobacteria; order Rhodobacterales; family Roseobacteraceae; genus Ruegeria; species Ruegeria sp. O5. The sequence goes on along the minus strand of NZ_JBQERN010000001.1, from coordinate 402,137 downwards.
ATTGGCGATGGGAAGTTTCACGGCGTTGGGTGGGGCGCTGCTTCCGACTGGTGTACGTGCAGCCGCAGATCGCTTTGCGTTCGAGGCGATTCCGGCGTCAACTGCCGATGACGTCATCGTGCCGCCGGGCTACCAGGCCGAGGTGATGGTGCGCTGGGGTGATCCGCTTTGGTCTGATGCGCCCGAATTCGATCCGGCCACCCGTGGAACTGCCGCCAGTCAGGAACGTGCATTCGGTGATAACACCGACGGTCAGGATGTGTTTCTGCACGAGGGTCACGTTCTGCTGGTCGTAAACAACGAATACACCAATCGCGATATCCTTTGGGGAAACAACCCGGACGCCAAGGCCGCCTCGGATGACGATGTTGCCAAAGGCATGATGGCGCATGGTGTGACGGTGGTCGAGATTGCAGCTACCGATGGCAAGTGGGGCATTGTTAAGGATAGCCCGTATAACCGCCGCATCACGCCGCAGACAGACATGTCACTGACGGGCCCTGCCGCGGGCCATGATCTGTTGAAAACTGCCGCTGATCCGACAGGCACCACCTCTAAGGGCACCTGGAACAACTGTGGCAACGGCATGACCCCATGGGGGACGTATTTGGCCTGTGAAGAGAATTTCAACGGCTACTTCTCGGCTGAAGACGAAAACCATGAAGTCAGCGCCGAACTTCAGCGCTATGGCGTTTCGTCCAAAGACTGGGGATACGGATGGGCCGGAATTGACGAGCGTTTCGATGTCTCGAAAAACCCCAACGAGCCGAACCGCGCAGGCTATGTTGTCGAAATCGACCCAACCGATCCGGCCTCGACGCCTCGCAAGCTGACCGCGCTTGGTCGGTTCAAGCATGAAAACGCCGAGGCCATTGTGAACAATGACGGTCGCGTCGTCGTCTACATGGGCGATGATGAACGGGGCGAGTTCCTGTATCGCTTCGTCTCGGAAGGTGTTTATGCCGCTGGTGTGGATACGAATGCGCTGCTTGAGAACGGTACGTTGTCGGTTGCAAAGTTCAACGACGACGGGACTGGTGAGTGGCTGGACCTGACCCCCGAAACAACTGGTATGACGTCGCAGGCCGAAATCTGCATCCATACGCGACAGGCAGCGTCGGCCGTGGGCGCGACCACTATGGATCGCCCGGAATGGGTTGCGGCCAATCCGAACGCGCCCGAGGTCTATTGCTGCCTGACCAACAACAAGAACCGCGGTGTGAAACCGAATGCCGGTGGCGACGACACTTCGGTCAACGGGCCGAATCCGCGCGATGCGAACAAATACGGTCAGATCGTGCGCTGGCGTCCTGAAGGCGGTGATCATGGCGCATCGGGGTTTGAATGGGACCTGTATGTACTGGCCGGAAACCCGACCGTGCATCAGGATGCTTATGGCGGCTCGGATAATGTCAACGCCGACAACATGTTCAACTCGCCCGATGGGCTGAAGTTTGACAGCAACGGCCTGCTGTGGATCCAGACCGACGGCAAATACAGCAACGAGGGCGACTTCGAAGGGCAGGGGAATAACCAGATGCTGGCAGGCGACCCGGTTACCGGTGAAATCCGTCGTTTTCTGGTTGGACCGAACGAGTGTGAGATCACTGGGCTCAGCTGGTCGCCGGATCGCCGCACCATGTTTGTTGGTATTCAGCACCCCGGTGAAGACGGCAACAGCCACTGGCCCGACGGTGGTAACTCGGTTCCACGTTCAGCCATCATTGCGGTTACTCGTCTAGACGGCGGGCTGGTCGGTTAACCCTGGCAAGACGCGCTGAATCAAGCCTCGGGCGGGTCATGCCGTCCGGGGCTTTTTGTTCATTATGCAGCGCTCTCATAGTGACAATGAGAATTTTGGTATGCGTTTTCGTCGCGAGACGGGTTAAAACCCCGCCACGCCACCGTGGGCGAAAACGTCGCTTGAAAAGCGCCGGGTGTCGAAAACCGACCGACCCATCCCCACATTGAAGTTTAGAACCGGCCCATCGGGTTAGGAGGAATCACAGTAATGCCTGACGTCACCATCGTGTACTGGCGCGACATTCCCGCTCAGGTCATCGTCGGCAAAGGCCGTCGCGGCGCGAAGCGGCAATTGGAAGAACGGTTCGAGCAAGCCATCGACCGCGCCGCCATGAAGGTAAACGCCAAGGACAGTGATGCCTATCTGGCCGAATGGCGCAAGGCCGAGCCTTTTGCGGTTGATGGCGACCCGGCAGAAGTAGCCGAGGCCGAGGCCCTGCGTCTGGAAAAGGAATACGATCAGGACCGCATTAAAGCGCTGATCGCAAATGACGGTTGGGCATAAGCCCGGATCTTAATGGGAGGCCTCAATGGCTTTGCTGAACTTCAAGAAACGTGATGTGGTCGAAAACAGCCCTGTGAACCCGACCGTCGAAGCCTTCCTGCAAGGCTATTCGATCGAGGTCATGCCGCGGACCGCCGAAAAGGTCGAGGATTTCCGCGCGCTGCTGCCCGAAGGCACACGCGTTTACATTGCCCATATCGAAGGCACCCCGATTGAAGATATGGTCAAGACAGCCAAGCGGATTGCAGCCGAAGGCTATCCTGTCATGCCCCACTTCCCGGCGCGGATCATCAAGGATGCGGCGACGTTGGAAAACTGGATCTCGATGTACCAGGGCGAGGCGGGCGTCGAACAGGCGCTGTTGCTGGCCGGTGGCGTGACAAAGCCGCATGGCGATTTCGACAGTTCCATGCAGCTGATGGAAACCGGTCTGTTCGACAAGGCAGGGTTCAAACGTCTTCATGTTGCCGGTCACCCCGAGGGGAACAAGGACATCGATCCCGATGGGTCCACCAAGAATGTCGATGACGCCCTGCGCTGGAAGCAGAAATTCAACGAGACAACGGATGCCGAAATGGCGCTGGCAACACAGTTCGCCTTTGACGCCAAGCCGATCATCTCCTGGGCCGACAGCCTGAAAGAAGCGGGCATCGATCTGCCGATCCATATCGGAATCGCGGGCCCGGCCAAGCTGCAAACCCTGATCAAGTTCGCCATCGCGTGCGGCGTTGGGCCGTCGCTGAAGGTTCTGCAAAAGCGCGCCATGGATGTTTCCAAGCTGTTGCTGCCCTACGAGCCGACCGATGTCGTGGCCGAACTGGCCAACCACAAAGCGGCCAACCCGGATTTCAACATCACCAACGTGCACTTCTTCCCGCTGGGCGGGATCAAAACCAACGCCAACTGGGCGATCAATAACGGCGGCGCTTCGGCAAAGCCTGTAACCTCCTAAGGAACGGACATGACCCGAACAGTCGTAGAATCAAAAACAAAAACAGCCGTCCTGGGCTTTGACGAACCGTTCTGCGTGATCGGTGAGCGGATCAACCCGACCGGTCGGAAAAAGTTGGCGGCCGAGTTGGAGGCGGGCGACTTTTCGACCGTTGAAAAAGATGCTTTGGCTCAGGTAGCGGCTGGCGCGACCGTTCTGGATATCAATGCGGGCGTCGTCTACAACTCGAATCCCAACCCGAACGAGACCGAACCGCCGCTGATGCGCAAGATTGTCGAGCTGGTACAGGGTCTGGTCGAAGTTCCGCTGTGTATCGACTCGTCGGTTCCCGGTGCTCTGGAAGCGGGTCTTGAGGCGGCGGAAGGTCGCCCGCTGCTGAACTCGGTCACGGGCGAGGAAGAGCGCCTGGAACTGGTTCTGCCGCTGGTCAAAAAATACAACGTACCGGTCGTGGCGATCTCGAACGATGACACCGGCATCTCGGAAGACCCCGATGTCCGTTTCGAAGTGGCCAAGAAGATCGTTCAGCGTGCTGCCGATTTCGGTATCCCCGCGCATGACATCGTTGTTGACCCGCTGGTCATGCCGATTGGCGCGATGGCAACTGCCGGTCAGCAGGTGTTTGCTCTGGTCCGTCGCCTGCGCGAGGAGCTGGGCGTGAATACCACCTGTGGCGCGTCCAACATCTCGTTCGGCCTGCCGAACCGCCACGGCATCAACAATGCCTTCTTGCCGATGGCTATGGGTGCCGGCATGACCTCGGCGATCATGAACCCGGTGGCTCTGCCAGTGACGCAGGCGAAGATTGCCGAGAAAAAAGAATCCGTTGCAGCGGCGGGCATCATCCTGCCCGAAGGCATGGATGACGAGGCGTTCGTTCAGATGTTCGGCCTGGGCTCCACCAAGCCGCGCGCCGGAAAAGAGATGGAGGCCATCCGCGCTGCCAACCTGCTGACCAACAACGACCCGCATGGTGGCGAGTGGATCCGGTTCAACAAATCACCTGACGAGGCCGGTGGCGCAGCCGGTAGTCGTCGCGGTGGTGGCCGTCGTCGCCGCGCCTGATTGCATCAACAAAAACAGCAAAGGCCGGGCACTGTGCCCGGCCTTTTTCGTTTGCCCCTGATCAATGTCGATTTTACGCAAGGGTTCAGGATATCCTGATCTGGGACGCAACGATCAGGTGGCACCATGCGCAAACATCACCCCCCGAAACTCTCAGAAGCGGATCTGACCAAGAGGTTGGGCAAAAAGGAGTATTTCGAGCAACTGATTGATCTTCAGGCCAAGCTGGCCAGGATTCAACAAGCGTATCTGTTTCACGGGCTCAAGGGTGTGCTGGTGTTCGAGGGTTGGGATGCGGCAGGCAAGGGGGGAACCATTCGTAGAATCAGCCAGGCTTTAGACCCGCGCAGCTTTAAGGTCTGGCCAATTGGGGCGCCCCGGAACTACTACCTCAACCGGCATTACCTGCTGCGGTTTTGGGAACGTTTGCCACCGTCCGGAGCGATATCCGCGTTCGACCGCAGCTGGTACGGGCGCGTGTTGGTCGAGAGGATCGAGAACCTGACCCCGGAAACACGCTGGCGCGCTGCTTATCAGGAAATCAATGATTTCGAACGCATGCTGGTCGATGATGGTGCCCGGATCGTCAAGCTGTTCTTTCACATCTCTGAAGATGAACAGATGAAGCGGTTTACAGAACGGCTGAGAAATCCGCTGAAGCGCTGGAAGCTGACGTACGAGGATTTCAGGAATCGCGAGAAATGGGATGATACCGAGGTCGCCGTGGATGAAATGCTGGCCCGGACGTCAACCGATCTGGCGCCGTGGCACGTGATACCGGCCAATAACAAAAGATACGCGCGCATCAGCGCTATGAAGGCCATTGTCAAAGCCTTTTCAGCCGGGGTCGATCTGAACCCGCAACATCTGGACAGCCGCACGCTTGAGGCGGCCATCCAGGCTTTGGATGTAGATGACTCGCTGATCGACAGTCTTCGTGCGCGGACCGAGTGACTTTTCCGGGCAACCTGAAACGATCCGGCTTGCGTGTCAGGGAACTCTGGTTATATCTCAGGGGTGCGGCGGGTATGATGTAATGGTAGCCTGTCAGCTTCCCAAGCTGAACGCGCGGGTTCGATTCCCGCTACCCGCTCCAGAACTCTTAGGTCAGACGGCGATTTCCGGTGAAGGCCTGCTCCGGCAGGCATTGGGGTCGTTTCGGGACGTTCCACCAAATTGACTTGTGCCTGTAGATATTCCGGTTTTGGGCATCCCCCTTGCGATTGGTAGGATTCCGGGCGTCTTATGATAGAGTGACCCCATCACTGTTGAGCAGAGCCCAACTATGCGGGAAATTGATCAGACCGGCACGAGTACACCCCAAGAGCCTTGCGCAGGTGATGTTCATGCCTTTCTGGAGAGCCTGACCGGCCCGTCCCGTGGAACGGTTTCCTGGCTTGTTGACAGCGCATTGACTGTTTCTGTTGGCGAAGGCCGTGCGCTAGGTCTGCGCCTGAAAGACAACACACCGCCCCATGACGAAGATATCGCAACGCTACAGTGGTCCGAGGGGGGCTATGTGCTCAACGCGCTGGCAGGGCAAGACATCTGGGTCAATGGTCACAAGATTGTGTCGGCAACGCTGAAACACGGCGACATGATCGAATTTGGCGAATTGGGCCCGATTTCCCGGTACCGTATTTGTACTCAGAGGTTTCCCATTCGTCATACGGTCGAGGATATCCTGAGTGACGCCTATGCTTATGCGCGGTCAAGTCGCCGGCCCTTTGCCCAAAGAATGTCGGGTGCGCTGCGTGAGAGTGGGCGAAGGCTTGTTTCTCAAACCACTGTGTTCTTCAGGATTGCGGTGGTTGCAGCGATTGCGCTGATCGCAGGTCTGCTGTTCCTGCTTTATCAAAACGACCGTAGACTGGCCGACAGCCTGCAACAGGAAGCCCGCAAGATCGAAGCGGTGGCGGCCATGCTTAGCCAGACGCGGGAAGATGTGCTGACCCCAGAAGACCTTGTGGCGTTGAGGGATGCCTTTCAGAACCAACTGATATCAACCGAGCAGCGGTTGGGTACCCTTGAACAGCGCGCGGGGGCGTCCACGCGGGTTATCACCGCCTCTACTCAATCCGTGGCTTTCATTCAGGGCGCCTACGGATTACGTCATATCGAAAGCGGTAAACTGCTGCGCCATGTGTTGGGCCCGAACGGAGAGAAGTTGCAAACACCCTTCGGTCAACCCTGGATCGAACCGGACGCAACAGGTGAGCCCGCGGAGTTCCAGTTCACCGGCACCGGGTTTCTGCTGGAGGGTACACCGCTGATGGCCACCAACCGCCACGTTGCCTTGCCCTGGACAACCGGCGACAAGGCTCAGGCACTGAAAAACGCAGGTCTTGAGGCCGAGATGCTGCAGTTGCTGGCCTATCTGCCAGGTCAGACCGATCCGATCGAGGCTACTTTGGACCGCTTCAGTGAAACCGCCGATCTGGCGCTTTTGTCGGTTGATCCAAGCCGAATTGAAGGGCAGGGATTACGACTGGCCGATGACCTTCCTCGCAGCGGTGACGAAGTCTTTCTGCTGGGGTATCCCACTGGCCTGAAAGCGTTAATTGCGCAGGCGGGGCCGGAATTTCTGAAAACGCTCGAGAAAGACGGGTCCGTCAATTTCTGGACGATCGCCGCACGGTTATCTGCGCAAAACCAGGTTCAACCTCTCGCCAGCCGAGGAATCGTGGCGCAGACAAGCCCGGGTGCAGTCGTTTACGACGCAGAAACAACGTCAGGAGGAAGCGGAGGGCCGGCCCTGAACCGCAAGGGAGAGGTGGTCGCGATTAACGCCGCGATCCTGCCAGAGTTCGGGGGTTCAAACATCGGGGTTCCGGTTTTGCACCTGAAAACCTTGCTGAATGAAACTGTCAGCCAGTGATCAATCACTGGTCTGGAAAGGCGATTTTTGAACAAAGAATACGACCGTCAACGGAACGATCACAGAAATCAGGGCCACGGCGATCAACAGGTGTCCAAGTTGGCCGTAATCGGCAATCGATGTGACGACACCGGTTTCCGGGTCGGTTACCGCGCGCGACACCACGAAAATCTGGTTCATGTATTTCGTTGCCAAACTGCTGGCCGACAAGGCCATGTTGGTGAATGACGCCATGACGGCAAAGAAAGTTGCCTTCAGATGCACAGGAGCATTACGTGCGATCCAGGCCAGCATCGGAACCATCGCGATTTGACCCAGCGGGGATTCAACTGCGGTGTCGAGGATTGCAATGAACCTCGCGTCTACGATCCCGCCGGTATGCGCAGATGTCCATTCATGCACGCCGTAATACAGCGCAAGGTTGGGCAGGGCGAGGACCCCCGACGCGATGGTCAGAATGATAACGACCTGCGCAATCGAGCGGTTGGCCATAAACGGTCTCAGAACGATGAGCCCGACCAGTGCAAGCAGGGACGTCAGAAGCGCCAGGATTGCCAGGAACTGCTCGTCAAACCCCAACTCGTCGATTTCGAACCAGGTCAGCCCCGGCCCGGGCAAAGGAACCGCACGAAACACGAAAATGATTATCGCCGTACCAATCAGAGCCTTTGCCTGATTTGGGTTCAGTTCCTTCACTAAGCGCGACATCAGGTACAAGATCACACTCAGTGAGACTACAAAAATAGTTTCCTGGGCGAGTTGGAAATTCGATGTTCCCAACACGATACTCAGTACAACAAAGGCGAGACCGCCCAGCAGGATTGGCCATTTAACCTCGGTGGTTTCGTCAGGAGTATGCGGGGGATGACCTAGGCGAAGATGTTGACGCTGTATCAAACCGTGCAAAACCACACCGCTGACGGACAACAGGGGAATGACAAGCGCGATCAGATAGACGTTGCCATACAATGCAAGACGGTCTGATTTCTGCATGCCCTCGGTTCCCGAGAACACCCAGATATTGACCGCGGCTACGGCTGTGAATCCCGAGAAAATGGCGATCCTGCCCAGTGTTTGCATTGTTGTATGCTGCGCACGGGTTTCCTCGGGCGAAAACGGCTGCCCGTGGGGATTGATCTTTGGAACGGCCTCGACCGTCATCGCGTCGGCGACGACATCCTGAATGGCATAGCCGGAAGGCGCCAAGAGCAGGGCAATGATATACCAGTGTTCCAGCGGTATGACATCAACCATATGTCCGGGAAAGGCCACAAGCCCGTACATGGTGAGCAGGGACAAGGTGATCAGGGTTGCCCCCAATAGGATCAGCAATGACTTCCACCGCCAAAACAGATCAACGATATGACCCAGTGGCATTTTCAAGATCCAGGGAAGCCCGGCCCAAAACGCCAACCCGGCTACAAAGGAAGCGGATAGGTTAAGATAGTCCTTAAGAAAAAAAGCGCCGACGACCGATGTCAGGCCAGAAACCCCGGCGGCAAAGTAGACCATGAGCGGTGGCAGGTAGGACCATCGCATCTGTCGCGCCAGATCAACAAAGGTTCTTTGCCACCATGCAGAAAGCGGCGCTCCTGTAGAAGGCTGGTCAGTGGTCATGTTCACGTAAATCGCATCGCAGGATTTCCTTGACCCAATGATACAGGCTTACAGAAACGCGGACGCAAAAAGCAACAAACTGGTCACCACCCCAAAGAGGGGAACAACAAGTGGCACGCGGAACTGCGGTTCATCGGTTTCAGCCCGGGTCTTCAAAAGGATCAGTGAAAGATTGACCAGCACAAAGACCCCCAGAACAATTTGCGACGTGCGCTCGGCCAGAATGGCGATTGGAAGCGTTTGGGTCAGCAACAGGATTATCGCCGTGACCATGATTGTCGCTACCGTTGGCGTCTGAGTGACCTGAGATACCGTAGCCAGAAACTTAGGCAAATGATCCCGATCCGCGAGCCCGTAAATCACGCGGGATGCCATGATCATCTGGATCAGAACACCATTGATCGTGGCTACGATGGCAATGGTCGAAAACCCCTGCTGGATAACCTCGGGCGCGTCCGTAAAAATCAGGGCCAGCGGTGCGGCGGACGTCGAAAGGACATCGATCGGCACCACATACAGAACAGTCATGGACGTACCAAGATACAAGACCGTGGCCAGAATAAGCGTCAACAGGATCGCTTTCGGGATTGTTCCGGCGGGGTCTTTAACTTCTTCAGCGACATTCGCCATGTCCTCGAAACCGACAAAGGCGAAAAACGCCAGAAGCGAAGCGGCCAATATCCCTCTCCAGGCGGTTGGGTCCAGCCCGGGAACCATCTGGGTGAGCGCATAGCCCTGAGGCTCAGGAAGGGACAGGCCCCAACCAATAACGACAAGTAGCCCGCTGATTTCTATGATGGTAATGACTGCCGCCACCATTACCGACTGCGTGATCCCCCATAGGGCGATCAGCCCCATGATCAGAACTACACCGATTGTCAGACTTGAAATGCCTAAACCTGTAAGCGTTTGAAGGTACGACGCGGCCCCGATAGCCACGGCCGAGGCCGAGATGATGCCCGAGGCGGCCACCGCGAGACCGACCAGCACGGCCATCCAGCTTTTCTGAAACCCTGCTTCGACATAAGCGGCTTCACCTGCACTCACTGGATATCGGGTTGCCAATTCTGCGTAAGACAGGGCAGTCAGCGCAACAACAAGTGCAGCAATCAGGAACGAAACAGCGGCATACGGGCCCGCAATCCCGGCCGTCGCACCAACAAGCACGTAAATTCCGGCTCCAACAGTAACTCCAAGCCCATAGAGCGTGAGCAGCGGGGTCGTCAGCGCCCGCCGCAGCTTTGGTGTCTTTTGTTCAACGATGGACATCATCTATCCGCCAATTGGAATGCGTTGCGTGTCTTGGATTGACATTAAAGTTTCTCTGCTTGGTCCCGTTGCCTCGATCATATGCAGTGACTGGCGTGCGTTAGGTTCCGAGGAGCCTGAGGGTAGTCGGCAGAAGAGCGCGCCTCGCATTTGCCGCGCCCGTGGAGTGAAACCTTCGCGCCATTGAAATACTGATCACCGGTAAATTTGCTTGGGGTCAGGCAGGTGAGCGTCGGGCCCGTTGATATATTCGTACTTCACTATGTGGTCACATTGCGTGCTTTGATTCAGGTCAATGAAAGCGGATCGTCACACTGAATCGTAGACCGGTGCGCCTTTTACACGCAATGAACCGCCGAACTTTCTGAGCCTTAGGGCATGCGGTCAAGCAAGGAGTCTCGGGTGACCAAATGGGTCGAAAGCTCCAAAGACTGGCCCGCAGAGTTCGTTTCGATCATCCGTATCAGCTCCTGCGCAGCTTTTTGTCCCATTTCACGGTGGGGCACGTGAACTGTTGTCAGGGCAGGGCTGACAATGCGCGCGATTTCGATGTCGTCAAAGCCGGTAATTGACACATCCTCAGGCACTCGGAGCCCCATTTTCTGCGCCTGCCTCAATGCGCCGACTGCCAGAACATCGTTTCCGCACAAAACTGCGGTCGGCGGCATGTCAGTCGCCATGAGATCCCTGAATGCCGTCGCGCCATTCTCGAACTCATATGTGGTTTCGATCACCATTAGGTCATCCGGCTGCAGGCCGTGTTCAGCCATGGCGCTTTTTATCCCAGCGATCCTGAGCCGCGCCCGGTCATTACCCGAACTGATACCCGATATCGTCGCAAGACGCGTATGTCCCTGTCTGATGATCTGGTCTGCCAGCGCTTTCATGGCCTTGCGGTTGTCGAACCCAACTGACGGCACAGGTTTATCCGGCAGAAAGGACCAGGCAACCAGCGCGGGCACTTTCCGTCTGTCCAGATAATCGTAAATATCTGCGTCCCTGTCATGACCGATCAATAACAGCCCATCCGCACCCCGTGCGACCAGGGTTCGGATCTGATCCTTTTCCGCTTCGGGCTCATAGGCTGAACTGGAGACCAGCAGCGTGTAACCACGCTGATGTATCTCTTCCTGAAACGCCTGCAACCCCCTTGCGAATATCGCGTTTTCCATGGTGGGGATGATGGCGCCAATGGTAAATGACCGCTTGGCCGCCATCACGCGGGCCGCGAAATTTGGCGTGTACCCCAATTCCTCGACCGTCGACAGGACACGCTTGCGCGTTGCTTCAACAACTTGTTGCGGGTTGTTCAGACACCGGGACACTGTCGCGGTCGAAACACCCGCGGCCTTGGCAACGTCATCCAGTGTCGGAGCAGACCGATGTTTTGACATTCTCGAACTCTCAATTCCAGTTGGCTTAAGTTAATCGCATTTTTCAAATGATGAAAGCACCAATGTAAGCGCTTGCAATATTGATGTAAGCGCTTACAAAGGTGTTGAGCCGATTCTGAACGGGAGTCCCGGAAATGGTCCTTGCTGCATCTGTCGTCGTTTTCGCGATCTATTTCGCCAACGTTGCTTTGGGTGCTTTTGCAGGCCGCGCGTTTCTTGGTGACGTAGGAGAGATGTTGGTTCTGTTCGCGGCGTCGATTTTGTTCGTTGTCGCGATTCTGAAAAAGGAAGCTGACCGAAACGCAACAGACGGCAGCTGAACTTTTGCTTGGGAGGGCAATTCATGAACAACGACGAGATTGAACTGGCGTCAACAGAACGTCGCAACTTTCTGAAGCTGAGCGCGAGTGGCGCGTTCACGGCCGCATTGGTTGCCGGGGCAGGGGGTGTTTTGTGGTCTTCCGAGGCTGCCGCGCAAACCGCAAAAGAAGAGAGTGAGCGCGAAAAGGCCGCAGACCACATTATGACGGTGGCCACAGCCTATGTGCTGGGTGCGTCGCGCAGCTATCCGATCATGCAGCTGGATCTGAAGGAAAACATCCAGAATGCTACCAACGGCAAGGTCTATGTCAAATTGGCCCCCGGTGGCCAGCTAGGCGCGGGCGGTGCGCTGGTGCAGAAAGTACAAGGTGGAACCATTCAGGCCGCGCAGCACTCGCTGTCGAATTTTGCGCCTTTTGCGTCCACGGTCGACCTGATCAACATGCCGTATCTGTGCGGGTCGAACCAGCGCTTCACCAACCTTGTCCATTCGGACACGTGGAAAAGCGAAGTCCACCCCAAGGTCGAGGCGGCAGGCTTCAAGGCCCTGTTCTACGTGAATATCGATCCGCGTGTTGTCGCAGTCCGGCAGGGTGGCAATGCGGTCATAACACCGGGGGACATGGGCGGGATCAAGTTCCGCGTTCCCGGTTCGAAGATGCTGCAACAATACTATCGCATGGTTGGTGCCAACCCGACGCCTGTGGCATGGGGTGAAACACCTTCGGCGATCAAGCAGGGTGTTGCCGACGCGCTCGACCCGTCAGTTGGAGCACTGTATGTCTTTGGTTTCAAGGACATCCTCAGCCATGTGACCTTCACGCAGGCCGTTCCGGACAGTCAGGTTTATTCCTGTAATCTGGAGTGGTTCAACTCGATGCCTGCTGACGTGCAGGAAGGCATTATGTGGGGTGCCGAGATGACTGGCCATCAGAACCTGTCCAAGGTTCCGTCGGCGCGTGCTTACGCCATGTCCGAGCTGAACAAGGCAGGTGTTGAATTCCATTCACTCAGCGATGATCAGTTGGCGGAATGGCAGGATGCCGGTGGGTATCAGCGTTCGGAATGGGATCCTTTCAAGACGGAACTGGCCGGTTCGATGGACAACTTTGAGAAGCTGGTCGAAGCGGCCGGTACGCAGGGCAAATACTACGTCCACGACGCCTAAGGTGAAACCCGTGGGCGCCTGCTGGCGTCCACGATTCTTGTACCGCGCGGCCGACAGTGGCCCGTCAAGGCAGGTACGGACCGGGCTGTCCCATCGCCGGAGGATCAGATGACCGTTCTTCAGAACATTGACCGAAACGCAGAACGCTGGTTGCTGCTGGTGTTCTACGTGATGCTGGTGATCACCATGGCCATCGAGGTGCTGCGGCGCGAGATATTCGCCTATTCCTCGATCTGGGGCGAGGAAATCGTGCGGTATTCCTTTATCTATCTGGCTTGGATCGGTGCTGCTGCCGCGGTGAAAGAGCGCGCTCATATCCGGATCGATGTGATCATGCACTATGTCGGGCCGCGCCCCAAGGCACTGCTTTATATCTTCGGCGATCTGGTGATGTTCCTGGTGGCGATCATCGCACTCTATTGGTCGTATGAAGCCGTGCACGTTTCAGCCAAGTTTGGTTCCGTTACGGACGGATTGCGGATTTCCAAGGTTTGGTTCCTGATGGCCGTGCCGACCGGGTTTGCCCTGATGATCTGGCGGCTGATCCAATCCCTGTTGCGCGATCTGAAATGTCTTCGCGACGGCACGCCCGTCTTCGAAGGCGACAAACTGTTTGACTGAGGAGAGACCGGATGCTTTGGAACTCCCTCAATCAAACCGTTGAACTGGGCTGGGATTTTTATCTGCCGGTGATCCTGTTTGTTGCCCTGATCGCTTTGGCCGTACCGGTTTGGGCGGCCATTGGAACGGCTGCGATCGTAATGCTGATCATGTCCGGTGACCTTCCACTCAGCCTTGTCGGAGAGAGCCTGTTTACCGGCATCGACGCTTTTGCCCTGACTGCCGTGCCCCTGTTTATCCTGACCGGGGATGTTCTGGTTCGGACGGGGTTGTCACGCAAGTTTCTGGATGTTGCCGAGGCTTTGACATGCTTCGCCAAGGGCGGCTTCGGATCGGCCACGGTGCTGGTCTGCGGAATGTTTGCCGCGATTTCGGGATCGGACGCCGCCGGGGCTGCTGCGGTTGGCAGGATGACCATCAACCGGTTGGTGGAAAGCGGGTATCCGCGCCCCTACGCCTGTGCTCTGGTCGCGGCCGGTGCCTGCACCGGCATCCTGATACCGCCCTCGATTGCCTATATCATCATCGGCCTTGTGCTGGGTATTTCCGCATCGACTCTTTTTCTGGCCGCCCTGATCCCGGGTCTGGCTATCCTGGTGTCGATCCTGATCACCAATATCATCATGAACCGCCTTTATGCATACGAAGGCGGCGGCATGATGACCATGGGGGAGTGGTTGGCCAATCTGGGCAAGGCGCTCAGGTCTGGCTGGTATGCCTTTATCGTGCCTGGGATTATCTTTTATGGCATCTTTTCGGGCCGACTTACGCCGACTGAGGCTGGTGCCACGGCTGTTGTCGTCACCATCATCATGGGCTTCATCCTGCGTACGCTGACATTGGCGGATTTTCCGTCGATGCTGGTCAGCTCTGCAAAGGTGAACGGGGTGATCCTGCCGATCATCGCGTTTTCCGCTCCGCTGGCCGAGGCGCTGGCGATCATGGGTGTTCCTCAGGGGTTTGTCACTTCGGTGACCTCGCTGACAGACGACCCATATCTGCTGATCCTGTTGATGATCGGCATCCTGATCGCAGCGGGCTGCGTCATGGAGACGACGCCGAATATCGTCATCCTGGCACCTATCCTGAAACCACTGGCGGACAATATCGGCATGAACGAGATACAGTTCTGCATCATGATGATCACCGCGCTGGGAGTGGGTTTTATCACCCCGCCGCTGGGGCTGAACCTGTTCGTCGTATCTGGCATTACCGGTGAATCCATTCTGAAGATTGCCGCCCGAGCCGTGCCTTTCGTATTGACCATGCTGATCGTGGTGATCCTGATCGCCTACGTGCCAGCCGTGTCGACAACATTGCTCCCTGAAATCTACCAATAGGACCTGCTGAACATGCCTCGTGAATATCTGAAAAAGGCAACTTTAACGGCTCAATCACACGCCTCAGAGGTGCATGATACGGTGAAGACAATTCTGACCGATATCGAGGCGGGCGGTGATGCAAAGGCAAGAGAATACGCCGCCAAGTTCGACAAGTACGAAGGGAATGTCTTGCTGACCCCGGCTGAGATTGAGGCCGCCTGTGCAAAAGTTTCCGAAAAGCTGAAGGCCGACATCCGTTTCGCCCACGACAATGTGCGGCGCTTTGCCGAGACGCAGAAAGCGACCGTATCTGACGTTCAGACCGAGATCGTTCCGGGCTTCGTTGCTGGGCAGAAGGCAATTCCAGTGGATGCTGCAGGGTGTTACGTGCCAGGGGGGCGATACAGCCACATCGCCAGTGCGATTATGACAGTGACCACCGCGAAAGTTGCCGGATGTCGCCACATCACGGCCTGCTCGCCCCCGCGTCCCGGCGAAGGGGTCGCGCCTGCCATCGTTTATGCGGCGCATATCTGCGGGGCCGACAGCATTCTGGCCATGGGGGGCGTGCAGGGTGTTGCCGCCATGACCTACGGCCTGTTTGGTCTACCGCGCGCCAACATCCTTGTGGGCCCCGGCAATCAGTTCGTGGCCGAAGCCAAGCGCATCCTTTACGGCAAGGTTGGTATCGACATGATCGCAGGTCCGACCGACAGTTTGATCCTTGCCGATCAGTCCGCCGATGCGCATGTCGTCGCCACCGATTTGGTCAGTCAGGCCGAGCACGGATACAACTCGCCGGTCTGGCTGGTCACCGATGATCGCGACCTTGCGCAAAAGGTGATGGAACTGGTGCCTGCGCTGATCGCAGATCTGCCGGAACTGAACCGCGAAAACGCCTCGGCCGCATGGCGCGATTATGCTGAGGTTATCGTCTGTTCCAACCGCGAAGAGATGGCCGCCTGTTCCGACGAATACGCACCTGAGCATCTAACGGTTCAGGCTGAGGATCTGGATTGGTGGCTGGAACGGCTGACCTGTTACGGATCGCTGTTTCTGGGCGAGGAAACAACCGTGTCATACGGAGATAAAGCGACCGGTACGAACCATGTTCTGCCAACCTCGGGCGCGGCCAGCTATACTGGCGGGCTGAGTGTCCATAAATACATGAAGATTGTGACGTGGCAGAGGGCCACGCGCGAAGGGTCGAAGCCCATTGCCGAAGCGACCGCGCGGATATCGCGGTTGGAAGGAATGGAAGGTCACGCCCGTGCCGCAGATGTGCGTCTTGCAAAGTATTTCCCGGACGAGCAATTCGACTTGACCGCCGATGGATGACCCGCGCTCATTGTTTGACCTGACTGGCCGGGTGGCGTGTATCACCGGTGCCAGCTCGGGACTTGGGCGGCAAGTGGCACGGACTCTTGCCGCAGCAGGTGCGCGTGTTGTCGGTATAGCCCGGCGCAGCGAGGCATTGGCGCAGATGCAGGCCGAGATTGGCACGCGCGCTGCAACGGTTGTTGCAGACGTTGCAGATCGAGATGGGGTAAATGCGTTGACACAGGCCGTCGCTTCCAAGTTTGGCCCTCCGGACATACTGGTCCATGCGGCTGGGGTGAACACGCGTGAGGCTGCGGATGATGTTACTCCTGAGGGGTGGGATGCCACGCTTGCCCTGAACCTCAGCGCACCGTTCTTCCTCAGCCAGGCGATGGTTCCGGCGATGAAGGAAAAGGGGTGGGGGCGAATTGTCAATTTCGCCTCGCTGCAAACAACGCGCGCTTTTCCAGGTGGTATCGCCTATGGCGCGTCCAAGGCGGGGATCGGGCAGTTGACACGCGCCATGGCCGAGGCGTGGTCGCCCTTTGGCATAAACGCCAACGCCATCGGACCGGGGTTCTTTCCCACCGAACTGACGCAGGCTGTGTTCGACGACCCCAAGCGCGCGGAACGGAACGCCGCGCAAACCTGTATCGGACGCAATGGGCGGATGCAGGATATCGACGGGCCGATCCTGTTCTTATGCTCTCGGGCGTCTGACTATGTCACGGGACAGGTTCTGATGGTTGACGGAGGGTTTACTGCCAAATGAAGGCTCTGGTTTACAAAGGTGTTGAACACATGGTGTTTGACGATGTGCCGAATGCCGAACCGGGCGCATCGGAACACCTGATCCGGGTCGAGGCGGTTGGCATCTGCGGATCGGACATGCACGCCTATCTGGGCCATGATGCACGTCGCCCAGCGCCCCTGATCCTCGGGCACGAGGCAGCCGGTGTCATAGCTGATGGTATCCGCGCCGGTGACCGGGTGACGATCAACCCGCTGGTAACCTGTGGCCAATGCGCGGCATGTCGGGCGGGTCGCGAGAATCTGTGCCCGGACCGCCAGATCATCTCGATGCCACCGCGCGAAGGGGCGTTCGCGCAATATGTCTCGATGCCAGGCAGAAATCTTGTCGACGTGCCCGATGATGTCCCTTTCGCCAAGGCTGCGCTGGCTGAACCTCTGGCTGTAAGCTGGCACGCAGTCAGACTGGGGATCGAGGCTCAGCATTCTGCGATGGACCGCCGCGCCTTGGTGATTGGCGGAGGGGCTATTGGCCTTGCGGCGGCCTTGGCCCTGCGGGCGCAGGGTATTGAAGACGTTACAATCGCGGAACCAAACGCGTTGCGCCGGACTTATCTGGCGGAAATCGAAAGTTTTGCACTTGTGGATGCGCCCAATGGGTCTTTCCCGTTGGTCATTGATGCTGTTGGATATGCCGCGACACGGTCGGTCGCTTCGGCCCTGGTCGCGCCGGGTGGCGTGATCGCGCATGTCGGATTGGGTGATGATGCCGGAGGTCTGGACGTGCGTCGCATGACCTTGCAGGAGATCACCTTTATCGGAACCTACACCTACACCGCGCAGGATTTCCGCGACACGGCTCAGGCGATCTTTGACGGCCGTCTTGGCGCCCTGAATTGGGTTGATGAGCGTGCACTGGCTGATGGCGCGCAGGCGTTTCGCGATATCCGCTCTGGCTCCGTAGCCGCACCAAAGATTATCCTGAGACCCTGGGGATAAACCTGACAGAACTGGAGGCCACCATGTACAAGAAAATTCTGGTCCCGATGGCTTTGGATCACGGCATTTCACAGCATACGCTGGAGATCGCGCGTGCCTTGTCCGAAAACGGGGCCGAGGTCATCGGCTTGCATGTCTACGAAATGCCACAGGGATCGGTCAGCGCCTATCTGGACAAATCCGCAGTAGCCGAAGGGTTCGAGCGCGCGAGGCAGGCCTTGTTGCAAAAAGTTGACGGGCTGGATGGTGTGAAAGCCGAAATCATCAAAGGGCACACCGCCCGCACCATCATTGACTACGCGACCAGCAACAATGTGGACTGCATTGTTATAGGTTCGCACAAACCGGACCTGAGCGACTACTTTCTGGGATCGACAGCGTCACGCGTTGTTCGTCATGCCCCCTGCGCTGTACATGTGCACCGCAGAACCTGATTTCCTTAATCGCGCCAAGCGCCCCAACAGGACCAACAGCCCGACCATGAACATAGACAAGAAGATAACCGACGATCTGGTGGCCAACGATATCTCGTTCGTCACCACCGTCCCGTGCAAGCAACTGGCAGGTGTCATCGCTGAAATCGACCAGCGAGAGGACATCCATCACATCCCGTCCAACAAGGAAGACGAGGGGATGGGCCTGTGCGCCGGGGCATGGATGGGCGGCAAGCGTCCCGCGATCATCATGCAAAACACCGCAATCGGTGTGACGATCAACACACTGGCGACACTGATCCAGTTTTATCGCATGCCATTGCCGATGCTGATTTCCTATCGCGGAGAGCTGCGCGAACCGGTTGCCTGCCAGGTTGAAATGGCTGTGCACACCAAAGCGCTGCTGGCTCAGCTGAATATTCCGACTTATCACTTCCACCATCAGTCAGATGTTGAGGAGCTCGACACGATCCTCAAATACACCTTTATGTGCAATAAACCGGTCGCCATTCTGACCGATGCCAGTTTCTGGGGAGGCTATGGCGACCAATGATCCGTTCTGAGATTCTGAAAGAAATCGCTCCGATCCTGCGCGATCAGCTTGTTGTTTGTAACATCGGCATTCCAAGTCAGGAACTGCATGCCATCGACGACCAGCCTACCAATTTCTATATGCTGGGCACGATGGGGCTGGCCTCATCCATCGGTCTGGGTCTGGCCTTGTCGCAGCCCAAGCCGGTTATCGTGATCGATGGGGACGGGTCGGTTCTGACCAATCTGGGTACCTTGCCGACCATCGCCAACAACGTGGCGGACAACTATATCCTGTTGATCGTCGATAATGGGTCGTACGGGTCCACTGGGGATCAGCCGACGTATGCCGGGCAGAAGACCTCTCTGGCGAAAATGGCGGAAGCCGCAGGATGCGAGCGCGTAATCGAATGTCAGGCCGAAGACACCGGCCGCGTGCTGCAAGAAGCGCTGGATTCGAAACAGATGACCATCATCGTGGCTAAGTGCGAAAGCGGAAATGCCAAGATGCCTGTTATCACGATGGATCCGGTGGTGATCCGCGACCGGTTCATGAAGGCCGTACAGGCCTGATGTTATCCAGCGCTATCCACAGTTCCGAGGACGCCCGCCGCCTCGCGCGGCGGCGTCTGCCGTGGATGGTATTTGACTATATCGACGGTTCCGCCGGGTCCGAGGTTGGTGCAGCCCGAAACAGGGCTGCACTGGATGCGCTGACCCTTCGCCCTAGAATTCTGAATGATGTCAGCGAAAGGTCGCTTACTTGTTCCGTCTTTGGCAGGTCGACCCAACGCCCGTTTGGCATCGCACCGATGGGCATGTGCAATCTGTCGGCCCCCGGTGCAGATCTGATGCTGGCACGTCTTGCGGCGCGGTACGAGGTGCCGCTTGGGGTATCAACCGTCGCATCAACCCCGATGGAAGACCTGATTGTCGAGGCAGAAGGACATGCCTGGTTTCAACTGTATTTCAGCGGTGATGGCTGTGGTACGTTCAAGCTGGTCGAGCGCGCAAAGGCTGCGGGGTACGAAACGCTGGTGCTGACGGTGGACGTGCCCGAAGTGGGACGTCGCCCGCGTGAATTGCGCCATGGGTTCAGGATGCCATTCAAAATGGGGCCAAAACAGGTGCTTGATTTTGCCCTGCACCCCCGGTGGTCGCTATCAACGCTACTGCGGGGCAAGCCCGAAATGGCGAATTTCCTGATGGACGGATATGATTTTGATCGACGGGAAAGCCGGGCCAAGGCGACTTGGGAGACTTTGGACCGTCTGCGCGACCAGTGGGCCGGGAAACTGGTGGTCAAGGGCGTTCTGGATGCAGAGGACGCGCTGAACCTCAAGTCGGCAGGTGTCGATGCCATTCAGGTCTCAAGCCACGGTGGCCGCCAGTTGGACAGTGCGCCCGCGCCGATTGCCGTATTGCCTGAAATTCGGAACGCCGTCGGTCCGGAATATCCGCTGTTTTACGACAGCGGTTTGCGCTCGGGCGAGGATGTTTTGAAAGCGTTGGCAAACGGGGCAGATTTTGCCTTCTTCGGCCGCATCCTGCAATTTGCAATCGCGGCAGAAGGGGAAGAAGGGCTTGAGCAGCTGTGGTCTGTGCTGAGTGATGAAATGAGTATTGCCATGGCGCAGATGGGCGTTTCGTCGCTGGGCGAGGTGCGACGCGCAACCTGAAACCAGTTTGGGGAACGACCCGAGGCGTACCTGCGAGTCGTTCCAATGCTGGTTTAACCGCGACGTCTGCGACGGCGTCCACCGCCTGTTTCGCTTTCTCCGCCCGTGTTGAAGCTTGGATTGGGCAGCGTGACAACCTGCGCCAGTTCCGGGAATGGATCGGTTTTGTGCGGGATCGCGTTGGCGGCCACGAAATGATCCTGGAACTTCGGCTCAATTGCGGTTTCGATCTTGGTGATCTCGCGCACGACGCGTTCGATTTCAGCGCGTGATCCGATATTGCACAGCGCAATCCGCGCGCCTGTACCAGCGGCATTACCCGCGCTGGTGACCTTGTCCAGCGGTGCATCAGGGATCATGCCCAGAACCATGGCGTGTTTGGTCGAGATATGAGCGCCAAAGGCACCGGCCAGAACCACACGATCCACCTTGTCAACTTCCATCTCGTCCATCAGCAGACGCGCACCGGCATATAGCGCGGATTTTGCCAGCTGGATGGCGCGGATGTCGCCCTGCGTGACGGTGATGCGGGGGCCACCTTCGGCGCTGGCATCGTGAATCAGGTAAGCATGTGTGCGGCCTTCAGGAATGCAGCGGGCCGTTCCAGTCTGCTCGGCCGATCCGATCAGGCCGCTTTCGTCCAGAAGACCGGCCATACGCATCTCGGCCACAGCTTCGATAATGCCCGAGCCGCAGATGCCGGTGATACCAGTGGTGGCGACATCAAGGTCAAAGCCGTCTTCGTCCGACCATTTCTCGGACCCGATGATGCGAAAGCGGGGTTCCTTGGTAAGGGGATCTATTTCGATCCGCTCGATCGCACCGGGTGCAGCGCGCTGGCCAGAACTGATCTGAGCGCCTTCAAACGCAGGCCCGGTAGGTGAGGAACAGGCCAGAACGCGGCTGGTGTTGCCCAGCAGGATTTCGGCATTGGTGCCCACATCGACGATCAGAACCAAATCCTCGGATTTGCCGGGTTCTTCGGACAGGGCAACCGCCGCACAATCCGCGCCTACATGGCCCGCGATGCAAGGCAGGATGTAGACCTGCGCGCGGGGGTTCATGGTGGTCAGTTCCATCTCGCGTGCGGGCAGGGACATCGACTCGGACGTGGCCAGGGCAAAGGGCGCCTGACCCAGCTCGACGGGATCCAGACCCAGCAGCAGATGGTGCATGACCGGGTTGCAGACAAACACCGTTTCAACGATCAGCGCGGTGTCAATGCCAGCTTCTTCGGCGATTGAGGTGGTCAGATCATTGATCGCCTCGCGCACGGCTTTTGTCATTTCCCGATCCCCGCCGGGGTTCATCATGGAATATGAAACACGGCTCATCAGGTCTTCGCCAAAGCGGATTTGCGGGTTCATCAGACCCGATGACGCTTTGACTTCGCCGGTTTCCAGGTCGGTCAGATGAGCCGCAATCGTAGTTGAGCCGAGGTCGATGGCCAGCCCATACATCCCGCCTTCGTGCAGGCCGGGCCAGATTTCGACAATGCGTGCGACGCTGTCCTTGTGGCCTTTGTGAACTGCCACAGTGACTTCCCATTTGCCTTTGCGCAGAACCGGCTGCAGCTTGGACAGAAGCGATAGGTCCGCCGTGGCCGCGTCAATTTTCCATTGCTCGCGCAGCGCACGTTCAAGGCGCTCCAGATCGCCGGTTGGCGAATGCATGTCGGGCTCTTCCACCACCACGAAATACAGACGCGTTGCCGAATCCATGGTGATGGCGCGTGCCGTGGCGGCCTTGCGAACGACCTGACGATGTACCTGGCTTTCTGGCGGTACGTCGATCACGACATCGCCCTGAACCGAAGCCTGACAGCCCAGTCGACGACCGGGTTTCAGACCGCGCTTGTCGTCGTATCGTTGCTCGACAGCGTTCCATTCGCTCAGCGCATCCTTGGCCACCGTGACGCCGTGCTTGGGAAACTCGCCATAGCTTGGGGTGATCTGACACTTTGAACAGATACCACGGCCCCCGCAAACCGAATCCAGATCCACTCCCAATTGGCGGGCTGCGGTCAGAATGGGCGTTCCGACAGGAAAATGCCCGCGTTTGCCGGACGGGGTAAAGACGACAAGTGGGTCGGTGGTCATGAGTGACATGCCTTTTTGTGTTCGCGCGTTTTCCCGGCAAGATATGGGTTTGAGCGCAAAGGGAAAGGGCTATCAGCGGCACGATTTGCGCGGCATGCGTCGTTTTCTTCGGCTGTATAGGCAACTGGAGCCACAGAGTTGCCCCCAAGGGCTTTTCCTTTGGTTCAATCCATGCAATAGGGTCACCGCCAAACGGGCTTTTGCATGGGGTATTCAGATGCAGATTCGTGAGGCACTCACCTTTGACGACGTTCTTCTGGTTCCGGCCGCATCTTCAGTGCTGCCGGCAACAGCGGACACCACCACGCGTGTCACGCGTGAGATTACCATGAACATCCCGCTGCTGAGCTCGGCCATGGACACGGTGACCGAGGCGCGCATGGCCATTGCCATGGCACAGGCAGGCGGTATCGGGGTCATCCACAAGAACCTTTCCGTAGAAGAGCAGTCTCGCGAAGTTCGCCGCGTCAAACGGTTCGAGTCGGGCATTGTCTACAACCCTGTTACCTTGCGCGCGGACCAAACCCTGGCCGATGCGAAGGCTCTGGTCGAGCGCTATAATTTTACCGGTTTCCCGGTAGTTGACGCGGATGGCCGCGTTGTTGGTATCGTGACCAACAGGGATATGCGCTTTGCCAATTCCGACAACACTCCGATCAAGGCGATGATGACCTCGGAAAACCTGGCAATGCTGAAAGAACCCGCCGATCTGGAAGAGGCTAAAAGCCTGATGCGGGCCCGTCGTATCGAAAAATTGCTTGTGGTCGATGGCACGGGAAAACTTACAGGTCTGCTAACGTTGAAAGACACCGAACAGGCTGTTCTGAACCCAACAGCGTGCAAAGACCGGCTTGGCCGCCTGCGAGTGGCTGCCGCGACTTCGGTTGGAGACGCGGGTTTTGAGCGGTCCGAGCAGCTGGTGGCTTCGGGCGTTGATATCATTGTCGTCGATACGGCGCATGGTCACTCTCAGGGCGTGCTGGATGCGGTGAGACGGGTCAAAACCCTGTCGAACGAGGTTCAGATCATTGCCGGAAACGTTGCTACAGGCGAGGCGACCAAGGCGCTGATCGACGCAGGTGCTGACGCCATCAAGGTGGGTATTGGCCCCGGTTCGATCTGTACAACACGCATGGTGGCGGGCGTTGGTGTCCCTCAGTTGACCGCGATCAGTGATTGTGCCGCCGCGGCGGGGGATGTTCCGGTCATTGCGGATGGTGGCATCAAGTTTTCGGGCGATTTTGCCAAGGCGATTGCCGCCGGTGCGTCGTGCGCCATGGTGGGTTCGATGATCGCGGGCACAGACGAAAGCCCGGGTGAGGTCATTCTGTATCAGGGCCGGTCGTTCAAATCCTATCGCGGTATGGGCAGTCTTGGTGCGATGGCGCGCGGATCGGCGGATCGGTATTTCCAGAAGGACGCGGCAAATGACAAGCTGGTACCCGAAGGGATCGAAGGGCAGGTTCCTTACAAAGGATCAGCCAGTGCAGTGATCCACCAGCTTGTTGGTGGTTTGCGCGCTGCGATGGGATACACCGGCTGCGCGACTGTCGAAGAGATGCGCAGAAACTGCCAATTCGTGAAGATCACGGGCGCAGGTCTGAAAGAGAGCCACGTACACGATGTTCAGATCACACGTGAAAGCCCGAACTACCGGGTGATGTAAGCCGTTGCGCATGACATTCGGCACCCTAGCACGGGGTGCCGTAGTGATTTTGGATTGGCCTGTCACGGCCTTTTTCAGCCAAGGTAATCCGTGATGACACCTGCTGCCCGCGTTCAGGCCTCGATTGAAATTCTGGATGAAATTCTCGCCGGGGCCCCGGTTGAAAAGGCGCTGACCGGCTGGGCGCGGCGCAGCAGGTTTGCGGGCTCCAAGGATCGGGCAGCTATTCGCGATCATGTGTTTGACGCTTTGCGGTGCAAACGCTCATTTGCTGCGTTGGGTGGTTCCGGAGCTGGTCGCGGCCTGATGATCGGCGCCATTCGCGCATCGGGTGAAGATCCGGTTGAGTTGTTTACCGGCGACCGCCACGCGCCCGAAGCCCTTCAAAATGACGAAGTATCAAGGGATTTTGCATCCGAAGCCGAGAGATATGATTTTCCCGAATGGCTGTGGCCAAAGCTCGTCTCATCCTTGAATGATGCCGCCGTTCCTTGCGCACTGGCATTGCAGGAACGCGCTCCGGTTTTTCTGCGGGTCAACTTGTTGAAAACGGATGCAACCCGGGCGATTGATGCTTTGGCGACCGACGGTATTTCAGCCCGTCCAACGCCGATATGTGAAACCGCTCTGGAGGTGACAGAGGGCGCGCGTCGGATTGCGCAAAGCCAGGCATACGCTCAGGGCTTGGTCGAGCTTCAGGATGCGGCAAGTCAGGCGGTTGTTGCTTCCTTGGATCTGCGCCCTGGAATGCGCGTTTTGGACTATTGCGCTGGGGGCGGTGGCAAGTCGCTTGCGATTGCTGCGAACAAGGGTGTCGAGGTTTACGCTCATGATGTGAACGCGCGCCGAATGAAGGATATTCCAGCGCGGGCAGAACGGGCCGGGGCCAGAATAACCATCCTGAACAGCGCGGAACTTGCTGGTCACGGGCCTTTTGACGTCATTTTGGCCGACGCCCCGTGTTCTGGCAGCGGTTCGTGGCGGCGCGCACCGGCAGGTAAATGGGCATTGACTGAAGACCGTTTGCAAGATCTCACGGTCATCCAAGCTGACATTCTTGCACAAATCACGCCGTTGGTCCAAGCAGGTGGAGTGCTGGCATATGCAACATGTTCGGTTCTTGCCGACGAGAACGATGCGGTTGTCGACAGGTTTCTGACAAAACATGCGGGCTGGCGTGAAACCTTCCGGCAGGCGTGGCAGGTAACGCGCGGGTCCGACGGGTTCTTTACGTCACACTTGACGCGCTGATCTTTCGGTAAATACAACCCTGGGTAGCTGATTTGTTTTTTAGCGCCGTTAGGCGAGTGTTAACCAATTCTACCTGTTATTACCGCAAAACCTGTGCCCGAGCCGTTTATGCCTGACATCACTGAATTTGTTCCAGCCCCTTCAGCCGCCAATACTCCATCGGTGTTTCGGATCGGGTCGTTGGTGTTTGTGGCGCTGTTGATTAGCCTGGCACCTGCGGTTGGGTTTCTGCCGTCGGATTGGACAAAGGGTTTGCTGGCAACAGGCATTTCACTGCTGGTTGTGGCGCTTTTGTTTGGGATCAAGGGGGCGATTGCAAACAGGCATTTGCAACAGACATCAGCCCTTTTTGTCGCTTTCGCAGAACGCGAGGATGCTCCGGTTGTGATCTCAAACGGGTATGGTGATATATTGGCCGCGAACGTCCTGGCGGACAAAAAGCTGGGGGCCATACGAGGCGAAAACCTTGCCCGCTGTTTGCGCTCCAGGTTTGCTAACCCTTCGGCGATCTTGTTGAGCCTACAATCGCGGGCGCAATCCACAGGAAGCGCCCAGAGCGAGTTTCCCGGTGGCGATCGGACTATTTCGGTTTCCGTGCACCGATTGCGGCCGGGACTGTTCTACTGGAACTTTAGCTGTGTTCAACAGGATAGCTGGCAAACCCTTGGCTTGCCGGTCGTAACCCTTGGACGCGCAGGTGACGTATTGCGTGTCAATGCCACGGCCGAGCGTTTATTTGGTGCGCACCCTGCCAGGGCGCGGGATATTTTCAGCGAAGCCGAACCGCGGACCGGGGCTGTCAACGCAGTCAGGACCCGCGATGGTCATGTTCTGGCAGCCGTGTCCGAATTTTCTCAATCCGGGTCGGAACGAAGCCTTTGTTTGTTACCGATTACGCAGATGCCCGTACAGGATGCGGTCATGTCCTTCTCTGACCTTCCGGTTCCAATCCTCAGACTTTCCGAGGACGGCATCATTCTGGACAGTAATCGGCTGGCGGCGAAACTGTTGGGAAAGAAGCAGCTTGAAGGCAGTAACATCAGCGACATCATGCGGGGCATGGGTGGCCCTGTGCTGGATTGGTTGAAACGAACCGAGGCGCATGAAGAAACGCAGCGATCAGAGTTTTTGCAGTTCATTAGGGACGACAAGGAAATCTTTGTTCAAGTCACCCTGAGCCGTGTGTTTGTCGACGGAAAGATATGCCTGATCGCGGTTCTGAACGATGCGACTGAACTGAAGACTCTGGAAGCTCAATTCGTTCAGGGCCAGAAGATGCAGGCCGTAGGGCAATTGGCCGGAGGTGTTGCACATGATTTCAACAACCTGCTGACGGCCATTTCCGGTCACTGCGATCTGCTGCTGTTGCGCCATGACCAGAATGACCCGGATTACGGGGATTTGGTGCAGATCAATCAGAATGCCAATCGGGCCGCCGCGTTGGTCAGTCAGCTTCTGGCGTTTTCGCGAAAACAGACCCTCAGGCCCGAAGTGTTGGATCTGCGTGACACGATCTCGGACCTTATTCACCTGCTGAACCGTTTGGTTGGCGAGAAGGTGCAATTGACGCTGAGCCACGATCCGGTGCTCAAACCCGTGCGGGCGGACAAGCGTCAACTTGAGCAGGTGCTGATGAATCTTGTCGTTAACGCACGAGATGCCATGCCGGACGGTGGTGAAATTCGCATTGAAACCAGTGTGTTGACACTTTTGCAGCCTCTCATGCGGGACAGGGCAACCGTACAACCGGGCGACTATGTGACAGTCAAGGTTGTGGATGGCGGTGTTGGTATCCCAGCAGATAAGCTGCAGAAGATTTTCGAACCCTTCTACACCACGAAACGAACTGGTGAGGGCACCGGGTTGGGGTTGTCAACGGCCTACGGGATCGTAAAGCAAACCGGTGGGTTTATCTTTGTCGACAGCGCAATTGGACGGGGCACCGAGTTCACTGTCTTTCTTCCGGTTTGCGCGACGACGTCCGAGGTCGAAACTGAATCGCCAGTCCAGCCCGAAGCCCAGAGCGCCAGGCAGGGCGAAGGCGTGGTGCTGCTGGTCGAGGATGAGGCGCCTGTTCGCGCCTTTGCGACCCGCGCCCTGCGGCTGAAAGGTTACACCGTGCTCGAGGCGGACTCGGCGGAAGAGGCGCTTCGACTGCTTGAAGATTCCGCGTTAAGTGTTGATGTATTCGTCACAGATGTTGTCATGCCAGGAATGGACGGGCCCACTTGGGTGCGCAAGGCCATGGAGACGCGCCCGGATGCGCGTGTGATTTTCGTGTCCGGGTATACCGAAGGCGTTTTCGGCGATACCGGTCCGGATATTGCCAACTCAACCTTTCTGCCCAAACCGTTTTCCCTCACCCAACTGACAGAGGCCGTGTTTCAACAACTCAACTGATGGATCACAATGCGGCTTTGTGCAGCGCAAATTCTTCCGGGCAGGCATTTCGAAACTTCTGTTCGGTAGCAGGTGACAGATGCAAATCTCCCGGAGGCGATACGTTTTCGCGCTTCAGGTCGATCTGCATGTCCAGACGTGTTTGCAGAAAGTCCAACACCTTGTCCTGATGTTCGTATTTGAAGATATGACGAGCGCCAGCACTGTCGTTGCGGGTACGGAAGAATTGCGCCTGGCTGCCGACATTTGCGAACTCGGGACGTGTGTCCAGCAAATAGGCTTGAACGAATGCGTCAAAACTCATGTCACGTGTCGAGCGCGGTTGACCTATCAAGTCTTCACGACTGCGAAACCGGTACCAGCTGCCCAGCCAATCCAACGGCTCGCGCACAACGACCATAATTTCCATCTCGGTATCAAACAGTTTTCGAAACATGGTCTGGAAAAACCGGTCATACCGACGCACCGGGGCGTGTTTCAGCTCAGGTGGATGTGTCACGATGAGATCGGCCCGGTCACGCAACGCCGTGTGATAAGCCGTGCTTCCGGTCTTGGGGACTGAAAGAAAAGCAAGTCGTTCTTTATAAAAAACAAGCATTTATCGGTTCCCAAGGTTGCCATGCTTCTTATGCAGATTGTCGTAAACGACTCTTTAACACAATTGCAGAAGACTGATTTCTGTAAGTTTTAGTTGAAATGTTCTCTTTTTGATCTCATAAGGAACAAGAGGCGAACAAAGCAGCGATTGCCGCCCGATTAAGGGTGTGACAAAAGGGAAGGCGACAGGACAATGGCGGATCTTCTGACAATGAGCGACAAGAAAAACGCAGACAAGCAAAAGGCGCTCGACAGTGCGCTGGCCCAGATCGAACGGCAGTTCGGCAAGGGGTCGATCATGAAGCTGGGAGAAGATGCCCGGCAGGATATCGAGGCGAGCTCGACCGGGTCGCTGGGTCTGGATATCGCGCTGGGTATCGGCGGGCTGCCGATGGGGCGTATCGTTGAGATTTACGGGCCTGAGAGCTCGGGTAAAACCACTTTGACCCTTCATTGCATTGCTGAGCAGCAAAAGCGCGGCGGAGTTTGCGCGTTCGTAGATGCGGAACACGCTCTGGACCCGCAATATGCCCGCAAGCTGGGCGTTGATCTGGATGAGCTTTTGATCTCCCAGCCTGACACCGGTGAGCAGGCGCTTGAAATCACAGATACTCTGGTACGCTCGGGCGCAGTCAATATGGTTGTTGTCGACTCGGTCGCTGCCCTGACGCCGAAATCGGAACTCGAAGGGGACATGGGAGACAGCAGCGTGGGTGTTCAGGCCCGGCTGATGAGCCAGGCAATGCGCAAACTGACAGGCTCGATCAGCCGTTCGAACTGCATGGTCATCTTCATCAACCAGATCCGGATGAAGATCGGCGTGATGTTCGGCAGCCCGGAAACCACAACCGGTGGCAATGCGCTGAAATTCTACAGCTCGGTTCGGCTGGATATCCGCCGGATTGGCGCGATCAAGGACCGGGATGAAGTGGTCGGGAACCAGACCCGCGTCAAAGTTGTGAAGAACAAGGTCGCACCGCCGTTCAAGCAGGTCGAGTTCGATATCATGTATGGCGAAGGCATCTCGAAGATGGGCGAATTGCTGGATTTGGGTGTTAAAGCTGGTGTTGTCGAAAAGTCCGGGTCCTGGTTCAGCTATGGTGATGAGCGGATCGGGCAGGGGCGTGAGAACGCCAAACAATACCTGCGGGAAAACAGCCGGGTGGCGCTGGACATCGAAGACAAGATCCGCGCGGCGCATGGGCTGGAATTCGATATGTCGCCAGGCGTTGCCGAGGATGACGATATTCTGGAGGCCTGATGTCCTGAGGTGGGTAACCCCTGACATCTGCGCAAAGACTGTAACACTTGAAACAAGGCGGCTTGATCGGGTCGCCTTGTTTCGTTCCTGTGTGCCTCTGCTGTGGACACTCACCTGACACGGGGCTAAACCAACGGAGACCAAGATATATGTGCGCCGAGAGAGCCCTATGCCAACCCTGAACGACATCCGATCGACTTTTCTGAACTACTTTGAAAAACAAGGGCATGAGATCGTCGCGTCCAGCCCGCTGGTGCCGCGCAATGACCCGACACTGATGTTCGTGAACTCAGGCATGGTGCAGTTCAAGAACCTGTTTACCGGTCTGGAAACCCGCGATTACAAACGCGCCACCACGGCGCAGAAATGTGTGCGTGCGGGTGGCAAGCACAACGATCTTGACAATGTTGGCTATACGGCGCGTCACCATACGTTTTTTGAGATGCTGGGAAACTTTTCATTCGGGGATTACTTCAAACATGAAGCGATCCCTTTTGCCTGGGAACTGATCACCAGAGAATTCGGTATCGACAAAACCCGCCTGTTGACCACTGTCTATCATACCGATGATGAAGCCTTTGAAATCTGGAAAAAGGTCGGTGTGCCCGAGGACCGGATCATTCGCATCGCCACCAATGACAATTTCTGGCAGATGGGTCCGACCGGACCTTGCGGCCCGTGTACCGAGATCTTCTATGATCACGGCGATCACATCTGGGGCGGCCCTCCGGGATCACCCGAGGAAGATGGCGACCGGTTCATCGAAATCTGGAACGTCGTTTTCATGCAAAACGAGCAGTTCGAAGATGGCTCGATGGTCGAGCTTGACATGCAGTCCATCGACACAGGTATGGGGCTTGAACGGATTGGGGCGCTGTTGCAGGGCAGCCATGACAATTACGACACCGACTTGTTCAAAACCTTGATCGAGGCTTCGGCAGATGCGACCGGTGTCGACCCGTATGGCGACCAGAACGTGCATCACAGGGTGATCGCGGATCACCTGCGGTCGACCTCGTTCCTGATTGCAGACGGTGTGATGCCCAGCAATGACGGCCGGGGATATGTTCTGCGCCGGATCATGCGCCGCGCCATGCGCCATGCGCACCTGCTGGGCGCCAAGGATCCTGTCATGCATCGCCTGGTGCCTACGCTGGTGCAGCAGATGGGCGGACATTATTCTGAACTGAAACAGGCGCAACCGCTTATCGAAGAGACGCTGTTGCTGGAAGAAACCCGGTTCAAGCAGACGCTGGACCGTGGTCTGAAGTTGCTGGATGATGAGGTTTCAGGGCTTTCTGAGGGGGCACCCCTGTCAGGTGAAGCGGCCTTTAAGCTTTACGACACGTATGGCTTCCCACTGGATCTTACGCAGGATGCGCTGCGTGAAAAGGGCCTGAGCGTTGACACGGACGGTTTTGATACCGCGATGGCCGAACAAAAGGCCAAGGCACGTGCCGCATGGGCCGGGTCAGGTGAAGCAGCGGATCAGGTCGTATGGTTCGATGTTCTGGATGCAGCCGGTGCGACGGATTTCCTGGGCTACGATACTGAGAAAGCCGAAGCGCAGGTTGCCGCCCTCGTTGTTGATGGTTCGCTGGTCGACAAGATCGACGCGGGCAGCAGCGGTTGGGTCGTCGTGAACCAGACCCCGTTCTATGGAGAGGCCGGTGGTCAGGTCGGTGATACTGGCGCGTTGCGTCGGCTGGAGGATCGCGATCACCTGAGCCGCGTGGAGGACACGAGGAAGTTTGCCGACGGCAAGGTCTATGCTCATAAGGTGGCGGTTCAAAGCGGAGTCATTTGCAAGGGCGACGCGGTAGAGCTTGAAGTTGATCACGCCCGCCGTTCCGCCATTCGCGCCAACCATTCGGCCACGCACCTGCTGCATGAAGCGTTGCGCGAAACGCTGGGTGATCACGTGGCGCAGCGCGGCTCGCTGAACGCGGCGGATCGTTTGCGGTTTGACTTCAGTCATTCCAAAGCGCTGAGCCTGGAGGAAATTCAAAAAGTCGAACGTGAGGTGAACGATTTCATCCGCCAGAATTCGATCGTTGAAACCCGGGTCATGACACCTGACGACGCGCGCGCATTGGGCGCGCAGGCCTTGTTCGGCGAGAAATATGGTGACGAGGTTCGTGTCGTCTCCATGGGCAAGGCACCAACAGGCAAAGGCCATGACGGCGATACGTGGTCGATAGAACTCTGTGGCGGCACACATGTGCGCCAGACAGGTGATATCGGCACCTTTGTTGTGTTGGGTGACAGCGCCAGCAGTGCAGGTGTGCGCCGGATCGAAGCGCTGACCGGGGATGAGGCCTTCCGCTATCTTTCGGCACAGGATCAACGTCTGGCTCAGGTCGCATCAGAACTGAAGGCGCAACCGGACGACGTGGTGGCGCGCGTGAAAAGCCTTCTGGACGAACGCAAGGCCTTGCAGAACGAAGTGGCTCAGTTGCGCCGGGATCTGGCTATGGCTGGCGGGGCCGGTCAGGGCGGTGGTGCCGAGGCGCGGGATGTAAACGGTGTGAAATTCCTGGCACAAGCGCTCAGCGGTGTTTCAGGCAAGGACCTTCCCGCGTTGATCGACGAACACAAAAGCCGCCTTGGATCGGGTGCGGTGTTGCTGATTGCGGATACGGGCGGCAAGGCGGCCGTTGCGGCTGGTGTGACAGAAGACCTGATCGGACGGATTTCGGCGGTGGATCTTGTCAAAGCTGCGGTAATCGAGTTGGGCGGAAAAGGCGGCGGCGGTCGTCCTGATATGGCCCAGGGCGGCGGCAAGGATGCATCAAATGCAGATGCGGCAATCAAGGCCGCACAACAGGTTTTGGGAGGTTAATATGGCTGCTCTTTGGATTGCGCATGTCACGGTGACGAACACTGAGGCTTACGGCAAATACGCGGAACTGGCCGGACCGGCCATCGCCAAGCACGGGGGCGAGTTTATCGCCCGTGCTGCACGGTACGTTCAGCTGGAAGGTAAGGAACGTCCACGAAACGTAGTGGCGCGCTTCCCAACGCTGGAGGCTGCGGTTGAATGCTATAACTCGGATGAGTACCAGCAGGCCCTGAATCACGCGCGCGGCGCAAGTGAGCGTGAACTGGTTGTGGTGGAAATCACCGAGTGACATATGGGCCTTGCGTCCAAGGCGCTGATATTTCCAAGAAAACCGGCAGTGAATAAGCAAGATTCGGCTTATGTCATGTTTGGTTGATACTGATTAGCACGCGACAGCGGGCTGTTTTTTGTTTAATTGATTTAATTCAATCACTTACCCTTTGATGCTCCTGTTCTGTCGAATGGGTCCTGGCAGAATTGTGGCCGCGCCAACAAAATTCTTACGTGAAATTGTCAGATTCTCGGACGAATTTTCGCCCCGTTTCCTTTGCAGGTTCTCAAAAGATTGCGCGAAACGCCTGATCACAGATAGTTTCAAGAAACAGAATGTGGTGCAGTTGGACATGCAATCGTTCGAAGAACATCGGATCGGGGAACTCGCATGATTTCATTCGCGAATTTAGCCAAGAGGTGTGTTGCCGCTCTTGCATCGGCTGCGGCGCGCGCAGTGGGTATCTGCACCGTATGTATCGGCGTAATCGCCTCCGCACCTGTCGCGCAGGCATCCGACGGCGTCTTTATCCCTATCGTTGCGTCTTCGCCTCCGCCCTCAGGCGCAATCAACCTATGCAACCAATATAACTGGGCTTGCACTGCAAAACGCTCGGTCACGTTGTCCAGCCACCAAGAGCTGACGGTGGTAAATCAAGTGAATCGCCGCGTAAACGCGTCGACCCGGGAAGTTACGGATCAGTCCCAGTACAAAACGCGTGAGCGATGGGCCTTGCCAACACCCAGAGGCGGTGATTGTGAAGACTTTGCATTGTTGAAGAAAAGGGATCTGATCCATGCCGGGGTTGATCCAAGTAAGCTTTTGATTGCGACCGTTCTGGACACACGCCGGACGCCTCATGCGGTTCTGGTCTACCGCTCGGCGCAGGGCGACCTGATCTTGGACAATCTCACAAACCGGATCAAACCCTGGACAGCTACGCGCTATTTGTTCCTGCGCATGCAAGATCCGAAGCGGCCCAGTCAATGGGTCGGCGTTTACGGGCGCAGCTGACCTCAGCGGTATATTTACCTACCCAAAATCTTACCCTTGGACGCAGATTTGGTCTGCGCCCAAGAGTGTAGTCTTTGACCTTACGCTTGGACGGATTAATCCGAACGTTTTGCGTATCGACGTATTCCAGCCCCGAAGCCTCGACCAGCAGAGTTTTTTCTATCGAATATGCTCCGCGTTCCTAGGGCCGGTTCGCTGGTATTCGGTTTCGTCTTTATCAGTCTTCTTCGTGCTCTTCACCACCGGGCTCTTCACCACCGGGTTCTTCCCCACCGGGTTCTTCTCCACCGGGCTCTTCGCCACCAGGTTCTTCACCACCGGGCTCTTCTCCACCGGGCTCTTCGCCACCGGGCTCTTCTCCACCGGGCTCTTCGCCACCGGGCTCTTCTCCACCGGGCTCTTCGCCACCGGGTTCTTCTCCACCGGGCTCTTCGCCACCGGGTTCTTCACCACCGGGTTCTTCGCCACCGGGCTCTTCACCACCGGGTTCTTCACCACCAGGTTCTTCGCCACCGGTTGGGTTACCGCCGCCACCATTGGGGGGCGTGCCATTTTCCTGGGAAGGTCCGTCGCCGGATCTCTGGTCTGAGACACCGATCGATGCGGTCGGGAAGTCACTTAGCAGACCTGCCAGCGGGGCGCATTCTGCACCGACGCGCGCCAGAATCTGATCGAAGTCATGACGGCGTTGAATGTAGCGGATCATGCCGGATGTCACAGCATCGCATTCGCACAAAACCTGCGCGGACGCAGCGGATTGCCGTGCTGTTGCAACCGTACATGTCCCAGCGGCAAAGGTTTCACCGGCAGGTGAAAGCAGAAAAGTTGTCGCAATAAAAAACAGTGGAAACTTGCGAGCTCTATTACCCATTTTGAACTCCTTGGAACTCGATAACTAAACTACGTCCTTCTATGCACCATTCCCGTATCGGTGTTTGTGAAGGACGTCACACTTCTGACGTGTTTTGACCATAATTCGAGGGCGCCTACAATATCTTGTTGGTGAGGCCCGGGGCGGAAATTTTCAACCATGCGGAGAAAGGTGTTAGTTTTCAAATAAAAACCGGGCAGTGAGCCCGGTTTTTCTGATTTCGTCTTTTGTCGTATTGGAAGCAAATATGCCACACTATTGCCATTGTTTCCGTTTGGTCAGTTTGCAACCTGAGGGTGTTCTAGGCAGATTTGGCCATCCGCTTACGCTCGTGCGGGTCAAGAAAACGCTTCCGCAGGCGCACCGCGTTTGGTGTAACTTCCACCAGTTCATCATCGTCGATATAGGCAATTGCCTCTTCCAGTGAGAACTGAATATGCGGCGTCAGGCGGACCGCGTCGTCGGATCCACTGGCGCGCACGTTTGTCAACTTCTTGCCTTTGAGCGGGTTCACTTCCAGATCGTTGTCTCGCGAGTGTTCGCCGATCACCATACCCTGATATACGTCTGTTTGCGGACCAACAAACATACGGCCACGTTCTTCCAGGTTCCACAGCGCATAAGCCACAGCCTGACCTTTCTCCATCGAGATCAGAACGCCTGCGCGACGGCCCGGAATCTGCCCCTTATGTGGCGCCCAGTCATGGAACACGCGGTTAAGTACACCCGTACCGCGCGTGTCGGTCAGGAATTCGCCGTGGTAACCGATCAGACCGCGGGACGGGACATGGGCGATGATCCGCGTCTTGCCCGTACCGGCCGGGCGCATCTCGACCAGTTCACCCTTACGTGCGCCGGTAACCTTTTCAATAACGGAACCAGAATATTCGTCATCCACGTCGATGGTGACTTCTTCGATAGGCTCAAGCCGCTGCCCGTCTTCTTCACGGAACAGAACCTGCGGGCGCGAGATGCTGAGCTCAAAGCCTTCTCGGCGCATATTCTCGATCAGAACACCCATTTGCAACTCGCCGCGGCCCGCAACCTCGAACGCCTCACCGCCGGGGGTGTCGGTGACACGGATGGCGACGTTCGACTCGGCTTCCTTCATCAGGCGGTCACGAATGACGCGAGATTGAACTTTTTTGCCGTCACGGCCTGCCAGCGGAGAATCATTAATACCGAAGGTCACGGTAATAGTCGGTGGATCGATGGGCTGCGCGGGCAGGGCCTCAGTGACCTGAGGGGCAACCAGCGAATCCGCTACGGTGGCTTTGCTCATGCCAGCGATGGTCACGATGTCGCCTGCTTCGGCCACATCAATGGGCTGCTGGGCCAGTCCCCGGAACGCCAGGATTTTCGTGGCGCGGAAGTTTTCGATGACCGAACCATCGCGGCTGAGCGCCTTGAGGTTGTCGCCAGCCTTCAGCGTGCCACTTTCCACACGACCGGTCAGGATACGACCGATGAAGGGATCGCTGCCCAATGTCGTGGCCAGCATCCGGAAGGGTTCATTTTTGTGTTCGACCTGCTTCGGGGCAGGGACATGATCGACGATCAGGTCGAATAGCGCGCTCAAGTCTTTGCGGGGACCGTCCAACTCCATATCCGCCCAGCCCGAACGGCCCGAGGCGTACATTGAAGGGAAATCCAGCTGATCGTCGTCCGCGCCGAGATTGGCGAACAGGTCAAAGCATTCGTCCAGTGCGCGGTCAGGTTCGGCATCCGGCTTGTCGACCTTGTTCAGAACCACGATCGGGCGTAGGCCCAGCGCCAGTGCCTTGGACGTTACAAACTTGGTCTGGGGCATCGGGCCTTCTGCGGCGTCCACCAACAGAACAACACCGTCGACCATGCTGAGAATGCGCTCGACCTCGCCACCGAAATCGGCGTGGCCAGGGGTGTCGACGATATTGATGCGCGTGTCTTTCCATTCTACCGACGTGGCCTTGGCCAGGATGGTGATGCCGCGTTCACGCTCCAGGTCGTTACTGTCCATGGCGCGTTCTGCGACAGCCTGATTTTCCCGGAATGCACCGGATTGTTTGAGCAGCTCGTCCACCAGGGTCGTTTTGCCGTGGTCCACGTGAGCGATGATTGCGATATTGCGCAGGTCCATGAGAGGTCAGCCTTTGAACGGGAAGTTGCCGCGCGCATAACGCGGCGCGGCAAAATATACCAGCCCTAACCGGCCTTCAGTGCCCGGCAGTCTTTGAAAAGAGGTGAATAATCAGGATTCCGGACAATATCAACGTCAACCCCAGGATCGCAGGCCAGTCCAGCCTTTGGCCGAACACGATGAATCCGATCACGGCGATCAGGAATATACCGAGACCGGACCAGATTGCATAAACGATACCGACAGGCATGAATTTCAGCGTTAGTGCCATGAGGTAAAACGCAAACGCGTACCCAACGACAACGATCACGGATGGCCAGAACCGTGTAAACTGCTGGCTGGCTTGCAAGGCCGTTGTGCCAATGGTTTCAGCCAGCACAGCCAGCAATAGATACAGATAGGCTTGGGGCATTTGAATACCTCGGAAAAGGGTGCGTCGGGTGGCCTGAGGGTGATTTGTGTGAGTGAAATACGCGGGCCGTTATGTTGTCTACAAGATTACCTTGGGTCAGGTATACCTGACTGTTTTTTCAGTCGAATGAATGTAATATTCGCTGCATATTTTTTCATTTTGTTAACGAGTTTTGAGCGATGACGTTATTTGCGAAATCAATCATATTTGCTTCGGGTCTGATAGTGGCGATTGGGTGGCTTGCTGACGGGGGGTCCGTCGAAGTGAATGCAGCCAACTTGGTTCAACAGTTTGATGGTAGTAGTGTTTTTTGAACGCCGCTAGAAACCAAGCAAGAAAAAAGGAGCCTTCAGGCTCCTTTTTTTATGTTTGAGGATCGGGTGTTTCGACATGTTCAAAATGCACAACCAGTTGCGGTTGCAGCCAGTCCCACAGCTGAGGTGCTCCCGCTGCAATAGCTGGTCGGACACGTGTTACAATCTGATCGAATTTTACTTTGTATTCGACCCATGATCCGCCACCTGTTTCCAGATTTGCTATGGGTGTTTGAAACCGGTCAACAGCCTTTGCAAATCTGGCTTCCGGGGTTTCAGCCGCCTCAAACTCGCGCCATAGTTCAGTAAATGACCTGTGTTGACAGTCAGGCAAAAGGCCAAACAGTCGTTTGGCGGCGGCCTGTTCCTTGGCTTCTTGTTCCGCGTGGTCGACATGTCCGTGGATCGGGTGGTCGCCCGCGTCGATTTCGACAACATCGTGCAAAAGCAACATCTGGAGGATTCGGTCCACTTGAACATCCGAATGCGCGTATTCCGACAATACCCAGGCGTAGAGCATGACATGCCACGAATGTTCCGCCGAGTTTTCGAACCGGTCACTGGCCATCAGGCGTGACGCGCGCAAAACGGATTTCAACTGATCCGCTTCTGTGAGAAACGCCAATCTTTTCGTGAATGCGTCATCCTGAGGGTCGGACTTGGTCAAGAGGTTTGTGGCATGCTGGTGGGCCAGTGGAAACGCATGGGCCAGGTAAGCTGCGCGCCCGCCCGCCAGGTTCGACCGCGCAATTTCCACATGATCGTGTCGCGGGTCAGTGGCGCACAGGACCTGAAACAGCGGCTGGCAGCGATCCAGAATCTTGGCAAACCGGGCATCCGGGGTTTGGTCCGCCTCGAATTCGTGCCAGAGCGAAAGAAATTCCTGCGCCTGTTCGTCGGGCAACAGGCCAAACAATTCTTGTGCTGCGGCCTGTTCAGCCTCGGCCACGGTGTCCCAATCCGTGTTGAGGTGAATCGGGTGATCACCTGTCACGATCTCAACCAGATCATGCAGCAGCAACATGCGGATGACCCGGTCGACCGAGATGTCCGGCCCGGCCAGCGGTGCCATGACCATTGCCCACAAAGCCAAGTGCCAGCTGTGTTCAGCAGAGTTTTCCGGCCTTGATTGGTCAAGCAGGACATTTGCCCGCTCGACCAGTTTCAGATTGTCGGCCCGTTTCAGAAATGCGACCTGCGCAGCCAGGCGATTGGTCATTGCTTTTCAATTGCCTTGAGTTTCGCGCGATGCGTGGCGAGGCGCTTGATCACGAATTGTCTGGCCTTGCGTTCGGCCAGACGCACGCGGATTTCCGTCAGGAAAGCCTCTTCCAGTGATTGCGACGCCGCACCAAGCACTTCACCTACCTCCACGAAGAACCGGTCTTCGCCAGTTTCGTCCATGACCTTCATCGTATCTTCGGCCAGTTTGGCCGCGAGCGATGTGATGGTGTCGGACATTAGCGGGTGTTCTCGGTCAGCCGACGTTTCACATAGTCGCTGACATCTGTGATCAGCGTGTCCATGTGGCGTTCCTGGAAGAAATGATCCGCGCCCTCAACCTCGTTATGGGTGATTGTTATTCCTTTTTGCTCGTGCAGCTTGTTGACCAGCGCGGTGGTATCCGCTGGTGGTGCCACACGGTCAGCCGATCCGTTGATGATCAGACCCGAAGACGGGCAGGGCGCAAGGAAGGAAAAGTCATACATGTTGGCAGGCGGTGACACGCTGATGAAACCCGTGATTTCGGGGCGGCGCATCAGCAACTGCATTCCAATCCACGCCCCAAACGAAAAGCCCGCAACCCAGCAGTGTTTCGAGTTGTTGTTCATGGATTGCAGGTAATCCAGGGCAGATGCTGCATCGCTCAGCTCGCCTACGCCCTGATCATATTCGCCCTGGCTGCGACCGACTCCGCGGAAGTTAAAGCGCAGCACGGTGAAGCCCATGTTGTAAAAGGCATAGTGCAGGTTATAGACCACCTTGTTGTTCATGGTCCCGCCGAACTGAGGATGCGGGTGAAGCACGATAGCGATCGGTGCGTCTTTTTCCTTTTGCGGGTGGTAGCGGCCTTCCAGGCGGCCTTCGGGTCCGGGAAAAATCACCTCGGGCATGTGTGCTTTGGTCCTGTCATTTTCGTGCGGGTATCCGGATATACTTGACTATAATCGTCGGACACCTTAGAACGGTTCTAATTACATTGCTTGGCGCAATCGCGCTGTCAGTCGGAGATACGCACTGGCAGCGTCGGCGTCAATGATTTCGCGCAGATCCGGCTAAAAGGGGGCAGGGCATGAAGCTTTCGACCAAAGGGCGTTACGCGATGGTCGCTTTGGCGGATATTGCGCTTCAGCCAACAGACCGGCTGGTAACCCTGGGCGAAATCTCGGAACGGCAGGACATTTCTCTGCCGTATCTTGAGCAGCTTTTCGTCAAGCTGCGTCGCGCGGAACTGGTTGCTTCTGTCCGTGGGCCCGGAGGGGGGTATCGTCTTGCACGCCCCGCGTCCGAGATTCGCGTGGTCGAGGTTCTGGCCGCTGTGGATGAGACAGTTGATGCGCTGCAAAAAGGGGCCGGAGCATCCGGTGCGTCATCGGGTAGCAGGGCGCAATCCCTGACGAACCGCTTGTGGGAAAGCCTGAGCGCGCATGTTTATGTCTTCCTGCACCAGACGCGCCTGTCGGATGTGATCAGAAACGACCTTGCGCCTTGCCCGGCAGTTCCAAGCCTGTTTTCCGTCGTCGATGAATGAGCTGGGTAAGTCGAACATGCATATGAGTTCTGTGCAGGAAAAGATGTATCCATGAAGCGTGTTTATCTGGATCATAACGCGACTACGCCGCTGCGACGCGAAGCGCGCGAGGCAATGATCGCGGCGATGGATGTGGTCGGGAACCCGTCATCTGTTCATGCGGAAGGACGTGCCGCAAAAGCGCTGGTCGAACGCGCGCGGGCGCAGGTCGCCGAGGCCGTCGGTTGCCGTCCGCAAGAGGTCATATTTACCTCTGGCGCGACTGAAGCGGCGCGGGTTCTGCAAAATCGCCCCGAAGGCTGCGACGTCTTTGTCGACAGCACTGCCCACGATGCGCTGTGGTCGCATTTCGATCTGACCCATTGTAGCGAGCATCCCTTTGGCCCTGGGCACATATTGGCGATGGGGCTTGCGAACTCCGAAACCGGAGTCATCACGCAGCCGCCACAGAAAGTTGAGAACCAGTGGCCCTATGGCGCGCGGCGCGCGGACTGGCTGTTGCTGGATATTACGCAGGTTGTCGGACGCATTCCATTTTCCTTCGCCTGGAGCGGCGCTGATATGGCGATCCTGTCGGCGCATAAGATTGGCGGGCCAAAAGGTGTTGGCGCTTTGATCCTGCGGCAAGGTATCGATATCGAACCTTTGGCCAGCGGTGGCGGACAGGAAATGGGCCGAAGATCTGGTACTGAAAATGTGGTGGGCATTGCCGGATTTGGCGCGGCTGCCGAGGCTGCTCAGCGCGATCTGGCGGATGGAGTATGGGAAAAAGTCAGAGAACTTAGAAATATTCTAGAAAACGCCCTTGAGGCTGGTGCAATATCTACTATTTTTGTCGGGAAAGATCAGGAGCGACTCCCGAATACCCTCTGTTTCGCGACGCCCGGCTGGAAAGGCGAAACGCAGGTGATGCAGATGGATTTGTCTGGCTTTGCCATCAGTGCGGGATCCGCCTGTTCCAGCGGCAAGGTCAAAACCAGTCGGGTTCTGACGGCAATGGGATTTGATGAGACGGTGGCGTCATGCGCAATCCGCGTATCGCTGGGGCCAGAGACGACTGAAGAAGATGTGCTGCGTTTCGCCGAAACGTGGCTTGAAAAAGAGAAAAAGCATCGCGCGCGGGCTGCGTGATCTGACGGAGGGTAAGTCATGGCCGCTTTGGACCAGACCCAGGTAAAAGAAGGTGTCGATCAGGAAACCGTGGACGCGGTTCGCGAGGTCGGCACATACAAATATGGCTGGGATACCGATATCGAGATGGAATACGCGCCCAAAGGCGTGAACCCGGATATCGTCCGTCTGATCTCGGGGAAAAACGATGAGCCCGAGTGGATGACCGAATGGCGTCTGGCCGCGTTCGAGCGTTGGACCAAAATGGAAGAACCCAAATGGGCGATGGTTCACTATCCGCCAATCGATTTTCAAAACCAGTATTACTATGCCCGCCCCAAATCGATGGAAGAGAAACCCAAATCTTTGGATGAGGTTGATCCAAAGCTGCTCGCCACTTACGAGAAGCTTGGTATCCCTCTGAAAGAACAGATGATTCTGGCTGGTGTTGAAGGGGCTGAGGATGCACCTGCCGAAGGCCGCAAGGTAGCGGTCGATGCAGTGTTTGACTCGGTTTCCGTGGGTACCACCTTTCAGGCCGAACTGAAAAAGGCAGGCGTGATCTTCTGCTCGATCTCTGAGGCGATCAAAGAGCATCCCGAATTGGTCAAGAAGTACCTGGGAACCGTGGTTCCGGTTTCAGACAACTTCTATGCGACACTGAACTCGGCCGTATTCTCGGATGGTTCGTTCGTCTACATCCCGCCGGGGGTTCGCTGCCCGATGGAACTAAGCACCTATTTCCGGATCAACGCCGAAAATACCGGTCAGTTCGAACGCACTCTGATCATAGCTGACAAGGGTTCGTACGTCTCATATCTGGAAGGCTGTACTGCGCCCCAGCGTGACACGGCACAACTGCATGCCGCTGTGGTCGAGATCATCGTCGAAGAAGATGCCGAGGTGAAATACTCGACCGTTCAGAACTGGTTTCCGGGGGATGAAAACGGC
This sequence comes from Ruegeria sp. O5, assembly GCF_056535105.1. Taxonomy (NCBI): domain Bacteria; kingdom Pseudomonadati; phylum Pseudomonadota; class Alphaproteobacteria; order Rhodobacterales; family Roseobacteraceae; genus Ruegeria; species Ruegeria sp. O5. The sequence goes on along the minus strand of NZ_JBQERN010000001.1, from coordinate 359,579 downwards.
AAGGGCGGTATCTATAACTTCGTGACCAAACGCGCCGACTGCCGGGGTGACCGGTCCAAGGTGATGTGGACACAGGTGGAAACCGGATCGGCCGTGACGTGGAAATACCCGTCCTGCATCCTGCGCGGCAATGAAAGCCAGGGTGAGTTCTATTCGATCGCGATTGCCAACAATTATCAGCAGGCTGATACCGGCACAAAGATGATACATCTGGGCAAGAACACCAAGTCGCGCATCGTGTCCAAGGGCATCAGTGCGGGTAAGGCCCAGAACACCTATCGTGGGCTAGTGTCGATGCACCCGAAAGCCAAGGACAGCAGGAACTACACGCAGTGTGACAGTCTGCTGATCGGTGACAAGTGCGGCGCACATACGGTTCCCTATATCGAGGTCAAGAACAACTCGAGCCGCGTTGAGCACGAGGCGACGACGTCAAAAGTGGATGACGATCAGCTGTTCTACTGCCGTCAGCGCGGCATGGACGAAGAAGAAGCCGTAGCGCTGGTGGTCAACGGGTTCTGCAAAGATGTGCTTCAGGCGCTTCCAATGGAGTTTGCGATGGAAGCACAGCAGTTGGTGGCCATCTCACTTGAAGGTTCGGTTGGGTAATGACGCGGTCACCCGGAACCCGCATCCGTAAGGATGATGTGCTGACCTGGCTTGGGTACGCATTGCCGGTTCTGGGCGGTCTGCTTGGCGTGGCCTACGTCAACACCCATTACATGGAATTCATCAACCCGGTTTGGGCAGTAGGTGGCGGGGCAATCCTGGGTTGGATCCTCGCCAGACTGATCCGCAGATTACTGGGCTAGAACAATGCGGGGCCACGGCGCCCCTTGCGATACGCAAAAGGACAAAAAATGCTGGAAATCAAAAACCTGCACGTACAGCTTGAAGAAGAAGACAAACAGATTCTCAAAGGTGTGGACCTGACGGTCGAGGCTGGCAAGGTACACGCGATCATGGGGCCGAACGGGTCGGGCAAATCGACCCTCAGCTATGTTTTGTCGGGGCGCGACGGGTACGAAGTGACCGAAGGTTCGGCCACTCTGGACGGTCAGGACCTGCTGGAGATGGAACCGGAGGAACGCGCAGCAGCAGGTGTTTTCCTTGCCTTCCAATACCCGGTTGAAATCCCCGGAGTTGGCAACATGACGTTCCTGCGCACCGCAGTAAACGCGCAGCGCAAGGCCCGTGGAGAAGAGGAACTGTCTGCCGCAGACTTCCTGAAAGAAGTGCGTGCCAAGGCCAAGACGCTAAAGATCGACGCGGATATGCTTAAGCGCCCGGTCAATGTTGGTTTTTCGGGCGGTGAGAAAAAGCGTAACGAAATCCTGCAGATGGCTATGCTTGAACCGAAGATGTGCATCATGGACGAAACCGACTCGGGCCTTGATGTGGATGCGATGAAGCTGGTCGCCGAAGGCGTGAATGCCCTGCGGGACGAAGGCCGTGGGTTTCTGGTGATCACGCATTATCAGCGCCTGCTGGATCATATTAAACCGGATGTTGTGCATATTATGGCCAATGGTCGCATCGTTAAGACGGGCGGACCTGAACTGGCGCTTGAAGTTGAAAACAACGGTTATGCTGACATTCTGGCCGAGGTGAACTGATGGCTTTGCCGCAAGCGAAACAATCCGCAACCGAGGCGCGTCTGGCTGTGCTGACCATGCCTGACGCGGGCTGCACCCGCGGTGCACGCGAAGACGCTCTGGCGCGTGTTCTGGAATCCGGGCTGCCGGGGCGCCGGGATGAGTATTGGAAATACACCCAGCCCGACAGTCTGATTTCTGCCGAGGCTTTGCCTGCGGCGGTGTTTATCAATGATGAACCGGTACTTTTCAACGAACTTGACCGTTTGAAAATAGTATTTGTCGACGGGGTGTTCAGCGCCGAGGAATCCGATGATCTGTCTCTGGACGGTGTCAAGATCGACCGGATTGAAGACATCTGCTGCAAAGACATTCATTGGGCAAAAGACCTGTATGGCGTTCTGGAAGCGCGTGGCCAGTCCCCGGTTCAACGTCCGTTGGCTGCATTGAACACGGCCTTTGCGTCGGACGGAGTTGCCATTCACGTTACAGGCAAACCCTCTAAACCGATCAACCTGATTTATCGTCATGCCTCGCCGACATCCGATGCGATCCTGCATCACGTTATTCGCGTGGAAAGCGGGGCCGAGGTGACAATTCTTGAATCCGGCCCGGCAGCGTCGCGTTTCAACAAATGCATGGAAATTGAAATTGCCGACAAGGGGACGCTGCATCATGTGCGGGCGCAGGGCAGGGACCATGAACGTCGCGCCGCGACCCATATGTTCACGCGTTTGGGGGCAGAATCGGTCTACAAGTCCTTCACCTTGACGGCGAATGGGGTGCTGACCCGTAACGAACAGGTTGTTGAACTGACCGGCGACAATGCTGTGGCGCATGTGGCCGGGGCCTGTGTTGGGGATGGTGATTTCCACCATGATGACACGGTGTTCATCACCCATGACGCGGTAAATTGTGAAAGCCGTCAGGTCTTTAAGAAAGTGCTGCGCAACGGTGCGACCGGAGTGTTTCAGGGCAAGATCCTTGTAAAGGAAGGGGCTCAGAAAACTGATGGCTACCAAATCAGCCAATCGCTGCTTTTGGATGATGACAGTCAGTTCCTCGCCAAACCGGAGCTAGAGATCTACGCCGATGACGTGGCGTGTTCCCACGGCTCAACCTCGGGGGCGATTGACGAAACAGCGCTGTTCTATCTTCGGTCACGGGGTGTTCCGGTCAAGGACGCGACCAACATGTTGACGCTGGCGTTCCTGGCCGAAGCGGTGGACGAAATCGAAGACAGTGCTTTGGCAGATGAAATCGTAAGCCGTCTGGAAGGGTGGCTGGCGCGCCGAAGCTGATGGCCCTGTCGTCGGATATCCTGGCAACGTACCGGGGGCCGGGGCGCGTGGTGCGCAGGCTTCTGGATATGGGTCAACGAGAAGACCGGGCGCTGATCTTTGTCATGGCGTTTTGTGTGGTGGCATTCATCGCCCAGATGCCTGGCCTTGCCCGTAAAGCGCATCTGGAAGGCGTTGAGCTGAATATGCTATTGGGTGGTGCTCTGCTTGGATCAGTGTTCATTCTGCCCTTGGTTTTTTACACGCTGGCACTGGTATCTCATTGGGCGGCACGCCTGTTTGGCGGGCAGGGAAGCGCTTATGGTGCGCGCCTGGCACTGTTTTGGGCGCTGTTGTCCTCTGCGCCGCTGGTTCTGCTGAACGGCCTTGTCGCCGGATTCATCGGGCCAGGGCCTACCTTGACGTTTGTAGGTCTCGCCTGGGTTGCTGTTTTTGTCTGGTTCTGGGTATCCGGTCTCAGACAAGTGCAAAGGTCCGTCGCATGAATTCGAGTTTTCTGGGAAATCTGGCGGTCTTGACGATCAAGAACCCGGCCGAAGCGGCGCGTCAACTGATGGCGCTCAAGCTGGGGCGAGAAGTGCTTTGGTTGGCATTTGCGCTGGCGGTCGTTTTGAACTGCGTTGTCCAATTGGGAAATGATCTGTCGATAACAATGGCGGCGGGTCAACCCTCTCCTGCGCTCGAAAGCATTCCCATGGTTTTGGTGCGCTCGGCCGGGGCCATGATGCTGAGCATTGTCGCGTTCCTGCTGGTCGGGCGAATGCTTGGAGGTCTGGCGAGGTTCGATGATCTGATGGTTCTGACGATCTGGCTGCAATTCCTGCAAATAGCCGCCTTGGTCGTGACGCTGATCTTGAGCCTGACCCTACCGTTCCTGATGATGATGACATTGTTGGCGACAGCAATCCTGAGCCTTTACGTCACGCTTCATTTTCTGAACGAAGCGCATCAGCTCGGGTCGCTCTGGAAATCCTTTGCGGTAATTGTGTTGTCAGCCCTTGTCGCCATCCCTTTTGTTCTGTTTCTAAGCCCAACCGGGCCCGTCTAGGAATACCACTCTTATGTATGATGTGCAGAAAATCCGCTCTGACTTTCCGATCCTGTCGCGTCAGGTGAATGGCAAGCCTTTGACGTATCTCGACAATGGTGCTTCGGCTCAGAAACCTCAGGTGGTCATTGACGCGGTGACGCGGGCCTATGCCGAGGAGTATTCGAATGTCCATCGTGGCCTGCATTTTCTGTCTAATCTTGCGACAGAGAAATACGAGGCCGTTCGTGGCACGATCGCGCGGTTTCTGGGGGCATCGAACGAGAATGAGATCGTCCTGAACTCTGGTACCACCGAAGGGATCAACCTGATCGCCTATGGCTGGGCTATGCCGCGACTTGAAGCAGGGGATGAGATCGTTCTGAGTGTGATGGAGCACCATGCAAACATCGTACCCTGGCATTTCCTACGCGAACGACAGGGCATCGTGCTGAAATGGGTCGATGTCGACGCAGAGGGCGGGCTTGACCCTCAGGCGGTAATCGATGCAATCGGGCCGAAAACCAAGCTGGTTGCTGTGACACACTGCTCGAACGTGCTGGGTACGGTCGTGGATGTGAAAGCCATAACTGACGGTGCCCACGCCAAGGGCGTCCCGGTTCTGGTTGATGGCAGTCAGGGTGCCGTTCACATGCCGGTAAATGTCGAAGAGATCGGGTGCGATTTCTACGCGATCACTGGCCACAAGCTTTATGGTCCGTCAGGGTCGGGTGCGATTTTCATCAAATCCGACCGCATGGCCGAAATGCGCCCCTTTATCGGTGGCGGCGACATGATCAAAGAGGTCAGTAAGGATCAAGTCATCTATAATGACCCGCCTATGAAGTTCGAGGCCGGCACGCCGGGGATCGTTCAGACCATCGGTCTTGGCGTAGCGCTGGAGTATATGATGGACTTGGGGATGGAAAACATCGCTGCCCATGAATCCAGCTTGCGCGATTACGCGATGCAACGTCTGACAGGGCTGAACTGGTTGCAGGTTCAGGGCACTCGCCCGGACAAGGCCGCGATTTTCAGCTTTACGCTGGACGGTGCTGGCCATGCACACGACGTCTCAACCATTCTCGACAAGAAGGGTGTTGCGGTTCGTGCCGGTCACCACTGTGCCGGGCCACTGATGGACCACCTGGGGGTGACGGCAACGTGCCGCGCCAGCTTTGGTCTCTATAACACTACCGATGAAGTTGACACGCTGATCGAAGCGCTTGAATTGGCGCATGATCTGTTTGCCTGATTTTGGTCTTGATTGGGGTGCGGCAATCGCGATTTGCAGTTGCACCCGGATTGGAACAAGGTTAGCTAACGGCCAAGGCACCTGTAGCTCAGCTGGATAGAGCGCTGCCCTCCGAAGGCAGAGGCCAGAGGTTCGAATCCTCTCAGGTGCGCCACCCAATATTCAAAATTGGATCGAAGTCGGGAGCCCAGAACTGTAGGCTTGTGAATTAGCTCGCTTTGCGCGTTGATCGTGCAGTCATCACAACGGCCCGCAAGCTAATAACCATAGCCGAGTTGTAGTGCTTGAGAGAGGGATACCCTGCCAGGTACCGAGAAATTCAAATTAGCAGACTTGGCGGCTCTGCCGCCAATCGCCACGAAAACTATAAAACCGACCGGAATAAACAGTCAGCTAAAGTTCTGAACAAACCGGGAGGAGCGTCCAGGTGTTACCCGCGCCAGGTGCGAACTACGCCGCAATCCATGTGTACGAAGTTCGATCCATAATACTGACCAACACCGCCTGCACGACACGACATCGCCGCCTTGGCCATCTGCGAAACCGAGCGGGAGGCAAGGCGCAAATCAGCTGCTTGCCCTTCCATGTGAAGCGAATTGCGCGCCACACGGCGGGACCGGGAGCGGAGCATTGCATTGGTCTGAGGAGAGCGGTAGCCAGACAACAGCATATAGGGTTCGTTGACGTCCAGCAGGCTGTGTGATGCCGCCATGATATCAATAGTGCGTAAATCGATTGATTTTACCTGATCTGTGCGCCAATCACGCATGAAGTTGTTCACTTCTTTGACAGCGTCCTTGATATACTTACCATCGACCCAATAAATCATATCCAACCGTTCGCCTGTGCGACCGGAATACATACGGATGCGACGGATGTCACCGCCACCGCGTAAAAAGCCCGCTGCGTTGGAGTAGGTGGGTGCTGCTGCGATTGCCGTTGCTGCAAACGCACCCAATAGGGCACGTCGGGTCAAGCCCGAGGAACTGCTCTCTGTCATTTTGGTTTCGTCCCGTACTGTTCCTGCCTGCACACGATGTTACGTGCACTGTCTTAATTATTCCCATCCCAGATGCGGAATTTATGGCACAATCGGAATCAAGGGCCAAGAAGTGTTTCATTTTCACCTTTTCAAGGGGGAATTTTCGGCAGTTTTTTGCGCATTTGTCACAGAGCATTACAAATATTTCGCAGTTGTGGGCTTTAGGCCGCGCAGCCGATGCAAACGCGCATCAGGCCGACGAAGATGCGATTTGGTAAGGATATCGTGAGTGGACAAGCGTTCTGGCAAGACTGCATAGTTATTCGACGTATAAATCACCAGTTCAAACTATTGAATTCCAAGGCTATCCTATGTTTTCTGTTCTCCGAACCAGTACCAGTATCCTGTTTGCCGCGTGTTTCGTGGCCACCGCGTCTGTCGCCAATACGACGTCCGAAGCAGCGCCAGGAACTGCGTTTCAGATGGCCATCGCTGAACATACTCTTCAGGCACCGCAACTGGTTGAGTTCTACCGGGCAAACGGGTTCTCACCGCTTTGGGTCGGCGATACGCCTGAACACACTCTACGCCGGGCGGCGCTGATAAATGCGCTTACGAATGCGCATCTGCACGGCCTTCCACAGGCCGAGCCGACTGTTGCCGCCGTGATGGAGAAGATGGAAAAGGCCCGTTCGGTGCGCGATCTCGGTGCGGTTGAAGCAGAACTTAGCCGTATCTTTGTCGAATATGCCGACGCGCTTTATGCGGGCGCAATCCGGCCCGGCAGTGTGGATGATGGGCTGGTTCGGTCCGTAGAACGACGCAGCACTGTTGAGCATTTGCAGGGAATAAGCACTCTGGGCGCGGCCTACTTTACTGTCTTGGCGCCGCAATCACATCAATACCGCGCATTGATGAAGCAGAAGTTGTCCTTGGAAAAGCTGGTATTTCAAGGGGGATGGGGGCCAACAGTTCCCGAAAGCAAACTGGAATACGGCGACACGGGACCGAATGTTGTCAAGCTGCGCGACCGTCTGGTGGTGATGGGTTACATGAAACCGTCCGCCAGCCCGTCTTTCGACAGCGCGTTGCTTGAAGGCGTTCGTGCCTTTCAATCCGCGCATGGGCTTGAAACCGATGGTGTGGCGGGCAAGGGGACGATTGCTGAAATTAACCGTCCAGCCACAGACCGGTTGAAAGCCGTTTACGTTGCGTTGGAACGCGAACGCTGGCTGCCTCGGGAACGCGGCACGCGTCATATCCTTGTGAACCAAGCCGACTTCACGGCCAAGATCGTGGACGAAGGGCAAGTCACTTTTGAAACCCGCGCAGTCATCGGTAAAAATGTGCATGATCGAAGAAGTCCGGAATTTTCGGATGAGATGGAGCATATGGTGATCAACCCAAGCTGGCATGTTCCCCGCTCGATCGTGACCAAGGAATACCTTCCGAAACTGCAATCAAACCCGAATTCCGTGGGCCATATTCTGATAACTGACAGAAGCGGCAGGCAGGTCGATCGGGGTGCGGTGGACTTTACCCAGTTCACGACCAGCAATTTTCCCTTCGCAATGCGTCAACCGCCCAGCCAAAGCAATGCGCTGGGTCTGGTGAAGTTCATGTTCCCCAATAAGCACAACATCTATCTGCATGATACTCCACAGAAAAACCTGTTCTCGCGCGAAGTTCGGGCCTTTTCACATGGGTGTATCCGCTTGGCCCAGCCCTTTGAATTTGCATACGCCCTGCTGGCCAAACAAGAGGAAGATCCAAAGGCATTCTTCCATCGCGTTCTGAACACCGGAAAAGAGACCAAAGTTAATTTGGAACAGAAAGTTCCGGTGCATCTGATTTACCGCACGGCCTATATCGGGCCCAAAGGCGAAGTGCAGTATCGTCGCGATGTCTATGGGCGGGACGGCAAGATTTGGGATGCCCTACAAAAGGCAGGGGTGGCCCTGCCGGACGTTCAGGGGTAAGCACAGGGCAAATCCTGCCAAAAGGAAGCCCGCCATGCAGTTTACCGTACAACAGATTGCCGAGTCTCTGGGTGCCGAATGTCAGGGCGATGGCGGCCTGACGATTGTGCGCGCCGCCGAACCGGGCGATGCAGGCCCGACAGATCTGGCGATGGCTATGTCTCCGAAGTACGCCGAGGCGCTTACCAACGGAGCCGCTCGTGCGGCCGTCCTTTGGGAGGGCGCCGACTGGCAGGCGATGGGATTGCGTGCGGCGATTTTTGTAAAACGTCCCCGTATGGCGATGGCTGGCATCACTTCCATGCTGGACCGTGGGCAAGGAGTTGAGCCGGGGATTCACCCCTCGGCCGTGATCGATCCAACAGCTGAAATCAGTTCTGACGTGGCGATTGGACCGTTGGTTGTTGTAGGAGCGCGCGCCCGGATCGGCGCAGGCTCTGTCATAGGGGCACATTGCACCGTGGGAATGGACGCCATATTGGGCGACCAGGCAGTGTTGCGCGAAATGGTCAGCATTGGCGCACGGGCGCAGATCGGAGATCGTTTTATTGCGCAACCCGGTGCCCGGATCGGAGGGGACGGGTTCAGTTTTGTTACCCCCGAAGTCTCGGGCGTCGAAAATGTACGCAAGACAATGGGCGATCAGGGTGAGGCCAAAGCTCAGAGCTGGCTGCGCATTCACTCGCTGGGTGCTGTGGAAATCGGTGACGATGTCGAAATTGGCGCGAATTGCACAATCGACAATGGCACGATCCGAAATACGTATATTGGCCACGGTTCCAAGTTGGATAACCTGGTCCATGTCGGGCACAACACCCGAGTCGGTCAGGACTGCCTGTTGTGCGGTCAGACTGGTGTGTCGGGTTCGGTTGAGATCGGAAACAACGTGGTTCTGGGCGGTCAGACCGGCGTTGTCGACAACATTTTCATCGGGGATGGGGTTATTGCCGGTGGCGGCACTAAGATACTGTCCAACGTACCCGCTGGTCGCGTGATCATGGGGTATCCCGGAGTCAAAATGGAAACGCATACGGACATCTACAAGGCACAACGGCGTTTGCCCCGTATGGCACGCGACGTCGAGGCATTGAAAAAGGCTGTTTTCAAACAGACCCCGAGCGATTAAATCAACCTCAAACTGATAATCAGGGGATCGACATGAGCATCAGCGACCGCGTCATCGCGATCATTGCAGAGCAGGCCGTTCTGGAGCCATCGGATGTAACGCCCGAAAGCACGCTGGAAGATCTGGGTATCGACAGCCTCGGGCTGGTCGAAAGCATATTTGCCATCGAGGAAGAGTTCGACATTTCGATTCCTTTCAATGCCAACGAGCCCGAGGCCAATGACTTCGATATCTCCAATGTGGCCGCGATCATCTCTGGGATCGAAAAGCTTGTGTCGGAAAAGGTCTGACACACGCTCATGAAACGCGTTGTCATTACCGGAGCAGGTACGATCAATTCGCTGGGCCATTCGGTCCCTGACACGCTGGAAGCAATGCGCGAAGGTCGTTGTGGTATTTCGGAACTTGAATTCCGGGATGTTGATCGGTTGGCCATCAAGATCGGCGGACAGGTCCGGGGTTTCGAGGCGGAAGGGCGGTTCAACCGACAGCAGATGTCGCTGTACGACCGCTTCACGCAATTCACCCTGACGGCAGCCAAAGAGGCGATTGAGCAGTCGGGCATCGAGTTTCACGGCGAGTTGGCAGCAAGATCAGGTGTTGTTCTGGGAACCGCGGGTGGTGGTGTTTCGACTTGGGATGACAATTACCGTTCTGTTTATGAGGATGGGAAGAACAGGGTACACCCCTTTGTCGTTCCAAAGCTCATGAACAATGCAGCCGCCAGTCATGTTTCAATGGAACATAACCTGAAGGGCCCCAGTTTCACCGTGTCGACAGCATGTGCGTCATCAAACCATGCGATGGCTCAGGCCTTTCAGATGGTGCGCAGCGGCGCGGCTCCGGTCATGGTTACGGGCGGGTCCGAATCGATGTTGTGTTTCGGCGGTGTAAAAGCCTGGGAAGGTCTGCGCGTGATGTCGAAAGACGCGTGCCGCCCGTTCAGTGCCAACCGCAACGGAATGGTGCAGGGCGAAGGGGCTGGCGTCTTTGTCTTTGAGGAATACGAACACGCCCGCGCCCGAGGGGCCGAAATACTGTGCGAAGTTGTCGGCTTTGCCATGTCATCGGATGCCTCGGACATTGTGATGCCCAGCAAACAAGGGGCCGCGCGTGCCATGGCCGGTGCCTTGGCCGATGCGAAGTTGAACGCAAAAGATGTGGGTTATATCAACGCGCATGGCACCGGAACAGCTGCAAATGACAAGACCGAATGCGCAGCCGTGGCCGACGTGTTTGGGCCGCACGCAGACGATCTGATGATATCGTCCACGAAGTCCATGCACGGCCACCTGATAGGCGGGACCGGAGCTGTTGAGCTGCTGGCCTGCATCATGGCACTGCGGGACGGTGTCATTGCACCGACGATTGGATATGAGGAACCGGACCCGGAATGCGCGTTGGACGTGGTACCGAACGAAGCACGCGAAGCAAAGGTCGACGTCGCGCTTAGCAACGCATTCGCCTTTGGTGGGTTGAATGCCGTACTGGCCCTGAAGCGGGTTTAGTGAAAAAGCCGCCGTTAATAAAACGGCGGCTTCCACGGATGTTTTTTCTTAGTTTGTGTTGACGTTCAGAGCGTCAAAGCCCGATGTGAAGCCGGAGAGCGACATGTCCATTTCAAGAACCTGATCCGGGAAACGGGCGGGAACCAGTGAAAACGTCGCTTTGGTACCAGCTTTCATCGCGTCGATATCCCCTTGGCTAAGACCTAGTTGCGCGATGCAGCCCACGGGAACGCATTGGTGGTAGTTGTACAATTTACGCGGCGCGCCATCGATTGACAGGGCCAGTTGCGCTTGCAGCAGAGTTTCGAGGGGTACGATCACATTTGCCCAAGCAACGGCGGCACCACCTTCTGGCAGTTTCCCGATGGATACTTCTGCGATCGGATCACCATTTTTACCCTCCAGAACCTGAACGATGGCGCAAGGATCCTCGCCTTCCTGTGCCTTGATACAGGATACGTCCCAATCGCCGAATTCTTCCTTTACGAACTGTTCTCCGACCCGGGGGCCTTCCTGACCAAGGTCCAGACCGGCGTCTGGCGCGGTTGTGGTTGTGTCTTGTGCATACGCTGCGCCGGATAGCAGAACAGCGGCGACCGTGTTGAACGAGAGGATTTTCTTGAACATGAATGCCTCGGGTTGATGATTGATCTTTTTGCTTCGTTTAACACTCTTCTGAACCAGTGTCAGGCACTAACAGAACAGCCTTTGCGAACGTGAACGGATTCTTGCCTGAGGCCTGGAACCGCACCTTCGGAGATTAGAAAAAGGGAGCTGTTCGACCAGCTCCCTTCCCCATAAGTTTCTCCCCGTCGGACTGGCCGACTTATTTATGCGCAAACCCTACGGAAGGGGCGCACACGGGTCAACAGCTATCCTCATTTTTTAATCTATGCGCCAGAATAATAATCCGATGGCCAAACCAAAAAGGCCGTGCCAGCAGGCACGGCCAGTCGACAGGGAGGAAGTCTGCCCCGCACTGCAAGGCAAATAGACTATCGCAGTCAAAGGTTAACTTTGTATGCTGGCGGCAGATCGGTGAACAATAAGGCAATGTTAATGGGCACGAATATCTTTTTGGGCGGTGGCGGTGAAAACTATGGCCAGCCGCAGGAACTGGCGTTGAAATATGCCAACCGCCACGGGTTGATTGCCGGGGCAACCGGTACCGGCAAAACCGTGACATTGCAGATTCTTGCAGAAGGTTTTTCTCAGGCGGGTGTCCCGGTATTCCTCTCGGATGTAAAAGGGGATCTGTCTGGTCTGGCCCTTCCCGGAAGCGAGGCCCACAAACTGCATCAGGCCTTTCAGGACCGGGCCAGTCGGATCGGGTTCGAGGAATTTGCCTATTCTGCCTGCCCGGTGACATTCTGGGATCTGTTCGGTGAACAGGGCCATCCAGTGCGCACGACGGTGACGGAAATGGGTCCGCTGTTGCTGTCGCGGTTACTGGAGTTGAGCGAGGCGCAGGAAGGTATCCTGAATATCGCATTCCGCGTGGCCGACGAAGAAGGGATGCCGTTGCTGGACCTTAAGGACCTACAGGCGCTGCTGGTCTGGATCGGAGAGAATCGGGCGCAACTGTCATTGCGATACGGCAATGTATCCACGTCATCAATCGGGGCGATTCAGCGACGTCTGCTGGTTCTCGAGAATCAGGGCGGAACAAAACTGTTTGGCGAACCGGCGCTGGATTTGGCCGATCTGATGCGAACTGACGAAAACGGGCACGGAATAGTGAACATTCTGGCATCAGACCAGCTGATGGCAGCCCCACGGCTATATGCAACGTTCCTGTTGTGGCTGTTGAGTGAACTGTTCGAAGAGCTGCCAGAGGTCGGAGACCCCGAAAAACCAAAGCTGGTGTTCTTTTTTGACGAAGCCCATCTGTTGTTCGACGATGCGCCAAAGGTTCTGGTGGACAAGGTCGAACAGGTCGCCCGCCTGATCCGTTCAAAGGGTGTGGGTGTATACTTCATTACTCAGAGCCCCGCCGATATCCCGGAAGATATTCTTGGACAGCTGGGCAACCGTATTCAGCACGCATTAAGGGCATTCACGGCGCGGGACCGAAAGAACCTGCGGCTGGCCGCTGAAACCTATCGCGAAAACCCGACTTTCGACACGGAAACGGCAATTCGCGAAGTCGGCGTTGGCGAAGCTGTCACCTCAATGCTGCAAAAGAAAGGCGTTCCGGGCGTGGTCGAGCGTACGCTTATTCGTCCACCGGGATCTCAGCTGGGGCCAATTTCAGATGCCGAACGCCGGGATATCCTTGCCGCCTCGGCGATGGCAGGGAAATACGATAAGAGCGTAGATCGAAAATCTGCCTTCGAGATTCTTCAGGCGCGAGCCCAAGCTGCGGCCAGTGCAGCGGAACGGGCGGAATCCGACGAAGTTCTTGAAGCGCAATCGCCGATCGAACGCGAATACTCTTCCGCCCGCAGATACTCCGGCAGCCGGGTCGGTCGGTCCTCATCCCGGGTTGAGCGCAAGCAGGACACCTTCGCCACGGCAATGACCGAAGCGGTGATCAAAGAGCTTAAAGGTACAACCGGGCGCCGGATTGTGCGCGGTATCCTTGGCGGTTTGTTTCGCAACAGGTAAGTAACGCAGCGCCCTTTGAGGGCGCTGTCGCGTTTACTTCAGTCGGCGTTGGCCTTCCTGACGACAATAGGCGTCAGCCTCGGGAACCGACATCTTCGTGGCCGGGAAGTCGATTGCACGGTCCCAGGTCACGCGATCCTGACGATATAGCTGACAGGTCACGACACCTTTTGGTGTCTGTACTTTGACCGGCGTCGTCTCAAGATCTTCGGGACTGGGGACGCAGGCGGATACTGCAACGGCAATAGCCGAAAACAGAATGAGTGATTTCAGATGTGGTGCTTTCATTTTCTACTCTTGTCTACTCGTCATGTTGATTGATTAAAACGGTATAGGCGGGTGTGAGTGCCAGGGACCTGCTGCAAATCAAAAACACTGTGGTGGGTCCGTTTATTCAGAAAAACCTTAAGAATCAAGAAACCGCGCCAGATTAGTGGCGCGGTTTTGCGTATTGGAACGTGGCGTTGACCTATTTCTCGGGGATCAGACCCCTTGGGCTGAATCTGAGAACAATCAACAGGATCAGGCCCATCGTGAACAGGCGCATATGCGCGGCACTATCAATAAGATGTGACTTCAGCGCGCTGCCATCCGGTAAGCCAGCGGTGATCACACTCATCAACCACAAACCAATCGGCTCGACCTGGACCCATAAGAACCAGATCAGGAACGCGCCAAGTACGGCTCCGAAGTTGTTGCCGGAACCGCCAACAATCACCATGACCCAAACCAGAAAGGTAAAGCGCAGCGGATTGTAGGTGCCTGGCGTCAGCTGCCCGTCCAGAGTGGTCATCATAGCGCCTGCGATGCCGCAAATGGCCGACCCCAATACGAAAATCTGCAAGTGGCGACGGGTGACGTCCTTGCCCATGGCTTCGGCCGCGACTTCATTGTCGCGGATTGCGCGCATCATGCGACCCCACGGGCTTTTCAGCGCCATCTGCGCCATCCAGAGTAACGCCAGAAGAACCAGCATGAACAGCAGCGAATACCCAAGTTTCACCGAGAGGGTGGACGCAGTGACCGGATCCAGCCCCAGCCATTCGGCGCGGGCCAGAAAAGCCGGATCTTGCTGCAATTCAACTTCGTACCCGACAACCGGTGAGGGGCGCGGAATGCCATAGACATTCTTCACGCCGCGGGCCAGCCAATCCTCGTTCTTCATGACGGCGATGATAATCTCGGCGATACCCAGCGTGGCAATTGCCAAATAATCTGACCGCAGCCCAAGCGCGGTTTTGCCAATCAGCCATGCCGCCCCGGCAGCCAGCAGACCTCCGGCAGGCCAGGCCAGCAGAACGGGCAGGTTCAGTCCACCGATGTTACCGGCAATCGCCGGGTCAATGGCCTCGACCGCGGCAACATTGGGGTCGAACACGGCCCGGTAGAGGAAGAAGCCGACGATAAGGACAGTGATTATTGTGAGCGTCTGCACCCGGCCTTTGGGCATTCTTGTTGCCACCAGTACTGCTGCAACAACGGTGGCAGCCCCCAGTAGCAAGGACAGAACGATACCATAACCGCCTGCGCCCCAGGCGCCCGGGGTAGGCGCTGTTGATACCAGCACAACCGCCAGACCGCCCAGCGCGACGAAGCCCATGACCCCTACGTTAAACAGGCCCGCAAAGCCCCATTGCAAGTTCACACCGATCGCCATGATGGCCGAGATCAGCCCCATGTTCAGGATCAGAACGGCAGTGTTCCAGCTTTGCGTGAAACCGGTCAGCAAAATGAGACTGCCAACAGCTATGAAAAGCAGAGTGTTTTTGACAGATTCGGTCATACTGCCTTTCCCTTGAACAGGCCCGTGGGCTTAAACAGAAGCACGATCAGCAGGATGACAAAGCTGACAGCGAATTTGTAATCGGTGGACAGGAGCTGGACCAATCCGGACGGCTCCAGGTTTTCGGGGGCCACATAGGTCAGTACTTTTTTCCAGGCATAGGTGATCGTCACCTCGGAAAACGCGATGATGAACCCGCCGGCAATTGCGCCCAGTGGGTTACCAAGGCCACCCACGATGGCCGAAGCGAATATCGGCAGCAGAAGCTGGAAATAGACGAAGGGTTTAAAGCTCTTGTCCAACCCGTAAAGAACACCCGCTGTGGTCGCCAAGGCGGCCACGATGATCCAGGTGATCATCACAACACGTTCAGGGTTGATGCCGGACAAAAGCGCCAGATCCTCGTTGTCGGAATAGGCGCGCATCGATTTCCCGGTTCGTGTTTTATTGAGGAACCAGAACAACAAGACCACGGCAATAACGGCCACTATCAGTGTGATCCCTTGCGAGGTCTTGATAGCCAGCCCCTCTTGTAGGCCTGTCATGGATTTGAAGTCCCGCGCGGATATCAGGAATCTTGCACCGTCCGAGAACTTTTGGTCATCCGGCCCGATGATAAAGCGCACCAGACCGTTCATGATGAACATTACACCCATTGAAACGATCACAAGGATAACCGGCTTGGCCTTTTGTTCGCGGTAAAAGCGGTAGACCAGCCTGTCCGTGACCAACACCAGCAGGATGCAGCCAAGGATGGCAAAGGGCAGGGCGAGCAGGGCAGTCGGCAACGGCCCAAAGCTGACACCAGCGGCCTGTAAGCCCCAGGTGACAAGCACAGCGATCATCGCGCCAAAGGCCATGGTGTCACCATGGGCAAAGTTCGAAAACCGCAGGATGCCGTAGATAAGGGTCACGCCAAGCGCCCCCAATGCCAACTGACTGCCATAGGCAATCGCAGGCACGATGACAAAGTTGGCAAGCGCAACAAGCGCGTTGAGTAAGTCCATTATTTCTTCTCACTGTCCGGGTGCGACCTTATGGCATAACGGTCTGCGCGGGCACAATGTTTTGCACGCGGTTTATCGTCATATTTTCCTGCTGGTAGCGAAAAAACCCTAGAAAAGCTTTCAAGAAGGACGGACTTTCCACATCAAGCCCGGCTCAGTCACGCACCGGTCAATTCCGGTGCGTGGTCGAGATGGTCGGAAGGGGCTCAGGCGTTTGTTTCAGTACAAGCGCCGCGATCAGTCCCCGCGTTGGGGCCTTTGACCGAGAGATCAAAGGTCATGTCGTCATAGTTCACGACAAAGGTCATGACCTCATCGCCCTGGATATAGACAAACGTCATGTTGCCAACGCCTTTGAAGACCATCGCGTCGCCAGAAACACTTGTGGTTTCGATGATGCCCTTGTCTCCTTCCGTCGCCCGTTTGAGGCGCACTTCACTGCCGTCGCGGTCTGAGACGCAGACAAAGTGGCGTTCTTCCGCAATTGCTGCGGTCGTGCACAAAGTGGCGACGGCCACCCATATCCATTTTTTCATTTTTGGGTCCTGAATAGAGTTTTTCATTCAGAAGGTTCGCTTGATTTCTTGGAATCAGATTTGTTTGTCCGGGAAACCGTTTCCTTCACAGCGCCCGGCGCTAAACGCACAATGTGACCGGATTGCAGCCGACGCGTGGAAATCTTGGGATGGTTGTCGCGGTTGAAGACGGCCAGATACCGAGATTAACTAGCGTTTCCTTCTAAACTGGCGACTTCAGTTGATTGCGGAAACAAGAAGGAAGTTGGAGGGTGCAAAATGGCTTTGAAAAAGCCCACTAGTTCTGTTGCTCGCCTTGGCAAAAACCCTCAACGGCCTCTACTATCAACCTTTCGCGCCCAACAAGCGTCTCGCTGAGGATTGCAGTTCCAAGGTCGTAGCCGGGCTTATCAGCGTGGAAGATACCTTGGTAAATATCGAGCCTAGGGCTTCCGATGCCCACACCATAAGCAAATACTGACAAGATTGGGTCATGCGATATCCGAATATGTGTCCAATCACTGGCAGGGTAATCAGAACCATTTTCCTGCCAAACAATCCTGTCATCGAGCGCCGATAGGATGATCGTTCGTTGATTCTCGAACTCGCAACGGAAGATCACCCCATTTCTAGACTGCTTAGCTTGCGGTGCTAGGCTCTGAGCAAACGCGATGCTGCCTAGCAGACATGAACAGAAAACGGCGAGTAGGCTGGTTTTCATAGGCCTCACCCCCCCAAGAAACTCTTCCGCACCTCGGGATCGGCCAGCAGTTCCTTGCCCGTACCGGTATAGGCGTTTCGCCCCTGAACCAGAACATATCCTTTATCCGCGATTTCAAGCGCTTGGCGGGCGTTTTGTTCAACCATCAGGATCGGCAGGCCGGTGCGCGCGACCTCGATGATGCGGTCAAAAAGCTCATCCATCACGATGGGTGAGACACCCGCGGTCGGCTCGTCCAGCATCAGGACCTTGGGTTGCGTCATCAGCGCGCGACCCACGGCAACCTGCTGGCGCTGACCGCCAGACAGTTCTCCGGCGGGCTGGTTGCGTTTGTCGCGCAGGATCGGGAACAGGTCATAGACCTGCTCCATCGTGTCCGAGAAATCGTCGCGCCGAATGAAGGCACCCATTTCCAGATTTTCCTCGACAGTCATCGAGGTGAAAATGTTCGACGTCTGAGGAACAAAGCCCATACCGCGGATTACGCGGTCTTGCGGGGTGAGGCTGGTGATATCCTCGCCATCCAGACGCACTGAGCCGGCGCGCACATCCAGCATCCCAAACACAGCTTTCATCGCCGTTGACTTGCCCGCACCGTTCGGTCCGACGATAACGGCGATCTCCCCCTTATCCACGGCAATGGTACAGTCATGCAGGATATCCGGGCCCTTGCCATAGCCGCCAGTCATGGTGTCGCCAATCAGAAACGGGCCGCCTTCAACGCGATGAGTCGTCCCGCTTTTCCGATGGGCAGGCGTCATAGTACCGATACCTTGCGTGTTGGTAATCGATGCGTCCTTGTTGCCCTTGTCGTCCTGATAGGGGTTATCGCTCATGCCAGCGGTCATGTCTGGGCCTCCAGCTTGTCTTTGTTTTTGAGGCCGGTGCCAAGATAGGCTTCGATCACGTGCTCGTTTGCCTTGATCTCACCCAGAGTGCCCTCGGCCAGAACCTTGCCCTCGGCCATGCAGATGACCGGGTCGCAGATCTTGCCGATGAAATCCATGTCGTGTTCGATAACGACGAACGTATAACCACGCTCTTTGTTCAGGCGCAGGATCGTATCGGCGATGGTCATCAGCAGGGTGCGGTTCACGCCTGCTCCGACCTCGTCCAGAAATACGATCTTGGCGTCCACCATCATGGTACGTCCAAGTTCCAGCAGTTTCTTTTGACCGCCCGAAACCTGACCGGCCTTGTGATCGGCCAGATGTTCGATGGTCAGAAATTCCAGTACCTCGTCTGCCTTGGCTTTCAGCGCGCGTTCTTCATCAGCAATGCGCTTGCGTCCGAACCAGGTATTCCACAGCGCCTCACCCGACTGCGAACCGGGCACCATCATCAGGTTTTCGCGGCAGGTCATCGACGAGAATTCATGCGCGATCTGGAACGTGCGCAGCAACCCCTTGTGAAACAGCTCATGCGGGGGCAGGCCGGTGATATCTTCACCATCCATGACCACCTTGCCGCTGGTCGGGGGTAAAACACCGGCGATCACGTTGAACAGAGTGGTTTTTCCGGCCCCGTTGGGCCCGATCAGGCCGGTGATCGACCCTTTTTGGATTTCCAGCGACGCCCCATCCACCGCGTGAAATCCGCCGAAATGCTTATGCACGTCCTCGACGACGATCATGGTATCCCCTTGCCTTGTCCCCGTGAAACGAGGTGCAGCCTTTTGTCATTGAAACAGCCCGGGCACAAGGCCCGGGCTGTTTGATTTTATGGTTTGATATGCGGGATCAACGGAAGTTGACGGTCTTGTTTTCGCCGTCGGTCACTTCGATCTCGCGGTACGACCCTGCGCTTTCGCCGGGGCCGATCAACTCGACACCGGACGCGCCGACATAGTCGATGTCCTGACCGGCGGCCAGCAGTTCCAGACCTTTCGCCAGTTCACCGGGATAAATCTTTTCACCCGGCGCATTGGCGACGTCCATTACTTTGCCCGCGTAATCTGCGGGGTTGGTCGAACCGGCGGCCTGCATGGCGAACATGAACAGCGCTGCCGCGTCATAGGATTCGGGCGAATAGGGCGAAGAACCGTCAAACCCGGCTGCTTCAGCCAGTGCAAAGTACTTTTCTGCACCTTCACCACCGGACCCGGCGATCTGACCGAACGAGCCGTTCAGGTCGGGGCCGACATTTGCGGGCAGCGAGTCGCCGATCATGCCGCCGGGCAGACCAAAGGTGTCGAACGCACCGCTGTCCAGCGACGACTGGATGATGCCCAGACCACCCTGGTCCAGATATCCCGCGACAACCAGAATGTCGCCACCGGCCGAGGCCAGCGCGCCAACTTCAGCCGAATAGTCGGCCTTGCCGTCTTCGTGCGCCGTCACGATGGTCACTTCGCCGCCAACCGCCTCGAAGGACGTCTGGATCGCATCGGCCAGACCTTTGCCATAGTCGTTGTTGGTATAGGTCAGCGCGATCGAGTTGATGCCACGATCCTTGAGGATATCAGCCATAACCTGACCTTCGCGAGCATCCGACGGCGCGGTGCGGAAGAACAGGCCGTTGTCCTCCATGGTCGACAGGCCGGGCGAGGTCGCCGAAGGCGAGATCATGACCATGCCGTTTGGAATGGCAACGTTTTGCAGGATCGCGCCGGTAACACCCGAACAGTCGCCGCCGATGATGCCTGCAACGCCGTCAGCGATCATACGCTCGCCGTTCGAGGTGGACAGACCATTGTCGATACAGCCGGTATCAGCACGTACACCAGCCACGCTGGCACCGTTCATGAACTTACCGGATTCGTTGACTTCGGCGATTGCCAGTTCCGCGCCCGATCCCATGGCAGGGGCCAGCGATTCAATCGGGCCGGTAAAGCCGATCAAAATCCCCAGTTTGACATCTTCGGCCATGGCTGCGCCGGCCAGCAATGCAGTTGCTGCAGTTGCAGTAAGCAGCTTTTTCATATGGTTACTCCCAGTTGTGAACGTATTCGTTCTGGCGACGACCCTAGGCAAGCTGTTCGGAAAAGAAAAGTCCTAACGCAAACCTGTCTTTTTCGTTTGAAATCCTATCTGTTTTGGTGGGACTCACCCCTGATTGTCACCGAAAGGGACCAGAATGCTTAGAACGGCGATGATTCTGTCTTTCTCACTCTGCGCCTTGAATGCCGCAGCCCAGACGTTGTCGGTTTCCACCGGGATGATCGAACTGGAAGAAATGATCGGCGGGCTAGAGACCCCATGGGCGGTTGGCATTTTGTCCGATGAAAGCTTCCTCGTCACGGAACGGGATGGAAGGTTGCTGTATGTTCGAAATGGACAAGTTGGGGATGTTTCAGGCGTTCCAAAGGTTGCCGCTCTGGGGCAGGGCGGATTGCTGGACGTCACGATTTCGCGCAATTTCAATCAAAGCCGAGAGATCTTTCTGACTTTCGCAAAACCTCAGGGCGACGGTGCAGGGACTGCGGTTGCGGTTGCGCACCTGTCCGAGACTGGCAAAAACCTTCAGAACTTCCGAGTAATTTTCGAGGCATCGCCCGGTGGTACGGGTGGTCGGCATTTTGGCAGTCGTGTGGTCGAAGCGCTGGACGGGACATTGTTCGTGACCCTCGGTGACCGGGGGCAGGCGGAGAATGCACAGGATCGGTCCAATCCCATGGGCTCGGTCATTCGTATCAACCGCGATGGGACGGTTCCGGCAGATAACCCCTTTGTCGGGCAATCGAATATCGAACCCGAGATATGGTCATACGGCCATCGAAATCCGCAGGGCGCGGACTTGGACGCGCTTGGCCGACTTTGGACCTCGGAACACGGGGCGCGGGGTGGAGATGAAATCAACCAACCCCGCGCAGGCCGGAATTATGGTTGGCCCGTCATCTCCTATGGCACGCATTATTCAGGTGAAAAAATCGGTGAAGGTACAGCCAAAGAGGGGCTGGAACAGCCAGCTCACTACTGGGATCCTTCCATCGCGCCGTCCGGCCTGCTGGTTTATTCCGGCAAGCTCTGGCCGCAATGGGCAGGTGATGTTTTCGTAGGATCTTTGAAATTTGACTATATCGCCCGACTTCAGGGCGATCCATTGCATGAAGCCGAACAGATCAGAAGCCCTGAAACCGAGCGCGTCCGCGATATCGTCGAAGCGCCAGACGGGTCGATCTGGTTTATTTCGGTTGGAAAGGGGGCAGTTTACAGAATATCTCCGGCGGAGTGACCTTACACCGATAGCCGCCCGCTTTGCGCTCCGCGTTCGCGATAGGGTGTGGTGTTGTAATGCGCGCGGTAGCATTTTGAGAAATGGCTGGGCGAAGCGAACCCACAGGCCAGCGCTACGTTGATGACGCTCATATCCGTTTGCATCAGCAGGTTCCGCGCCTTGTGCAAGCGAAGTTCCATATAGTACCGCTTGGGCGAGCGGCTGAGATAGCGCCGGAACAGACGCTCAAGCTGGCGGGTCGACATGCCGACTTCCTTGGCCAGAATCGAAGGTGAGATCGGCTCTTCTATGTTCTTTTCCATCATCAGGATGACCTGACTCAACTTGGGGTGACGTACGCCAATCCGTGTCGGTGTAGATAGGCGCTGCGTGTCCTGATCTGTCCGGATAGACGAATAGATCATCTGATCCGCCACCGCATTTGCCAGGTCTTCGCCGAAATCGTCTGCAATCAACTTGAGCATCAGATCGATAGACGAGGTCCCTCCAGCCGTCGTCATACGACCGCCGTCAATCTGAAAGACAGCTTTCGTCAACTCGACCTCATCGAATTCTTCGATGAAACTGTCTGAGTTTTCCCAATGTATCGTGGCGCGTTTGTTATCTAGCAGACCCGCCTTGGCCAAGGTATAAGCAGCCGTGCACAGACCGCCGATCCGCAATCCGCGCCGTGCCTCGCGCCGCAACCAGTTCAGAATGCGTTTGGTGGTCGCGGCTTGTACGTCAACGCCCCCGCAAATCAGAACGACATCGTCGCGTTGCAGTTCGTCCAGGTCACGATCCAGTTTGAATTCGGTTCCGGCTGAACATGAAATCGAATCTCCGCCTTCACCTGAAAGCGTCCATGTATAAAGTTGTTTGTCGGCCATGCGGTTTGCGATGCGCAGGCTGTCGAGCGCCGACGCAAAAGACAGCAGCGAAAACTTGTCCAGCAGGACAAAAACGAAATGGCGGGGTGTGGCCCCAGCATTTTCCACCGTGACTGCTTGGCGTTGCACTTGCATGACAAAATGTCCTTAATTCTGCGCGGGAAAACCTGGTATCCGGCGACGTATTTGGCAGTCACCATGATCAAAGCTTGTTTGCGGCGTCAAGAGGCGCAAATGGGATATGGTCACTCTTCATTGCTTTTTGTATAGAGGCGACCTGAACACTTCAGCGGAGATCAAAGCTATGACCGAATGGCAAAAGTCGAACTGGCGCAACAAGCCCCGGGTTCAGATGCCAGACTATACCGACGCGGCCGCATTGGCCAAGGTCGAGGCCCAGCTTTCGCAGTATCCCCCGCTGGTCTTTGCCGGTGAAGCGCGGCGCCTCAAGCAACATCTTGGTGCCGCCGGTCGCGGCGAGGCCTTCCTGCTTCAGGGCGGGGATTGTGCTGAAAGCTTTGAACAATTCAGCGCCGATGCGATCCGTGACACCTTCAAGGTGATGCTGCAAATGGCGATGGTTCTGACCTACGGTGCCAAGGTGCCCGTGGTAAAGGTCGGTCGCATGGCCGGTCAATTTGCAAAGCCGCGCAGCGCCCCGACAGAGGTTGTGAATGGTGTAGAACTGCCCAGCTACCGGGGTGACATCATCAACGAACTGGCGTTCACGCCCGAAGCGCGGATTCCGAATCCCGGAAAGATGTTGCAGGCCTACACGCAGGCGGCGGCCACGTTGAACCTGCTGCGTGCCTTCTCAACCGGTGGCTTCGCCGACATGAGCCGTGTTCATTCGTGGACGCTGGGCTTTACCGACGAACAGGACGTTCAGAAGTATTCCGAAGTTGCGGACCGCATTCAGGACACCATCGACTTCATGGAAGCGGCTGGTATCACGGCAGACACGACGCACGAATTCTCGACCGTTGAATTCTACACCAGTCACGAAGGTCTGTTACTGGAATATGAAGAGGCGCTGACCCGTCTGGATTCGACCTCGGGCAACTGGCTGGCCGGGTCTGGCCACATGATCTGGATCGGCGACCGTACACGCCAACCTGACGGCGCACATGTCGAGTTCTGTCGTGGCGTTCTGAACCCGATCGGATTGAAATGTGGTCCGACGACGACGGCAGAAGATCTCAAGGTTCTCATGTCGAAGCTGAACCCTGAAAATGAAGAGGGCCGTCTGACCCTGATCGCGCGCTTTGGTGCAGGCAAGGCGGGTGAACACCTTCCGCGTCTGGTCAAGGCCGTGAAGGAAGAAGGCGCCAAGGTTACTTGGGTGTGCGACCCGATGCACGGCAATACGATCAAATCGGCCACGGGCTACAAAACCCGCCCGTTCGATTCTGTCCTGCGTGAGGTGCGCGATTTCTTTGGTGTGCATCAATCCGAGGGCACGATCCCTGGCGGTGTCCATTTCGAGATGACCGGTCTCGACGTTACCGAATGCACCGGTGGTGTGCGGGCCGTGACCGAAGAGGATCTGTCGGATCGTTACCACACCGCCTGCGACCCACGCCTGAACGCGTCTCAGTCACTGGAACTGGCGTTCCTTGTGGCGGAAGAACTGACCAACCTGCGCCGTAACGGATCAAAACGCGCCGCAAGTTAAGCGTGCGAAAAGAGGGAAAAACAGCGGGCCAACGGTCCGCTGTTTTTTTTGTTCCGGGTGTTCAAACTGGTTCAGTCATCGCGCGACACGACCAGACGAAGGTGTTTGGCCGCGCGTTTGAAATCCGTTTGGTCTTCGGCAAAACCGTCAACGGTTTGAGGCACAGCAGGAACTGGTGCCTGAACTTCCGAAAACGATTTGATCCGCGTATCAGTAATCGAAAATCTGCGTGGGGTTTTACCAATCGCACCATCCGCAACCATGACGCCCAGAACCCGGCTGACGTCGCCCAGATCGCTTTTGAGCGGCAAAAGGATCATGCAGGCCTGCATCCGGGTACGTCCCAGTATCCCGCTCGAATCCAACCCCAGTTCGGCAACGGCGGGTGCTGCGAATACCTGCTCCAGAACGTCCTTAAGACTGGCGCGGTCATCAGGTTGGAAAAAGGCCGTCACAGGCATGCCGCGAACCTCCATACCCGCAAGCGCGTTCAAGTGGCTTCCGGCAAGACGAAACCGGGCCAGTCCGGGCGCGATCCGTTCAAGAATGAAAGTATATTCAAGTATGTTTTCCAGTCCACGCGGGTCGACCTGAGACCGCATCGGAACACCGTCACCGCTCAGCAATGCAGTCCAATACGCCTCGGCCTGGCGGATCGGCGTAAGGCTGCGCCCACTGTCAAAGCGATCCATTGCGACGATCTTTCCAAATTCTGACCCGGAACCAGTCCCGAAAAAGGTTTTCATTTTCTTCACCCTTACGTCAATTGGCCGCCATTTTCATAAAATGCAACACAACCGGAGCATTTGTGGCCTGCAAGCCATTACCAGGGGTAGTTTGACTCGGGTTTATTCAATTTTGGAGCAATTCTTTAACGAATGGTTAACTTACGCCAAACAAATGCGGCCTCAGCAAACTCTTGCTCTGCACCGGCCAATCGCATTAGGTGCGGCACACATCCAAATGGGTGAGGTCACAGGAAAGGACAGGCATGATCAGATCCATGACCGGGTTTGCCTCGGGGAAGGGGGAATACGGACCGCACAGCTGGACGTGGGAGTTGCGCAGTGTTAACGGCAAAGGCCTTGATATGCGCCTGCGCGTCCCTGATTGGCTGACCGGGCTTGAGGTGGCCCTTCGGGCCGCGCTGTCAAAATCCCTGAGCCGAGGGAATGTGACCCTTTCAATGCGTCTGACCCGCGAGGACTCTGCCTCGGAACTGGCATTGAACGAGGTCGCTATGGCCGCGGCCCTGAGCGCTTTGGAACAAACACACAAGATGGCAGCTGCGCGCGGTATTGCTCTGGAGCCGGCGCGCGCCTCGGACCTATTGGCACTGAAAGGCATGTTGGATGCAACCGCAGATGCGGATGATCCCGCTCCGCTGGTTGCGCGCCTGACCGAAGATTTCAACGACCTGTTGGCCGCTTTTGTCGAAATGCGCCGGACCGAGGGCGAAGCGTTGGCTGACGTGCTGAACACTCAGTTGGATCAGGTTGCGGCGCTGACAGCTCAGGCAGCTGATCTGGCCGCGCATCGTAAGGACAAGATGGCCGCGACATTGCGGGACAATCTGGCGCACGTACTGGACAACGCGCAGGGCGCGGACCCGGATCGCATCGCGCAGGAACTGGCATTGATCGCGGTCAAAGCCGACATTACCGAAGAGATTGACCGCCTGTCTGCACATGTCGTCGCAGCAAGAGAGCTGCTTGGGCAGGAAGGGGCTGTCGGGCGCAAACTTGATTTCCTGATGCAGGAATTCAACCGCGAAACCAACACGTTGTGTTCCAAGGCTCAGAGTACGGAACTGACGGCTGTCGGGCTGGAACTGAAGGCGGTGATCGATCAGATGCGCGAACAAGTGCAAAACGTAGAATAATGATGGGAACGACTGATATGGCGGATCGCCGAGGCCTTTTAATCATCCTGTCTTCCCCGTCCGGGGCAGGCAAATCCACCCTGGCAAAGCGGCTGATGGACTGGGACAAGGACCTTGAGTTTTCGGTCTCGGCCACAACCCGCGCCCCGCGTCCGGGAGAAGAACATGGGCGGGATTACTATTTTCTTTCAGAGGACGAGTTCAAGCAGAAGGTCTCCAATGGCCAGATGCTAGAACATGCGCATGTTTTCGGCAATTTCTACGGCTCACCCGCTGATCCGGTGCGTAGCTCGATTCACGCGGGCAAGGACGTTCTGTTCGACGTGGACTGGCAAGGTGAGGTTCAGATCCGCAATTCGGACTTGGGTAAACACGCGCTGTCGATCTTCATCCTGCCGCCGTCGATCCCTGAACTGCGCCGCCGTCTGGAATCGCGTGGACAGGATAGCGATGAAGTTATCGCAAGGCGGATGCTCAAAAGCTGGGACGAGATCAGCCACTGGGGCTATTACGATTATGTCCTGATCAATGACGATCTTGAGGCGACCGAAAAGAAGCTGAAGACCATCGTCAGCGCCGAACGGATGCGCCGTATTCAACAGCCAAATCTGCAACAGCACGTGCGCAAACTTCAAAACGAATTCGAGGGGCTGTCATGACGATCTACGCTTTAGGTGAGCACATGCCGGATTTTCACGAGGACACGTGGGTTGCGCCCGATGCCAACCTAATCGGCAAGGTCGTGCTGGAACAGGGCG
Source organism: Ruegeria sp. O5 (assembly GCF_056535105.1). Lineage (NCBI taxonomy): Bacteria > Pseudomonadati > Pseudomonadota > Alphaproteobacteria > Rhodobacterales > Roseobacteraceae > Ruegeria > Ruegeria sp. O5. The sequence continues at coordinate 332,813 of NZ_JBQERN010000001.1, read as the reverse complement.
CCTCGGTTTGGTTCGGCTGCACGATACGCGCAGATCACGAGGAAATCCGCGTTGGTGCAGGCAGCAACGTTCAGGAAAACTGCGTCATGCATATCGATGCCGGGTATCCTTTGTCGATTGGTCCGAATTGCACCATCGGACACAAAGTGATGCTGCACGGGTGTACGATCGGAGAAAATACTCTGATCGGAATGGGCGCGATTGTTCTGAATGGTGCCCGGATCGGCCGGAATTGCCTGATCGGGGCAGGGGCCCTGATCACGGAAGGCAAGGAGATTCCGGATAATTCCCTTGTGATGGGGGCTCCGGGCAAAGTGGTGCGCCAGCTGGACGAGGTCGCAGCAAAACGGATTACCCTAAGCGCGCTGCACTATCAGGAAAACATGCGCAGGTTTCGTGACACCCTGAGAGCTGCTCAATAAGGCGCGTGGATTGATCGGGGTTTGAAGCATGTCAGATGACCTTCTTGATGGATTTGTCCAGGCCATCCCTATGCCCGCGCTGATGGTGGATCAGACCGAACGGATCGTTGCCGCCAATACGGATGCGAAAACCCTTTTGGGGCAGAATATCGTGGGGCGGCATTTTGCGACCATCCTGCGGCAGCCACAGGTTCTTGAAGCAATTGAACAAAGCCTTCAATCGAAGGGAACCAAGACGGCACGTCATCTTTCCAATGATGGTGCACAGGACACGACATTTGATGTGCAATGCCGGTATATGAACGGGGTCGGAGCCGTGTCGGGCGGGGCCGTTCTGGCCACTTTTCAAGATGTCACGCATCTGGAACAGGCAAGTCAGATGCGCCGCGACTTTGTTGCCAATGTCAGTCACGAATTGCGGACGCCTTTGACGGCACTGATGGGCTTCATTGAAACCTTGCGTGGCCCTGCGCGCAACGATCCGGCTGCACGTGACCGGTTCTTGCAAATCATGGCCGATGAAGCCAACAGGATGAACCGGCTGGTTGGCGATCTTTTGTCCCTGAACCGCGTGGAAAGCGAAGAAAGAGTTCGACCAAATCAACAGCTGGAGCTGACAGGGCTGCTGCAATCCACCCTGAACTCGTTGCGCCCCCTGGCGGAAGAGGCGGGCGTGACGCTGACGCTTGACGCACAGGACGGCCCGCTTTCCGTGACCGGAGACAGCGATCAGTTACGGCAGGTATTCACCAACCTGATCGAAAACGGAATAAAATACGGTGCCAGCGGTGGTAGCGTCACAGTCAGCGTTCTGTCATCAGAGCGTGACTCGGCCATGCGTGGGCCTGGGGTGCGGGTGAAGGTCATCGACAAGGGGCCAGGAATTGATTCCGTGCATCTGCCACGTCTGACCGAGCGATTCTATCGCGCCGACAATCACAGATCCCGGCAGTTGGGTGGAACGGGGCTGGGGCTGGCTATCGTCAAGCACATCGTCAATCGCCACCGTGGACGGTTGCGCGTGGAAAGTGAGTTGGGAAAAGGTTCCGTCTTTACGGTCATCTTACCACGGTAGCCCTTCCCACATTACCGCCCTTCAAAATCTGCCTCGTTTCGATTTTTTGACCCGAAATCTCCGGATAAACGAAGGTTGTCATAAAAGCGTTACACACTTGTCACAAAAGGCTTACGCACGGCCCCTAGGGGTGCACGCAGGATCATCATGGGGGTGATCAATCATACCTTTTCAAGGAGACTGAAATGTCCTTTGTAAAACTGTCGGCTTCTGCGCTGGCAATCGCCACCGTCTCGGCAACCACCGCTGCTGCCCGTGACAACGTTCAGGTTGCCGGTTCGTCGACCGTTCTTCCATATGCCTCGATCGTTGCGGAACTGTTTGGTGAGAACACCGACTTCCCGACCCCGGTTGTTGAATCGGGCGGTTCGTCAGCCGGTCTGAAGCGTTTCTGTGAGGGTGTTGGTGAAAACACCATCGACATTGCAAACGCATCGCGCGCGATCCGTGAAAAAGAAATCAAAGCCTGCGCCGAAAACGGTGTGACTGACATCATGGAAGTCCGCATCGGTTATGATGGCATCGTTTTTGCAAGCCAGCAGACCGGTCCTGCCTTCACCGCTTTTGAACCTGCCGACATCTTTAACGCTTTGGGCGCGAAAGTTCTGAAAGACGGCGAAGTGGTTGATAACCCTTACACCACCTGGGCTGAATTCAACCCCGAACTGCCTGATGTAGAAATCGCGGGCTTTATTCCGGGTACAAAACACGGCACCCGTGAAGTGTTCGAAGAAAAAGTTCTGCTGATCGGGTGTGAAGCGACCGGCGCGATGGAAGCCATGATTGCTGGCGGTATGAGCGAAGACGACGCAGAAGATGCATGTCTGGCCGTTCGTACCGACGGGAAAGCGGTCGACATTGATGGTGACTACACCGAAACGCTGGCGCGTATCGACACCAACCCCAATGGCATCGGCATCTTCGGCCTGGCGTTCTACGAGAACAACACCGATAAGCTGAAAGTGGCAACCATGTCGGGTATCGCTCCTTCGACCGAAACCATCTCGACCGGTGAATATCCGGTTTCGCGCCCGCTGTTCTTCTACGTGAAGAAAGCCCATATCGGCGTGATCCCCGGCCTGAAAGAATATGCCCAGTTCTTTACCCACGACGAAATCGCAGGCGCTTCGGGTCCTCTGGCAAACTATGGTCTGGTTGCGGACCCTGAGCTGGCAAAAACTCAGGATGCAATCGCCAACGAAGTAACCATGGGTTCGGGCAGCTAATCCCGCCTTTGGTTCGAAATACCGGGGGCGGCATTTCTGTCGCCCCCACATTTTTCAGCTTTCCCGGCCAAGACCAAATGGGGGTTTCATGCCGATAGTATGGCTCGTTCTGATCGTGCTTGCGATTGCTTCAGTCGGTTACGTGTTGGGGCGCACACGCGCCCTGCAAAGCGCCACAGGAGATACCCGGGCTTTGCACTCGCTGCCGTCGTATTATGGCGCAAATGTCGCTCTCAAGACGATCGTACCCGCATTTGGCCTTATGATCCTCTGGTTGCTGGTACAACCGCTTTACGTGAACTCTCAGGTTTCTGAAACGATCTCGGGTTCCGCCATCCAAGACGGCTCGTCCCTAAATCTGGTCATGGCCGAGGTCCGTCGCACCGCGTACGGTCTGGATAACGCGGTTGCCGCCGGGCAGATACCCGAGGAACTGGCGCGCAACGCGCGCGCGGATGTAATCGACATGACCCAGCGTCTGAAGGATGCCGGGCAGGTGGTGACGTCGGATATCACGCAACCTGTGCTGCGCGCGGCGCAAAGTTATCGGATCATGAATGCGACCGGCTATTCGGTCATGACTGTCGCCGTCATACTGACGGCACTCGCCGGTGCTGCAGCCAGCTGGTTTCAAACTCACGCAGAATACCGCGCGCGTAATGTGGTCGAGCAGGGCGTGCGTTTTCTGTTGCTGGCGGCCGCATCCATCGCAATTCTGACCACTGTCGGGATCGTCCTGTCTCTGGTTTTCAATACTTGGGAATTCTTCAAGCTCTACCCTGCTACCGATTTCTTTTTCGGCACGACATGGGCCCCCAGTTTTTCGGGACGCGGCGGGTCGTCTGAGCTTGGTATTATTCCCTTGTTGTGGGGGACATTCTATATCTCTATCGTTGCGCTGCTGGTGGCCGTCCCGATCGGGTTGTTCGCCGCGATTTACCTCAGCGAATACGCCTCCCCCCGTGTCCGCGCCGTAGCAAAACCGCTGCTCGAGATTCTGGCCGGTATCCCGACCATCGTTTACGGCCTTTTTGCGCTGCTGACCGTTGGTCCGCTTTTGCTTGGCCTGTTCGGGGATGAGGGGCTTGGCTGGATGAAAGCTGGCACGGCAGTCATGACCGCTGGGTTGGTCATGGGCATCATGCTGATCCCGTTTGTGTCCTCTTTGTCCGATGACATCATCAATGCGGTGCCGCAGGCCATGCGTGACGGTTCTTACGGATTGGGCGCAACGCAATCGGAAACCATCCGTCAGGTCGTTCTGCCAGCTGCGCTTCCGGGTATCGTGGGGGCGATCCTGCTGGCCGCATCGCGCGCCATCGGTGAGACTATGATCGTGGTCCTTGGGGCAGGGGCGGCAGCACGGCTGAGCCTGAACCCGTTTGAAGCCATGACGACGGTAACCGCAAAAATCGTGAGCCAGCTAACCGGAGATGCGGATTTCGCATCGCCCGAGGCGCTTGTGGCCTTTGCACTGGGCATGACCCTTTTCACCCTCACGCTTGGGCTGAACATCTTTGCCCTCTACATCGTGCGTAAGTATCGGGAGCAATACGAATGACCGACGCCAGTATGCAAAGTCCTGAAACAGGTCATCGCTCTGTCTCGCTGACTGTAGCGGATGCACATACCAAAAAACGCGCAAATGCAGAGAAACGATTTCGGGCCTACGGGATTGTCGCGATTGCAACGGGCCTGTTCTTCCTGATCGTTCTGTTCGCCTCGATCCTGTCGCAGGGTATTCCGGCCTTTCAGCGCACTGTTGTCAGCGTGGATTTCACCTTGTCCGCTGCGCAGCGAGACGAGGCGGAAAGTACGTTGTTCAAGACTAAGGCCTATTCCAACCTGTTCATCGCTCAGTTGAGCAAGGAACTGGAAGACCAAGGGATCAGCGTTGATTTCGACGAAGCGGCGATCGAACGTCTTCTTGGTAAAATCGGCGGTACAATCCGAACTTACTATGCCGATAACCCCGGCAAGCTGGGTGATCCGGTCAAGTTTGATCTGGCCGCCTCCAGCCGGGTCGACGGGTATTTCAAAGGCCGCGTGTCCCGTGACACCTTGCAGGACAGCCGGTTTCTGCAGCTTAGCGATCTGGATCTGGTTGATGCGCTGGAACAGGCGGGCATCATCAAGCAGGCTTTCAACTGGCCGTTCATCACCGGTGCGGATTCTGGCGTTGACAACCCGGGCGGTGCCGGCATCGGCGCCTCGGTCATTGGGTCGTTTTTCATGATGCTGGTGGTTTTGGGCCTGTCACTGCCTATTGGTGTGGCAGCGTCGATTTATCTTGAAGAGTTCGCTCCACAGAACAGGTTCACCGACCTGATTGAAGTGAACATCTCGAACCTTGCAGCCGTGCCGTCGATTGTGTTCGGTATTCTGGGTCTGGCCGTGTTCATCCAGTTCATGCACCTGCCACAATCGGCGCCGCTGGTTGGTGGTCTGGTTCTGACCCTCATGACATTGCCGACGATCATCATCTCGACCCGCGCCTCGCTGAAAGCGGTTCCGCCGTCGATCCGTGATGCAGCGTTGGGGGTAGGGGCCTCGAAAATGCAGGCTGTGTTCCACCACGTGCTGCCTTTGGCCGCGCCGGGCATTCTGACCGGCACCATCATCGGTCTGGCACAAGCCTTGGGTGAAACCGCGCCGTTGTTGCTGATCGGCATGGTAGGCTTTGTGGCGCGGGGATATCCCGACGGGTTCCTTGCCGGCTTTACCGAGCCGAACTCGGCAATGCCCGCCCAGATTTACACTTGGGCCGCACGCGCTGATGTCGGGTTCTACGAAAAGGCCTGGGGCGGAATCATCATCCTTTTGATGTTCCTGCTGACCATGAATATCATCGCTATCATCCTGCGCCGCCGCTTTGAACGCCGCTGGTAATTGGGGGCAATAATGAACGACATGACACGAGTGGAGAGAACCGTGGACTCCAAAGACATCAAGATCAACGCGAAGAAGGTTCAGGTATACTACGGTGATACCCACGCCATCAAGGACGTGAGTGTTGAGATCGAAGACAAGACCGTCACGGCCTTTATCGGTCCTTCGGGTTGTGGAAAATCGACCTTCCTGCGGTGTCTGAACCGGATGAACGACACCATCGATATCTGCCGTGTCGAAGGTGATATCCTGTTGGACGGCGAAGACATTTATGACAAGCGGGTCGACCCCGTTCAGTTGCGCGCCAAAGTCGGCATGGTGTTCCAAAAACCGAACCCGTTCCCCAAGTCGATCTACGACAACGTGGCCTATGGTCCGCGTATCCACGGCTTGGCCAAGAATAAGGCGGAACTGGATGAGATCGTTGAGAAATCACTGCGTCGAGGCGCAATCTGGGATGAGGTCAAGGACCGTCTGGATTCGCCTGGCACGGGTTTGTCAGGGGGGCAACAGCAACGTTTGTGTATCGCGCGCGCCGTGGCAACTGAACCGGAAGTCCTGTTGATGGACGAGCCGTGCTCGGCGCTGGACCCGATTGCAACCGCACAGGTCGAAGAGTTGATCGACGAATTGCGTTCCCGATATTCGGTTGTGATCGTCACCCACTCGATGCAGCAGGCCGCGCGCGTCAGTCAGAAAACGGCCTTTTTCCACCTGGGTAATCTGGTGGAATTCGGTGAAACCGGTCAGATTTTTACCAATCCGGTCGATCCGCGCACGGAAAGCTACATTACAGGCCGTATCGGCTAAGCACAGGTATCAAACAATGAGCGAACAACATATTGCATCTGCTTTTGACCGCGACCTCGAAACAATCCAGGCGCATATCATGAAGATGGGCGGTCTGGTTGAGGCCGCTATCATGGGCGCGGCGCGCTCGCTTGAAAGCCGTGACGTTGAGCTGGCCCAGGAAGTACGACAAGGTGACAAGGCCATCGACGCGTTGGAAGACCTGATCGACGAGGAAACCGCGCGTCTGATTGCGTTGCGCGCGCCCACGGCCAGTGACCTGCGACTGGTTCTTTCGGTCCTGAAAGTATCCGGCAATCTTGAGCGGATTGGCGATTACGCGAAGAACATCGCCAAGCGTACGACCGTTCTGGCCAATGCGGGCGAGATCAGCGGCAGCGCAGCTGCCTTACGCCGCATGGCGCGCGAAGTTGAACGTATGCTGCGCGACGCGTTGGACGCCTATATTCAGCGCGACGCGGAACTGGCCACCGACGTCATCAACCGCGATGAAGAGGTCGACCAGATGTATAACGGCCTGTTCCGCGAATTCCTGACCTTTATGGCCGAGGATCCGCGCAATATTTCGGCCTGTATGCACCTGCATTTCATCGCCAAGAACATCGAGCGTATGGGCGACCATGTAACCTCGATTGCCGAGCAGGTGGTGTATCTGGTTACAGGCGACCGCCCGACCGAGGCTCGGCCCAAGGCCGATATAACGTCGCAAACAGCGTAGGAGAGGCTTGAGATGTCCGCAGATCAACCGACGGTTCTGGTGGTCGAGGATGAGTTGGCCCAACGCGAGGTGCTGGCCTACAACCTTGAAGCCGAAGGTTTTCGCGTCTCAAAGGCGGCCAACGGTGACGAAGCTATGCTGCTGGTCGACGAAGACTGCCCGGATATCATTGTTCTGGACTGGATGATGCCCAACCTAAGCGGGATTGAGGTTTGCCGCCGGCTCAAAAGCCGTCCGGACACACGTTCGATCCCGATAATAATGCTGTCGGCCAGATCAGAAGAGGTAGACAAGGTTCGCGGGCTGGAAACTGGTGCCGACGATTATGTGGTCAAACCATATTCGATCGTCGAACTGATGGCGCGTGTCCGAACACAACTGCGCCGCGTCCGACCTGCAACTGTTGGCTTGCGACTGGAGTACGATGACATCATTCTGGATTCGGAAACCCACAAGGTCAGCCGTGACAGCAAGCCCTTGAAACTTGGTCCAACCGAATTCCGGCTTCTTAGCACGTTCATGGAAAAGCCGGGCAGGGTCTGGAGCCGTGAACAATTGCTGGATCGGGTCTGGGGACGCGACATCTATGTCGATACGCGTACCGTTGATGTTCACATTGGACGACTGCGCAAAGCCTTAACGCAACACGGCGGGGATGATCCGGTTCGAACAGTCCGCGGTGCAGGTTACGCGTTGGGATAAATCGCATCAGACCTGTGTTGATCGCATTGGTCTGATGACTGATTGCAGTGGAATCTGAGTATATCTCCGCTACTTTCAATTAGCGTGTAATCGGTATTATGGTAAAAACGTAATACTTGTAATACGGAAGGCAAGCCAACACATTGAAAACACTGTAACGAACCTGTCCGGAATACGCATGGAGCTTAAGAACAAAACTGTCGTTGTCACCGGCGCTGCCCAAGGTATTGGTCGTGGTCTTGCAGAACGGTTTTCCCAAGAAGGTGCACGTGTAATCTGCTCGGATGTCGACATCGCTGGCGCAAATTTGGTCGCAGAGCAAATTGGTGGTCAGGCGTATCCCTGCGACGTTTCCAGCGAAGCGCAGATCAAGGCTCTGATTGATTTTGTTGAAGAAACTGTCGGTCCAATTGACCTGTTTTGCGCAAATGCCGGAATTCTGACGCTTGGCGGTCTCGATGTTGCGGACGAAGATTGGGATCGGATCTGGAAGATCAATGTCATGTCCCATGTCTGGACTGCTCGCCATCTGGTTCCACGCATGGTTCGTCGCGGCGGCGGATATATAATGATAACTGCGTCTGCGGCAGGTTTGCTGAACCAACCTGGTGCAGCCCCATATGGGGTTACCAAACACGCGGCTGTAGGATTTGCCGAATGGCTTTCGCTGACATATGGCGCTGAAGGATTGAAAGTCTCGGTCCTGTGTCCGCAGGCGGTACGTTCGAAAATGACCGAAGGCCATGAAATCTCAGTAGCTTCGATTGATGGGATGCTTGAGCCCAGAGATGTGGCTGAATCCTGTGTGCAAGCTATTCGAAATGAACGGTTTTTGATTCTGCCTCATCCACAAGTCGCTGATTATTTGCAATTCAAAGCGGCTGATTACGATCGGTGGCTTAGCGGAATGCAGAAGTTAAATCAAAGGTTTATTGGCAATACTTAAGGTCGTGCGCGAATTCTGCGCATCAATCCTTCCTGTGCGACAGATGCAACAAGGGTACCGTCCTCGGAATAGATCGATCCACGGTTAAAACTGCGTCCCTGCCCCGTCCACGGCGAGTCCATTACGTACAGATGCCAGTTCTGAAAATTTACCGGTGCGTGAAACCATAGCGCGTGGTCCAGACTTGCGCCGTTGAACTCTCCGCTAAACCAGCTCAGACCGTGTGGCCGCAATCCAGAGGACATCAGGTTCATGTCAGACGCATAAGCCAGCAGTAAGTGCTGCGTTCTGGCGTCAACGGAAGCGGCTGCAGGCATACGGAACCAAGTCTGGTTTCGATCGTCAGAGACTTTCGGTGTGAATGGATCCAGGTGATCGACTTCCCGAACCTCTATCGGGCGCTCGCGCAGCAATTCGCCCCTCAACCTTTCGGGAACACGTTCAACGTATGTTTTACGCAATTCAGATCGGGACGGGTACGCTTCCGGTGCGTTCACGACGGGCATCGGATGCTGATGGTCCCAACCTTCGTCCCGGACATGAAAGGATGCCGACATGTTCAGGATTTGCTTTCCATGCTGAATCGCAACCACACGGCGGGTTGTGAACGAACCTCCGTCTCGCGCGCGATCAACTTGATAAATAACGGGTTTCTCTGGATCTCCCGGGCGAATGAAATAGGCGTGTAGCGAATGGCACAACCGTTCTTCAACAGTCCGATACGCCGCAGCGAGCGCTTGCGCGATGACCTGTCCGCCAAAGATGCGTGTGGGGGTTTCACCGCCCGACCCTGTCCCGCGAAACAGATCGATCTCAAGCCGTTCAATATCCAGAAGATCCAGTAAGATACGTTCCGCTTCGGTCATCGTCTGCTCGCAAGTTGTGTCGTCCGGCACCGGGTATCAGTACAGAGGAAATCATTCAATCATGGCCGCATGAACCAGTGCCTTGAGTTCGGCGCGGGATGGGTACGAACTTGAGGGGGACAGTTGGGTAAAGAAAATCGCCGTCAGGTCATTCTGCCAGTCAATCCAGAAATAGGTCGACGCCATTCCACCCCAGCTGAAATCCCCGAAAGAGCCGGGAACCCTTACCAGACCGGGATTCAGAACAACCGCACCGGCTAGCCCAAAGCCCATTCCTTCCATCGGTTGCTCTGCGAAACTCTGCGGACCCATTGAAGCAATGTCCCCGGGAAGGTGATTGCGCATCATGAAATCGACGGTTTTCGGGCCAAGTATGCGGTACCCGTTCCCGGCCCCCCGATTTCGAAGCATGTCCGCGAATTTGGCATAATCATCGATTGTCGAAATCAGACCGCCACCGCCGGAAAAGGTCGTCGTGTTTTCGAACGGGGATTCTATGTGGGAATCGAACAGTCTCAGGCTTTCGCTACCGTGATCCGCGGAATTCAGCGCCATCGCGTCGCCAGCCAATGGGGTGTAAAGCGATGCGAAACGATCCCCTGCCCCAGCGGGTACGGAAAAACCTGTTTCGCGCATGTCCAGCGGCTCAAGGATTTCGCTTCGAAAGAACTGCTCCAATGACTGGCCCGAGACCAACTCGATCACACGACCCAGCACGTCAATCCCGACCGAGTATTCCCAGCGAGCACCGGGTTGGAACGCCAGTGGCAGCCCTGCCAGATCGCGCACAAGATGTTCCAGAAGCCCCTGATTGGGTTTGAAAATAAGGTCCTGTTCATCCATCGCTTGGGGCAAAAGCCCGGGGTTGAACGGGTAGCTTAGCCCACTGGTATGCGTCAGTAACTGATGTAGCGTTGGAGGCGGTGCAGCCTCGGTCTGATCCAGTTTCTCCGCCCCCGGGACCAGCGCCTGCATATCTTTGAATTCAGGTAGAAACTCAGACACAGGCGCGTTCAGGTGAACAAGCCCGCGTTCGACCAATGTCATCAACGCGACCGATGTGATCGGTTTGGTCATGGAATAAATGCGCACCAGCGTGTCGCGTTGGAATTGCCGGCCAGTCTCGAGGCTGCTGACACCACAGGCATGAAAAAAGGCCTCACTCCCTTTGTGGCGCAGCAAAAAGGATGATCCGGCATATTTGCGCTGCTCAACATAGTTTTCCATCCAATGGCTAAGCCGATCCAGCCGGGTTTGATCAAACATGGATTGCCTGTGGGACATTTGGGAACTTCCGTGAGGTACTAAACTGCGACTGTTTGAGCTTGTGACCTGAAATAGCAGCAAAAAGTTGCGTGTTGCAGAGAAATTCGTGAACGGGCTTCATCAGCGTGCCTCACAATGGAATGTTAGACTGATTTCGACGCAGATTCGCCTGAAGTTCAATGAACAAGATTTCAAGGAACCGAAAGGGAGGAACCCCATGACGCAGACCATAGACTTCATTTACGATTTTTGCAGCCCGAACGCGTTTCTCGCCCATAAGATGCTCCCCGATCTTGCCGAGCGCTATGACGCAAGCATTACTTATGTTCCTGTCCTGCTGCCTGCGGTGTTCAAGGCGACGCATAACCAAAGCCCATTTCAGGCGTATTCCGAAAACCGCCAAAAGACAGCCTATTTGACGCATGATCTGCACCGGTTTGCCCGCCGTCGTGGGTTGAGCTTTCATATGAGCCCGCATTTTCCGATCAACACAAAACTTGCCATGCGCGGCGCGTGTTTTGCCAATGGAAAACCTTGGGAAGTCAGATATATAAACGCGGTTTTTGATGCGATATGGGTACATGGTCAGAAGGCGGACGAGATCGGTGTCCTAACGGATATCCTGCATGAAAACGACTTGCCCGTTCGCAAAATTCGCGAAGCCATGGCGAGCCCCGACGTTAAACTGAAACTGAAAGAGATGACCAAGTCGTCGGTTCGGCGAGGTGTGTTTGGGGTTCCCAGCATGTTCACCGGGGCTGAGCTGTTTTTTGGAAAGAACAGTCTGCCAAATCTTGAGGTTGAACTTTCAAGGCAAGATAGTGACATAAAAACAGCTTGATAGGTCGTCACTCTAATGTGGACTCAAGTGCTTTCAGGCCGTGCTGGGCGAATATAGGAACATATGCGCCAAAAGCCTTTGCGCGGTCGGGGTCTGACGCATTCCCATCCAGCGCGCGTTTGTAGACACCCTGTAGGATGCCTGCCATGCGAAAGAAATTGAAGCCGAGATAAAAGCCGAAATTGTCTATGCCATCCAGGCCTCGACGTTTGCAGTATTGGGCAATGAATGCCTCATCGCTGGGCAGGCCCAGGCTGTATCGATCCACACCCGCCAGCCCCCGGCCCTGTTTTCCCGGCGGCAACTGCCATTGCATGATTACTGCGGCCAGATCCGCATAAGGGTGACCGATCGTCGACAGTTCCCAATCCAGCACCCCGATACATTCCGCCCGGTTCGGCGCAAACATCAGGTTGTCGATGCGGTAATCCCCATGCACCAGCGTGCGCTGCCCGTCATCGGCCGGTACCGAGGTCTCGAGCGCTGAAGCCAGCGCATCCATATCCGCAATGGCCGAGGTCTCGGACGCGCGGTATTGCTTGGTCCAGCGCGCGATCTGACGCTCGTAATAGTTGCCAATCGGCCCATAGTCAGACAGGCCAACGGCATCGATATCCACCATGTGCAATTGGGCAAGAACCCTGTTCATTTCGTCAATGATGGCGGCGCGGGTTTCGTTGCTTTCTTTGGGCAGCGTTGGGTCCGGAAACACCCTGCCCTGCAAGCGTTCCATCACATAGAAGGCCGAGCCGATGACGTTGTCGTCTTCACACAGCAGATACATCTTGGGCACCGGAACCTCGCTCCCGGCAAGGGCGCTTTGAACCCGAAATTCGCGATCAACGGCATGTGCCGATTTCAGCAATACGCCGGCGGGCTTTCGGCGCAGCACATAGGCTTTCTCTGGTGTGCGTAACTCAAACGTCGGGTTGGATTGCCCGACATCAAATTTCCTCGCCTCCAATGGCCCGTTGTAGCCGGAAAGATGCGCGCTCAGATACGTATCTACTGCCGCCAGATCCAGATTGGTTTCGGTTCTCATTGGCTGTCTTCCTGTCACAGGGCTTCGGCAAAAATGTTTCCGGCGGTCACCACGTTGATCCCGCCCGAAATCGGAATCACTGCGCCTGTCACATAGCTGCCGCCGCGACCGCACAGGAACAACATACAGCCTGCAATATCCTCGTCCCGTCCGACGCGACCCAGAGGTACAGACTTGCCAACCCGTTCTCTGGTATCCTCATCGGCTGTCGCAAAGGCAGTCATGCGCGACACAAACGGCCCCGGAGCGAGTGCGTTAACCGTGATGTGGTGCGGTGAAAGTTCCTTGGCCAAGACCTTGGTCAGGTGCAAAACAGCTGCCTTTGAGGCCGAATAGCTGTAGGCCCCATCGCCCATTGGGACTTCACCCATGACTGACCCCACATTGACAATGCGCGCCGGGTCTTCGGCGGTGCCTGATTTCATTAGCATTGGCAAAAGCCGCTGGGTCAGTTCGAATATCCCTGTCACGTTGACAGACATGACCTTTTCCCATGCATCGTAGGGAAACTGCCCCATCGGTGCACCCCAGGACACCCCCGAATTGTTCATCAGGATGTCTAGTTTTTCCGTACGCGCCTGAATGTCAGAGACCAACTTGCCTATACCGGCTGCGCCGCCAATGTCACCGGCAAAGCCTTCGGCGCTGCCCGGCGCGTCCAGCGCGTTCAGTTCTGCAGCGACCTCGGCACAGGCGTCTCCTTTTCTTGAGGCAATGAGCACGCGCGCGCCCGCACGAACCAGCGCCTCGGCTGCCATGCGGCCAATACCTGTCGCTCCACCTGTTACCAAAGCGGTTTTGCCGTGAAGCGAAAAGAGGGTGTCGGGGGTCATTTTGTGCTCCTCAGTTTCTTTGTCACCAGTTCATCCTGATACAAATTGCGTTCCTCTTGCCGTCGCGGCAGGCGTTGGACCGTAGCGTTGACAAAAAACCATGCTGCACCAAAACTTCCTCGACACAAAGTACAGGCAGATCAGAGGCGGTATGCAAGCATTACTCAGCGTCGCACCGGGCGGTCCCGAAACCCTGGAGCTTACGACCCTACCAGATCCGCAGCCGGGCAAAGGTCAGCTTTTGATCGGTGTGAAAGCAGCGGGCGTGAATTTTCCGGACACGTTGATTATCCGCGATCTGTACCAGATGAAGCCGCCACGGCCCTTTGCTCCGGGCGGTGAAATTGCGGGTGAAGTTCTGGCTGTGGGCGAAGGCGTCAATGGATTTAAGCCAGGCGACCGTGTTTTGGCCCTAACCGGGCATGGTGGGTTTTCGACCCATGTCACGCTCAAGGCGGACACTGCAATCCGAATTCCTGATGCGATGCCCTATGAAGATGCCGCCTGTTTCATTTTCACCTACGGCACGTCCTACCACGCGTTGAAGGATCGGGCGGAGATTCAACCCGGTGAAACCCTGTTGGTACTGGGTGCCGCCGGAGGTGTGGGGTCAGCCGCCATTGAACTGGGCAAAGCCATGGGTGCCAGGGTGATCACAGCCGTTTCATCACCTGAAAAGGCCGAATTCTGTAGCCAGATTGGTGCCGATGACGTGGTGATTTACCCGCGCGACATGGACAAGGAAGCACAAAAAGCCTTCTCAGCCGAAGTTAAGAAACTTGCCGGTCCTGACGGCGTAGACATCGTCTACGACGCTGTTGGCGGTACGCTGGCCGAACCGTCCCTGCGCAGTATGGCCTGGAAAGGTCGTTACCTTGTCGTCGGTTTTCCAGCGGGCATTCCGCGGATTCCCTTGAATTTGGCCCTTTTGAAAGGATGTCAGATCGTTGGTGTGTTTTGGGGCGCGTCAGTTTTCCGCGACCCAATCGGCCATGCTGACAACGTCAAGAACCTGTTCGATCTTTACACAGCCGGCAAAATCAAACCCCGAATTAGCGCCCGGTTCCCGCTTGCCCGCGCGCACGAGGCGCTTGAACAATTGTCGCAACGTTCCGTTCTGGGAAAAATCGTTGTCACCATGGCGGAAAGTTGAAGCCGTGGTCAAAATAGCGACCCGCTTCGCACACCGGTTTTTCGACTGTACTCGATCCGGCAAAGGCAGGTAGACAACCCAACCTTTAGGCGTCTATGTACCATTAATGGGGATCGTGAAGACATGCACAACGTTTTGGTATTGAATGGCCCAAACCTCAACCTGCTTGGCACACGGCAGCCCGAGGTTTACGGCAGCACCACTCTGAAGATGATCGAGGAGGAGTGCCAGCGCCATGGCGCGTCCATTGGCCTTGAAGTCTCGCATCTGCAATCCAACCATGAGGGTGTGTTAATTGATGCGATCCACGGCGCACGCGGTGTGCAGGATGGCCTTGTGATCAATGCGGGGGCATTCACACACACGTCGGTTGCGCTGATGGATGCCATCGCGTCAGTTGACCTGCCGGTTGTCGAGGTTCACCTGTCAAACATCCATGCAAGGGAAGCATTCCGGCACAAGTCCTATATCGCGCCTGTTGCTTTGGGGCAGATCTGTGGCTTTGGCGCCCAAGGCTATGTTCTTGCTCTGGACGCGCTTGCCGCCCATCTGAAAGCAGGTGACACGGCATGACCCTCAGGGATTATCTGCGGTTTGTCAGCTATGCCAAGACCCTGGAAGACCTGTGGGATGCGCATTGCCGACAGATGGCGAAATTCGGGTTCGATCGCCTTATCTACGGCCACACGCAATACAGGACGGCAACCTCATTGGGTGATCCAGAGGACTTTGTCATTCTGACTAACCATAACCGTGCCTATGTGGATGGTTTCATCAAGGACGGTTTGTATTTTCACGCCCCCATGTTGAAATGGGCGCTGGACAATGAAGGCGCCGCCAGTTGGAAAATGTTGCTGGACATGCATTCTCGAGGGTCGATGAGCGACAAAGAGCGTGAGGTTTTCGAGTTCAACAAGTCCATGGGCGTCGTTTCTGGTTACACCGTCAGCTTCAACTCGGTCTCTGTGCGCTCGAAAGGGGCGATTTCCCTATCCGCCAAGGAAGGGATGAGCCAGGAAGACATTGACGCGATCTGGCAAGAGCATGGCGAAGACATTCTTTTGATGAACAACGTTGCGCATCTGAAGATCCTGACATTGCCTTTCAACCCACCGAACCGGGCCCTGACAAAGCGTCAGCGCGAGGCGTTGCAATGGGTTGGTGACGGCAAAACCACGCAGGACATAGCCTTGCTGATGGGCCTGACAGCGGCAACTGTTGAAAAGCATCTTCGACTCGCCCGTGAGGCGTTGTCGGTCGAAACGACGGCACAGGCTGTGTTAAAGGCGTCTTTGCATAATCAGATGTTCGTTATGGAAGTTTAGGAGTGTTTTTCTGACGCCATCCAGCGTCAGTTTACCCTAGGTAAGGAAATCACTACTTTTCAAATCTAACCTAAAAGTTGCAAAGTGAGAGTGTTCCGTGAGTGGTGGCTTTAGCCAGGGAACATTCGATTGGATCTTTGCAATTTCAAAGCTCTCCAATCACTCTGACAAGGGGGCGCCTATTCGTCCGCGTACCTGTGTCGGAATTTTGGGGGGCCTCGACCATCCCCATCATGCGGGGCCCTCCAATCCTTCACTTCTTCGCTAATTCTAAGATGTGCCACCAGCAAAAAAGGGCTACGCGATGCGTAACCCTTTCATTTTGTTCAGCAAGGCCCCGGTCGGAGCCTCTCTTTAGCCCTGAGCGGCTTTTGCGACTTCGGCAGCGAAGTCTTCTTTTTCCACAACGATGCCTTCGCCAACTTCCAGGCGAACAAAGCCGGTGATGGTTGCGCCTGCTTCTTTTGCAGCTGCTTCAACGGTCAGATCAGGATTCACAACGAATTGCTGGCTCAGCAATGTCGATTCGGCGACGAATTTCTTCATGCGGCCTTCGATCATCTTTTCGATCACCTGCTCCGGCTTGCCGGATTCGCGGGCGATGTCCATCTGAACCTGCTTTTCCTTCTCGACAATTGCCGGGTCCATGTCGGCCTCAGACAGGGCGGCCGGGTTCACAGCTGCGATGTGCATCGCAACCTGCTTGCCGATAGCCTCATCACCACCCGACAGAGCGACCAGCACACCGATTTTGCCCATGCCGTTGGTCGCAGCGTTGTGCACATAAGACACAACTGTTTCACCTGACAGTTTGGCCATGCGGCGCACCGACATGTTTTCGCCAATGGTGGCGATCTTGTCGGTCAGCGTGTCGGCAACGCTTTTTCCGCCCAGATCAGCGGCCAGCAGTGCTTCGATGTCGTCCACACCTTCAGCAGCGTTTGCAATCTTGCTGACCATTTCCTGGAACTCAGCGTTTTTCGCAACGAAATCGGTTTCCGAGTTCACTTCGACAGCAACACCGTTGCCACCGTTGACGTGAACAGCAACCAGACCTTCTGCTGCGGTACGGCCTGATTTCTTGGCCGCTTTGGCCAGGCCTTTGGTACGCAGCCAGTCAACGGCGTCGTCCATGTTGCCGCCGGTTTCGGTCAGCGCTTTTTTTGCGTCCATCATGCCTGCGCCGGTCGAGTCGCGCAGTTCTTTAACCATTGCTGCTGTGATTGCCATCTTTTGGCTCTCCTCAATTCAAACGGAATTGGGGCAGGTCATACCCTGCCCCATATGTCATTTACGTGACGGGCAGCTTACGCTTCGGCAGGGGCTTCTGCGGCTTCTTCCGCAAGAGCTTCTTCAACCGGAGCTTCTTCGAATGCGCCCAGATCAACGCCTGCTGCGCCCATCTGCGCGGTCATACCGTCCAGAGCGGCGCGTGCGGCCAGATCACAGTACAGAGCGATTGCGCGTGCCGCGTCGTCGTTGCCGGGAATGATGTAGTCAACGCCATCGGGCGAGCAGTTGGTGTCGACTACAGCCACAACCGGGATACCCAGTTTGTTGGCTTCTGCGATGGCCAGTGCTTCTTTCTTGACGTCGATGACGAACAGCAGGTCCGGAACGCCGCCCATTTCGCGGATACCACCCAGCGACGCCTGAAGTTTGCCCTGGTCACGTTCCATGCCCAGACGCTCTTTCTTGGTCAGGCCTTCTGCGCCCGATTCCATGGCTTCGTCGATCTGGTTCAGACGGTTGATCGACTGGGAAACGGTTTTCCAGTTGGTCAGCGTGCCGCCCAGCCAGCGGTGGTTCATGTAGTACTGAGCCGACTTTTCAGCCGCTTCAGCGATCGGGCCAGCTGCCTGGCGCTTAGTACCAACGAACAGAATGCGGCCACCTTTTGCGACGGTGTCACGAACAGCCTGCAGAGCCTGATCCAGCATCGGAACGGTCTGGGTCAGGTCCATGATGTGGATACCATTGCGCGAGCCGTAGATGAACGGGCCCATGCGGGGGTTCCAACGCTGTGTCTGGTGACCAAAGTGAACGCCAGCTTCCAGCAGCTGACGCATGGTGAACTCGGGAAGAGCCATGCAATTTTCCTTTTCCGGTTTACGCCTGGGCGGGGGTGAAAGAAGCGGACGCTCCAACCGGCGGTCTTGATGAGGATGTCTCCCTCAAAAAGGCCAAACCCCGCCTGCGGGTTTGAATGGCGCGCGTATAAGGCAGGTTTGCGCGCTACGCAAGGGCCAATCGCCCCTATTTTTCAAGCTGCGCCAATGCGTGCGCATGCCTGACGGCGTCTTCACAATGGGCGGCCAGAGCCTTTCGGTTTTCAAAGTCGCTGACCCGCGCTGGCGCATGATAGATTAGTTCAACCGTTCCTTGCCGACGTGCGCCAAGGGTCTTCAGCAAATGTGGCCCGAACTCCATATCCCCCCACCAGCCATAAAAGCGTTTTGGCTGGCCTATGGGCGCGTGAAACACCACAGAAACGGGTTGGATATACATGAAATCACGCAACTCATCTGCAAAGAACGCGGCGAAAAGCGTTGTTTTGAAAGGTAAAATGCGAAGCCCGTCGGTTGAGGTGCCTTCGGGGAAAAACAACAGTTTGTGACCCACTTTCAGGCGGGTTTCAAACAGCTTGGTTTGTTCCTTGGCTTTCTTGCGATCCCGTTCGATGAACAGCGTCCCGGTCGCACGGGCCAGCCAGCCGATACCGGGCCATTTGGCAACTTCTGCCTTGGAGACAAAATAGACCCGCTTGCGCGCGTTCAGAGCAAAGATATCCAGCCAGGACGTGTGGTTTGCCACCACCGCCCCCCTCTCTTTCATCAGCGCGCCTGATGTGCGGAACCCGATGCCAAGAATTCGAAACGCGTTGCGGCAGACAAACTGTGTGATGAACGGCGTCACAGGTCGCCGGACGCCGAAAATCGGATACTCGATCAGGCGAACGGCCAGAAGGATGATCAGGCCACCAAAGACAAGGGCCGCCAGCGGGACTCCGCGCAGAATGACCAGAACCCATCCGGTAACGCCCAGCTCGATCGGATCGGGCGCGTCTTCACTATTCCAGAGCGGGTCGTTCACAGCGTCACGCCCCGCCATAAATTCGACGCTGCCGTTCATTCATGCGCGTCGTGTCGAGGATCAGGCAAACATCCGTTGTGTTGAAGGTGTGGTCGATAAAGGCGCCCTCGCCCACGAAACCACCCAAGCGCAGGTAGGCTTTGATCAATGCTGGCACCTGAACCATGGCGGCGCGGCGGTCCAAAGCCTCTGGTTTCACTAGGTCCATCGACTGAAAAACATCGGGCTGCGCCCGTACGCGCAACTCTGGCGGAGCCAGATGGTTGTGGTGAAGCATCGACAAGGGCTGCGCCAATGTGGTCACGTCTGTTCCGTGAAAACTCGCTACGCCGAACAGCACCTCAATGTCACGTTCCGCTACATAAGCGGCCAAACCGTTCCACAGGTGGTACATTGCCGTACCCCCACGGTAGTCGGGGTGCAGGCACGACCGTCCCAACTCCAGCAGTTTGCGCCCGCTGTTCTTGAGAACGGTCAGGTCATATTCATCTTCGGAATAGAATTGCCCCAGTTCCGCAGCACGTTCGCCCGGTAACATCCTGTAGACGCCAATGATTTCGCCGGTGTGATCATCATAGGCCAACATATGATCGAAATACGGGTCGAAACGGTCTTTCTCGAGGCCAGCATCGTGATCAACCATCTCTCCGCCGCCCCCCAACTCACGCACGAAGACGTCATAGCGCAGGCGTTGAGCTGCTTGCAGGTCGGCTTCGGTCTCGGCCAGTTTTACAGTGAAAGAAGGGCCAGTATCCGGCATATGGGGCGATCCGTGTTCTTTTGGCTGCTGATACCGCAGTTTTTCAGCCAAAGGCAACAAGCCCCGCTTCGGTCAGCGTTGTTAACCTTTCCTAAACCACTTTCACAGATCAAAGACCGGCATCAGGGCGATGCGCGTTCCGTCGATCACCACTTTTCCCTGCTCGCGAAAGTTCACGGTGATCTTGCCTGCAATGTTGGACTGAACCTGTCCGACGCCCCATTCGGGAAAATCCGGGTGGCGGACAAACATGCCCGGTGCAAGTATAGCATTCATGTCTGTCATAGGGGCCTCCGGGACGTGCGGCAGATACAGTCGGAGGTACGCATGGGCGAGAGCAACGTCAACCTGGCCGAATTGATCGGTTCGCGGATTTGCCATGATCTGATCAGCCCGATCGGCGCGATCACCAACGGGCTTGAGCTGTTGGATATGGTGGGCGCCGTACAGGGCCCCGAGATGGAACTGATCTCGGGCAGTGTCGGAAGCGCCGGGGCACGTATACGCTTTTTCCGCGTTGCCTTTGGCTCGGCCAGTGATCAGCCACTTGGTCGGACCGAAGTAACCGAACTGCTGAAAGATATCGAGCGTGCCGGGCGGATACGGGTCAACTGGAACCTGACCGGGCCAGTGCCGCGTAATCAGGTCAAACTGGCCTTTCTGGCGCTGATGTGCTGCGAAAGTGCCATGCCGCTGGGCGGCGCGGTCGAGATCGTCAATCAGGGCAACAATTGGATAGTGACCGGGGTTGCAGACCGGTTGAATGTCGATAGTGATCTTTGGAAGAACGTCGTGACAGGTCGGTTTCCCACCAAGATCACGCCCGCGCACGTTCAGTTCGCGTTGTTGCCTGAAACGGCAGCTGCGATGGGTCGGCGGATTGCCGTTGAAACCTCGGCAACCCGCGTGTCACTTCGGTTTTAAGCCCGGATCGTTCCGTTCCCGCGCACGAGATATTTGAAACTGGTTAATTGCGCCGCCCCAACCGGTCCGCGCGCGTGCATCTTGCCCGTCGCGATTCCGATTTCTGCCCCCATGCCAAACTCGCCACCATCCGCAAACTGAGTCGAGGCATTGTGCATCAGGATTGCGCTGTCCAGACGCTCAAAGAAACGGGCCGCTGCTGCGTCATCCTCGGTCATGATGCAATCGGTGTGGTTCGAGCCGTATTGCTGAATATGAGCAATCGCGGCATCAATATCGGCAACGGGCTTCGCCGCGATCACGCTGTCGAGGAACTCTTTTCCCCAGTCATCCGCCGTAGCAGCAACTGTACCCTCCCCAGCGAGGACACCGTCGGCGTGAACCTCGACGCCTGACTGGACCAGTGCCGCAACCACGTCACGCCCCAGTGTGTCTGCGATATCCTGATGAACCAGCAAGCATTCAGCGGCTCCGCAAATACCAGTGCGGCGGGTCTTGGCATTCAGCACAACTTCCAGCGTTTTCTGCGGGTCAGCAGCCTTGTCAATGTAAATGTGCACGATGCCTTCGAGATGAGCAAAGACCGGCACACGGGCCTCTCGTTGTACAAGGCCCACCAGTCCCTTGCCTCCGCGTGGAACGATGACGTCGACATAGTCGGTCAATGTCAGCAACTCCTGCACCGCGGCGCGGTCGCGTGTGGGCACAAGTTGAATGGCGTCTTCGGGCAGGTTCGCGGCCTTCAGCCCTTCGACCAGACAGGCATGGATCGCGGTTGAGGAATGAAAGCTTTCGGATCCGCCACGCAGGATTACCGCATTGCCCGATTTCAGGCACAGCGCCCCGGCATCCGCAGTCACGTTGGGTCGGCTTTCATAGATCACGCCGATAACCCCCAACGGTGTCCGGACGCGCTGGATGTTAAGGCCCGTGGGCATATTCCATTCAGACAGAACCTCACCCACCGGATCGGCCTGATCCGCGACGGTTCTCAGCCCGTCTACCATGCCCTGAACGCGCGCCTCATCCAGCATCAGGCGATCCATCATTGCGGGGCTCAGTCCCTTGTCGCGGCCGAATTCCAGATCTTTTTGATTAGCTTCGATGATCCGTGCCCGGTTGGCCCAAACCGCGTCGGCGGCTGCAATCAGCGCCGCGTGCTTTCGTTCAGCTGTTGCGAAAGCCAGTTCACGCGAAGCGGCTTTGGCACGTTTCCCAAGATCTTCCATCAGAGCAGGAATGCTGTTGAAGTCTTTCATATCGCGTGCCTTTCAGATCATCTTATTGAAGGTTAAAGGGCCAGGTCGTCCCGGTGGATCAGGGCTGCGCGACCGGGATAGCCCAGCGTCGCTTCAATCTCAGAAGACTTACGCCCCTTGATCGCATCGGCTTCCTGCGCCGTATACCGGCTGATCCCCTGAGCCAGACGGCGGGATTCCAGATCAAGGACGGCGACAGGATCGCCACGACCGAAATCTCCGGTCACTTCCACAATCCCGGCAGGGAGCAGGCTTTTGCCATTGGCCAGTGCCTTGGCCGCCCCCTCGTCCACGGTAATTTCACCCCGAGGTTTCATCGCCGAAATCCAGCGTTTGCGGGCTGCATGTGGATCCAATGTCGCGGTAAACCATGTGGAATTGGCACCGTTTTCGAGCGTTTTCAGAGGGTTCAGAACCGACCCTTCGGTAATCGCCATGGCGCAACCGCCCGCGGTTGCCATCTTGGCCGCCAACAGTTTTGTCTTCATCCCGCCTTTTGACAGGCCCGAGCCCGCATCACCGGCCATGGCTTCAATCTGGGGTGTGATCCTGTCGATTGTCTCGAAGCGCTTCGCCGAAGTGTCTTCCTTAGGATTACCCGAATAGAAGCCATCCACATCCGACAGCAGAATCAGTTGGTCGGCCCCTACTGTCACGGCGATTTGCGCGGCCAGGCGGTCATTGTCGCCATACCGGATTTCGTCCGTTGCGACCGTGTCGTTTTCATTGACGATCGGCACGACGCCTAACCCTAGCAGAGTTTCCAAGGTCGCGCGTGAGTTCAGATACCTGCGGCGATCTTCGCTGTCTTCAAGCGTCACCAGAACCTGCGCCGTGGTGATCCCATGGGGTGCCAACGCTTCTTCATAAGCGCGTGCAAGCCGGATTTGCCCAACCGCAGCAGCTGCCTGTGACTGTTCCAAGGGCAGTGCCGCCATCGGCAGGCCCAGAACGCCGCGACCCAGTGCAATCGAACCGGACGAAACAAGGATTACATCTTTCCCCTGCCCCTTGAGCCAGGAAACATCCTGCGCCAACGACAGCAGCCAGTCAGACCGCAGCAGGCCGGTGTCGCGATCAACCAGCAAAGCCGACCCGATTTTTACCACCAAACGGCGTGCCGAGGTCAGGGTTGCCAAGGCTGTGCCTCCTCAGCGGGTTTCTGACGCACACGGTTGTCGTCAATCTGGCTGCGCAGCGCCCGCAGAACTTCGGTTACACCCAGATGTGCCACACCGGACATGGTCATGACGGGGCCGCCCACGGCCTCCTCAAGCTCAGCGACGGCAAGGGCACGTTCTTCGTCATCCAGCGCGTCGATCTTGTTCAGAACAGTGATCCGGGGCTTCTCAGCCAGTTCACCGCCATAGGCTTCCAGCTCGTGAATGATCGTGCGGTAATCATCGGCGACCGTCGCAGAGGTGCCGTCGACCAGATGCAACAACACGGCACAGCGTTCCACGTGACCCAGAAAACGGTCACCAATGCCACGGCCTTCATGAGCGCCTTCGATCAGGCCCGGGATATCGGCCACAACAAATTCGACGTTGTCCACGCCGACAACGCCAAGATTGGGGTGCAGCGTGGTAAACGGATAGTCGGCAATCTTGGGCCGCGCATTCGACGTGGCCGCCAGAAAGGTCGACTTGCCTGCATTCGGCATACCCAAAAGACCCACATCGGCGATCAGCTTGAGCCGCAGCCAGATTGTGCGGTCAATCCCCGCCTGCCCCGAATTGGCGCGGCGCGGGGCCTGATTGGTGGCGGACTTGAAATGCAGGTTGCCAAAGCCGCCATTGCCGCCCTTGGCCAGCAGAACGCGTTGCCCGACTTCGGTCAGGTCGCCGATGACGGTTTCTTCGTCTTCGTCCAGGATTTCAGTGCCAACCGGAACACGCAGAACGATATCGTCCCCATCCTTGCCGGTGCGTTGCTGCCCCCGGCCCGGTTGCCCGTTTTTGGCGAAGAAGTGTTGCTGATAGCGGAAGTCGATCAGGGTGTTCAGCCCATCCACAACTTCGACCCAGACAGACCCGCCTTTGCCGCCGTCCCCGCCATCGGGGCCGCCGTATTCGATAAACTTTTCGCGTCTGAAGCTGACGCAGCCGCTACCGCCGGCCCCGGACCGGATGTAGACCTTTGCGAGATCGAGAAATTTCATGTGTGTCCCCTACTGCAAAGGCCCCATCGGCCACAAGTCAGAGTTTTTTACTGTATGTCCAGGTGGGCACATTCGCATCGCGCGCCACCGAATAGCTTTCCGCATCGCCCAGATACTGGAACCCGCAATGGGTCAGAACCCGGGCCGAGGCCGGATTATCCTGAAACACACTGGCAAACATCGTCGCGTTTTCCAGCGGGTTGGCGTTAACAAGCGCTTCCACAGCCATCGAGGCAATGCCCGTGTTCCAATAGATCGGCGCGACCCAATAGCCAACTTCGGATTGATTCCGGTCCAGCCGTTTCAGCGAAATCACACCGATCAGTTCCGGACCACCGTCCTTGGTGGCATCCATGACCCAGACGTCCTCGTCCCGGTTGTCAGCCATCGAACGGGTCACAAAGGCTTCGATCGATCCGGGGGCCAGTGGATGTGCAATACTGGTGGTCATCCGCGCCACGCGCTCATCACCTGCGTAATGCTCGATAAGGCCCATATCCGACCGGCGCAGGGGGCGCAGGTCGAAACGCTCGGTTTCAATGACCGGCTGATTTATTATTGTCTCAAGCTTCATTGGTGTGTTCCTCCTCCGAACAACACGAATAGTACGGACGCGACCGTAAGACCCGCCAACGTCCACATCAGATATTTTTCCGCCGGGCGACCTTCAACCGCATGCGCGATTCTATCCCCCGCAAAAGTCCAGATCGGGTGCAGAACAATCTGGCAGATCAACAAACTAAGAGCGATCGTGAGCGTTGCGTCAAAGCTGGACGTCCCCGCCGCGACAAAGCCCGTAAAACCTGCAACAATCATGGCCCAGGCTTTTGGATTCAGCGGATGCACGATCAACCCCGCCCAGAATCCCGGAACATCACCAACCGCAGTTTCGCGCGACAGTCGCAAATTCGCGATCTTCCACGCCAGCCAGCAAATATATGCAGCCGAAGCATATTTCAGCGCCGCAAAGGCCGTCGGAACCTGTTCCGCCAGTTGCAGCAAACCAAAGCCCACGGGCCAGATAATCAGCTGCTTACCAAGCACGACACCGGCCACAAAAGGTAATGCGGCACGAAACCCATAGCGCGCACCCGTTCCCAGCAGGACCATGTTGGCCGGCCCCGGCGTGCCGACCTGAGAGGCGGCAAAGATCAGGAAACTGGTGGTTGCGACTGTCATCGGTTCTTTCGATCACGACTGCGTTGAAACGAGAAAGGGGACCGGCACTTTGTGCCGGTCCCCCATGAATTTTTCTTAAACCTTCTGGGTCTCGGCTTACTCTGCGGCCTCCGCCACTGGCAGGACCGAAATAAAGGTGCGGTTTTTAAGTCCCTTGTGGAATTTCACGGCGCCATCGACAGTTGCAAAGATGGTGTGATCTTTGCCAATGCCTACGCCTTCGCCCGGCCAGAACTTGGTGCCGCGCTGACGCACGATGATGTTGCCTGCGATAGCGGCCTGGCCACCATACAGTTTTACGCCAAGGCGACGACCAGCTGAGTCGCGACCGTTACGGGAGGAACCGCCAGCTTTTTTATGTGCCATTCTCTCTCTCCTTAGCCTTTAGCCAATTCTTTGGCTTGCTCAACCCATTCGGGTTTCACTTTGACCGTTTCGATAGCAGCAATCTGCTCATCCGACAAGGCGGCCAGAGCGGCAAAGCTCTCGATACCGGCCTCAACCAGCTTCTTGGCGGCGGCAGGGCCGACACCGTTCAGTTGGGTCAGATCGTCAGCAGCGGCAGCAGCGGGTGCTTCAGCCTTGGCTTCGGCTTTCTTGGCAGGCTTTGCAGCGGGTGCCGCCTCGCCAGCCGGAGCGGAACCGGTTGCAGCTTTGATGCCCGATTTGTCGGCGCCCGACGCCAGAATGTCGATGATTTTGACCAGTGTCAGTTTCTGACGGTGGCCAACGGTACGCTTCGAGCTGTGCTTACGACGGCGTTTGACGAACTTGATGACCTTGTCACCTTTGATCTGTTCGATCACTTCGGCCTGAACGCCTGCGCCTGCAACGAAAGGTGCGCCAACAACCGGAGCGTCACCGCCCAGCATCAGAACATCGTTGAATTGAACTTTTTCACCTGCGTCGGCAGCCAGCTTTTCAACGCGGAGGATATCGCCCGCCTGAACCTTGTACTGCTTGCCGCCAGTCTTGAGGACCGCAAACATGCGTTTTTCCTTTTCTAACCCGCGTTCTGTGGTCCCCTTTGCGGGTGTTTTGGCCCCAAGAAACTTGAATGCCACCTCGAACAGCGCGCCCTTTTCGGGCTGTGTGAATGACCCCTGACAACGTCATGCAGGCCAAATAATAACGATACCCGGCGCGGAAAACCGGCCGGGATGCGCGCTTATCCATAGAATGCAGGTAAAAGTCAACACCAAAGCGGCGTTAAAGATCGGACGCCCTCAGCGCCTGTGCAACCGCCTGCCCCAGGCGATAGGAAATATCATTGAACATGCGGTCAAAGCCGTCAAACACGGCGTCATTCAGGGCCCGTCCCGTTTCGGTTCTTGAAAACGCGATATTTTCGCGCATCTGAGCCTCATCCAACGGGCGGTAGGCCATAAGAAGAAACGAGAAAAGCCACTCTTCGGTGTCCTCGCTCCGACTGTCCTTCTGCAACAAAAGCTCGGCCAGCAGTTCCTGATCGTCGGTCCGCGCATCAACATCAAGACCCCGAAAGAAGCTGTAGTCTGACGTCAATGCCCCCTGAACATTCTTTTCAATCAGGTTATTTGCCTCGATATATTCCTTGACCAAAGCAAACTGAGCGGTGCTGCGTTCTGCGGATTTGTAGGATTCTCGGGCCATGTCTTCGATTGCCTGATCCGACATGGCGCGCCGGGCCGAGTTTTCCAGTGTTACGATGGTCTGGCCAAGATCGCTTTCAAAAAACAAGATGGCCTGATCAAGCTGAACATCGGACATACCCTCTTTGAAGGCGTCCGTCAGATGTTCCCGCATCCAAAGGGGATCGTAGATACGATTGACCTGCGACTCGAAAAAAGCGCCACCCTTGTTATCCAAAAAAGTATCGTCAAGAGTTTCGCGATGGCCCTTCCCCTCGTGAACAAGGATTTCCATCACCTGTGTCAGACGCATGGCTTGTGCCAGCCGATCGACTTTTCCATCGGCATACAGCGGCAGTGCCCAACACAGGGCGACCACAAATGCCAGAATTACGCGCTGCATCAAATGTCCTGTGCCGGGTGCAACTCGGCCATCCGTGCGGCCAGAACCTCGAACCTCATGGCCATGATCTCATATTGGATGGCGTTCAACAGCTCGTAAACTTCCTGCATCAGCGGCTGTTCCAGCGCGTCAACATATGTATCGACATCAGCGTCGGAAAAACCCTGATAGGTGTAAGCAGCGCCCGCCAGATTGGACAATTGCAGTGACTGACGCATTGCCGGTTCATTTTGCTTCATCAATTCACGCAGTTCATCCCCGTCCAGCTGTAGCTCGATGACTCCCGATGCGCTGGCCGCCAGCAGGAAGCGCACCTGAATTTCCTGCAAGGCACGCAACGCCGTACCTGTGGAATCGATCGCGGCGTTCATGCGTTTAAAACTTTCGACCCGTTTCGACCCGTTCTTGATCAGATCAGAAATGATCCTTTGGCCTGCCAATTGCTTGACGTCATCGTCTTCTTGCATGTGTGAGGCATTTTCGGCCACGACCAGACGTTGACCAAGGTTAGACGCGTAAAACTCGACAGCGTGTGCCAGGGCCTCGTCACTTAGGGTCTGTTCCAGAATGGAAACTGCGGTGTCGTGCATTGCACCGACTTCAAAAACCTCGTCCGTCAAACGGGTCCAGTCCGAGCCGAAACCCTCTGGGTCAACACCCAACATCTGCGGCGCGGACCGTGAGCTCAGGGCGATGCTTTCAAGAGCTACGTCAAAACCGGTCGTCGTCAAAAAAGCCTCAATCCGATCCCGGTTCGCCGCAGAAAGCTCCAAAGGAACCAGAACAAGTGCCAGAAACGGGGCGAGAAACCAAAAGGCGATGCGGTGTGCAAACTGTGTCATACCTTTCAGAGTAGGTGTTTTGCGCTGGCAGGCAACGGAAAATCCCGGCAATCACGATTTCCGGAATTTTCTGCTTGCGCCCCCGTTCGTTCCTGACTAAATCCCCCCCTCACAGACCCCCGCGGAGAGGTGCCGGAGTGGTCGAACGGGGCGGTCTCGAAAACCGTTGTGGGTGCAAGCCCACCCAGGGTTCGAATCCCTGTCTCTCCGCCACAATCCCAATATCGAAGGCTGTCAGAAAACGTCTTCCGGTCTGATTTGGGTTCTCAACAAAATTGCAAGTGGTCCGCTGTCAGAAACTGTAGTGGCCTGGGTCACCCGGCGTGTTCTTGCCGTGAAATCTGGTGCAATCAGCGTAGCACGGCCCAAACCTGTATTCTGCTGAGAATTCACAGGAATTCCCCTTTGTATCCCCGCTACATTTAACGCATCCCAGCGACACATTTTCCAAAGGAGACACACATGTCGCGTATTCTTATCCTGATCATCATCGCCGCTGTTGGTGTTGGTGGTTACTACTATCTCAACCAGTCCGAACAAACCCCGGCTGAACAAGTGCAATCCGCAGCGCAGGAGGCGGGCGATGCAGTGGCTGATGCCGCGTCAACCGCTCAGGAAGCTGCGTCTGATGCGCTGGAAGGTGCAACAGAACAGGCCAGCGAGGCAGCTTCATCCTTGACCGAACAGGCGCAGGAAGCCGCATCGTCGGTTGCCGACCAAGCCAGTGAGGCAGCTTCGTCTGTTGCGGAACAAGCATCCGAGGCAGCACAGCAAGCCGGTGATCAGGTGGCGGCGCTGGCGGGTCAGGGACAGGAATTGCTGAGCTCCTGGATTCAGGAAGGCAAGCTGGACCCCACCAATTTCGACTATGAAGGTATCATGAGCTCGATTCAGGACAGCACATTGGCCACGGATCTGAAAGAACAGGCGATCAAGATTGTAAATGACATTAAAGAGTCGCCTGAAACCATCGCCTTGAAGATTCAGGAACTGACCGCGCTGTTGACGCAGCAGTAACAAAGAAGGGGCCGGTTGCCAGTTTCCGGCCCCTACCCCGCACGCCAATTTTCCAGTCGTGCCCTTACGTTATCGTTTCTCTGAATTGACCCAGTGTTCGGCTTTTGATTGGCTGCCCCGACAACACATCCTCACCCCGAGGTCGCCCGTTGGCAATCTCCTGTTTAAGGGGGTGTGCACATTGAACAAGCCATCTTGAGGACGATCCCATGACTGACCTGCCCCAAACAATGAAAGCTGCCATCCTGAAACACGGCGGGTACTCGGCCACTTCGACCGGACCAGTCATCGAGAATGCGGCTGATTGGCTTGAACCCGCGGAACTGCCCGTTCCCAATCCCGGCCCCGGTCAGGTTTTGATCCGCCTGCGCGCGTCGTCGGTCAATCCGTCCGACCTCCACTTCATTAAGGGTGAATACGGCCAGCCGCGCGTCAAAGGTGCCGCGGCCGGCTTCGAAGGCTGTGGCGACGTCGTTGCAACCGGAAAAGGTGCCGAGGCGCTGAAGGGACAGCGCGTCGCTTTCGTGGCCGCAGGTTCCGGCGCCTGGGCGGAATACATCGTGACGCAGATGCAAATGTGTATTCCCTTGCGTCCGGATATTTCAGATGATGACGGCGCCGCGCAAATCGTCAACCCTCTCACCGCGATGGCGATGGTGGACATGGCAAGGGAAGACGGCGATGCATTTGTGATATCCGCTGCGTCCAGCCAATTGGGAAAACTGATGTGCAGCCTCGGGCGTGATCTGGGGTTGAAACCCATCGCGCTGGTGCGCCGGGCCGAGACAGTCGACACGCTGAAAAGTCTTGGAGCTGCCGAAGTGCTTGTGACGTCCGATCCTGAAATCGTCGAGAAGTTTGCCGCGATAAGCGCCACGCTGAAGCCGCGGGTCTTCCTTGATGCGGTGACGGATCAACTGTCCGAGAAACTGTTCTGCGCCATGCCCAACCGGGCGCGCTGGGTCAGCTACGGCAAACTTTCGACCGAAGCGCCAACGCTTTCCCAGACCGGCCAGCTGATTTTCATGGGCAAACGGATCGAAGGTTTCTGGCTGACGCAATGGATGATGTCGACACCGCCCGCTGACCAGATGCGGGTTGTGGCCGAAGTTCAGGCCCGCTTTGCCAATGGTCGCTGGAAAACGGATGTTTCCGAACACCTTACACTCGTAAATCTTGTGTCGAATCTTGCCGAAGCGCTGAAAAAGAGTGACGGAAAGGTGATTATCGCCCCATAGTAGAACTCACCTGCGTTGCCGGAGGATACACGCGGGCGGAAGAAGACGCTGGAAAACCGGTGGAGGGAGGACAGTGTGGATAATGCGCAGCTGCTGATTAGCGGGCTGGCGAACGGGTGTGTCTACGGCCTGATCGCGCTTGGCTTTGTAC
This sequence comes from Ruegeria sp. O5, assembly GCF_056535105.1. Lineage (NCBI taxonomy): Bacteria > Pseudomonadati > Pseudomonadota > Alphaproteobacteria > Rhodobacterales > Roseobacteraceae > Ruegeria > Ruegeria sp. O5. The sequence continues at coordinate 302,062 of NZ_JBQERN010000001.1, read as the reverse complement.
TGATCTACAAGGCTACCGAAGCGGTGAACTTTGCGCAGGGCGATTTCATGATGCTGGGCGCATTTGTGACCATCGGCCTGACAAATACCGAATACATGGGGTTGCCGTTCTGGCTCGCTCTGCCTGTTTCATTGGGAATAATGGGCGCGCTCGGTTTTCTTCTGGATCGCCTGATCATTCGCCGCTTGTTCGGTGAAAGCCAGACCGCCGTTGTCATACTGACCATTGCTTTGGGCTTTGTGATCCGTTTCGTTGCCGGTCTGATCTGGGGGCACGAGCCGCAAACGCTGCAAAACCCGCTTGCGGGCAAAGAAGTGCGTATGGGCGGTCTTGTGCTGGGGATGGAGGATGTCGCGATAATCGTTGTTACGGTGCTGCTGACATGGGCACTCTATGTTTTCTTCAGCCGCACCAAGCTGGGTCTGGCGATGCAGGGCGCCTCGCAAAACCAGCTGGCAGCTTATTACATGGGCATTCCCGTCAGGCGTGTTCAGGGATGGGTCTGGGCTTTGGCCGGAGGCGTTGCAGGAATTGCCGGAATTCTCTTTGCTGCAAAAGGGGCTGTGGATCCGACAACAGGATTGCTGGGCATCAAGGCGTTTGCCGCCGCCGTTATCGGCGGGTTCGGCAGTTTGCCGGGTGCATTGGCCGGAGGGCTGATTGTCGGCATTATCGAACCCTTCGCCAGCCGGTACATTGCGGCAGGTTACAGCCAGGTCGCACCATACGCTTTGCTGCTTGCCGTCCTGATCTTCCGGCCAAACGGGCTGTTCAGTCAGGTCCGGGTCAAGAAGGTCTGAGCCATGCGGATCGTTTTCAAAACCGACTACATACAGGATATCCGCCCCTGGAAAGACGGGTTCCAGCTGTGCCTTTATCTGCTTCTATTGTTTGTCGTCGCGGCCGCGCCTTTCGCACTGGACGATTTCTATCTGGGTGAACTGACAAACGTTCTGATCTGGGCCATCGCCGGTCTGGGTCTGATGATACTGACCGGACATACAGGGCAAGTCAGCCTGGGCCATGCGGCCTTTCTGGCCTTTGGCTGTTACGCCAACGTGGCCCTGATTGAGGCAGGCGTTCCTTTTCTAGTCGCGTTTCCGCTGGCCGGAATTCTGACCGGGATCGCGGGTGTGACCGTCGCGGTCCCTGCCCTGCGGCTTCACGGTATCTACCTGGCGATCTTTACCATGGCGCTGTCCATCCTGATGGATGACATCATCGTTCTGTCCGAGCCGATCACTGGTGGTGTCGCGGGTAAGTATATCGGCGGGGTCGAGATCTTTGGCCTTACGGTTGACCGCTGGGGGACGCCTGATCTTTTTTACTGGCTGGTTCTGTTTGTCACCGTTCTGGTCACGTTGGGATATATAAACCTGCTGCGGGCCCCGTTGGGACGTAGCTTCATCGCCGTTCGCGACTCCGAGGTTTCGGCGCAGGCGATGGGTATCGATATCGCGCGAACAAAGATGATTTCATTCGCCCTGTCCTGTGCGGTTACAGGTTGGGCCGGCGCGTTGATGGGTCTGTTTGCTGGTGCGTTTAACAATGAAACCTTCAGCGTCCTGATCTCGATCCAATTGCTGATGATGATCGTTGTCGGCGGGCTGGGCTCGATCCATGGCGCGTTTCTGGGCGCAATCGTCATCGGGTTCTTGCCGCAGTTTCTATCGATTTCAAAGGAATATGTCGGCGCGATTATCGGCGGAAACACCGTTGCCATTCCGGGGCTGGAGTTCGGCATCTTTGGCATGATCCTGATCGGCTTCATCCTTTTCGAACCCATGGGCATCTATGGCCGCTGGCTAAAAATCCGCACCTGGTTCGAACTGTTTCCCTTCTATCGCAAGGACATGTTCAAACGGCAGAAATCCTATCTCAAGACGGAGCGTCTGAGATGAGCTTGCTGAAATTTGAAAACGTTACCCTGAAATTTGGTGGTCTGACGGCCGTGGACAATTTGTCCTTCGAGGTTCAGAAGGGCGAAGTTTTTGCCATAGTCGGGCCGAATGGCGCGGGCAAATCGACGGTCTTCAACCTGATCTCGCGCTTTTACGAACCGTTTTCAGGGTCGATTAGGTTTGATGGTCACGATCTGCTTCAGGTCAAACCGTCTGGCGTGGCGGCCTTTGGTGTGGCGAGAACCTTCCAGAACATCGAGCTCTTCGAACACGCAACTGTCCTGCAAAACCTTTTGGTCGGACGACACAGGCATCGGACTACGAACCTGATTTCGGAACTTTTGTTCACCCCTGCAGTTCGACGGCAAGAGCTGGAGAACCGGGAAAAAGTTGAAAAAATCATCGATTTCCTCGACTTGCAGGCCTATCGCGACAAGATGATTTCAGGGCTGCCTTACGGCGTGCGCAAAGTGGTCGAAGTGGCACGTGCCCTGGCGACCGATCCCAAGTTACTGTTGCTGGATGAACCGGCGTCGGGGCTGTCGGTGGAAGAGACGACCGATATGCGTTGGTGGATCGACGATATCCGGAGGCAAATGGGAATTACCGTGCTGATGGTCGAACACGATATGGGATTGGTATCAGGCGTGTCCGACCGGGTCCTGGCCATGGTAGATGGGGCAAAGCTGGCCCTCGGGCCACCGGCAGACGTGCAATCGCACCCGGCCGTGATCGAGGCTTATCTGGGAAAAGCCTCATGAACACTCCGATCTTGCAAGTTCGCAATATCGAAAGTTTCTACGGTCCGATCATGGCCATTCGGGGCGTTTCACTGGATGTACACGAAGGAAAAATCGTGTCGATCCTTGGCGCAAACGGCGCGGGCAAAACCACATTGATGAAAACCATCTCTGGTGTGATGGACCCGGAAAAGGGAACAATCACCTTTGACGGCGGTGACATCCAGGGCTGGGAGCCGCACAAGGTTGTCCAGCGCGGGGTGGTCCACATCCCGGAAGGGCGCGAAGTGTTTCCTCTGTTAACGGTTGATGAAAACCTAAGCCTCGGCGCCTACACCCGCAAAGACAAAGACCAGATCGAACAGGATCGTGAGCTGGTTTTTCGTTATTTTCCGGTTCTGAAAAGCCGTCGGTCGCAAGAGGCCGGAACCCTTTCGGGTGGGCAGCAACAGATGCTGGCGATAGGGCGCGGATTGATGGCCCGGCCTCGTATCATGTTGCTGGATGAGCCGTCTTTGGGCCTGTCCCCTCTGCTGGTGCAAGAGATCTTTGGCATTCTCAAACGTCTGAACGAAGAACAGAATATGACGATGTTGCTGGTTGAACAGAATGCCAACGCGGCGCTGGAACTGGCGCATCACGGCTATGTCATGGAGGTGGGTCGCATTGTCATGGACGGGGCCGCGGACGCGCTTTTGCGATCCGAGGATATTCAAAGCTTCTATCTTGGAAAACAAGAAGAAGGCGCGCGCGAAAGCCGCCGCTGGAAGCGGAAAAAGACGTGGAGGTAAGACGGATGGACGCCACGCCCCTACCCCCACAGGTCGTGATAAACGGCGTTCAGTTCAACGCAACGGCAGGTCAGCGCCCGGTGCGTGTTGATGGCTGCATCACAATTGCTGAGTTGTTCCAAAGCCGATGTGCCGAACTGGGCAGCCGAACGGCGCATCGCGAAAAAGACCTGGGTATCTGGAAGTCCTATTCCTGGGCCGATTACTGGCAGCATGCCAAATGGATCGGGCTGGCCTTGCGCAAGCTGGGACTGGAGCGTGGCGATGTGGTCTCAATCCTGTCCGAAGATCGCAAGGAATGGGCCTGGCTCGACATGGGTATTCAGGGCGTTGGCGGTATCGCTTCCGGCGTCTACACCACGGATTCCGCCAGTCAGTTGCAGTATCTGATCAACGACAGCGGCAGCCGGTTTCTGATTGTCGAGGACGAAGAACATCTGGACAAGTTTCTGGGAATTGAGACCGAGGTTCCCGATCTGATCAAGGTAATCATCCTTGAGGACGAAGGATTGCATGACCTGAACCATCCGCGCTGCATGATGATCGACGAGCTGTTCGCCTTGGGCCAAAAGGCAGAACTGGCCGAGCCCGGGCGCTTCGAAGCGGAAATTGCATTGGCCAAACCGCAGGACACTGCCTTGCTGGTCTATACGTCGGGCACAACCGGTCAGCCGAAAGGCGCAATGCTTAGCCATGAAAACATTCTGGCCGCCGTCGAATCCGCGGCACGGGCGCTGCCAGCACTGCCCGGCGATGAACAGCTGTGTTTCCTTCCCTTGTGTCACATTCTGGAACGTAATGTCTCGGTCTATTTTCCTTTGGCGGCCCGCTGCACTGTCAATTTTGCCGAAAGCCCTGAAACTGTTTTTGCAAACCTTCAGGAGGTCTCGCCGACAACCTTCACAGCGGTGCCAAGGGTTTGGGAAAAGATCTACTCACACGTCCAGATCCTGACGCAGGAAGCCACACCTTTGGGGCGGCTGGCATTCGGCCTGGCATTGAAAACTGGTGCGCGCCGTGCCGGATATCTGAGCGCAGGCCAGCCAGTTCCATCCGGCGTCGCCACCATATTCTGGTTCTGGGATCAGCTGGTTTTGAAAAACCTGCGCCGGATGCTGGGTCTGGACAAACTGCGACGAGGCGGAACAGGTGCCGCCCCAATCTCGACTGATCTGCTGAAATGGTACTGGTCCATCGGCGTGCCGTTGGTGGAAGGGTTCGGGATGACCGAAACTTCGGGCCTTGCCACACTCAACACCACAGACAGTAATAAGATCGGAACCATAGGCAAAGCCGTCGAAGGGTGCGACATCCGCATCTCGGACGATGGTGAAATCCAACTGAAGGGCCTGAACATTTTTCAGGGATACTGGCGCAACAACGCGAAAACGGCAGAAACCTTTACCGCCGACGGCTGGCTGCGTACCGGAGATATGGGGACATTAGATAAGGATGGCTATGTCACCATCACGGGCCGCCTGAAGGACATTATCATCACCGCAGGTGGTAAGAACATCACCCCAGCCGAGATCGAAAGCCGTCTTAAGTTCAGTCATTATGTCGCGGACGCAATCATTATCGGGGACAGGCGCAAATTTCTGACGGCACTGATCATGATTGATCAGGAAAATGTCGAAAAATACGCGCAGGGCCATAAAATCCCCTTCTCGAATTTCGCCTCGCTATGCGCAGCATCGGAAATCAGGCAGTTGATCAGTTCAGAAATTGCCGCTGTGAATGCAGAGTTTGCCCGGGTCGAGCAGATCAAGGATTTCCGTCTGATTGACGTCCTGCTGACCGCTGAAGACGACGAGCTTACAGCCACGATGAAGCTGAAGCGCGGACTGGTGGAAAAGAAACACGGGCACCTGATCGAAGACATGTACACTTGACCAAAAGATTAACGGGAGGAAAGAGATGAAGAAATTACGTAACAGGCTGGCGGCTGCATCACTGCTGACAGCATCGGCAACACTTGGGTGGGCGCAAACACAGGGCGTGACCGATGATGAGATTGTCATTGGTTCTGTCAACGACCTGAGCGGGATTTTCGCCGCGGTGGGTGTTCCGGCGACCAAAGGTGCAAATGTCGTCTTTGATCGGGTGAATGCGGCTGGCGGCGTGCACGGGCGCAAAATTCGTTACGTCGTCGAAGACAATGGCTATCAGATGCCGCGAGCCATGCAGGGCTATAACAAATTGCTCAATCGCGACAAGGTATTTGCCATGTTGCAGTCGCTTGGAACGCCGATGAACATGGCAGGATTCAAGCTGTTGGATCCCAAAGGCATTCCCAACGTGGCGCCACTTACTGCTGCGCGTCAGATGTTGCAGGAACCCATGCGGAACAAGTTCACCTCCTTCTCGACCTATTTCGATCAGGCGCGTGTTGGTGTGAACTATCTGTCAGGCGAGTTTGGATCAAAGACGGTCTGCACCATGTACCTGCCGACAGATTTTGGTGAGGAAATTCTAGAAGGCAGCAAGGCCGGAGCCGAAGAGGCCGGGATAACTTTTGGATCAGAAACCACCCATAAACCGGATGAAACGGACTTTGTCGGATCGCTGAGCAAGCTCAAGGAAGAGGGTTGCGATATCGTCACCATGGCGCTTGGGGTGCGGCAGGCGATCACCGTCGTGGGCACCGCAAAGAAAATGGGCCTGACTGATATGAAATTTCTCGGCACCTCGGCCAGTTTCCTAACGGTCGTGGCGCAGGTGCCTGGTGGCGTGACTGATGGATTCTACGCGGCAGCTTCGTGGCAGGATCTTTGGGCGCGTGCGGATCAACCTGCCCCGGCCGCATTTATCGAGGAATACAAGGCAGCCACGGGCGAAGATCCGGTCGGATTTGCCATGCTGGGTTATTCGGCGGCTGAGATGATGGTCAAGGCGTTAGAAGCCGCAGGCCCCGATCTGACGCAGGACAGTTTCATCGCAGCGATGGAAACTCTGGATTATCAGGACGATCTGGTCGGCAACCACATCACCTATGGTCCTGAAGACCATCAGGGCGCGGATACTGTGTTCGTCAACGTTGTTGAAAACGGTGCGTGGAAACTCGTTTACGAAGAATGAATCCCTGACCCGCGCAAAGCAAAAGGGCTCGCAAGTGCGAGCCCTTTCTTTTGGGTATTCCCGGCGAATTAACGCTTCGAGAACTGGAACGAACGGCGGGCTTTGCGCTTACCGAATTTCTTACGTTCCACAACGCGGCTGTCGCGGGTCAGGAAGCCAGCGGCTTTCAGTGCGCCACGCAGGTTCGGATCATAGAGTTGCAGCGCTTTCGAGATGCCGTGCTTAACCGCACCGGCCTGACCGGTCAGGCCACCGCCTTTGACGGTTGCAACAACGTCGAATTCACCTTCTACGCCGGCAACCTGGAACGGCTGGCGCAGGATCAGCTGCAGAACGGGGCGTGCAAAATAGACATCCTGATCTTTGCCGTTCACGGTGACCTTGCCGGAACCCGGCTTGATCCAGACGCGGGCAACAGCGTCTTTACGCTTGCCAGTGGCATAGGAACGGCCCAGCTCGTCACGTACGGGTTCACGCACGATGACTTCTTCGGCCACGGTTTCAACGCCTGCGACGGCGCTCAGCTCTTCGAGAGTATTGATCTGATCAACCATCGGTCATTAGCTCCGGGTGTTTTTCTTGTTCATGGACTTGACGTCCAGAACTTCGGGGGCCTGGGCCTCGTGCGGGTGCTCGGCACCGGCATAGATACGCAGGTTGGTCATCTGCTGGCGCGACAGGCGGTTGCCTGGCAGCATGCGCTTGACGGCCTGGAAGACCACGCGCTCGGGGTGCGCACCTTCCAAAATCTGCTGTTTGGTGCGCGACTTGATGCCGCCCGGGTGGCCAGTGTGCCAGTAGAAGTTTTCTTCGCGCTTCTTGCCGGTCATCTGGATTTTGTCAGCGTTGATCACGATGACGTTGTCGCCCATGTCCATGTTCGGGGTGAACGACGCTTTGTGCTTGCCACGCAGGCGCATGGCGACGATCGAAGCAAGACGGCCCAGAACAACGCCTTCGGCGTCGATCAGGATCCACTTCTTGTCGATGTCTGCAGGTGTTGCAGAAAAGGTTTTCATGGCAGGATAGTCCTGTTTGATGTGAAAGACCGCCCCAGCGGAGCGGCCCGAATTCGATGGACGGGTTTTATGAGGTGCCTGCACGCAGGTCAAGCGGCACTTGTCTTATTTATGCATGTAAAAACAAATACTTAAAAAATAGGTATTATTTTACCCCATCTTCAAACGCTGATTTGTTCAGGTGGATTGTCCAATAGTACGCGCAGGCGTTGCATCGCGTCCTCGAACCGTTCCAGCGACACATGGCCATTCATGGCAATACGTACAGCGTTCGGCGCGCGCCCATCGCGCAGCGCGAATTCGTCGGCGGATCGGAGCTGTATCCCTTCCCGCTCGGCCGCGCGACTGAATGCGGCCGACCGCCAGCCAGACGGAAGGCTCAGCCAGACAAAGGGAACGTCCGGGCCCCAGTTCAGATCAAACCCACCCAGGGTATTGACGGCGACGCGTAGATAATCCCCCATCCGTGTGCGCACATCCTTGGCGATCTGGCGCGTGCGCGGATCGGACAACAAATGACGGGTTAATTCCGCCAAGGGTTGGGCCAATCCGAAATATCCGTATTCAGCGGAACGGCGCAAATCGACACTTCTTTCTCTGGGGGCGATAGCAAAACCCACACGCAATGCCGGTGTCAGAATCTTCGAGATTGATGACACGTGCCATCCCCGTTCAGGCGCCAGCGCCCGAAAGCTGGGCTCTCGGGCATCGCCCATGCGATAGCAGTCATCTTCAATGATCTGCAAATCAAAGCGACGGGCAATCTCAACGATCTCTTTCCTCCGCTCCAACGGTGTGTGCGCGCCCGTTGGGTTCTGAACTTCTGGCGACACACAGACGGCCTGCGCTGTGGTCTGGCGCAGAACATGCTCCAACGCTGCGGGATCGACACCCCATTTGTCCATCTTCACACCGACCACTTCCGCGCGCATCAGTTCGCCTGCGCGACGAAACCCGGCATAAGACAGGTCCTCGACCAGTACGACAGGTTTGGGCCCGCGCAGGATCGTCTGAAACACAACGCAAAGCCCGTTCTGGCCGCCATGTGTCAACACAATATCATCATGGGTCAGTGCGCCCAGCGGAAGGTCTGACAACCAGTCCACAACCGCCTGTCGCACGGGCTGGTACGCGTCACGCGTCGGGTAATTCAGAAACAAACCAGGATCGGCTTGCGACACTTTTTTCAGACATTCACGGATCAGGGATACCTGCCCCATATCTGCCAACCTCGGGCTGAACAGACTTACATTGGCATTGTATTTGTCGTCCCGAAGATGCAGTTGCCGCGCCCAAACGTCGTCAAGAATAGGTGATTTCGGCGGCGCAACAAATGTACCACGCCCGACTTCGGCTTGTAACAACCCCTCATCTGTCAGGATTGTATAGGCGCGCGCGACTGTACCAGGCGTTATTTGCAGGCGATACGCCAGTTCGCGCACCGGAGGAAGTTTGACGCCGACTTCCAAAGATTTGTTATCTATGGCTTTTCGAATTGTGTCTGCAACCAGAGTGTATTTCGGTCCTTTGGATTTCGGTAGCGCCTCTGGCCAAATTGTATCCATTACAATTCTTCCTTTGCTTTTGACACAATTTCGAATGTATCAGTCACGTGTACCAAGTACAGCTAATTTGTGTCAATACAATTGAAAGGAATTCCGAGATGACACGCACAATGCACACCCCCGCCCTTCTGCTGCTGACCGACAGCCCCCGGCTGCCTCTGGCCGCTGCACTGGCCGTGCGGTTTGCGGCAGCGGTCACTCAATGGGAGCGTCGTCGCCGTAGCCGCGTCAATCTTAGTTATCTGGATGACCGCTTGCTGAAAGACGTCGGTCTGACACGCCATGATGTGCGCCGCGAGGTAAAGCGCCATTTTTGGCAGATTTAACTGATCCCCAGTCCCATTATTGGGACCTCTTCCTGGGCCGGGGCTTGTCCCCGGTCTTTTTTATCCGAATTTCGCGGCCGCGGACCCTGCAGGTGGCAGGGAATAGGTCATCGTCGCTCTGGCAACAGGGTCTTCCGCGCCATCGGAATACATAAGTACGTCACCGACGGCCAAAGTCCGGCCCAGTTTCAGCAGGCGACATATAGCAATCATGTCCGTTTTGCCTTCTGGTTTGCGTAGAAAATCCAGGGAACTGTTTGTTGTGACCGCCAGGGATTGACGCCCTTTTCGCGCCAGAACTATCGCGTATACACAAACATCAGCCAGCCCGAACATGGATGGTCCCGAAACCGTACCCCCCGGCCGCAGATGCTGATCCTTCACAACAAGGCGCATGGTGATTGTATCTTCGGTCAGGTCCTCGACGACAAAGTCTTTATGCACCTGCGGGAAAACCTCCTTTAGGTATTGTGACAGTTCGTCCCGGTTCATTGCCAAAGCCATGCTTTCCCTCCTGCTCATACCGACCTAGAGTTGGCCCAACATGGGATCGGAGGGCAAGATGGCAATTCTGGAACGTAACGACACCGGCGCTGTTGCGCGGCTTACAATGAACGCCCCAGAGCGGCTGAACGCGCTGAGTGACGAGATGCTGTCGGCACTTCAGGCTGAACTGGACACGTTGCGTGAAGACACGTCGATCCGGGCTGTGATCCTGGCGGGTCAGGGTAAGGTTTTTTGCGCCGGGCACGACCTGAAACAGATGACGGCCGGACGCCAGTCCGAAGATGGTGGCAAAGCTTATTTCAATGACCTGTTTTCGCGCTGCGCGAAAGTGATGATGTCGATCCAGTCCCTACCCCAGCCCGTCATCGCACAGGTCCACGGCATTGCAACCGCCGCCGGGTGTCAGCTGGTAGCCACCTGTGACATGGCCGTCGCCGCGGAAGGCACAAGGTTTGGGGTGAACGGCGTCAATATCGGTTTGTTCTGCTCGACACCAATGGTGGCCCTCAGCCGCAATATCCCCAGAAAGCAGGCATTTGAAATGCTGACGACTGGTGAATTCATATCAGCCGAACGTGCGGCTAATTTGGGTTTGGTCAACCGCGTTGTCCCCGAGACGCGTCTTGAACACGAAGCCAATGCGCTGGCAGAACTGGTTGCTTCCAAGCTGGGATCCGCTGTCAAAATCGGTAAAGAGGCGTTTTATCAACAGCTTCTTATGCCGCTGGATCAGGCTTATGCCTATGCCGGTGACGTAATGGCGCAGAACATGCTGTACCGGGATACAGAAGAAGGCATTTCAGCCTTTATCGAAAAACGTCCCCCAAATTGGTCCCAATAATGCAATTGTTTTGCACATTTTTCGCCACTGTTTTGAATTTTGCACTTTCCAAAAGGGCGACACTGTGGCAAAGCTGGGTCGAGGCCAAGGCCTCAGGACACTTTTGGGTCGCCGTGGGCGGAAGGTCCCTCCAGCTGGTCTCTCTCACCAGCGCTGACAATCCCGCAGCGGCGACCCCAAGACCCCTTCTATAAAATTCGTGAAACCGCTTTGCCTCAGTTGCGCCCGATTGTGGTCTGCCCTATGTGGCATCGCATGACACAAGTTTTGCATATTGTAGGCGGCGGCATGGCCGGGTCAGAGGCGGCCTGGCAAGCTGCTGAAATGGGCGTGGATGTTGTGATCCACGAAATGCGTCCGACCATCGGCACCTTTGCACATCAGACCGGCAATCTGGCGGAAATGGTGTGCTCGAACTCGTTCCGCTCGGATGATGATGAGCAGAACGCAGTGGGTCTACTGCATTGGGAAATGCGTGCCGCCAATGGGTTGATCATGACAACAGCCGATGAACACCGCCTGCCAGCCGGTGGCGCGCTGGCTGTGGACCGTGACCCGTTTGCAGAAAGTGTGACCGCAAAACTTCGCACCCACCCGCGTGTGACGGTAACCGACGAAGAAGTGACGACCCTGCCCGACGAAGGCCAGTGGATCTTTGCGACCGGTCCCCTGACGTCACCCACGCTGGGTCAGTCCATCCAGGCCGAGACAGGGTCTGACGCACTTGCCTTTTTCGACGCCATCGCACCGATCGTCTATGCCGAGAGCATCGACATGAGCAAAGCGTGGATGCAATCACGCTACGACAAGGGCGAGACTGAAGAAGAACGCACAGCCTATCTGAACTGTCCGATGGACCGGGACCAGTACGAAGCCTTCATAGACGCGCTTCTGGCAGCAGATAAAACCGTATTTCACGAAGGAGAGACAGCAGGTTACTTCGACGGCTGTCTACCCATCGAGGTTATGGCCGAACGCGGTCGCGAAACGCTGCGCCATGGTCCGATGAAACCGGTCGGGCTGACCAACCCGCATGAGCCCGACGTGAAACCTCATGCGGTGGTGCAGCTGCGCCGTGATAACGCTTTGGGCACCTTGTTCAACATCGTGGGTTTTCAGACCAAGATGAAATATGGTGCCCAGACCGAAGTGTTCCGTATGATCCCGGGCTTGGATAATGCCAGCTTTGCCCGGTTGGGTGGCATCCACCGCAACACGTTCATCAACTCTCCCACGCTTTTGGATTCGCAAATGCGGTTGAAATCCAAACCCAACATCCGCTTTGCCGGACAGATCACGGGTGTCGAAGGCTATGTAGAAAGCGCCGCGATGGGATTGCTGGCCGGTCGGCTTGCCGCCGCTCAGATTTTGGGGCGTGACCTGCCAACCGTACCGCAAGACAGCGCAATGGGTGCTTTGATTCACCACATAACGGGCGGTGCCGAGGCTAGGACCTTTCAGCCGATGAACGTGAATTTCGGCCTGTTTCGCCCCGTGGATGGTCTGAAAGGCGGTCGTCGGGGTCGTAAAGACAGGTACAAGGCCTATACCGACCGGGCCAAAGCCGAATGGAGTACCTGGTTGGAGCATTGCTGACTGGACGCGTAATGCGGTCTCAGCCTAGCATGCTGGAATGAACGACACGTTTCTGAACAGCACATACAATCTCGGCACGCCTGAAGCGACTGAAGCGCACTATCAGAACTGGGCTGCAACCTATGAAAAGGAAGTTGGTGAACACGGTTACGCCACGCCGGGCCGTGTAGCAGCGGCTTTGTGGTCTTTCGCACCGAAGCCTCAGACACCCATTCTGGATTACGGCTGCGGCACCGGGTTGTCAGGGCTTGCCCTGCGCGCTGTTGGCTTTGAGGTCATCGATGGGATGGACCCAACAGAGAACATGCTTCAGGAAGCCGCCAGCAAAGGCGTTTACCGAACATTGACCGGATTCGATATCGCCAAGCCCGCGCCGTTGAAGCGTGGGGAATACACGATGATCACAGCCATAGGAGTGATCGGAAAAGGTGCTGCCCCGCCCGAGACACTGGATGTGCTGATGCACGCACTGCCCAAGGGTGGTTTGCTTGGCTTTTCGCTGAACGATCATGCGTTGGCGGACCATAAATTCACCTGCCGTCTGACGGATTGGGTCGACATGGGGGCAGCACGTTTGTTATTTCGTGAACACGGTCCCCACCTGCCTGGGATCAACCTTAACTCTGACGTGTATGTATTAGAAAAAGCGTGACTCTTGTAACGCGCTTTGCGCCATCCCCAACAGGCCCCCTTCATCTCGGGCACGCGTATTCTGCGTTGGTTGCCAGCGATAGGGCCGCATCTGAAAGCGGCCGGTTCTTGCTTCGAATTGAGGATATCGATCGATCCCGCTCACGACAGCTATGGGAGGATCAGATATACAGCGACCTCAGATGGATGGGGCTGACATGGCCAGAACCCGTAATGCGCCAATCGGATCGTATGGACGTTTACCATAAGGCGCTGGATCAACTGTGGGCGCAGGGGCTTTTGTATCCGTGCACGTGTAATCGCAAAGATATCGCAGCAGCAGCCAGTGCGCCGCAGGAAGGCGCACCCATGCTTGGACCCGACGGGCTTGTTTATCCCGGGACCTGTCGAAAAAGGTTTGCTGGCAAAGATTTATCGAACCTTCCTCGTCCAACTCAGGACCCCTTGCGATTGGATGTGGTCAAGGCGTGTCAGGCGGTCCGCAACCCGGACAGGTACCAATTTCTTGAGCTGGGATCGGGTCCGGGCGGCGAAACCGGCATTATCACTTTCACGCCTGATGAGGTGGTTACCACCATAGGTGATGTAGTTCTGTCCCGCCGCGACATGGGGACGTCGTATCACTTGTCCGTTGTGCTTGACGATGCTGCTCAGGGCGTAACACAGGTGGTTCGAGGGCGGGACTTGTTCGAAGCAACCCGCATCCACGTTCTTTTGCAGGCGTTGTTGAACCTACCGACACCCGAGTATTTCCATCATGATCTGATCCGCGATGATGCAGGCAAACGGCTGGCCAAACGTGACGATGCCCGCGCAATTGCAAAGTACCGGGCCGAAGGGGCCAGCCCAGATGACATACGCCGAATGGTTGGGCTTTGACCCCTATTCCATTGGCGCCATCAGTTCAGTTTCGTCCCCATCCCGAACGGCGGTAAAAAAACAGGTTCGTCGGTTGGTATGACAGGCTGCTCCGGTTTGACGGACGAGAACCAGTAGACAGTCCCGGTCGCAATCGATCCGGAAATCCACCAATTCCTGCACATGGCCCGAGGTTTCGCCCTTGATCCAGAAAGCCTGCCGCGAGCGTGACCAATAGGTCACCCGCCCGGTTTCGAGGGTCTTTTCAACCGCCTGTACATTCATCCAGGCCATCATCAGAACCTCGCCTGATGTTTCATCCTGCGCAATCGCCGGGATCAGACCCGCCTCATTAAATCTCAAAGTAGAGGGATCAAACACGACTGGGTCAGACATCTCAAAAACCTTTTGCATCCGGTGGGCTCGCCACTATGTATGGGTAACACACGACGAGGGAAAGCCATGAGCGGCGAGAACGACCTGATTAAGCTGTACTCTGGGCGCATTCTGGCGCTGGCTGCGGATATTCCGCATCTTGAGCGACTGGAAGATCCCGATGCAACCGTCAAGAAACGCTCACCTTTATGCGGATCGACTGTAACTGTGGACATCAAGGTTCGCGATGGTCAGATCAGTGCCTTTGGTCAGGACGTCAAAGCCTGCGCTTTGGGGCAAGCGTCCGCCTCGGTCGTTGGGGAAGCGATAATTGGCGCGTCGCGGGCGCAGGTCGAAGCTGCGCGCGATCAGTTGGCGGCCATGCTCAAGACTGGCGGCCCTGCACCTGATGCGCCGTTTGATGGGCTTGAGGTGCTTATGCCCGCACGGGATTATAAAAACCGCCACGCGTCGATCCTGCTGGTTCTGGATGCCACGGCTGAGGCCATGGCGCAGGCTGAACAGGCAAACTGCGCCTGATTATAGCTATTTGGTGTAAACCCGTTTACCCTCTGCCCAGATTTCAGGAGGGATGGGTTTGAATAATTTGCTCGAGCATTTCGTTACGCTTTGGGTCGTTATCGACCCGATTGGAACAATTCCCGTTTTCATTGCAGTTACTGCCGGATTGGACGCGGCAGGCAGGCGGCGGACAGCGATGTTAGCAGCCGTGATAAGTGCTGCCGTATTGCTGTTCTTCCTTGTATTTGGTCAGGTGCTGATCGAAGCGCTGGATATCGGGTTGAATTCGTTTCAGGTCGCTGGCGGCATTATTCTGTTTCTGTTTGCCCTGACGATGATCTTTGGTGAAAGCAAACAAGAGATCGAACAACGGCAAGCCGAAGAAGATCGTGAAGACGCGTATCACCAGCAGAACCCGGCGATTTTCCCGCTTGCCGTGCCTTCACTGGCATCCCCCGGCGCAATGCTGGCAATTGTTATCCTAACTGACAACCACCGTTACAGCATCGCGGATCAGGGTATCACAGCGCTTGTCATGCTTTCCGTATTGCTGGTTGCGTTTGTACTGATGCTTTTGGCCGAGCCCATCATTCGGCTGATCGGTCATTCAGGCGCGGCAATCATCAGCCGTGTCATGGGGATGATTTTAGCCTCGGTTGCTGCCAACTCAGTCCTGTCCGCGCTGTTGGAGATCTTCAAAACCGGCCAATTGTAAAAAAAGCCGCCGCGCTTTCCGGGCGAAAGGGCGGCGGCAGGTATTGCGTGTCTCGTGTGGGGTCCGGTGTACCGCGCGGGGCCGAGGCATGGCCCCTCAAGGGGTTTGGGACAGGCAGGTCACCCTTGACTGAAATGGGGATGACAGCGCGGATTTTTCGGCACGAGATCGCAGGCAGAAAGGCTTAGAAACCAACCGGCAGGTGAAGGGCCACCATCAGCATCACGACCAAAGACAACACGCCAACGGCATCCTGCAGGATGGTCGATTGCGCGCGGCTGAAAGCGGTCTTGATCTGGGTCAGCATAGGGTCACCTCCGGTCAGAGTTTTAATCCTTTGTTGACCTTTTGTTCTCATATTTCCAAGCACAGGTAAAGAACTTTTTGAGAACATTTGTGAACTTTAGGGAGCGTTACCGCTAACCCACTGAAATCAAACGGATCGCCTGATCCTGTTTCATCAGCCACAAAAGTACACGTGCGGCCCTTCCCCTGTCCGAAGTCAGTTTGGGATCGGTCGTTAGCAGCGCCCGCGCATCGGATTGGGCGACGGCCATCAATCCTGCCTGACGTTCCAGATCCGCGATATGGAATTTTGGCAACCCGGATTGCGCAGTTCCGATCAGATCGCCCGCGCCTCGCATCTCAAGGTCAGTTTCCGAGATTCGGAAGCCATCCTCTGTCTCGCGCAGAACCTCCAGCCGCTTGCGCCCTCCCTCGCTGAGCGGTGGTTGATACATCAGCAAACAGGTGGATTCCGCATCCCCGCGCCCGACGCGCCCCCGCAACTGGTGCAATTGCGCCAGCCCAAAGATCTCGGCCCGTTCAATGACCATGATCGTTGCGTTGGGTACGTTCACGCCGACCTCGATCACCGTCGTGGCAACAAGGACCTTTGTTTTCCCGTTCTGAAATGCGCTCATCGCGGCGTCTTTGTCGGCAGGTGGCATCTGACCATGAACCAGCCCCACAACACCCTCGCCCAAAATGGCCCGCAGGCGTTTGAAGCGTTCCTCGGCCGCTGTCAGGTCCGAAACTTCGGATTCGTCGACCAGAGGGCACACCCAGTAACACTGTCGCCCCTCATCAATCGCACGCCGCAGGTGGGCCATGACTTCGTCCATGCGCTGTGTGTTGACAATCGCCGTTTTGATCGGTTTTCGCCCCGGAGGCTTTTCATCCAGCACCGAAACATCCATGTCGCCGTATTGCGCCAGCGCCAGACTGCGCGGGATGGGGGTGGCAGTCATTACCAGAACATCTGCCCCCTTGCCTTTTTCCGACAACTCCATCCTCTGCCGCACGCCAAACCGGTGCTGTTCGTCGACGATGGCCAATCTCAGCGCCTGGAATTCAACATCGCTTTGAAACACTGCATGTGTGCCAACCAGTATGTGAATATCGCCTTGTTTAAGCGCCTCAAGCTTGGCACGCCGCTCCGCGCCCTTGTCACGCCCGGTGAGCAGTTCCAGAACCACTCCGGCTTGCTCCGCCAGGGGGCGCAATCCTTCCAGATGCTGGCGCGCCAGAATTTCGGTCGGGGCCATCATCACGCCCTGCCCGCCTGCCTCAACCACGATCAGAAGGGCCATGAAGGCCACCAGCGTCTTACCGGCGCCGACGTCGCCCTGTAACAGCCGGTTCATTCGGGCGTCAGATGCCATATCAGCCGAAATCTCATCAATGGCGCGCGTTTGTGCGCCGGTCGGGCGATATGGAAGGCTTGCCAGCACTTTCGATTGCAGTACCCCGGTTCCCACGCTGACGATTCCCCGCGACTTGCGCTCTCGTTGCCGGGCCAGAGCGAGCGTCAGCTGATGCGCAAACAACTCGTCATACGCCAACCTCTGACGCGCAGGGGCAAACGGCGCTACATCATCCGCGCCGCGCGGATTGTGACCGGCGTGAACGGCCGCCGACCAGCTCGGCCAGTTTTGCTGTGACACCTGCGCCGGATCGATCCATTCCTCTAGCTTGGGTGCGCGTGCCAATGCGCTGCGGCTGGCCTTGAACGCTGTTTTCTGCGTCAGCCCTTGCGTCAGGTGGTAAACCGGTTCGAATTCCGGGATATCTCCGGCCTGTTCAACGGGCAGCATGTGGTCTGGGTGCACCATCTGCGCCATACCGTCGAACAGTTCCAACTTGCCGGAAACCACGCGGCGTGATCCTTGCGGCAACACTTTCTTCAGATACTCACCACGTGCGTGGAAAAAGACCAGCTGGAAATCGGCCTGACTGTCTTCGACATGAACGCGGTAGGCCCCCCCCTTGTTGCGGGGTGGCCTGTGCAGGCCAACTGTCACTTCGACAGTCAGAGTGGCCGGCAGGTCCACCCCCTGAATTGTATCCCGCCTGCGCCGATCCACCACGGCATAAGGCAGGCTGAACAGAACATCGCGCGGGGATTCCGCCCCGGTCTGTGCCATGGCTTGTGCGGTCTTGGGGCCGACGCCATCCAACGTTTCCAGCCCCGCAAATAGCGGGAAAAGCTGTTCGGGCCGTCCGCTCATGCGCCTTCTATCAGCTGAAGCCAGCCATCCTCGTCCAAAGTTTCGATCCCAAGTTCCGCTGCCTTCTTCGCCTTTGACCCGGCCCCGGGACCCGCAACCAGAATATCGGTTTTCTTGCTGACAGATCCGGAAACCTTCGCGCCCAACGCCTCGGCCCGCGCTTTCGCCTCGGCGCGGGTCATCTTTTCCAGCGTTCCGGTGAACACTACGGTTTTACCCGCGACCGGACTGTCCGAGGCTGGCGCGTCGGGGGCGATAACCGTCAATTCGCTGCGCAGCGTGTCGAAAGCCCGTCGTTCCTCTTCATTGGCAAATGCGTCCGACAGCGAAAGGCCAAGCGTTGCGCCAATACCGTCGATGCCGATCAGCTCTGTCCAGGCGGCATTGGCATCTGCACCGACATTGGCATCCGCGATGGCTGCGTCCCGCACTTCTTTCACGCGCGCGCGACGCCCTTCAAGCTGGGCCGCCGCACGCTCGGCATCTTCCGCCTCATCCGCCCGCCTTTGGGCCAGCGCAGCCGGGCGTGCAGTGTCCAACGCGAGCGCCATTGCATCCCAGTCGCGGTAAAAAAGTGCCAGATCACGCGCGCCCACTTCACCAACATGTCGAATGCCCAGTGCGAACAACAAGCGCGCAAAGGGAATCTTCCGTTTTTCATCAATGGCTTCGAACAGGTTCCTGGCGGATGTTTCGCCCCACCCGTCCCGGTTTTTCAACCGCGTCAGACTAGCTGAGTCCCGCTGTTCCAGCGTGAAGATATCAGCTGGCGCATTGATCGGAAGGGTTGGATCACCATAGAACATTTCAATCTGTTTTGCACCCAGCCCTTCTATATCAAAAGCTTTGCGCGACACGAAATGTTTCAGCTTTTCAACGGCCTGCGCAGGACAGATCAGGCCGCCGGTGCACCGTCGAACCGCGTCGCCCTCTTCACGGATCGCATCGCTTCCGCATTCGGGGCAATGTGTCGGAAAGGCAAAGGGGCGTGCATCGGCGGGGCGTTTGGACAAGTCGACATCCGACAGTTTGGGGATCACGTCGCCCGCGCGATAGACCTGAACCCAATCGCCCACTCGGACATCTTTTCCATCACGGATCGTGCCGCCTTTGGCGTCGCGCCCGGCGATGTAATCCTCGTTGTGCAAAGTGGCATTGGAGACGACCACCCCGCCAACCGTTACAGGATGCAACCGTGCCACGGGGCTGAGCGCCCCTGTTCGACCAACCTGAATGTCGATCGCCTCCAATCTGGTCCAGGCCAGTTCGGCTGGGAATTTATGTGCGATTGCCCATCTTGGCGTCGTTGAGCGGAAACCCAGACGCGCCTGCAACGACAGATCGTTTACCTTGTAGACAACCCCATCGATGTCATACCCCAAGGTCGCACGCTGCGCTTCGATATCCCGGTAATGAGCGATCATGTCCTCAGTCGTGGTACATAGCCGGGTCAAGGGATTCGTGGGGAACCCAAGGGCCGCAAGACGCTCAATCGCTCCCATCTGGGTATCCGCCAAAGGTTCTGACAGTTCACCCCAGGCATAGGCGAAGAAGCGCAACGGGCGCGATCGGGTAATCTCCGAATCCAGCTGACGCAGTGACCCTGCCGCCGCATTGCGCGGGTTGGCAAAGGACTTGCCCCCCCGTTCAGCCTGCCGCTTATTCAACGCTTCGAAATCAGAGTGAGACATGTAAATCTCGCCCCGGACCTCAAGAATTTCGGGCGCGTTTTCAATCTGCTGTGGAATATCAGAGACGGTGCACGCGTTGGCCGTCACGTTCTCGCCAACTTCACCGTCGCCCCGCGTTGCGGCCTGAACCAGCTGTCCGCTCTCATAGCGCAAGGACAAAGACAGGCCGTCAATCTTGGGTTCGGCTGTGAAAGCCAGCGGCGCGCCTGCATCAAGGCCCAGATATTTGCGAATCGAGGTGTCGAAATCGGCAATGTCCCCATCGTCGAACGCGTTGCCCAGTGACATCATTCGGACGGCATGAGTAACTTTCGAAAACCCGTCCGCCGGTTTGGCACCGACTTGCTCTGTTGGGCTGTCAGCACGTTTCAAGTGGGGGAAACGCGCCTCGATCTCGGCGTTTCTGCGTTTGAGGGCATCATAATCCGCATCCGACAACTCGGGCGCATCTTCTGCGTGATACAGAGTGTTGGCTCGCGACAGGATGTCCGCCAACCGCGCCAGTTCGGCACGCGCCTCATCATCCGTCAGGTCTGATATGGGAATGGAATTGCTCATGGCCTCGCCCTGTCACGCGTTCTTGGACCTCAGTGATAGGGCGAGGTCATGGCCAGGTCCAGATGTGCTGAGCCGTGAGTGCAACGTGCCGCCCTGGACTACCAGCGACACAAACGGTTCAAATCAGAGGCCGACCGCCATTCGCGTCTCGTCCAGAGTGTTGCTTTGCGGGTCGCGCAACACGTAGCCCCGCCCCCAAACGGTTTCGATATAATTCTCACCACCGGTTGCATTGCTGAGCTTTTTGCGCAGTTTGCAGATGAAGACGTCGATGATCTTCAGCTCAGGTTCATCCATGCCGCCGTATAAGTGATTCAGAAACATTTCCTTGGTCAGAGTCGTACCCTTACGCAAGCTGAGCAATTCCAGCATCTGGTACTCTTTTCCTGTCAGGTGCACGGTTTTTCCGTCCACCTCAACGGTCTTGGCGTCCAGATTTACGGCCACGCGACCTGTGTGGATGATGGACTGCGAATGCCCTTTCGACCGGCGGATGATGGCATGAATGCGGGCCACCAGTTCTTCGCGGTGGAAGGGTTTGGTCAGATAGTCATCCGCGCCAAACCCGAAACCTTTGATCTTGCTGTCCGTATCATCTGCGCCCGAAAGGATCAGGATCGGTGTTTCCACCCGGGAAATCCGCAACTGGCGCAACACTTCATGCCCGTTCATGTCCGGCAGGTTCAGGTCCAGCAAGATCAGGTCGTAATCGTAGAGCTTTGCCAGATCGATACCTTCTTCGCCAAGATCCGTTGCATAAACGTTTAGGTTCGCATGCGTCAGCATCAGTTCGATGCTTTTAGACGTGGTCGGATCATCCTCGACAAGAAGTATACGCATTTTCACTGCTCCAATTCGGGTCAATAATTCCAATTAAAATCAAACCTGACCAAGAATGGTTAATCTGACGTTACCGTTGAATCATTTATTCTCGCTCTCCTTTAGGTTGTCGATACTTTTTTAAGGCCGTGGCTTTCAAAGCCTCGACACCGTGTTCCGCGACTAGGGAAACCCAGCCGTTGAACTCTTCGTCACTTATGCCGTATTTCTGTTTTGCCTCAGACAGGCTGATCAGCCCGTAAAGCACCCCACGCACGACCAGAATCTTGCGTGAGGCCACCCACCGCCTTGTGCTTGTTGGCGGCAGATCGGCGCGCGTCAGTATGGACCCGTCCGGCAGAGAAACAGACCTTGGCCCTTCCACTTTGTGCAAATACATCGCTTTACCCTTTTTGCTGCATCAAAGCTGACGCCAGCCTACTTAAGGTCGTATGAAACCGCCTCTTGAGAGTGTGTAGAATTTTCCTATATTCTGCCGGTCTTTCTTAACCCGGACAGGAACCGCCAATGGCCCTCGACACCGAGACCCCGCTGAACTCGCTTGGCTTTGCCAAACCGCCCTCGGAAACGCGGGTGGTTGTGGCCATGTCGGGGGGCGTCGATAGCTCTGTTGTCGCAGCCTATCTGGCCGATCAGGGCTATGACGTGGTCGGTGTGACACTGCAACTCTATGATCATGGAGCGGCTCTGGCCAAGAAAGGGGCGTGCTGTGCCGGGATCGATATCCACGATGCGCGCCGCGTGGCAGAAGAGCGTGGGTTTCCCCACTATGTTCTGGACTACGAAAACATCTTCAAGGACGCGGTGATTGATGAGTTTGCGGAAAGCTATCTGGCAGGTGCAACGCCCGTACCCTGCATCCGCTGCAACGAGCGCGTAAAATTCAAGGACCTTCTGGAAACCGCCAAGGATCTTGAGGCCGACTGTATGGCCACCGGACACTATATCCAGCGCAAGATGGGGCCAAACGGCCCGGAACTGCACAGCGCCGAAGATGCCAACCGGGACCAATCCTATTTCCTGTTTTCGACGACGCCGGAACAGCTTGATTTCCTGCGCTTCCCGTTGGGTCACCTGCCCTCAAAAGACGCGACCCGCGAAATGGCGGCTCAATATGGGTTGTCTGTGGCGGACAAACCCGACAGTCAGGACATCTGCTTTGTGCCCGATGGCAATTATGCCAGCGTTATAGAAAAGCTGCGCCCCGGTGCTGCGGAGCCGGGCGAGATTGTTCATGCCGATGGCCGCGTTCTGGCACAGCATAACGGTGTGATCCATTACACGATCGGCCAAAGGCGCGGCTTGGGCATCGGCGGTCTGAGCGAACCGCTTTATGTGGTCAAGCTGGACGTGGACAAGAAACAGGTCGTTGTCGGCCCCAAAGAGATGCTGGCAACGCGTGTCGTGCCCGTGCGTGAGATCAACTGGCTGGGCGATGAACCCTTCACATCGCGCGAAGAATGGCACCTGTCAGTCAAGGTCCGTTCGACCCGCCCCCCGCGCGAGGCCATTATTCGACCGCTGTCCGACACCGCTGCTGAGGTGGAATTGCTGACACCCGAAGAAGGCATCTCGCCCGGTCAGGCCTGCGTCTTCTATGCCTCAGAAGGCAGCCGCATCTTTGGCGGTGGCTGGATCTGGCGCGGATACTAGGCTGAAACGGGTTCAACCACGGGTTCGATCTGGATCTGAAGCGCATCGTTGAACCGGTTGAATGCACCGCACAATGCGATGCGCCAGGTTAACTCGACAATCTGGGCATCGCTGAACCAGTCCCGCAGGTTGGAAACCTCAGCGTCGCGCATGCGGCCTGATCGTGTCGTCACCGCCTCGGCGTATCGCACGACTGCCTTGTCGCACGCGTCCAGTTCGGGGTGGTTGTCGACATCTGGCAGGCGCGCCGCGCCTTCGGGGCTGAGACCTGCAACCGTCAACAGCGGAGTATGATGCGAGACGCAGTAGTCACAGGCGTTCAATTTGGAAACCGTCACCATGGCCAGTTCCAGCGCACGACGCGGCAAGGTTTGCTGTTCCCGCAACGCCGTCAACATGCCCGCGACATGTTCCAGAACCGGTGGACAATGTGCGGCAACCCGGGCCCAATTGTCGAACGGGCCATAAGCACCCAAAGCCGCATGTGACGCGCGTGTCTCGTCTGCCATCTCAGGGTCTGACAAAGGGGGGATGCGGGTCATGATGAAATCTCCTTTTCAGCGAGGATATCTTAAGTCCGCACCGCTGCAACAGACGGTCTCGGATAACAAACCCGAGACGGAATGCCGAAACAGGCCTGTTACAGGGCATCCGTGGGCGAATTGAAGAGGATGTAAAGCCCGACGCAGACCATGATATATGGGGCGATCCGATCCATACGGGCGACGCGTGGCCCAAGGCTTTTGGCCCGAGGTGCGCCCCAGGCGGCAACTACGACCAGAACTGAAGCGGCCAGTGCTGCGCCGATCAAGGCGGCAACACGGTATGAAGGGGCAGACTCCGCCAATAGCGGTGTCATGACCGCGAAACTGTCAATCGACAGGCTCAGGAACAGGGTAACCACCGATGTTACGGCCCCTTTTGCCTCGGTTCCTTCAGAATTGGCCCCGAAAAACTGCCGCCAGATTCCGCGCAAACCAAAGGCCAGTGGTACAAGACCCAGAAACCCGATCCAAAACGGTGCGCCGCTCTGGTCAACACCCAATGCGACGGTCATGGCCAATGTCAGAACAATTGTCTGCGCGACGGCAAAGCCAATGATGGCGCGGCGTTGCTCGATCACCAATATCAAACCCAGTAGGACGGCCAGATTGTCCAGATTGGTGGATATCATGGCAACCCCGGCTGAAGCGGCGAACAGCGTGTGATCAAGCATGCTCAATCTGCATTCTGTCCAGCACAGCTCGTGCCGCCCTCAACCCCGGTGCTTCTCCTCCGCGCCCCAACCGTTCCATTGTCAGGTTCATCGCGAGTTGCTGAGCGTCAGGGGCATTGGTCACATCATGCAGGGCTTTGGCGATCTTGTCCGGCTGGCAATCGTTCAGCAGGCATTCAGGCACGGCGCGTGTTTCAGATACCAGATTGACCAATGTAACAGTGTCCAGCTTGACCATGCGTTCGGCCATTTTCTGGGTCAGCCAATTGAGTTTGTAGGCGATCACCATAGGTGTATTCTGCGCCGCCAGTTCCAAAGAAACCGTACCCGAAGCGGCCAGCGCGATACATGCCGTGCCAAAAGCCGCGCGTTTTTCGACCGTGGCTTGCCCGGCCCCCATTTGTCGCGGGTCGAGCACTATTGGTGCGCCCGGCCAGCTTTGCGTCAGAGCGTTGACCAGGTCAGTTGTCGCACCCACGGTTGGAACCACGACACGATAACTGGGATGGTCCGTCAAAAACAGCCGCAATGCCTCACCGAACGTGTCTGCCAGACGTTCGATCTCACCCCGTCGCGATCCGGGCAGAGCCAGCAGGACTGGTGCATCCCCTAGGTCGTACCTGCTCCGGAAGGCCGCAATCTCGGCCTGTGTTGCCGTCGGTTCGCTGGCAACAGGGTGGCCGACAAAGTCGCACTCCATCCCTGCCCGCTCCATGTATGGCGGCTCGAACGGAAGCAGTGCCAGCACATGGTCGATGACCTTTGCCATTTTATCCGCCCGCCCCGGACGCCAGGCCCAGACACTGGGCGCAACGTAATGCACGGTGCGAATACCACTGGCGCCCTTGACGATTTTGGCGACACGCAGGCTGAAATCGGGGCTGTCGATGGTAATCAGAACATCCGGCTGTGTGTCCAAAACTGCGTGCGCGGTCTCCGAGATCCGACGCTTGAGGTGGAAAAACTTCGGCAGAACCTCGATCAAACCCATCACCGAAAGTTCCGACATTGGAAACCGGCTGGTCAGCCCCTGAGCCGCCATCAAAGGTCCGCCCACCCCGTCGAATTCAATATCGGGGATCAGTGTTTTCAGCCCCTCCATCAACGCGCCGCCCAGCCGGTCGCCCGAAGGTTCACCGGCGACCAGAAAGACGCGCATCAGACTGCCCGCTCGCGAATATACAGGAACAGCCCAAGACGGTTACATTCGGCGATGACCTGTTCTTTTTCCAAAACCAGAACACCGCCCTTTTCCAGAACGATGCCAGACAAGCCTGCCGCGACCGCATCCGTGACGGTGTCGGGCCCGATGGCAGGCAGATCAGCACGCCGATCTTGATCGGGCTTTGGGCCTTTGAACAGTATGCCGCCGCCCGCGTCCGGGCGTTGCGTCAGGGATTGAAGCATCCAGGCGGTTCCAAAGATGCCCTCGACTGCCAAAACCTGCCCTTTTGAGACGGCACAGGCCTGACCAATATCCGCAGCCCCCATGGCCCGCAGAATTCCGGCAGCACGATCTGCATCCGTCATGTCACTTTCGGATGGATGCACTTCGGTCAGACAGCCCAAAGGCGGCAACAGACCCGGGGCGATTTCTTGCGCGGCACGCACCCGTAAGCCTGCGCTTTCCAGCAGGCCAATAACAGCCCGCAATGCTCCGTCATCACCCGACAGCATGGCCTGCTGGATCACCGGAACCAACGGCATCGTTGCCGCGTCAATACGTTTGGGATCAACCTTCGGGCGCCGAACTGCGCCGGCCATACAAATCTCGGTCACGCCCTTCGCCTGAAGCCCGGCAATAAAACTGCCAAGCTGTTCAAGCGGAAACACGATATCTGCCGTCAGATCATCCGGCAGGAACCCTTCCATCGCGCAGATCAGCGGACGTTCTGCCAGCTGGGCAACCAATTCGGTCGGCAGCGCCCCGGTTCCCGCAATCAACGCAAGCATGTCCCTATTTCCTCGGTGTCAGGAACGACCGATCGCTGTGTCCGGTGACAAAATCAACGATCCGCTGCACATAGTCGCTGTCGTTACCCTGACCAAGACGGTTGGCGCGATCCATGAATGTTCCATCGCCTTCAGACAGCTCCTTGAACGCGGCACGCAACGCCGAGATGTCTTCGCGCGAAACACCTTTACGCTTGAGACCCACGAGGTTCAGACCTTCAAGCTCACCCCGGGAGGCTTGTACCAAACCGTAGGGAATGACGTCCTTTGGCACCATGGTGAGCGCACCGATGATCGCCCCGCGACCAACACGCACCCACTGGTGCAGGCCCGAAATGCCACCGACGATCACATCATCCTCGACGATGCAGTGACCAGCTGCCCCTGCGTGGTTCACCATGATAACCCGGTTGCCGATCTGCACGTCATGGGCCACATGAACACCTGCCATCAGCAGGCAATCATCCCCGATCCGGGTTACACCGCCGCCACCTTCGGTCCCGGTATTGATCGTCACGTGCTCGCGAATGCGGTTGCGCTGACCGATTTCAAGGCGCGTGTTTTCACCGCCGAATTTCAGGTCCTGCGGAATCTCACCGATCACCGAAAAATTAAAGATCACGGTGTCTTCACCAATCGATGTGTCACCGGTCACAACGACATGAGACTTCAGTTCGACCCGATCAGCCAGTTTTACATTGGCGCCCACATAGCTGAAAGGACCGATGACGCAATCCTGCCCGATCTGCGCCCCGTCTTCGATAATCGCGCTGGGGTGGATACCGCTCATGTTGTTTTTTCCATATCCCAATCGACATAGGCCGAGAATTCTGCCTCGGCGGCCACTTCACCATCAACAGTTGCGCGGCCGTTGAATTTGAAAAGCTTGCCACCTTTCTTGCCGCGAACCGTTTCGACATGCATTTCCAGGACGTCGCCAGGAACAACTTTCCTGCGGAATTTGCATTTGTCGATGCTCATGAAATAGATCAGCAACTCGGTGTCGATGACATCCATACCCACGCCCAGCATCACGCCTGCTGTCTGCGCCATCGCCTCAACGATGGTAACACCTGGCATGATTGGAGTTCCCGGGAAATGCCCTTGGAAATGCGGCTCGTTCATGGTGACGTTCTTGATACCTCGGGCTGATTGATAGCCAGAGATGTCCACCACCTTGTCGACCAGCAAAAAAGGATAACGATGCGGCAGGATCCTTTGGATCAACTGAATATCGGCGCTTTTGGGTTCCGTTGTCATGATTCAGGTATCCCGTTCTGAATGTTTCTTTTTCAGCGTGGTTAGCAATACAGCCTCGCAAGGGCAAGCGAACCTATTCGCTTGTGTCCTTCTGCAAACCGCTGCCATCGCCAATTGCCGTGTTCACACGGATTATCGCGGCCTCGGTGATATCTGACGTGCTTACAACGACATTGGAGCGTTCGATGATCACGCTGGCCCCGAATTCGCGTAGCAAATCAACAAGGATCGGGCGAACAATTTCAAAAAACGTTTGCTGCGCTTCCTCGCTGCGACGTGCCAGCGCATCCAGCTTTGCCCTTTGTCCGTCTCGATGGGACTGAACCTTGACATCGAACGCTTCGGCCAGCGGGCGAAACTCCTCCGCTGGCATGGTCGCACGCTTTTCGGTCAGGTCTTTTTCTTCTCGGCTGAGTTCCGCGACAATCCGTTCATTTTCTTCCGCAAGCATTGCGCTTTCTTTTTCGATCTCGCGCAACACACGTTGCCCAAATGCGGAATTCTTGAACAGCTGCTCACCGGACAACGTAACCACGCTGGCTTGCGGAACACCTAGCTGCTGCGCATCAGCCGAAGGGGCCTGAAACAGCATCATAAATGCACACAGGGCCCAAAGCGGGCCCTGTATCAAGGTAAAGAACCTGTTCGTCATCGCAGATCAGAACCGGGCCTGAATGGTCAGGTCAAAGTTCTGTTCCTTGTCGAACGTTTCCTTTTTCAGAGCCTTCGAGAAGTTGAACTGCAAAGGTCCAAACGGCGTTTCCCACAAGACCGAGATACCGATAACGTGACGAATGGACCCGTCTGCGCCAACGATATTTGCCCCTGCGGTGTTCACATCGTTGATGTTGTAAAGGTTTCCAACGTCATAGAACAGACCGCCCCGCAGGCCCAGTTCCTCGGGCAGACCCAAGGGGAAATCGGTTTCAAAACGCGCGACCCAGTAATAGTTGCCGCCGATGGCATCGTCCTGACCATTGGACAAATCACGCGGGCCAAGACCCGCAGGCTCAAAACCGCGGAAAGTACGAGGCCCCAACACAAAACGGTCGACGGTGCGGCTGAAGTCATTTCCACTCCAATTCAACGCACCCAGCTCCAATGTGGCCCGTAGTACCACTTCTTCATTCCAGACCCGCGTTTGGGCGATACCGCGCGCAGTGGTTTTGAAATACTTGTTATCACCACCAAGGCCTGCCGCGTCGACGCCCACCTCGAACAGAACACCAGAATTCGGGTCCAGACCACCAATCCGGCTGTCATAAATGTAGGACAGTCCCAGTGAACTGGACGTCCGTTTGCCTTGCGCGATCTCGGATGCGATCACTGCGCCATTGGTCTGATTGCTTTGTTGCGTCATCTCGCTGCGGTCCCAGCCATAGCGCAGACGAAGAGCGGACAGTTCACCGATTGCATAGGTCAGCTGAGGTGTGAAGAACAACGAGCTCGTGTCGTAGCTGGCAAAGCCGGAATTGGTCGCCGACAGTCCCAGTCCAAGATCGAAACGCAGCTTTCGGCCCAGCAAATAGGGTTCGGTGAAGTTAATCGTGTACTGTTCTGAATCCTGTGCTGTCGAGATCGAAACACCAAGATTCTGACCGCGTCCCAGGAAATTTGCCTCGTTCAGGCCGATTGCAATCCCGAAGCCGTCTGTGACCGAGTAGCTGCCGCCAAGGCTCAGCGAACCTGTAGGCTGTTCCTCGACATCCACATCCAGAATGACCTGGCTGGGTGACGACCCTTCCCGAGGCTCGACCTCCGCAACTGCAAAGAACCCAAGCGCATTGATGCGTTCCGCGGCCTGACGGATTTCACGCGGGTTGAACGGGTCACCTTCTACAGTGTCAAACTGGCGGCGGATCACACGGTCCAGCGTGGTGGTGTTGCCTTCGATATCGATCCGTTCAACAAAAATCCGCGGACCTTTCGTCAGAACAAATTCAATGTCCAGGGTAAGATCACGGTCATTGCGCGTCACACGCGGTTCAACCCGCAGGAAATCGACACCCTGTTTCAACCCAAGGCGTTCTTGCCGCGCGATCGAGTTTTCCACCAGCGTCGGCGTATACGTCACGCCCGGTTTGATTTTCAGCACATCCTGATAAGGCGCTGCATCAACGCCGGCGATTTCACTAACCGTCGTGATCTTTCCAAACGAGAACTTTTGGCCTTCGGTGACGTTCATCACCAGAAAGAACGCATCCCGTTCGCGGGTAAACTCGACGTTGGCGCTGTTCACACGGAAATCGATATAGCCCCGCGACAGGTAGAAATCGCGAATGACCTGTTTGTCGAATTCAATGCGGTCGCCGATAAATGTGTCGTTGCGGAAGAACGTCCGCAGGAAGGTTGCCTGTTTGGTTTCCAGAACCCGGCGTAGCCTCCGGTCCGAATAGGCGCGGTTGCCGACAAAGCTGACGCGCTCGACCTCAATGGTCGTGCCTTCTGCCACTTCAAAGACCAGATCAACCCGGTTGTCGCTGCGACGGATAATGCGAGGAATAACGGTTGCCGCGACGCGACCCTGGGCCGAATACACTTCGGCAATGGTGTCGGCGTCTGCTTCGGCCGCCTGTGGCGTAAAGACCCGGCGGGGTTGCGACGAGATCACGTCCAGAAGAACGTCGTCTTTGACGCGAGCGTTCCCTTCGATGCTAATCTGGTTGATCGTTGGATATTCCTGGACCTGAATGACCAGAGTCGTGCCGCGCGGCGTCAGTTCAACTGTCTCAAATACACCACTGTCAAGCAAACGCTGATAGGCATCATTAAGCTGCCCGGCAGTTACAGTCTGGCCCGGTTCGATTCCGGTCCGAGCGATAATTGTTCCGGTTTCGATCCGGCGGTTCCCCTCAACATCGAACGAGTTGATTGTGTAGTTTTGCGCCGATGCCGCATGCGGAAACGCCAGTAAACTTACCGCAACAAAAAGGAAAAAAACCGTTAGCGCCTGCCACAAAATATTGTTTGTCGGCATATGCCCCCCGCAGGATGTGCCTGCGTCTCGCCTGTCAGTCATTTTATGCTCTACCCAGAATTTTGAGACTTTAATGCTGAGTAACGGGATTGAATGAGCTTGTCAAAAGGCGATATCGAAGCAGTTAGGCAGACGGCTTCGCGACAACAGACCTACGATTTTCCCGAGAATCACATTCCCGCCAGATAGGCGGCCCCAGCCATCGCCAACGCTGTAACGGCAAAACTCAACATAACATCCCAATTCAACATGAAGAGGAAGCTAAAGCTTTGATACGATTTTTTCAGCGTTTTGGACATGACTGTTCCCTTTAGACGGGAATGTTGTAGCGCTAAAATATGGCGGTAATGCGGCTGGAATCTGCTCCAGCCGCCACATTCAGCAGAACAGGTCGTTGCTGACCGAAAACAGCATCAGGGTCAGAATGATCGAGATTCCAATGCCCATGAGTATTCGCAACGCCCGGTCGCTGGGCGGTTTCCCGGCAATGGCTTCGTAGGCGTAGAAGACGAGATGTCCGCCATCCAACGCCGGAATGGGAAACAGGTTCAACAACCCGACCGCCGTCGACAGGACAGCAATGAAGAAGATAAAATTCTGCGCCCCCTGGCTGGCCATCGCCCCCGAAGTTTCGGCAATTCCGATTGGCCCCGAGATGTTGCAGGTGCTGATTGCACCTGTCACCATGTGCCACATGCCGGACAAGGACCCTTCGATGATGCGGCCAGTCTGGGTGACACCGCCCTTTAGGGAATCAAAAAGACCAGCCGGTACGGTAGCAGGCTCAAGCATCATGCCACCGACGATTCCGATGCGCCAATGGGTGACAAAACCACCATCAGGCTGCGGTTCATCCGTGCGCCGGGGCGCCAGGGCAAATTCCAACTCGGACCCATCCCGCCAGACTTCAAGCAGCAAGACGCGACCGTCCGATCCTTCGACATGATCCTTTAGCTGTTCGAAGGCAAAGATCGGTTCACCATTGACCGAGGTGATGACATCCCCTTGCTTCAGTTGGATATCCATAGCCGCGCTACGCGGAGCAACCTGACGGATCAGCGGCGGAAGCATCCAGGGGGCCTGAACCTCAAGGGGTTGGCCATCGCGGATCACGGAATAATCCAGAACCGGTTGAACAGGCAGCTGATCGATGAACTCCTTCCATGCGACTTCTTCGTCATAGTCCGGTGTCGGACGACCGGCGATAGCCGTAATCACATCTCCCTCGCGCAATTCCTGCACGGTGCCTGGCAAAGGCTGCAACGCGCCAACGGTCAGGGGTTCACGCGACACGCCCTGTGACCAGAAGATCAGGCCAAAAACCAGAATGGACATGGCGAAATTAAAGACCGGGCCAGCCGCGACAGTTGCTGCCCGTGCCCATAGCGGGGCGCCGTGCATGGTGCGGCGCAACTCCTCAGGATTTTGGGTCGCGATGTCTTCCATCGCCTCTTCATCCTTGCCCGAGGCCGCATTGGCATCGCCCAGAAATTTCACGTATCCACCAAAAGGCAACACTGCGATCTGCCACTTGGTTCCGCGTTTATCTTTGCGGCTCCAGAGCACCGGCCCAAACCCGAGTGAAAAGACTTCGGCATGGATACCAGACCACCGGCCCACAATGTAATGGCCATATTCATGCACGGCCACAATGACCGACAGCGCAATAACAAAGGCAACAATCGTCCACAGCAGATTGCCGAATTGCGGGATCAGCGAAAGTACGTCCAAAGTTCTATCCTGCTCGTTCCATCACAGTGTTATCGACCCACTGACGTGCCAGATGGTCGGTTTGCTGCACGTTATCAAGTGTCATCGGGGCATCAATAAGGCCACCCGTTGCGTCAAACCTGTCCAATACGACAGAAACGGTATCCGCCATATCAAGAAAGCCGATCCGGCTCGCAATGAAGTGATCCAGCGCGCGTTCCTTGGCGGCATTGAATACTGCGCCAGCCAGCCCACCACGCTGCATCACGTCCCAGGCGAGTTTCAGGGCTGGATAGCGTGTCAGATCCGGTTCGTTAAAGCGCAGCTGTCCCAGCTTTGCGAGGTCCAGCCGCTGAACCGGCAGCTCCTGCCTGTCGGGCCAGTGCAACGCATACCCAATGGCGTGGCGCATATCGGGGGCGCCCATATGTGCCATCATCGCGCCATCCCGAAACCCGACCATTGCATGGACAATGGATTCAGGATGAACCAAAACTTCGATCTGGTCCGGGGAAACTCCGAAATATTCTTTTGTTTCTATAACTTCCAACGCCTTGTTGAACATCGAGGCACTGTCGATCGTGATCCGCTGGCCCATATCCCAATTCGGATGGCTGGACGCTTGTTCGACGGTGGCGTTTGCCAGATCTTTCAGCGGCCAATCGCGGAACGCTCCGCCACTTGCGGTGATAATCACCCTCTCGACAGCGTTGATATCTTCACCAACCAATGCCTGAAACACCGCCGAATGTTCACTGTCGACAGGAAGCAAACGCGCGCCATGGTTTTTTGCAGTGTCGAGAACCAATGATCCTGCGCAGACTAATGTTTCCTTGTTGGCCAAGGCCAGTGTTGTCCCTTGTTTCAGGGTTTCGATCCCAGGCGCAAGGCCCGCTGCTCCGACGATGGCTGACATGACCCAATCCGCCGGGCGCGCTGCGGCCTCGGCGATCGCACGCGGCCCGGCCGCCGCTTCGACCCCACTTCCGGCCAGTGCGGCACGCAAATCCTCCAACCTGTCTTCGTGTGCCGTGACAGCTAGATCGGCGCGCAACCGACGAGCGTCATCGGCAAGTTGTCGAATATTTGCGCCGCCTGTAAGGGCCACCACATCATAGTCTTCGGGTTTACGCGAAATCAGATCAAGCGTGTTTTGCCCGATCGAACCCGTGGCCCCAAGAACGGAAATCCGTCGCATTACATCTCACCCGGCGTGTACAAAAGCCCTGCGATCAGAACAAACACCGCAGCCCCCATCATGCCGTCGAACCGATCCAGAAAGCCGCCATGGCCGGGGATCAGATTTGAACTGTCCTTGACCCCGAATTTACGTTTGATCGCGCTTTCGATTATGTCACCCGCCTGACTGGCCATTGATGCGAGAACGGAAACAACAACAAAGGCAAACCCGAAACCCGCGTGGCTTGCGAAGACGATACCGACACAGGCCGCGGCAGCCCATCCGCCTGCCGTTCCCGACCATGTTTTCTTGGGGCTGACCTTTGGCCAGAACTTGGGTCCACCGACCATTTTACCCACAAAATAGCCCGCCACATCGGTGGCAACCACCACCGCGATCAGCCAGACCATCCAGCCAAAACCCGAGTTTTCGCGAATGGAAATGAAACCCAGACCAGCCGCAACAATCCAGACCGCGAACATTCCGTACAGGGGTTTCGAGCGGCTGATCTGTCCCATACCCACCAAAGCTGGCGCAAGCACGACCGGGAGCGTGTACAGCGCCGGCAGGTGGTAGCTGAGGATAACCGCAAACGCAGTCAGAACGCCCAACTGGACGGCCACACCCTGGCTTTCAGGGTCAATCATCCGAACCAGTTCCCAGGTCATCAGGCCACAAGCAGCCGCAATGAAGACCTCGAACCAGAGACCGCCAAGCCAGACTTCGATGGCCCCTATTGCAACCAGAACGGCGGCAGAAAGGACCCGGCTCGTCAGATCAGACCACCGGCCATCACTCATGCCAGAACCGCCCCGTACCGACGCTCTCTGGCCCCATAGTTGCGACAAAGCCTTTCGAGTTCTGCGGCAGTGAAATCCGGCCACAAGGTATCTATGAATTCGTACTCGGAATAGGCGGACTGCCACAGCAGAAAGTTCGAAATCCGTGCTTCTCCACTGGTCCGAATGACAAGGTCAGGATCCGGAAGAACGCGTGTATCCAGATACTTAGGTAACGTTTCTTCATCCACATCCTCGGGTTTAAGCCGCCCGTCGGCCACATCCCGCGCAAGACGTTTGGTCGCGCGCGCCACCTCGTCCCGACCGCCATAGTTCAGGGCGACCGTTAGATGAACAAGGTCGTTGTCCTTGGTTTCCTCTTCCAGTGAATCCATCAATTCGATCAGTTTCGAATCCAACCGTACCCGATCACCTATGAACCGAACCCGGATGCCATTGTCCGCCAGGGTCCGTGTCTCCTTAATGATGTAGCGCCGAAACAGGCTCATCAACCCGGCCACCTCAACCTGCGTTCGCTTCCAGTTCTCGGTCGAGAATGCAAATACAGTCAGGTACTTGATCCCCAGGTGCGGGCAGGCCTCGACAACCTCGCGAACACGCCGCGCACCGGCATGGTGCCCAAACAACCTGGGGCGACCGCGCGCCTGCGCCCAACGGCCATTGCCATCCATGATGATAGCGACATGGCGCGGGCCGCAGACCGGATCGGTTTGGGGATCTTTCGGCATCAGACCAGATCAGACCTGCATGATTTCAGTTTGCTTGGTTTCAAGCGCCGCATCGACCGCCTTGATCATCGCATCCGTGAGATCCTGCACTTCGCTTTCCCAAAGCTTCTGGTCGTCTTCAGACATACCATCCGCTTTTGCCTTCTTGATCTGATCCATGCCATCCCGGCGCACATTGCGGATCGCGATCCGGGCACTTTCCGCATATTGGCCAGCGACCTTGCCCAGTTCACGGCGACGCTCTTCGTTCAACTCAGGAATCGGCAGCATGATGATGGTGCCGTTCAGCTGCGGGTTGATGCCAAGGCCGCTTTCACGAATGGCCTTTTCAACCTTCCCGACCAATGACTTATCCCACACATTTATAGTGACCATGCGGGGCTCAGGCACGTTGACGGTGCCCACCTGGTTGATCGGTGTCATCGAGCCATACGCGTCGACCATGACAGGTTCCAGCATCGAAGCCGAGGCGCGCCCGGTTCTCAGCGAGGCAAATTCGGTTCTCAGATTGGCCATTGCGCCATCCATACGGCGTTTCAGGTCATCGGTGTCCAGTTCGAAGTCGTCAGACATGCTGCTCACTCCCCGTATTCAGGTACTCTTTGGATGGGTCTTACGCCATCACATTTGGGATGTATAGCAATCATGAGGCGGTTTTGTACCAATGGCCAGAGGTGTTGCGATCATTTTGTACCAAACCGCCTGCGCAAAACCCGACACGGCATCGTATCGGGTTTAGGCTGTCAACTGCGCTCAGGCATTCACATCGACAACAACGCGCCCTTTGACCTGCCCTTTCAGGATATCGGCACCCAGTTGCGGAAGGTCGGACAAGGCCGCTGGTTGTACCATCGACTCAAGCTTGTCCATCGGCAGGTCGGTTGCAATCCTTTTCCAGGCACGAACCCGGTTTTCATAGGGCTGCATCACACTGTCGATGCCAAGAAGGTTCACGCCGCGCAGCAGGAAGGGAATCACCGTTGCAGGAAGCGCCGCGCCGCCCGCAAGACCCACGGCCGCAACCGAACAGCCGTATTTCATTTGCCCAAGCACACGCGCCAGCATCGCACCGCCCACGGCATCCACGCAGCCCGCCCAGGTTTCACTTTCCAGCGGGCGCTTGGTTGTCTCATTCAGCTCATCGCGGGGCACTATTGTCGTTGCGCCCAGCGATTCCAGATAATCCCCGGTTTCAGGTCGCCCGGTCACGGCCGCCACTTCATACCCGAGATGGCCCAGAATGGCAGTCGCCACCGACCCAACACCACCGGCCGCCCCGGTTACCAGAACCGGGCCGCGATCGGGGGTCAGCCCGTGATCCTCCAGCGCCATCACGGCCAGCATCGCGGTAAACCCGGCGGTGCCTACGGCCATCGCCTGCCGGGCATCGAGCCCATCCGGCAGAGGCACAAGCCAGTCCGCCTTGGCACTGGCTTTCTGCGAATATCCACCCCAATGCGCCTCGCCTACCCGCCACCCGGTCAGAACAACCTTGTCACCCGGCTTGTAACGCGCATCGGTCGATGCCTCGACGGTACCGGCATAATCAATTCCGGGAACATGCGGATACGCCCGCACCAAACCGCCCCCTTTGGGGGACAGACACAAACCATCCTTGTAGTTCACTGTGGAATATTCAACCGCGACCGTGACGTCGCCATGCGGCAAATCATCCAGCGTAAGCTGCCTGACCGACGCGCTCGCCAAACCGCTTTCTTCGTCCTTGTCCATCACAAGTGCATTGAACATCTCTCAATTCCTTTCGTGTTTCTGTAACCGGCCCGCTGCTTCACCTGGCCCCAAATATCCCGGGGGAGTCGCGCAGCGACGGGGGCAGCGCCCCCAAAACCCCCCTTTAAATCCAGAAATGCGACTGCACGGTCGCGCGGCGCATCCCATCTGGCGTTTCCACGTCCAGCTCCGTTCCCGAATCCCAATGGCTCAGGCGTACCATGCCAATGGCGACGTTGGTGTTGAAATCGGGTGACCACGCGGCCGAGGTCACCTGCCCCACACGCTTGCCGTCCGCGTAAAGGCCCCAAGGTCGGTCACAGCCCGGCACCGGATCGCCCCCAATGGCGACGGGGCGGATTTGCTGAACAGGCCCCTCCTTGGCCACACGCAGCAACGCGTCCCTGCCGATACAGCCAATCGCGGTATGTGTATTGCAGAACTTGCCCAAACCGCACTCATGCGGGGTGTTGTCGTCGGTCATGTCATTGCCATAAGACAGCAGACCACCTTCAATCCGTTCGATCAGGTTCGGGCATCCGGCGCGCACCTGCAAATCTTCCCCTGCTGCAAACAGGGCGTTCCACAGGGGCATGCCGATATCGCTGCCTTCCACATAAATCTCGAACCCGCCTTGTTTGGAATAGCCCGATCGCGCCACAGCCAGATCGCGACCTTCAAACTGGAACATATCGAATTTGAAGAACCGGATGTCGCGCACCCGGTCGCCAAAGACACGCGCCATCAGAGCGTCGGCTTTGGGACCCTGAACAGCAAGAGGTGACACATCCGGTTCGTCTACCAGCACATCCAGACGATATCCAACGGCGATTCCCTTGACCCACAACAACAGATCGCTGTCAGCGATTGAAATCCACCAGCGGTCTTC
Organism: Ruegeria sp. O5; assembly: GCF_056535105.1. Taxonomy (NCBI): domain Bacteria; kingdom Pseudomonadati; phylum Pseudomonadota; class Alphaproteobacteria; order Rhodobacterales; family Roseobacteraceae; genus Ruegeria; species Ruegeria sp. O5. Next base: position 264,881 of record NZ_JBQERN010000001.1, on the reverse strand, counting down.
GGACAGTTTTACCGCAACCGGGTCATTCAGCATACCGCCGGTTTCATCCACGATGGGGACATAGAAACATTGCCCCGGCAGCATTCCCCGCAAATCGCGCGGGGTCAGCATCTGCATCAGGCGCGCGGCGTCCGGTCCGCGCAGCTCGATCTGCCGCTCGCACGCGACATCCCAGACCTGCACATGGGATTTCAGATGCCGGTAATCGGCTTCGACGCTTTCGAAGACCGTGGGCAACAGCATACGATTATAAACCGTGTACCCCTTGACCCCTGCGGCCTCGACCCCTTCTGAAAACGGTGTGCGCCGCAAGCGGCGAGAGGCGGAAATCTGCGGCATTCAAACCTCCTTGGGCATAAAGACGATATCGCTGACGGGCGCTTGCGACCCAACTTCGGTCAGCATCTTGCGCATTTGACCCCGGTGGTGGGTCTGATGGTTGAAGAAATGGATCACATAGTTTTTGTAAGGCATTGTGACATCGATCTCTTTTACGATTAAGCAACAGGTGATTGGCCCGATAAACAGGTCAGTTCCTGATGCGACAACTATTGCAGAAACGCGGCCAACTGCGAGTTTTGCCAGTGTTTCTAGCGCGCCACATCTTGCGCAAACGCGCCTGTGATCATCACTTGGGCCCGTGCCAATCAATCGGACAGATTTCAGCCGACTTGCCGCCAAAATCCCAAACGCGCCCGTAGTCGCGCACTTTCGACTTGGTGCCACGCGCCACGATGATGTCAGGACCCATCCAGTATTTTGAGTTTGAAACCATCACGGGATGCTCGGGGTCTTTGCCTGCCAGCATCTCGATCTCACCCTGAATCTTGCGACCTATCATGATGCGACGTTTGGTGCCGTCACGCTCGATCTGAACCGGCGCCCGTTCGGCCCCGATGATTTCACTGACGAGCATGGTGAACAGACCGGTGGTGCCGCCCGCCTGCCCGCTGAAGATTTGCAGCAGCCCGTTATAGGCTTTGCCGCTGGCGCGTTCATCTACGTAAGCCGCCACTTTCCACTGGCCTTCACCCATCCGGCCGGGAATATCGACCAGCAGGCCGACATTCAGACCCGACAGGTCCTCGCCCTCGTAATGGCCCTCATCAACGATAATACCCATCCAGGCATGACAATGCCCTTCGGTCGGAGGGTGCGCGCCCAGTGAAACGACGCAGGGACAGAACACATCGCACGAGCAGTTCAGGATCAACTCCCCCTTGATGGCCCAGTCCGTCGGGCTCATCTCGCGACGTTTGGGATTGGGCATCCGGCTGTCGATACGCTGGCTGACGGGCAACCGATCGGCATCTGGTTTTCTGTTCTTAGCCATTGGCTTATCCTCCGTAGCTAATAGGGTAGACGAGCAGGAAAAGACCGCCCGCAATCAATGCAACTCCCACCGGTCGGGTTACAGCATGCCCGATCTGGGGAAGTTTTTCCAAAACCATGAACAGGGTCGCAAGACCCATCCACAACAGGCTCATGACGCCGCCTACAAAACCCAGCGCCATGAAACCCCAGCAGCATCCGACGCAGAAGGTACCAAGGCCCAGTCCCATGCGAACGCCGCCCGCAAATCCGGTTTTCCAATGGCCCAGGAAATAGGTCATCGGGGCGTGGCACACGCCATGGCAGACCTCTTTGACGCGCGAGAACTGAAACGCGCCAACCGCTATCATCAATCCGCCCGCAACCCAGCCGGATCTGGCAATGCCTAGCATGTCGATCACGTCACCAAACAGCAAAGCCAGTTGCGTTCCCGCGATCACAGCCGCAAACCCGACCCAAACCAAGGAATACCCTGCAAGCACACCCAGCCACCCGGCACGGGTGCCATTGGCGCTGCGGATCAGGTCGTCATAACTGCGCAGGGTTGGCACAAGCGTCGGCAGCATCATGGCGGCCATCATGATCGCCCACATCCAGAACAGCGTGCCAAACTCGGCCATGGGCATGTACATGTCCATGCGCGGGTCCATCGCAGCCATCGCCTGCCCCATAGGCCCCGGACGACCGATCAGGTCCAAGTCCATGTCGCGGCCCATCGCGAACATGACCCACCATGCCCACAGGATCAGGACATAAAAGCCCAGCCACATTCCGCTGCGCAGCCAAGTACGACTCACTTCGGCCTCCCGACTCAACTCTCTTGCTTTTCAAATGTCAGACTTTTAAATGTCAGACAAATAAAAATTTACTCAGGGTCTTCTGAATATGAAAATAGCGCCTCGGAAAACCGCCGACCTGTCTGCCCAGATTGCACAAGCCATCCGGGACGCGATTGTTTCGGGCGAGTTGATTGTGGATGCGCGCCTGCCCTCGGAAGCGGAACTATCCGAGCAATTTCAAGTTTCGCGCCCAACGGTGCGTGAGGCTTTGAAACGACTGGCGGCGCAATCCCTGATCCGCACACAGCGTGGCGCAACCGGAGGTGCGTTCGTAAACCGTCTGAGTTTCGAAGATGCCTATTCGCAGCAGATCACAACCTCGACCCTGCTGCTGTCTATGAACGCTGTCAGCTTTGATACGGCCTGCGAGGCCCGCTATGCGCTGGAGCGCGCCTGCGCCCCCCTGTCTGCCCAAAGACGAACGGCGGATCAGCTTGCCACGATGCGGGCGGAAATCTTTCGCCAGTCTCAGCCCGGTCTGACGGATGAGGCGTTTTGTGCATCAGACGTCACCTTCCACAGGGCCCTGGTGGACGGGGCCGACAACCCGGTCCTGTCCTATCAACTGGCTGGCGCGGTCGAGGCGATGCAGCCTTTGATGAACATGATTACCTTCACGGCACGTTCGCGCGAAGAAATCATCGCATTGCACACCAGAATTGCAGACGCGCTTGAGGCCAGAGACGCAGATACCGTCGACGCCGCGCTGGTCGATCTGGAGCATTACACACAGCAACTGGCCCACGATGTGGCCGAACGCAAACGTAAACCGGCCTGAGGGCTTAAACGGAAACATACTTTAAAGGCAGAGGTCGAGCAGGCAGAATGTCATCCGGCATCAAGACCGGAACTCTCAATAAGAATTAAATGACAATGATTTACGGGAGGACGTTATGAACAAAAGACCGGACCCAACCTTTTATCCGTCGGCCAAGCTGGCGATGGAAGGCCCCGCAGAAACGCTTGCTTTCACGCTGATGCTCAGCCCCGATTTTTCGCAACCCGACGGGCTGGCAGTAGTGAATGTCGATCCAACCTCGGCCGATTTCGGGAAGATCGTGCATCAGGTGATCATGCCCGAAAAAGGCGACGAGTTTCACCATTTTGGTTGGAATGCCTGTTCCTCATCGCTGTCACCGCTCAGTGGTCATGCGTTTTTGGAACGTCGCTATCTGATCATCCCCGGTATCCGGTCGAGCCGGATATACATCATCGATGTAAAGAACCCGCTTGAGGCGAAGATTCACAAGATCATCGAACCCGAGGAAGTCTTTGACAAAACAGGGTATTCACGACCACACACGATCCATTGCGGGCCGGAAGGCATCTATGTGAGCACGCTGGGCGGTGGCGGTGAGGACGGCACGGATGGCCCTCCGGGTATTTTCATCATGGATTGTGAAACCTTCGAGATCATCGGGCGCTATGAGATTGAACGCGGCGTGCAGGACAAGCACTATGATTTCTGGTGGAATCTGCCGCGCGATTACATGGTAAGTTCCGAATGGGGCCTTCCCCCGCAATTTGAAAACGGGCTGGTGGCCGAGGATCTGCTTTCGAACAAATACGGTCACCGCATCCATTTCTGGAACCTGCGCAACCGGACCAATATCCAAACCATCGATCTGGGCGAAAACCACCAGATGGCGCTGGAAATCCGGCCCGCGCATGACCCGGTCAAACAATACGGGTTCTGTGGTGTTGTCGTCGACACCACCAACCTGCAAGGCGCAATCTTTACGTGGTGGCGCAATGAAGATGGCACGTTCGAAGCCAAGAAAACGATCACCATCGACCCACAACCCGCTGATCCAGATGATCTTCCTGAACTTCTGAAGGGGTTTGCCGCCGTACCACCACTGGTCACCGATATCGACCTGAGCCTGGATGACAAATACCTTTATGTCGCTTGCTGGGGCACCGGCGAGATGCATCAATATGATGTATCCGATCCGATGAACCCGACCCTTGCCGGGAAAGTTGAAATCGGAGGTATTGTCAAAAAGACCAAACATCCGAACGGACAGACCTTTGGCTATGGGCCACAAATGGTCGAGATCAGCCGCGATGGTAAACGCGTTTATTGGACCAATTCACTTTATTCCACGTGGGACGATCAGTTCTATCCCGAAGAAGGCGGCGCGGCCATGGTCAAGGCGGATGTCGGTGAGAATGGCGGGCTGGTTTTGGACCCGAAATTCTGGGTTGATTTCCCCAAAGGATATCGCAGCCACCAAATCCGGCTGGAGGGTGGAGATTGTTCAACCGACAGTTTCTGTTACCCCTCGGTCTGAATTGGAGATTCTGATGACATCAACGGCTGGCCTTTGGCTGGCCGTTGTTCTGAGCGGCGCGTATCACGGGCTGAACCCCGGGATGGGATGGCCGCTGGCGGTTTCCTCGGCCCTGATGGAGCAGCGCCAATCCGCCCTCTGGCGCGCGCTGGCAGCTTTGGCAGGTGGACATTTCATTGCCATGCTGGGTGTCCTTCTGCCTTTTGCGTTGATGGCCGTTCTGGTCGACTATCAACGGGAAATCCGCATCGGGGCTGCGTTGATTGTCATCGCGATGGGGCTATACATTGCGATCACCCGCCGTCATCCCCGTTTTCTGTCGCGCATACCGCCCAGCAAACTGGCGCTGTGGTCGTTTCTCGTGGCGCTTGCCCACGGGGCCGCCCTTATGCTGGTTCCGATCTATCTTGGTCTGTGCCAGCTGGATGAACTGGATGCCGGTCATCAGGCGATCTCCAAAATCATGACAACAAACGGTCTGCTGGTTCTGGGGGTCGCGGCCTTGCATACCGCCGCCATGGTTCTGGGCGGAGGGTTTCTGGCCTTCGCTGTTTATCGTTGGCTGGGGCTGCGTTTCCTGTCCCGCAGCTGGTTCAACCTTGAACTCATCTGGGCGCTCAGCCTTGTTTTAGTTGGTCTTTTGGGGCTGTGGTCGGCGGTTTAATCGCTTTCCTTTGGGCCGCAACACACTATCCTCAGGTGCTGATATTACAATTCAATGAGGCCCGGATGATCACGACCCTGAATGTCATTGCCGCGTTGCTGACAATCGGTTTTGGCCTGTTCGGCTTTCTGGCGCCAGTTCATACCGCCAACGCGCTGGATCTTGCACCTACCAACAGCACCATGGGTCTGAGCGAGCTGCGCGCTTCGGTCGGAGGGCTGTTTGTCGTCTCGGGCATTGCTGTCATCTGGCTGAATGCTCCGATGGCCTACACGATGCTGGGCATTGCCTATGCCGGTGCCGCACTGGGCCGCTTCCTGTCACTGGCGCTGGATAACCCGCCTTTTTTGAAGGCAGCGACTTTTGGAGGAATCGAACTGGTTCTGGCGATATGGTTGATCGCCGCAAACTTCAATAGGGCCGCGTAACGCTCTGTAATTAAAGCCAACAAAGATGTGTAATCCGGGTTTGCATCCGCAGCTCTCCTCACCTATATATGAGGTGTCCTTCGGGACTATGGACATAAACGCGCTCGTAATAAGCGGATCGGACCCGGGGGCGGTACCCGGCGGCTCCACCAAAATCCTTCGTTTGAGGATCACGGGGCCGAAACAGGATCGACGAACGTCTAAAGGGGTAAGCTTTGTCTCGGCTGTCTGCCACCGTTACCGGCGAAAACAGTACAATTGCAAACGACAATCGTGCTCCGGTTGCAGTTGCTGCGTAAGCAGTAGCAAGACCGAAACTTAAGTCCTTGCGCCTAGCCGCGTAAGGCGGGGTTCGCAGGTACCTGGCAACAGAAACCTGCACTTCCCACCAATATGTCTAAGATTTACGCCGCCTTTGCGCAGATTCAGAGTTTGTTCATTCCTTTTTGCCATCGTGTTCGCAGTTGGACAGGAGCGTTGGGATGACGAATTCAGAGATACTCAGATCCTGGTATTCTGAGGTTTGGGAAAACGGAAACACCGAGGCGATCGATCAGTTCTTTGCGCCCGAAACCATGGCCGAGGGGCTGATCCCCGAAATGCAGGTGGGTGCAGACGATTTTCGGGATCTCGTCACGGCATTTCGCCATGTCCTGGGGGATATCAAGGTGGATTTGCCCAAGATCATCGAGAATGGCGATTGGGTATCCGCCATCCTGCATGTGCAGACGTGCCGGGCCGATAATGGTGCCCCTTTGGAGGTCACCGGTCAGGTCATGGCCCGGTTCAAAAACAATAAGATGGTCGAAGCGTATAATCATTTCGATTTCATCTCGTTTTTTGAAGAGATGGGTCAGTTTCCTGCCGACACCCTTCCGGTGTGCATGACCGGTCAGAGGCTCGACTGGGCCTGACGGTTCAAACCGCAAACTTGACCCCCTACGTTCTTGCGCGGTAGCACTGACGCAGGGGGTCAGCTTGCGAACACCCCGTGAGGCGTCAGCCCAAGCTTCGCATGGATCCGAATGACTAAAGGAGACATGCTATGGCTGCTCTTAACGCCATCACACCAACCCAATTGAGCCGGTTAATCGGAACGCCTCGGGCGCCGGTTCTGATCGATATACGCACCGATGCGGATTTCAGCGACGATCCGCGGTTGATTCCGGGGTCAATTCGCTGCCCGCACACGGAAATCGACGCGATGAGTCGTCTGATTGGCGACGACCCTTGCGTAGTAATCTGCCACAAGGGCAAAAAGCTCAGCCAAGGGGTGGCGTCCTGGCTGCGCGGGATGGGCAAAAACGCCGAACATCTGGAAGGCGGGTTTGAAGGGTGGCGCGAACAGCGCGAGGCGCCGTTGATCCCCTTGTCGATTCTGCCGGCGCGCATTGACGGCAGCACATTGTGGGTTACGCGTCAAAGGCCCAAAATTGACCGTATCGCCTGCCCCTGGCTGATCCGCCGGTTTGTTGATCGCAATGCACGGTTCCTTTTCGTCGCGTCGGAAGAAGTTCAGGGAGTCGTTGATCACTTTGGTGCCACCCCCTTTGACGTTCCGAATACATTTTGGACGCATCGGGACAGCGGCTGCACATTTGACACGATGATCCGGGCATTTCACCTGCGAACCGAGGCGCTTGAGCGTATGGCCCGGATCATTCGCGCTGCGGATACCGACCAGAATGATCTGGCCCCGGAAGCCGCTGGGTTGCTGGCGTTCTCGGTCGGTTTGTCCCGCCAGTATCGCGATGATCATGCTCAGCTTGAAGCCGGGTTGCACCTTTATGATGCCCTGTTCCGCTGGGCACGCGACGGGTTTGATGAAAAGCATGACTGGCCATCGGGTCATGGCGCATGAGACCTACGGCACTGGACCTTTTCAAGGTATTCGGACGGATCGGCCTGTTGTCATTTGGGGGCCCGGCTGCCCAGATCTCGTTGATGCATCAGGAACTGGTCGAGCGCAGGCCCTGGCTGGATGAACAGACCTATCTGCGCGCGCTTTCCTTGTGCATGTTGCTGCCCGGTCCAGAGGCAATGCAATTGGCTACCTACGCAGGCTGGCGCTTGCGCGGTGTCGCGGGCGGGTTGATTGCGGGCAGCCTGTTCGTTTTGCCAGGGGCGTTTGTCATTACTGTTCTGGTCGCGCTTTATTCAGCATACGGCGACATTCCACTGGTGCAATCCGCATTTACCGGCATCAAGGCGACCGTCATCGTGATCGTCCTGCAAGCCCTGCGCAAGCTGTCAGGTAAGGCGCTGACGGATATGGAACATCGTGTCATCGCAGGCCTGTCGTTTCTGTCAATCTTTCTGTTCAACCTGCCCTTCCCGCTGATCATTCTGATCGCGGCCCTGTGGGGGTATTTGCGTTATAATGGATCCATTGGGGCAACCGATGTTCAGGACACGCCGAACTTTGCCCGTTCGGCCCGGACGATAGCGGTCTGGTTGCCGCTTTGGCTGGGGCCGCTTGTTGCGTTAACACTCAGCGGCCATCAATTGCTCAGCGATCTGGGGTGGTTCTTTGCCCGTCTGGCTGTTGTGACCTTTGGCGGCGCCTATGCCGTTCTGGCCTATATGTCGCAAACGGTTGTGGATCAGTATCACTGGATCAGTGCAGACCAGATGATTGACGGATTGGGTCTCGCAGAAACCACCCCCGGGCCATTGATACTGGTTACACAGTTTGTCGCCATGCTGGCGGGACAGATCAACGGTGGGTTCTCACTGGCGCTTGCTGCGGGCGCTGTTGCGCTATGGGCAACGTTTGTGCCCTGCTTTTTGTGGATTTTCCTGACGGCCCCTTACCTTGACCGTCTGGCCACACGTCCCCGCCTGTCTGCCGCCCTTCACGGTATCACCGCCGCTGTTGTCGGAGTGATTCTCAACCTTTCCGTGTGGTTTGCCCTGAATGTTCTTTTCGAATCGGTGCCAGATATGAATTTGGGTCCGGCGGCAATACCCGTGCCCCGACTGTCCTCGCTCGATATCCCGGCGCTTGCGTTAACCTTTATTGCTGGAATATTGATATTTAGACTAAAATTGGGGATCGGTACGGTGCTGGTTCTGATGTCAATGGCAGGGCTGGCTGCGCATAATATCTGATCAATCCGATCATACCTGCCCTTTCGTTTCCGAACAAAACCCCTATGCTGAGCTTAACCACTTTTGAGGATGACACATGTCGCAAGGCATCGACTATGGCAACCTGATGCACACCGCCATGCGCGGGCTTATCAAGACTGTGCTGACGGATGTATCGAAATCCGGTCTGCCCGGAGCGCATCACTTTTTCATTACCTTCGACACACGCGAAGATGGCGTGGACATCGCGGATTGGCTGCGCGACCGGTATCCGGAAGAAATGACAATCGTCATGCAGCACTGGTTTGAAAACCTCGAAGTCGGAGAGAACGGGTTCGCCATTACTCTCAATTTCGGGGACGCGCCGGAACCGCTCTATATTCCTTATGGCGCGATCAAGACCTTTGTCGATCCATCGGTGGAATTTGGACTGCGGTTCGAAAGCCCGGACGACGAAGATGAGGACGATTATGTTGCAGATGACTTGATCGAGGTCGAAGAGGAAGAAGAGGCACATCACGACGCCGATGTCGTGTCGCTGGACAGCTTCCGCAAATAAGCCTTTGAGCCCCGCCCGGCGCGGGGTTCAGCGTTTCATCAGAAATGTTTCGACTGATCGGGATTTCTGGCCGTCTATGAAGCGTGAAAATGACAGGTTCAGCCCGTCTTCGGCTAGTGTTCGGTCGAACTGCTGCAATTCATATCCGCCGTCAACGTCAATGAACAACGAAAACACCGTCAGCGTATCGCCTTCGATACGCCCCCAGACGAAGGGTTCACCTTTCATCGGATCCAGCGGAACCTCATGACCGAACACGTTGCGTTTCATTGCGGCCGAAAATACATCCGGGCGGTCCGAGTGCACGAAGTCGATGGAAAACTGCTGTTCTTTTACCCGCCCGTCCAGCTTGTAGGTCGTGGTTTGCCAGCTGACGTTGAACCCGTTTTTGGTCTCGAAAATGGAAACGCTCATATCCCGCGGGGTTGAGGTTCCGTCCGCATCCACGACATTTGCCGAGCCCACATAATCCCCCAGGAACGGGGTAATGTCCGCGGCGCGCGCAGATGCGCCCAGAACAGACAGCCACAAAGCACAGACAGCAAATAACACGATCGCTTTTTCAAGCGTAATGCGATGGAAATTCGACATCTTGTCCTCCAAGGCGGCTACGAACCTATTGTAGCTGAGAGGGGGCCGCGCACAATGGCACATTCCCCGACGATAACAATAAAAGTGACGCACCCCGCGCCTATACCTTTGACGCCCTTGGGTTTAAGGTGCGCGCAACTGGCCGATTGCGTCACAGCTTGGCTGCGGCTAAACGGCATACAACAGCATACCAGACGGAGTGACAGATGTCTCAGACCCGCACCGAATCCGACAGCTTTGGCCCGCTCGAGGTTCCTGTCGACAAGTATTGGGGCGCGCAAACGCAGCGTTCGATCATGAACTTCCCGATCGGTTGGGAGAAACAACCCATTGCCATTGTGCGTGCGCTGGGCGTGATCAAGCAAGCCTGCGCGATGGAGAACAAGGCGACCGGAAAACTGGATGCCAGGATTGCCGATGCCATCATTCAGGCCGCGGGTGAGGTGATCGAAGGCAAGTTTGACGACAACTTTCCGCTGGTCGTCTGGCAGACGGGTTCCGGCACCCAGTCGAACATGAACTCGAACGAGGTCATCGCGAACCGCGCCATCGAAATTCTGGGCGGTGTCATCGGTTCAAAAGACCCCGTGCATCCGAACGATCACTGCAACATGGGTCAGTCGTCGAATGACACCTTTCCCACCGCGATGCACATCGCCACAGCGATGAGTGTTCGTGACGTCCTTCTGCCTGGGCTTGAAAAACTGGCCTCTGGTCTTGAGCAGAAGGCTGATGAGTTCAAGGACATCATCAAGATCGGCCGGACTCATACGCAGGATGCAACGCCTCTGACACTGGGGCAGGAATTCAGCGGTTATGCCCACCAGATTCGTCAGGGGATTGCACGCGTTCACGCAGCGCTGCCCGGCATCTACGAACTGGCGCAAGGCGGCACCGCCGTAGGCACCGGCCTGAACACCCAAAACGGTTGGGGCGAAGCGGTTGCGGGCCATATGGCGCAGATCACCGGCCTGCCCTTCGTGACCGCACCGAACAAGTTCGAAGCGCTGGCCGCCCATGACGCCATGGTCTTTATGTCCGGGGCTTTGGCGACCATCGCGGGCAGCTGCTATAAAATCGCCAACGACATCCGTTTCCTGGGCTCTGGCCCGCGTTCGGGGCTTGGAGAACTGATCCTGCCCGAGAACGAGCCCGGCTCGTCCATCATGCCCGGCAAGGTGAACCCGACCCAGGCCGAGGCTCTGACACAGGTTGCTGCGCACGTGATGGGCAACAACGCCGCGATGAATTTTGCAGGCAGTCAGGGCCATTTCGAGCTGAACGTCTATAACCCGATGATGTCCTACAACCTGTTGCAATCCATCCAGTTGCTGGGCGACGCTGCCGACAGCTTTACCGAGCGGATGTTGCTGGGCATCAAGGCCAATGAGCCGCGCATCGACAAGCTGATGAAGGAATCGCTGATGCTGGTGACGGCGCTGGCCCCGACCATCGGCTATGACAACGCCACCACGGTCGCCAAGACCGCGCATAAGAACGGCACAACCCTCAAGGAAGAAGCCATTGCGCTGGGGTTTGTGGACGAGGCAACCTTTGATGCCGTTGTGCGCCCCGAACAGATGATCGGCCCGAAAGACTGATGGGCAAGCCGGTCAACCTGAACCGGTATCGAAAAGAAAAGGCGCGGGCCGAAAAGAAGGCCCGCGCAGACCAGAATGCCGTCGCCTTTGGGCGCACCAAGTCCGAGAAAACAATCGTCAGGCTTCAGCAGGACAAGCAGAGGCGTGACCTTGACAATCACGAGCTGGATGAATGAGCGGCCGCCCGGTAAAACGTTCATTGACCCTCAAAGGACACCGGACATCTGTCTCGCTTGAAGATGAGTTTTGGCGGGCATTTCGCGACATTGCGAAAGAAAAAGATCAGCCAATCAATGCACTGGCCGCGCAAATTGATGTTGACCGCGACCCGGAAACCGGATTGGCCTCGGCTATTCGCGTGTTTATTCTGAACTGGTACCGAGACAAGGTTTAACGCTTGTCAGATCTTGGCTGTTGGGTATAACGTCCTCAAGGAACAAAAGGGGTACATTCATGGGTAACACGGTATTGGGACCTGACGGTCAACCTCGGTGTTCCTGGTGCCAGGCAGCGCCGGAATTCTTTGACTATCATGACAACGAATGGGGGTTTCCGGTCTCGGATGATCAGCGATTGTTCGAAAAACTGTGCCTGGAAAGTTTTCAATCGGGTCTTAGCTGGCGCACGATCCTGAACAAGCGCGAGAATTTCCGAGAAGCGTTTTACGGATTTGATTTCAACAAGATGGCTGAGTTCTCTGAAGCCGATGTTGAACGTCTGCTGCAAAATGATGGGATCATTCGCCACCGGGGCAAGATCGAGGCGGTGATCAACAACGCCCGCCGCGCGCAGGAACTGGTGGCGTCAGAAGGATCGCTGGCAGCCTATGTCTGGCGGTATGAGGCGGAAACCCCGCCGCCCCCGCAATCGGCATCAACATCGCCCGAGTCGGTGGCCATGTCGAAGAACCTCAAGAAACGGGGTTGGAAATTTGTTGGCCCCACGACGGTGTTTGCGTTCATGCAGGCCATGGGGCTGGTCAATGACCATGCCAAAGGCTGTATCAGCAGAATAAAAGCGGCACAGTTGCGCCGCTCTTTCACGAAACCTGTCTGAGGATCAGACAGAGGCTTTGAAGATCTTGTCGATATTGCCGCCCAAAGCGGCGTTGAATTCGGCGTCCGACTGCTGTTTCGAGAGACCTTCGGTCAGTGCGCGCGAGAAAGACGCGATCATTTTGCCGTTCTGTTCCAACAGGTTGCAGGCCTCTTCGGTCGAATACCCGCCTGACAGCGCGACAACGCGCAGAACGCGAGGATGGTCGGCCAGTTCGTCATACAGGTTTGCCTGTGTCGGGATCGTCAGCTTCAGCATGACCTCCTGCCCCTCACCCAGCTGGTCGAGGTTCTTCAGGATTTCAGCTTTCAGAATCTCCTCGGCATCAGCCTTGGTTTCTGAATGAATGTTGACCTCAGGCTCGACGATCGGAACCATTCCGGCGTCAGTCACTTCACGGGCAACGTCGAATTGCTGGGCAACCACGGCCGCGATGCCTTCGGCATTGGCCTCGTGGATGACCGAACGTTCTTTGGTACCGAACACGCCTTCTGCCTTAGCCAGCGTGTCGGCCAGACCGGGGATCGGTTTCATCAACTGAACACCGTTGGCCTGATCCTCAAGGCCCTTGTCGATTTTCAGGAATGGCACGATTCCTTTGACCGACCAGAGGTAATCAGCGACCTTGCGGCCCTCGATCTCTTCACCAAGGGTGCGTTCGAACAGGATCGCACCGATGACTTTGTCTTTGGTGAAGTCATTTGCCAGAATGATCCGCGCGCGCATCTTTTGAATTTCGCCGAACATCTCAGCGTCCGAGCCGTAGGTCGACGCGTCAACGCCGTACAACGCCAGAGCTTTCGGGGTCGAGCCGCCGCTTTGATCCAATGCCGCGATAAAGCCTGCGCCGTTGATCATCTGCGCGCGCTGTTCTGCTTTGGCCATAATGTTTTCCCGTTCAATGATGATTCCGATGTCTTCCCCCGCATACATCACAGTCAGGACCGATGGTAGTTTGTTAGCGCTCAACCAGCCGCAACCATATGCCATCCCTGGATCGAACGGTCAGATGGGCCACCGGAACCGGCGTTTTGCCGCTGATTGTTTCGAATTTGAAATTCCGCACCAGCATCGACAGGATCAGCGGCCCTTCGACCATGGCAAACCCGGCCCCGGTACAGACGCGGGGGCCTGCGGAAAACGGGATATATGCCTTACGCTGGCATGTTTTGCCGTTTTCACTGTTCCAGCGGGTCGGGTCAAAGCCATCGGGATTGTCCCATAACCGTTCGTGACGGTGCAGGTGCCAGGGGCTGATGACGATTTGTGACCCGTTGGGAACGTCTCTGTTTCGGAACTGGTGTGGGCACTTGGCCTCTCGCACCATCATGGGAACCGGTGGGTACAGGCGCAGTGCCTCGCGAAACACGTCGCGGCTGATCTTGAGTTTGGAAACCGAGGCAAAGGTCGGGTCGTCCAGAGCGGCAGCTTCGTCAGTAATCCTTTCCTGCCATTCGGGATAAAGCGCCAGCAGATACAATGTCCACGCCAGGGCCGATGCGCTGGTTTCATGGCCTGCCAGAAAGAAGATCGCGACCTGATCAACCATTTCTTTGGGCCCGAAAAACTGACCGGTTTCAGGGTCAGCGGTTGTCATGATCTTGGTTGCCAGATCATCGGGGGCGGTTCCGGCCTTGATCGCCTCTGCCCGCTCATGGGTCAGGTCAGTGATCAGGTTACGAATGTCTTCGGCGTTTTTCCGTGTCGTCCGGGAGTGGAACCGAGGCATCCATTTGGGCAGCGGAACGAAAGCTGCAAGGTTCAGCAGAGGTTGTTCGCGCTGGTAGTTGCGGAACTTTTCAAACACCTTGCTGGCTATGGCGTGGTCGATCGGCACCGAAAACAAGGTGCGAAAAATCACATCTGCTGCGGCGTGGCTTGTCTGTTCTTCGACTTCGATCTGTTTGCCGACATGGGGGCGCAACCGCTCAACACAAGCGTCTGCTGCGGCCAGCATGGCGGGAAACGTGTCTTTCAGCCGCCCGCCCTCAAATGCCGGGTCAATGATGCGTCGCTGACGTTTCCACGTCTCTCCATTGGTTAGAAACACCGAATTTCCAAGCAAGGGGCGCAGGCCTTCGCTGATCCGGCCCGATTTAGGAAAATCTTCGGGGCTTTTCCTGAGGACGATGTCAATCAGGTCCGGTTCATTGACCAGGAAGGACCGGAAGAAGGGTGTCCTGAATTCGGCCATCCACGCGCGATAAAGGCGCGCTGGCTGTGCAGACAGCAGATCCTGACGAAACAGTTTCAGGTAACGCAGTAGGGAAACCTTGTCTGCGCGCGGCTGGGGCTTGGGCGGGGTCATGGACGCACCGACGTGTATTTGGACACTGGCGTCTCAATCCGGCTGCGCGAAGGTGTGCGCCCAAGGAACCGCTGTTTCAGCGTCAAAGGGCCTGCCGTAATTCGGAAATAGTCGTACGGACCCGGCTTATCGAATGCGCAAAGGTATTGAAAATGCAGCCGGAAAAACCGCCAGCGCAGGGCTTTCCAACGTTCAGGCGCCAGGGTTTGGGTAAAGGCCGCCGACAGGACAAGCGGCCAGCGTTTGTCCGGCCTGGCCACCCCTGTAACGGCCACCGGATCACACAGCGCAAATGCGCAGCCATCCCCGGGGGCCGAGACATCGACCCATGTGATGGCTGAACTGGAGGACAGGAATTGAAGGTCGGACCGAAGGCCATGCGCTTTTGGCAGAAAGGACACCATAGGCATCACCTGCCCCAGGCTGAGGAACGACAACTCTGCCCCCTGTTGCGGCACGGCCCTGTCGCGGATCAGGTCGGCCAGAACAGACACCCCCAGATGCGCACCCGAACTGTGGCCCACCACCAGAACCTCATCCACACTGGATATCAGCGCGGCTTCAATCGCTTTGCGGAATGCGGCCAGCCTTTCCTTCAGTTTTAGCGGAGTTTCCCCCTTTAACTGTGCGGAATAGGCGTAATCATGCATCAGGTAGTAGGCAAACAACCGGTTGTCGATCTTGCGGAACCACAGCATCAGCGCAACCGCAACGGCGATACCCGGAAACAGACCCCACCAGCCAGCCATCGCCACGGATGCCCACACGACTGCAAACGCAACCAGCAGCTGAGACACCAACATCGCCACCGGATAGAGCGCCGCAATCACCGGGCCTTTGCGCAACCGCATCAGGCGCCACAAAGCACCGGTCGAAATGTATATCCACGCCGTGTGGGCCAACTGCGCATAGGTGGCAGGGATCGACGCGGACATGCTGTCGCGCACGATGTCTGACCAGACCAGTACTTCAATTTCAGTCTCGACGGACGCACCGTCCTGAATGGACGTCACGGACCAGCCGAACAGACCCTCCGCGGACTTGGGAGCCATGGCGATCTCATATCCCGAAATCCGGGCCTGCGCTTGCGACTCGGTTCGGTAAAGCTCGCGATATCGTCGCGGCGGCATCGGGTCATAACCGGGGATGTAGAACACCCGGCGTTTGCGCACCTGTGACTGATTTCTCTGACTGCTCATGCCTTTACCTTCTGCCGCGCAGGTTAACGCAGGCTTTAGGTCAAGGTAAGGGGGTCAGACGCTCAGCCGAAATTCGCAAGTGCCGGGAAGGTTTCCAGCAACCACCAGCTGAAGCGGGTGAACAGGCCTGTGACCAGCATGATGCCCACGAACAGAAGCAGCCCCCCCATGACCTTTTCGATCACACCCATATAGGGCTTGATCCGGTTCATCACCGTCATAGAGCGGTTTAGGAACATGGCTGCGAGCAGGAACGGAATACCCAATCCGGCTGCATAGACACCCAGCAACAGCGTGCCCCGCGCCACCGAGGCTTCGGTCGCCGCAAGGGACAGGATCGCGCCCAGTTGGGGCCCGATACAGGGCGTCCAGCCGAATGCGAAGGCCAATCCAAGAATATAAGCACCAAAGACCGAGCCACCGGAATCACCGGTTTCGATCCGCGCTTCGCGGTCCAGAAAGGGGATGCGGAAGACATTCAGGAAATGCAGGCCAAAGACAATGACAACGGCCCCCGACAGCTTGGCAAAAAGTACCTGATTTTGCAGCACGAACACTCCAAAAGCAGATGCGGTAAAGCCCAACAGCAGAAAAACCGTCGATAGGCCCAGCACAAAGAACAGCGCTGACATGGTTGCCTTGCGCCGGGCGCGGGTCTCATCCTGCATTTCGTTGATCGTGACGCCGCTCATATATGCCAGATAGGGCGGCACGATGGGCAGCACACAAGGCGACAGAAAGCTGATCAGGCCACCCAGCAGGGCAACAAACATGG
The DNA here is from genome assembly GCF_056535105.1 of Ruegeria sp. O5. NCBI lineage: Bacteria > Pseudomonadati > Pseudomonadota > Alphaproteobacteria > Rhodobacterales > Roseobacteraceae > Ruegeria > Ruegeria sp. O5. Next base: position 248,145 of record NZ_JBQERN010000001.1, on the reverse strand, counting down.
CGGGCAGCAGCCCCGCGTCTATGATTTCTATTCCGAACATGTCTAAGCACATAAGTGATGATTGGCGGTCCGTCACGGGGCCAATGAGTCACATCCTCGTGCTTGGAATCTGGACAATATTACAACTACGCCCTATCCCGAAAATCATGTCAGAGATTACAGATACGCTGGATGCGCTGGGCCTTCTTTGCCCCCTGCCCGTCCTCAAGGCCCGCAAACGGCTGAAATCCATGCCGCAAGGTTCTGTGTTGCGTGTACTGGCTGATGACCCGGCAGCCATCATCGATGTCCCGCATTTTTGCGCCGAAGCTGGCCACACATTGCTGTCTCAGGATTTGGATGGCGAACATCAGGTCTATCTGATCCAAAAATCCGACTGACTTAATGATATAAAAAAGGCGGGCAAATCTGCCCGCCCTTTCATCAGTTGCCCAACGACCACCATCCGCGCCGTTTGGGCCTGTCGGATTCTGGCTCAGGTTCATCTGCCACAGTTTCAAGCACCGGTTCAGGTTCTGCTGCCACGGGTGTTTCTTCCACAGGCGCGTCTTCGACCGGCTCATCGGCAGATTGAACTTCAGGTTCTTCCATCGCAACGATCGCTTCAGCTTGCGCGACTTCCTCAGTCTGCTCGGCCACCTCTGTTGCTTCCGGCTTAGCTTCAGCAGCCTCAGCCGCTTCGCTTTGCTCGGCGACAACCGCCTCGGCAGGTTCGGATTCAGCGTCTGAGGCCGCCTCTTCAACTACCGGTGCATCAGCCGCGGTATCGGCATCAGTTGCTTCTGTCTGTTCCGAAGCCTCTTCTGCCACCGCATCTTTCTTACGACGGCGCGGAGCGCGCTTGCGTTTGGGCTTGGCGGGTTTTTCCTCTTCCGTCGCTTCGGCTTCGGTTGCCTCGACAGCGGTCTCGGTTTCAGCGGATTCGCCTGCGGCATCCTCCTGCTCTGTCCCTTCACCGTCATCCGCGCCCTGTTCCGGCGCGTCACCATTGCCCCCGCCCTTCTTGCGACGACGACGGCGGCGCTTGCGCTTGGGTTTGGTGTCATCTTCGGTCGGTGCGATATCCTCTTCGGTTTCTTCCTCGTCCGAAGAATCGACCAGATCCATCAGCGAGGCATCGACCGACACGACAGGTGCTGTCGCTTCGGGAACAATGCGGCTGGCGGTCTTGAATTTCTCCATCGAGAAATCCGGGCTGACCAGATGCACATCGCCTTCGATCCGTACAGACAGGCCATAGCGCGATTCGATCTGTGCAATATGCTCGCGCTTCTGGTTCATCAGGAAGTTCGCGATACTGACCGGGCAGCGCACCAGAACCTCGCGCGAGCGGCGGCGGGTGCCTTCCTCTTCGATCTGACGCAGGATCGACAGTGCCATGTTGTCGTCCGAACGGATCAGGCCGGTGCCGTGGCATGCCGGGCATGGCTGCGTGGTCGCCTCGATCATACCGGGGCGCAGCCTCTGACGGCTCATCTCGAGCAGGCCAAAACCTGAAATCCGGCCGACCTGAATGCGGGCACGGTCGGTTTTCAGCTTGTCCTTCAGACGCTTTTCAACGGACGCATTGTTCTTGCGCTCGTCCATATCGATGAAATCGATGACAATCAGACCGGCAAGGTCACGCAGACGCAACTGGCGGGCCACTTCTTCCGCAGCCTCAAGGTTGGTTTTCAGCGCCGTTTCCTCGATCGAGCCTTCTTTCGTGGCCCGGCCCGAGTTCACGTCGATTGCCACCAGCGCTTCGGTCACGCCGATCACGATATACCCGCCAGATTTCAGCTGAACAGTCGGGTTGAACATCCCCGCCAAGTAGCTTTCCACCTGATAGCGTGCAAACAGCGGCAGCGCGTCCTCGTACCGTTTCACATTCTTGGCGTGCGACGGCATGATCATCTTCATGAAGTCTTTGGCGATGCGGTATCCGCCCTCGCCCTCGACCAAAACCTCATCGATATCGCGGTTATAAAGGTCCCGGATCGACCGTTTGATCAGATCGCCTTCTTCATAGATCTTCGCAGGTGCGATGGATTCCAGGGTCAGTGCCCGGATCTGCTCCCACAGGCGTTGCAGGTATTCATAGTCGCGCTTGATTTCCGATTTGGTGCGCTTGGCGCCCGCAGTCCGGATAATCAAACCCGCCCCCGTGGGCACATCAATATCCGCGGCGATTTCTTTCAGTTTCTTGCGGTCAACCGCGTTGGTGATCTTGCGGCTGATCCCACCGCCACGCGCGGTGTTTGGCATCAGAACACAATAGCGACCGGCCAGCGACAGATATGTCGTCAGGGCTGCCCCCTTGTTGCCGCGCTCTTCCTTGACGACCTGCACCAGCAACACCTGGCGCACTTTGATCACTTCCTGAATCTTGTACCGGCGCGGGCGTGGCTTGCGCGGAGGGCGGATGTCTTCGCTGTCGTCTTCCTCGGCCACGGATTCAATCGTGTCATCTTTCGCGGCAGCGTCTGCGTGTTCTTCATCCGCGTCGCCATCATCTGCGTCCTGGTCATCTTCAGACAATTCAGACGCTTCATCGCCATCGTCAGCGCTTGAAACATCCGCCGCGTCATCAGAATCCCCTGCTGCGTCGTCTTGTGAAGACTCAACTGTTTCAGCCTCTGCCTCGTCTTCCGAAGCCGTTCCCTCTACAGTTTCATCTGACACAGCTTCCGGCGCTTCGTTGTCCTCAGGCTCCTCAACAGGGGTCTCAGCGACGACTTCCATTGGCGATGTCCCCTCGGGCACCTCCATGTCCGCTTCGTCACTGTCGTCAAAATCGATGGTTTCCATACCGGTCGGCTCGGTCGAAACTTCCATCGTTTCGACCAAATCGTCCGACTTCAGATCCGCGGCCTTTGATCGGGACCGAGAACGCCGCTTTTTCGGCTTGCCCTCGTCGGCCTCATCCCGCGCCTTCATGGCCTCGGCATAAGCGCGCTCTTCCTCCATCAACGCCTCGCGGTCGGCGATGGGGATCTGGTAATAGTCCGGGTGAATTTCCGAAAACGCCAGGAAGCCGTGCCGGTTCCCGCCATAATCCACAAAGGCCGCCTGAAGCGACGGCTCAACCCGTGTTACTTTTGCAAGATAGATGTTGCCAGCAAGCTGGCGCTTGTTTTCGGATTCAAAATCGAACTCCTCGACCTTGTTTCCGTCGACCACCACGACGCGGGTTTCCTCCGCGTGGGTGGCATCGATAAGCATTTTCTTAGCCATGTGTCCTTGGTGCACCGCGCCAAACGCGTTATCCTGACCCGTCCAGGTGGACAGGCACATTTGGGGAGGTGTCTTGTCAGGGCGATATTGGACGGCGCGCGGCAGGGTCTGGCGCTGTGGCCCCCTGCCCGGTCACTCAATCGTTGCGCGCGCGTCATCGCGGTTCTTCTCCGACAGGCGCGTTAGCCGCAGCCTGCCCATTATTCCTTTCGCCCGACATGTCGGACTCAGGTACTACATTGCCCCAAATGAGGCACAATCGGTCTGCTTTGCGGCGAACAATCCGTCATCACCATCAGCAAAGCAGCGAAACTCAATGATTCGGGGCTTATGGACACAAAACTGGCCCGGCCCGTCCGGACACAATAAAAGCAGTCCTGTGGAAAAGACAATGGGCAAACTGCACCGCCCCTGCGACGGCGTGCGGGATCGCCTTCATCTGGCCAAAAATATCCCGGGGGAGTCGCCAAAGGCGACAGGGGCAGAGCCCCCGCCACAAAGTTTACAGATAGTCCGACCGCTGGAGGCCGTATTTGGCCATCTTTTCATTCAGCGTCCGGCGCGGCAGGCACAGCTCATCCATCACAGACGCGATTGAGCCTTTGTGCCGCCGCATAGTGTTATCGATCAGCATCCGTTCAAAGGCTTCGACATATTCCTTCAGCGGCTTGCCTTCAGTGGTCATGACCGGCTGCATTTCCTCGTGATCCGACATCAACAGCGAGGCGATCGTTCCGGACCCACGGCGCGATTGCAGCACCGCGCGTTCGGCAATGTTGATCAACTGGCGCACGTTCCCCGGCCAGGGTGCCTGCAACAGCTGCGCGGCTTCCTGAGCGCTTACCTGAGGCGCATCGCAGCCGTATTCTTCGGCGAACTGCTCGCTCAGACGGGTAAACAGGGTCAGAATATCCTCGCCCCTCTGGCGCAGGGGCGGCATGGTGATGCGCAAGGCGGCCAGTCGGTAGAACAGGTCCGGCCGTAAGACATCTTCGGAGGTTTTTCCCGCCTCTTGCAGGTTCGAGATCGCTACGATGCGTGTCTCGGCCGGCGTGCCCTGCTCGTTCATCACGCTGAGCAGCTTGGCTTGCAGGGAATCGTTGAGCGCTTCGACATCTTCCAGAACCAGCGTTCCGCCCCGCGCCTCTTCGATGGCGGGCAATTGGGCGTCTTCAGGCATCATCGGCCCAAACAGACGTTTGGCCAACGCGTCTTCCTCGTGCGCCGCGCAGGACACCAGCACGAACTTCTTACCGGCACGGCTGCCAACCGCGTGCAAGGCATGTGCAACAAGCGTCTTTCCGGTCCCTGTCTCTCCGTCGATCAGCACATGGCCATCCGCCTGACCCAGATCGAGGATATCCTCGCGCAGACGTTCCATAACCGGGCTGGCGCCGATCAGCTTGTTCATGATCTGGGTGCCGCCGGACAATTCCCGGCGCAGCGCGCGGTTGTCCAGCGTCAGACGCCGCGCATTGCTGGCCCTTTTGGCCAGTTCCGACATGCGGTCGGGATTGAAGGGTTTTTCAAGGAAGTCGAATGCACCGACACGCATCGCCTCGACAGCCATCGGAACATCGCCGTGACCGGTGATCATGATCACGGGCAACGTGCTGTCAGCGCCCATCAGCTTTTTGAGAAGCTGAATGCCGTCCATTCCGGGCATTTTGATGTCCGAAATCACTATCCCCGGATAATCCGGACCCAACACCTTGAGCGCATCTTCCGCGCTGGCGAAGGTTTCCGTGTCATAGCCGGACAAAGCGAGCCACTGACTGATCGATTGGCGCATGTCCTGTTCATCGTCAACAATGGCAATTTTCATGGCTTGTGCCATAGTCATTCCTCGTTATTCCGCGGCTTCAAGGCCGTCGCTTCCCAGTGCAGGCAACTGCATTTCAAACACCGCACCGCCATATTGGCCGTTGCGTGCAGTCAGCCGTCCCCCATGGTCGTTTACGATCCCCGACGAGATGGCAAGCCCCAGACCAACACCGTCTCCGGGCTGTTTGGTTGTGTAGAACGGCTCGAACAGGTTTTCGATATCCTCGATTCCGTGCCCGTTGTCGCGTACGGTCAGCACAGCCGTGTCACCAGCTGCCAGGATGATTTCCACATCCGGCTCCGCCACTGATTTGGTGGCGTCCAGCGCGTTTCGCAAGAGGTTGACCATGACCTGTTCGATGCGCATTCGGTCCCCCATCACGATCACGGGTTCCTCTGGTACGATCTGTGTGATCTTCACGTGTCGCTGACGCAATTGCGGCTCCATCATCGACAGGGACGAGGCCAGCGCTTCACCAAGATTTACTGGTGAAAACGCATCCGCACCCTTGCGCGCATAAGACTTGAGCTGCCGGGTAATTGCCCCCATCCGTTCGATCAGACCATCGATGCGGCCAAAGCTGGCAAGGGCCTCTTCCGGGCGGTTGCGGCGCAGCAGCAGACGGGCCCCGGCCAGATAGGTTTTCATTGCCGCCAGAGGCTGGTTCAACTCGTGACTGACCGCTGCCGACATCTCGCCTAGGGCGGCCAGTTTCGAGCTTTGCGCAAGCGTCTGTTCCGCCAAATCCAGCGTCTTTTCAACCCGTTCACGTTCAGCGATTTCCCGCTGCAGCCGCGCGTTCAATGCGCGAAGCTCTGCCGACTCGCGCTGGAACAGGGTCATGCGCAACGTGGCACGGCGGCTCAACGCATAGAACGCGAGCGCCAGAAGAATCGCAAACCCCATGATTTCCAGCGCCAGAACGCTGTTCACCTTTTCCCGGATCGAGGCATAGGTCGTGAACGAGGTCATCTGCCAGCCGCGGAACGGAATGCGCGTCTCGATCCGCATCACCGCTTCGCCCTGAAGATAGGCATCAGGCGGCAGCGCGGTCCAATCGGTTGTTGCCCGGATCGCGCGCTGGATCGCCCCTTGTGGCGGTTGGCGCAGCATCGCCGTGTTCTCATCCAGCCCGCGCCAGCGGGGTTCCGTGGACAAAATGATGTTGCCGGTGCTGTCGGTAACCATCACCGCATCCGAGATACCTGCCCAAGCGCGTTCGAACTTTTGCAGGTCAACCTCGACGACGATCACCCCCAGAAACTCGGCCCCGTTCTCCAACCGGCGCGAATACACAAAGCTGTATCCGCCTGCATCCTTGGGAATAACGGAAAATATCGTCGCGTTCGAGCGGATCGCATCCACAAAATAGGGCGTGTTCCGGTGCCCCTCGCCCAACCTGTTCCGGTCGGTCGCGGCAACTGTGCGCCCGTCGCTGTCCAGCAATACCAGTGAGGCCGCGCCGATCTCTTCCACGAATGAAATAAGGCGTTGGGTAGACAGGGTGTAATCGCCTGACTGCAATGCCGAAATCAACGTCGGGTCGCGGGCCAGCAATTGCGGAACAATCGAGTTGCGGCGCAATTCACTCAGCAAGTTGCCCGAATACAGCGTCAGTCGCAGCTCTGCCCGGTTGCGCGTGGATTCGGTGAACCTGTCGGTCAACAGCCGGTTCGTCACCCAGACCGTTGCAATTGTCGCGACCAGCAGAACAAGAACCGCCAGCCGCAACCGCCAGCCCAGCGGCGCACCACGAAACGGTTTCAACATATTTGACCAGCCAGATCGAACTTCTGTGTTCATGGCAAAAGGTTACGCCCCGGCGGGCGAGACCTCAAGTCACGCCGCTTCAAACACACCTGACAATGCGCGGAACAACGCCACCCCGTCTGTGCCGCCATGACCCTGATCAGCTGCGCGTTCGGGGTGCGGCATCATGCCAAGAACGCGGCGGTTTTCCGACAGGATTCCGGCGATATCCCCGATCGAGCCGTTCGGGTTTTCGGCATAGGTAAAAGCGATCCGGTCCTGATCTTTCAGCGCGGCCAGTGTCGCGTCATCCGCAAAATAGTTGCCATCGTGGTGCGCAATCGGAATACCGATCACATCGCCTGCGTTGTAACCGCTGGTAAACGCGCTGTCGCTGGTTTCGACCTTCAGGCCGACGGTCTTGCAGATATATTTCAGCCCGGCATTGCGCAGCAAGGCGCCCGGCAAAATGCCGGTTTCGGTCAGAACCTGAAAACCGTTGCAAATTCCAACGGCATAACCGCCACGTTGCGTGTGTTCGACCACGGCCTTGCAAATCGGCGATTGCGCCGCGATTGCGCCGCAACGCAGGTAATCTCCGTAAGAGAACCCGCCCGGCACACCCACGATATCAATACCTTTGGGCAAAGCCGCGTCTTTGTGCCAGACCATATCGACCTGAAAACCGGCCTGCTCAAAGGCGACGGCAAGATCTCGGTCACAGTTGGATCCGGGGAATACGATTACGGCTGCACGCATGGCGGGCCCTCCTACGAGACAAAATCTGTGACAACCGCAACACCCGGAGGCGTTGGATGGTCAAAAGCGGCAAGCTCGGCGCTTACCTGGTTCAGGGTTATTTTCCGGGTCACCAGCGGGCTCAGGTCGACCCCTTGACCCGCGATCAGCGACAACAGCGACGGATAGCGCCAGCTTGGCATCCCGCGGGTGCCAAATACGGAGAGCTGACCAGAATAGAGCACATCCATCGGCAGCGACATCTGCGCATGGTCCCCTGCGGGCATTCCGATTTGCACCATGCGCCCCATTTTGCGCAGGGATCGCATGGCGGAAACGGTCGTGGCTTGGACGCCAAGTGCCTCGATCGCAACATCGGCGCCGCCACCGGTGATGTCCTTCACCGCCTGAGGGGCATCGCATGTCGCAGCGTTGACCACCGCATCGGCGCCCAGAGTTTCGGCATAGGCCAGCTTGTCCTCGGCGATATCGACAACGATAACACGCGCGCCGAGCGCCTTGCCCAGAAGAATCGTTGATATTCCGACGCCGCCGCCGCCAAAGACAGCGATCCACTCGCCACCCTGTACCTGCGCCCGGCCAACAAGCGCCTGCCACGCCGTGGTTACGCGGCACCCCAATGCGGCGGCGATTTCAGGCGCGATGCTGTCGGGCAAGGATGACAGGTTGGCATCGGCATGAGCCACGGCAACATATTCAGCAAAGGCCCCGTCACAGGTAAAGCCGGGTACGACCTGGTTCGGACAGATTGTCTGATGACCCTGCGCGCAGTCCGGGCAATGCCCACAGGCAAGGATAAAGGGCGCAATCACCCGGTCCCCGACACGCCACCGTGTGACGCGCGCACCAACCGAGACCACCTCGCCGCAAAACTCGTGGCCGGGTGTCATGGGCAGGACAACGTCGGGGTCTGAGCCCGACCAGGCGTGCCAGTCGGACCGGCACACGCCGCAAGCCAGCACCCGCACCACAACACCGTCTTCGGTGGGAACCGGGTCGGGGATCGTCGACACCTCAAGCGGTTGACGATAGGTGATCAGACGCGCGGCCCGCATCAATCAGACCAGTTCGATCTCGTAGCGTTCGATGACGGTGTTGGCCAAAAGCTTTTCGCACATTTCGGTCACGTCTGCCTCGGTCGCGTCATCGGCAAGCTCAAGATCGATGACTTTGCCCTGACGTACACCTTCGACCTGATCAAAGCCCATTGCACCCAATGCGTGCCGTACTGCTTCGCCCTGCGGGTCCAGCACCCCGTTCTTGAGCATCACATGAACCCGTGCTTTCATTTTGGCAACTCCAACTGTGGGCCGCATACAAGGCCCATTTCGTTGCGCGGGGGATAGCGCGCCTGATGGGTTTCGACAACCCTGTTTCAAACGCAGTTTGCCGCAGGCGAGTGACGATCCTGCGCCGTCAGTTGGACCTGAGTAGTTTTGTTGGCGCAGCAGTTGGAAACTTCGGAATAGTCACCTGATCAAACGGCCCGGCCACACGCAAACACCCTGCTCTGCCAACAACATGGCAAAGGCAAAACGCCGCCCTGAGGGGGCGGCGCTGCTGAGAAGGAGTGTTTAGTTGATCAGCGTCGGCTTGGTGACATTACTGGCAGGCAGCACACCCAGCCTTCGGGCGACCTCGGAATAGGCATCTGTCAGGCTGCCCAGATCGCGGCGGAATACATCCTTGTCCAGTTTCTGACCGGTCTTGATATCCCACAGGCGGCAGCTGTCCGGGCTGATTTCGTCCGCAACAACCAGCCGCTGATAGTCGCCTTCAAACACGCGCCCGATTTCGATCTTGAAGTCAACCAGACGGATGCCCACCGCCAGCATCACGCCGCTCAGGAAATCGTTCACGCGCAGCGCAAGGCTGAGGATGTCGTCCATGTCCTGCTGGCTGGCCCAGCCAAACGCGGCGATGTGTTCCTCGGTGACAAGAGGATCGCCCAAGGCGTCATCCTTGAAGCAATATTCAACGATCGGACGTGGCAATTGCGTCCCTTCAGCAATGCCAAGACGTTTCGACATCGAACCCGCCGCGTAATTACGCACGATCACTTCCAGCGGAATGATCTCGCAATTGCGCACCAGTTGTTCGCGCATATTCAGGCGCCGGATGAAGTGGTTCGGAATGCCAATCTGGGTCAGCCCGGTCATGAAGAACTCGGACAAACGGTTGTTCAGCACGCCTTTGCCGTCAATCACGTCCTTCTTCTCGGCGTTGAATGCGGTGGCGTCATCCTTGAAATACTGTACGATGGTGCCCGGCTCAGGGCCTTCATACAGAATTTTGGCCTTGCCTTCGTAGATTTTCTTGCGACGCGCCATAAGCGACCTTTCCAGACTGGCGAAAGGGAATGAGTCCCTTCACGTTGGCGTCCTCATAGTGCAAGCCCTGCGTTCCCGCAAGTTCGCTGCCCCGAGGGCCTTTGACGCAGCGCAAATACCTTGCACCCAGAGTGTCCTATTGTCATATCATCAGTGAGAAACGGTAATCCAAGGGGTCCCCAACCAATGACCACATTCGACGAACGTGAAGCCGCGTTTGAAAGCAAATTCGCCCATGACGAAAAGATGCAGTTTATCGCACGGATGCGCCGCAACCGCTTTATGGCTGTCTGGGCGTCTGCGCTGAAGGGCGAAACTGTTGAACAGGCACGGAAATACGGCCAGGAACTGGTTCATACCGACCTGCAGCATGTCGGCGAGGACGATGTTGTCGAGGCAGTCAAAGCCTACTTGGGTGATCTTGCGGATGAAGCCACGATCCGTTCGAAAATGGCCGAGCTTCTGGTTGAGGCCAAAGAACAGGTGATGGCGGAAGGCGAGCATTGATTGCCTGAAATGCAAAATTCATGATCTTCATGAGTTTTATGAATTTGATTTGACGCCCTGGTCATGAGACATGGGGCGTCTCTGTTTTTTTGCAGCGTTTATACGCTTTTTCTGGAATAACCCTATGACAAACGCGCTGAGCAAACTTCTGGACACCAAAGACGCCATCCTTGCGGACGGTGCAACGGGGACCAACTTATTTAACATGGGTCTGCAATCAGGTGATGCACCTGAGCTGTGGAACGTGGATGCTCCGGACAAGATCAGGGCGCTGTATCAGGGGTCAGTCGATGCGGGCAGCGACCTGTTTCTGACCAATACGTTTGGAGGCACTGCGGCGCGTCTGAAACTGCATGATGCGCAGAACCGCGTGGGCGAGCTGAACCGTATCGGCGCAGAACTCGGACGTGAAGTCGCAGACAAAGCCGGGCGCCCTGTTGTCGTGGCCGGATCGGTTGGACCCACCGGCGAGATTATGGAGCCGGTCGGTAGCCTGTCGCATTCCGAAGCGGTTGAAATGTTCCATGAACAGGCCGAGGCTTTGAAAGCGGGCGGGGTTGACGTTCTTTGGGTAGAAACCATCAGCGCGCCCGAGGAGTTCCGCGCGGCAGCCGAGGCCTTTGCACTGGCCGACATGCCTTGGTGCGGCACGATGAGCTTTGACACGGCCGGGCGCACAATGATGGGTGTCACCTCGGCCGATCTTGCGCTTTTGGTTGAAACCTTGCCAAACCCACCGATCGCTTTTGGGGCCAATTGTGGTACCGGCGCGTCGGATATCCTGCGCACGGTTCTGGGTTTTGCAGCGCAAGGCACCGAGCGCCCGCTGATATCTAAGGGCAATGCGGGCATTCCGAAATACGTGGATGGCCATATCCACTATGACGGGACACCCGAACTGATGGGTCGGTATGCTGCCATGGCGCGGGATTCGGGCGCCACAATCATCGGCGGGTGCTGCGGCACCATGCCCGATCATCTGCGCAAAATGCGCGAAGCGCTGGATACCACTTCGCGCGGCGAGCGCCCGACACTGGATCAGATCACCGAGGCATTGGGGCCGTTTTCGTCTGCTTCCGACGGAACCGAGGACGACGCGGGCCCCGAACGCCGTACGCGTCGCCGCCGCCGCGCCTAACGCTTATCAACGCCCTTCGAATTTCGGAGGGCGTTTTTCCATGAACGCCACTACACCTTCAGCAAAATCCCGCGACCGGCCACATTCGCCTTGAAGATGCGCCTCGGTCGCAAGCTGCTGCTGCAGTGTGTTTTCGTACGTCCCGCGAATGGCACGTTTGATCGCGCCATAGGCCGCAGTTGGACCTTTGGCCAGATATTCTGCCCTTTTGTGCCAATGTGCGGCAAACGCATCATCGGGCACAGCTTCCCAGATCATGCCCCATTCTTCGGCCTGCCGGGCGCTGATCTTGTCAGCAAACAAGGCGGCCCCCATCGCTTTGGCCAAGCCCATCTGGCGCGGCATGAACCAGGTGCCCCCGGCATCGGGCAGCAAGCCGATACGTGCAAACGCCTGTAGGAAATACGCACTCTCCGTTGCAATAACCACATCCGCACACAGCGCAAGGTTGGCCCCTGCCCCCGCAGCAGGTCCGTTTACAGCCGCGATCGTCGGAACCGGACAGCTGTGGATGGTTTCCAGCATCGGCTCGTATTCGTCGCGCAATGACCGTTCCAGATCGATCTTGCCGGTTGATGATGCATCGCCCAGATCCTGCCCGGAACAAAACGCCGGCCCTGCCCCGGTGATAACGATACAGCGCGCTTTAACCGCGGCGTCTTTCATCGCGTGGGTAATCTCTGCCCGCATCCGAGTGGTCAGCGCGTTCATCTTGTCCGGTCTGTTCAGGGTCAGAACCGCCAGACCGTCCGATATGTCCAATAGAACCGTTTCGTAATTCATGAAGACTTTTCCCTCGCGCCACGTGTTTCAGCACGTTTACTTGTCCGGGCAGGTTGGGAAAAGCAGAACCAAACGTCAGTCTTCAAGAATTTGGCGAAGGCGTTCCTGTTCTTCCGCGCTTAGAGCTTCGGTTTCACCTGAAACCTGCGCCCTGGCGCGTGTGCGAAGAAAGTTCAACCCGACTGCGGCAGCGATCAGCAACATGATCGGCCCGGCAAGCCACAACAGCAGATTCGAGCCGCTGGTGGTGGGCTTGAGCAAGACATATTCGCCGTAGCGGTCAACGATAAACGCGACGGCCTCTTCGTCGGTGTCACCCGCAACCAACCGTTCGCGTAAAAGAAGACGCAGATCGCGCGCCAGTTCAGCGTTGCTTTCGTCAATGCTTTCATTGCGACACACCAAACATCGCAACCCGACACTCAGGTCGCGCGCGCGCTGCTCCAGAACAGGGTCGTCCAGAACCTCATCAGGTTGTACCGCAAACACCGGCGCTGCCAGCAGCAGCAAGATCAGAACAAGGCGTCTCATTCCGCAGGTACTCCGCCAGCTGGTGTTTTTCGCGCACCTGCGGCGACGCGGAACCGCCTGTCGCTCAGGCTGAGGACACCACCGAGCGCCATCAGGATACAACCACCCCAGATCCAGTTCGCCAAAGGCTTGATATAGGTTCGCATGACCCAGCCGCCATCTGCCTGCTGATCCCCGATGACGACGTAAAGATCACCAAGAAAACGATAGTCAATCGCGGCCTCGGTCGTCGGCATGCGTGCAACGGGATAATCCCGTTTCTCGGGATGCAGCGTTCCAATGGCGCGACCGCCCTTTTCGACCAGAACATCAGCCGTGGTTGAAAAATAGTTCGGCCCCTGAACCCGTCGCACGTCCTGCAACGTCAGTGTGAACTGACCTACTTCGAAGGGCTGGTTCAGCTGCGCCACACGGATATCTTCTGCCTCCCATGCGGTCAGACCGGCAATCGCAAAGATCGTCACCCCAAGGCCTGTATGGGCAACTGCCTTACCCCAATCGGCGCCTGGAAGTCGGATCAGACGTTTGAAGCTGCCATTGCGGCCTGTCCGGCTCCACAAATCAATGGCTGCACCGAATGTGATCCATGCCCCCAGGAACAGGCCTACGGGCCCTAACGCGCTGCGGCCGGTCTGCATGGCCCAAACCAACAGCGCAATCGCCAGCGCGAGACCAAAGGCATAGCGCAGGGACCAAGCCGTTTTGCCCAGCCGACCGCGTTTCCACGGCAGCATCGCCCCGATTGGCAGGATCAACCCCAGCAAAACCATGAACGGAGAAAACGCCGCGTTGAAAAACGGTGCCCCAACCGAAAGTTTGCGGTCAAACATCATCTCGGCCACCATCGGCCACATCGTCCCGACAAAGACAACGAAACAACTGACCGCCAGAAGGACATTGTTCACGATCAGCGCGCTTTCGCGGCTGACCATGCCGAAAACGCCCTTGGCCTCCATCGCCTGTGCCCGTGCGGCAAACAGGGTAAGCGCGCCGCCGATGAAGAAGACCAGAATGATCAGGATGAATACACCGCGCTCCGGATCATTGGCAAATGCGTGAACCGAGGTCAGTAGCCCTGATCGCACGATAAACGTACCGATGAGGGAAAATCCAAACGCGATGATTGCCAGCAGAATGGTCCAGCTTTTCAATGCTTCGCGTTTTTCCACAACAATTGCCGAGTGCAACAGCGCCGCCGCCAGCAGCCAGGGCATGAAGGACGCGTTTTCGACCGGGTCCCAGAACCAGAAGCCGCCCCAGCCCAACTCGTAATAGGCCCACCAGGATCCCAGCGCGATACCGATAGTCAGGAAAACCCAGGCCGCCAGCGTCCAGGGGCGTACCCACCGGCCCCAGGCCGCATCGATACGCCCTTCGATCAGGGCAGCAATCGCAAAGCTGAATGCCATGCTCAGCCCGACATAGCCGAGGTACAGAAACGGCGGGTGGAAGGCCAGCCCGGGGTCTTGCAGCAGCGGGTTCAGGTCGCGCCCGTCAAACGGCGCGATGGCAAGCCGGTCAAACGGGTTCGACGTGAACAGGATAAAACCGAAAAACGCCACGGCAATAGCCGATTGAACGGCCAGAACACGGGCTTTGAGTGTCGGTGGCAAGCCACCACCAAAGAAGGCCGCCATCGCACCAAACAGGGTGACGATCAGCACCCACAGCAGCATAGATCCTTCGTGGTTGCCCCATGTTCCACTGATCTTGTACAGCATCGGCTTTGCTGTGTGGCTATTCTCGACCACAATCCTGAGGGAGAAGTCAGACGTTACAAACGCCCAGATCAATGCACCAAATGCAAACGCTGTCAGCAGGAACTGGACGATCGCGGCGGGCTCTGCAAAGCCCATCCAGCCGGCCCAGCGTTTTGAGGCGCCGATCAGGGGAACAACGCTTTGCACAATTGCGACAAAGAACGCGAGGATCAGGGTGAAGTGGCCAAGCTCTGTAATCATGCCCCGGAATATACGCCGGTGCGGAACCGGGGGCCATGACCTTTAGCTTGTTCTGCACGCACAAAGTGTCGCGGGTCAGATACCGCGAAGCTTTCGCCAATCGTTCAGCGCCTGGTTTTCCTCGGGACGTATGACATCGCTGTTCAGCACAGAATCCGGGCCGGGATCAGCAACTCCCGGGCTGTCGCTCTGCATCGTGCGCAAGGCCTCAATATTGCTCATGACCGTTGGCAGTTGCGTCATGGTTGAGCGGATATCCCGCTGAAAATCCTGCATTTTACTTTGGTGGCGCGCGCCAAAGTAAAACGATACGATCACGCCCAGCAACCACCACAGTGGTTCTGGGACCAAGGCTATGCCCTGCATCCGTGCGGCAAACCATATTGGGTCGACCATGGCGGCAACAAACAAGCCAAGCGTTCCCAATGCCAGCGCCGGGCGCGGTAACCTGTTCACGCCGTCCATGACACGGTCAAACAGCCCCTTTTGAGGTGCCTGAAATTCAGAGCCAAACTGTAACATGGCCTGAGTTTGAATCTCATTGGCGCGTACTGCGCTTGCTTCGGTGTTTTCACGATAGAGTTCTGCGGTTTCCTGTAAGACGTTGCGCCCGTTACCAAACAAAAGCGCCAGCACACCTGAAATCAGCCCCATGCCGCGATCCTTCTGGTAAATTCGCTGTCCGAAAGATGATAACGCGGCGAAAGAAACTCTTCGGCCCGTATTATCCAGCCACCTTTGCCGCCTGAACGGTTGCGCGCGTATTTTCTGGATGCAGGCCGTCGATCAGCAAGGCGAAAATAGTAGTTTCGCCGCGCAATCCCGTAGGCGTCGCGCAGGACGTCGGGCTCTGGCTGCGCCGCGCTTTGGCAGGCCGCCACGGTTTGCGGGCCTATCACGCCGTCGGAGGTGACGTTAAACCCCATTTCCTGTAGCAGCCGCTGAAGGATCTTGACCGCCTGCGCACCCGCATTCACATACATGTCGAAAACCGAAGCATGCAGGGTTTCGGGAAGCTCCGCAATGTGCGGCTTGTCGAAATAGTGCTGCACAAAGATGTCGACCGCTTGCCGAGGGGACAATGCGCGCACATCCGCCTCGTCAACCCGGCCGTCGCCAGTCAGATCCAAACCCAGCCTGCGCAGGGTGTGAATCGTGACCCCGAACTTGGTTGCCCCGCCCGGATCGTCGGGGTCATCAACAAAGCCCCCTTCACGGGCCACAATCTCTTTGGCAATTTGCCGAACCGTTTGCATACCACCCTCGTAACGTTAGGTGGCCACACCGTTTCCGACAGATATTAATGATTTAAAACGAAACGGAGCGCTGCATGCACCATGCACGCAACGCTCCGTAACAGATTCAAACGGCTTCAGCTTTCTTCCGCGCCTTTGTAGACACCTTGCTCTTTCAGAGCGTCCATGACCTCTTTCGGCATGTAGGTCTCATCATGTTTGGCAAGAATTTCAGTCGCTTCAAAGACGCCGTTCACGTAACTTCCCGTGCCGATCATTCCCTGATTTTCCGAGAAAAGGTCAGGTAGAACACCTGTGAACGAGACCGGAACGCTTTCGCCGCCATCCGTTACAACAAAACGGATGGTTTCGCCCTGTCCGCGGATGATCGAGCCTTCTTCGACCAAGCCGCCAATCCGAAACACTTCAGTCGGTTTCGGCGGCTCTGCAATCACCTCGCTGGGCGAGCGGAAAAAGTTGATCCCGTCCTGCAATGCCCAACCAATCAACGCAGTTGCCGCCACCAAGGCAACAACTGCCACCAGAATGACTTGTACACGCCGACGTTTCTTGAGCGTTTTCATACCATCCTCACGGGAAAAGCGGGGCCATCATCAGGCCCAGAGTTTCATCTTCACCTAACATCAGGTTCGCGTTCTGCAAGGCTTGCCCACTGCTACCTTTTGTCAGGTTGTCCAGCGCCGCAATCACAATTGCGCGCCGCTCAATCCGATCGGCCACAACACCGATGTGACAGAAATTCGACCCCCGCACATGGTGGGTCGAAGGGGTCTCACCCATCGGCAGCATCTGGATGAACGGCTCATCCGCATAGGCTTTGGCAAGCGTTTCGTAGATGCTGTGCGGGTCACCCTTCACATAGGTTGTGGCCAGAATACCCCTGTTTGCAGGGATAAGGTGGGGCGTGAACTGCACATGCACAGCCCGACCGGCAAGTTTCGAAAACTCCTGATCGAACTCGCCAAGATGCCTGTGTGTCCCACCGACGGAATAGGCATTGCTGCCTTCACTCAGTTCAGCGTGCAGCAGGTTTTCCTTCAGTGACCGCCCTGCCCCTGATACGGCGCATTTCAGATCAAGAACGATATCGTCCAGATCAATGACCCCGGCAGATATCAGTGGCCGCAGAACATATTGCCCGGTCGCCGCATTGCACCCGGTACCCGCAACAAGCCGTGCCGTCTTGATGTCTTCGCGGTAGAACTCGGTGAGACCATAAATCGCCTCTTCCTGCTGTTTTAGCGCGATATGCGGATTACCGTACCATTTTTCGTACTCGTCGGGGTCTGCCAGCCGGAAGTCTGCGGACAGGTCAATGATTTTCAGGTCTTTCGGCAAGTCCCGGATCACTTCCTGACTGGTTTTGTGCGGCAAGGCGCAAAAACACAGGTCGACCTGCGCAAAGTCGATCTCGGAGATTTTGCACAGATCCGGCAGATCCATGTGGCGCAGATGCGGGAAGACCTGCGCCATGGTCATGCCAGCCTTACGTTCGGCGGCCAGCGCGACGATATCCATGTTCGGGTGCTCGGCGATCAGCCGCACCAGTTCAGCGCCAGTATAGCCCGAAGCGCCCAGAATTGCGATTTTGTGGGTCATGTTAGACCTCTTTCACTTGAGTGTCACATGTCTCGACCGCCGATGCGACGGCCTTGAAATAAGGGAAGCAGAGCGGCTGCGTCCTTGACCTAAGTCAGGCAGCCTGGAACGTGATTTGTCGTCGGAGGAACTGCGTCGCCCGGTCGCTGACAACATTGGGTTTGCCTGTTGTCAGGAAACCACTTGGGCCGTCGCCCAACATGGTGGGGTGACGTTGCAGGTAATCTGCCAGACTGTCAGCAACAAGCGCACCCTGGCTGTAAACCTGCACATCTTCACCCAACGCCGCCTGAAATGCTTCGGCCATCAACGGGTAATGCGTGCAGCCCAGAATAGCGGCCTGAGGTTCCGGCATTTTGCGCTTGAGCGCATCCACATGGCTGCGCACCAAGGCTTCGGCCAGGATCATGTCGCCATCTTCTATGGCATCCACAACGCCGCCACAGGCCTGTGCCTCGACATCCACACCGATGGCCCGAAAGGCCAATTCACGCTGAAAAGCCCGACTGGATACCGTGGCAGGCGTTGCAAACAATGCCACATGTTTGACGGCCACTTCGCGCGGCGGAGAATTGTCACCCCATTGCCGTTCGGTCAGCGCTTCGATCAACGGGACAAAAACGCCAAGAACGCGTTTGCCGCTGGGCACGCCCTCTTCCTGCATGCGCCGCAACGCTGCGGCGCTGGCCGTGTTGCAGGCCAGAATCACCAGATTGCAGCCACGCGACCACAGATCCTGAACCGCCTTGCGGGTCAGTTGATAGATATCCTCGGCATCACGCACACCGTATGGCGCGTGTGCACTATCTGCAAAATACAGGAAATCAACGTCCGGCAGACGTTGCTGCGCGGCACTCAGGACGGTCAGACCGCCCAAACCGGAATCGAAGATACCTACTGCCATTAGATCCTTCAGGCGCGATGCCGTTCCTCAAACTCATAGCCGTAATCATAAGACTTCAACGGCGTTGGAGACAGCTCATACGTGGCTTTGCGCAGGAAATCCATCATCTTGCGCGTATCCTTGCTGAGCGGGTCCAGAATGTCACGGCGTATCGGCTCTCCGATCACGACTTTCACCGATGTATCAACGCGTTTCTTGAACTCTTTAATCAGCAGGCCCATGCGCAAAGTACTGTGCAGATGGCTGGCGATCTGAAACAGACGAGACGTGTGGCCATCAAAGAAAACCGGAACAACCGTGGCATTCGATTTGGCCACCATCCGCGCGGTAAACCCGCGCCAACCCGGATCCATGGGGTGGGAAAACGGCTTAACCCCGGTGCTGACCGTCCCGCCGGGAAAAATGCCGATCGCGCCGCCTTCGCCCAGATAGCTGAGCGCGGTTTTGCGGGTCTCAAGGTTCAGTTGCATCGCCTCTTTCGTTTCATCAAACGAAATTGGCAAAATGATGCGATTCAGGTCTTCGGCCTTGCGAAACACCCGATGGGCCAGAATGCGGAAATCACCCCGTGTCTCGGACAGGATATGTCCCATCATCAGGCCATCCAGAATTCCGTAGGGATGATTGGCAATCAGGATCAGAGGGCCGTCTTTCGGAATATTCGAAAGCGATCCCCCTACCACGTCCAGTGTCAGCCCATAGCGGTCAACCATTACGGCCCAAAAGTCGCGCCCATTGGCAACGTCTTTCTCGTACCCGTCCGCGCGTTTGATCAGGCGCATACGGCCCGTCGTGTTCTCCATCAGCTTGATGACCATCCGCCCGCCTTTGGTTTCAGCGGAATGCGCGTAGGAAATGTCGCGAACGGCATGACGACGAGAAGGCATATGGGTCTCCGGTTTGCTGCCTGCAAAATAAGTGCAAGTAACAATTTTGCCTAGCTATCGTGACACGCTTGTGACGTTTTATTCTGCCGCGGCCTGCAACCCTGCCCCTCCGCCGCGAATGACGGCCAGCAATTCCTCGCGCCGCTTGGCTGCTTTGGCCTCGTTCTCGCGCAATACGGGGCCAAACCCACGGATATCCAGCGGCAAACGGGCCAGGGCGGCAATCGCATCGCGTGTGGTCTGCGACACAAGCGGTAGAACTTCGCGCATGTCCTTTTCATACTGACGGATCAACGCACGCTCCATCCTTCGTTCCGACGAATAGCCAAATAAATCCAGCGGCGTACCGCGCAGCGCCTTCAACCGGGTCAAAAGCTTCAATGGGCTAATGACCGACTCCCCGAAAGCACGTTTGCGCGGTCTGCCGTTGCTGCCCGATCCCCCCAAAAAGGGCGGGGCCAGATGGAATGTCATCTTGAAATCGCCATCGAACTCGGCAGCCGCTTTGTCACGGCTTGTCAGAAGAAGGCGCGCGACTTCGTATTCATCCTTGTAAGACAACAGCTTGTGATAGCCTTTTGCCACCGCTTCGCGGATATCCGCATCCTCAACACTGTCGACCAGCTTGCGATACCGCTTGGCCAGCCGCGCACTTTGGTAGTCGGTCAGATGGCTTGCGCGGAATTCGATCTTCTGATCCAGCGATTTGGGCATCTCGGTTACGGTCGGGGACAGAATCGACTGTACCTCTGCCGGATGAAGAACCGCCCAACGCCCGATATCAAACGCACGCTTGTTCCGTTCAATCGTAGTTCCGTTCAATTCAATGGCATCAAAGATCGCCTGATGGCTGACGGGCAACAACCCGCGCTGCCAGGCCGCGCCAAAGATCATCATGTTGGAATAGATCGAGTCGCCCATCACGGCGCGTGCCAACTCGGTCGCGTCAAACAGCGAGACATCTTCTTTCAGTCGTGCCTGAAGAGCCAGTTCCAGCTGATCGGCGGGAATGCGAAACTCGGTATTGCGCGTAAAGTCGCCTGTTACCGTCTCATGGCTGTTCACAACGGCGCCTGTACGGCCAGTGCGGGTCAGGCCCAATGTTTTGGCTCCGGCGGATACCACCAGATCACCGCCGATCAGCGCATGGGCTTCGCCGGTTGCGACACGGATGGCGCTGATGTCTTCGGGTGCATTGGCCAGACGGCAATGGATGTGTACCGCGCCGCCTTTCTGCGCCAAGCCCGCCATTTCCATCATGCCCGCGCCTTTGCCGTCAATCTGGGCAGCCTGTGCAAGAATTGCGCCCAGCGTGACAACACCGGTTCCCCCGACACCCGTGATCACTACGTTATGCGTACCGCTGATCTTGGGCAGCACCGGCATCGGTAGGTCGGGCAAGTCGATTTCGGTTGTTGCCTCTTTGCGGATCTTCGCCCCCTCAAGCGTAACGAAGGAAGGGCAAAAGCCGTTCAGGCAGGAATAATCCTTGTTGCAGCTTGACTGATCGATGGCGCGCTTGCGACCGAGTTCTGTTTCCTTGGGCACGATCGACACGCAGTTCGACTGCACCCCGCAATCGCCGCAGCCCTCGCAAACATCGGTATTGATGAAGACGCGCTTGTCCGGGTCCGGGAACGTGCCGCGTTTGCGGCGGCGGCGCTTCTCGGCCGCACAGGTCTGAACATAAACGATGACCGAAACACCCTCGATCTCGCGGAACTTTTCCTGCACTTGCATCAGTTCCGCACGCTCGAATGTCTGAACACTCGACGGCAGAGCCTTGAAGTTTACGTCTTCCTTTTCGTCGTAGACCAGAGCAACCTCACGGACACCCATGGCCTTAACCTCGGCAACGATCCGTTCTGCGGTCAGATCGCCTTCATTCTCCTGCCCGCCCGTCATGGCGACGGCATCGTTGAACAGGATCTTGAAGGTGATGTTCGTACCCGCAGACAACGCCGCGCGGATCGCCTGAACGCCCGAGTGGTTATAGGTGCCATCGCCAAGGTTCTGGAACACGTGTTTGGTGGTCGAAAACGGGGCCTCACCAATCCAGTTCGCGCCTTCACCGCCCATCTGGGTAAAGCCGGTGGTGTTCCGGTCCATCCACTGAACCATGTAATGACAACCGATCCCTGCATAGGCACGGCTGCCATCCGGGACTTTGGTCGAACTGTTGTGCGGACAGCCCGAGCAGAAATACGGAAGCCTTGTTGCGATTTCCTGTGCGTTGTCGGCCCGGCGCGCCTCGGACAAAGAGGCCAGCCCGGCCCGAATACCATCGGTTTCACGCCCTTCTTCGATCAGGATTTCACCCAGCTTTTCAGCAATCATGATCGGGTCGAGCGCGCCACGGGTCGGAAACAGTTCGTCGCGGTGCAACGTACCGGCACCGCCCTTGTACCACCCATAAACCCGGCGGCCGCGACGGTCGTCAAAGATAGCCTCTTTGACCTGAACTTCGATCAGCTTGCGCTTTTCCTCGACGATCACGATCAGGTCCAGCCCTTCGGCCCAGTCGTGGAACCCGACCATGTCCAGCGGGAAGGTCTGCCCCACCTTGTAGGTGGTGATCCCCAGCCGTTCGGCTTCGGATTCATTGATATTCAAAAGCGACAGCGCATGGGTCAGGTCCAGCCAGTTCTTGCCCGCCGCAACAAACCCGATCTTTGCACCCGGTTTGCCCCATATCCGCCTGTCCAGCTTGTTGGCATGCGAAAACGTCTCGGCTGCAAACCTTTTGTAATCGATGACGCGCGTTTCCTGCAGGTGCGGCGTGTCCCCCAGGCGGATATTCAAACCGCCTTCCGGCATATCGAAATCAGGTACGACGACCTGCATTCGGTCGGGGCGACCATCCACAACCGAGGTAACCTCGATTGTGTCCTTCATGGTCTTTAGCCCAACCCAAACCCCAGCAAAACGGCTGAGCGCAAAGCCGTATATTCCGTAGTCGAGGATTTCCTGCACACCCGCCGGGCTGACGACAGGCATATACATATCTACCAGTGACCATTCGGACTGATGCAACACGGTCGAGCTTTCGCCGGTATGATCATCACCCATCGCCATAAGCACACCGCCATGCTTGGCGGTACCGGCCATATTCGCGTGGCGCATGACATCACCGGACCGGTCTACGCCCGGCCCCTTGCCGTACCAAAGCCCAAAAACCCCATCGAACTTGCCGTCTCCGCGCAAGCCGGCCTGTTGGCTGCCCCACAGCGCCGTTGCCGCCAGATCTTCGTTCAATCCGAACTGAAACGTAACATCGCTTTCGGACAACTGCCTTTGCGCCCGCATCATCTGCTGATCAACAGCGCCAAGTGGCGAGCCACGATATCCAGTCACCAGCCCCGCCGTGTTCAGTCCCGCCTGCCGGTCTCTGGCCTTTTGCATCAGCATCAACCGGACAAGCGCCTGTGTTCCGTTCAGAAGAACGGGACTTTTCTCAAGATCGAACCGGTCGTTTAACGTAATCTGTGGCTGACTCATCAGACGTCTCCCCTCGCCAGATCAGTGTGCATGTTCGTAGTGCATTTTAGGTCATAATTTCTGACCTGTATAGGTTTTATGCACTGAACCGTAACGATTTCGGCCTTTGATTGTAGAACTTGTTACCTGTTTCATATAGGCGTTCGAAAAGATAACGAAAGTTGCGGCGATGGATTGGGACAAGCTTAGAATATTTCACGCGGTGGCCGATGCGGGCAGCCTCACACATGCCGGGGACAAGCTCAATTTGTCTCAATCCGCCGTAAGCAGACAGATCCGCGCGCTGGAAGAGTCGTTGGATGCCACCCTTTTTCACCGCCACGCCCGGGGGCTGATTCTCACTGAACAGGGTGAACTGTTGTTCGACGCCACATCCGCCATGTCAAAACGGCTGGACGCAGCTGCTGCACGCATTCGCGACAGTGAGGAAGAGGTCTTTGGCGTTCTTCGGGTCACGACGACCTTTGGGTTCGGCACACTGTGGCTCGCCCCGCGCCTGCCCAAGCTTTATGAACAATATCCTGATCTGAACATCGACCTGATGCTGGAAGAACGTGTTCTGGACCTTCCCATGCGAGAAGCGGATGTCGCCATTCGCATGAAGGAACCCAGCCAGGCAGATCTTGTGCGAAAACGCCTGATGACGGTTCAGATGGCGCTTTACGCGACGCACAACTACATCGAAGCGCATGGCGGAATGCTGAAATCTCTGGAGGATATCCAAAATCACCGGCTGATCTGTCAAACACCCGCGGCACCCCAGGTGGGCGCCAGCGCGGCCATGGTACGCCATCTTATGACCTACAATCCCGCATCCCTGTTGACGGTGAACAACTACTTCGGCGTCCTTCAGGGAGTGTTGCACAATCTCGGCATTGGGGTTCTGCCAGATTACGTCACACAGGATTTCCCGCATCTTGTGCCGGTTCTGTCGGATGTCGAAACCGCTGACGTGCCGGTCTATCTGGCTTATCCTGAAGAACTCCGACACTCCAAACGTGTCGGGGCGTTCCGCGACTTTGTGCAGGACGAGATCATCGCACAGCGCAAACAACTGAAAAAGATGGGAAAACTTTAGCTATGCACAAATAGCATAGCGGGCATGAGGACATTTCAGGGTTAAATTCCTTGAACGTTTACAAACTGACCCCTAAATGAGCACTCGAAGGCGGTGATGCTGAAACGCTCATCATCTTCATACCTCCCTGTTGGACTACGGCCGAGCTTATTGCTCGGCCTTTTTTTTGCTCTAGGCATTGCATCAAGTCAGCGAAAGCTCTGGGAAAAATACACGCATAGGCATATGATCCCAAAAAAACGAGATAATTTCGTGTTCGAGGGAGAATCATGTTCCACCCATTCCGCCTTATGTTGGCGATTGTCTGCACTCTATTTTTGGCGGTTCCGCTTTATGCACAAGATACCGGCTCAACTTCTTCAGTGACCATTCCGGACGATCTAACACCTGAGCAGGTCGATGGTCTGGTTGCCCGCATGTCAGATGACCAGGTGCGCGCCATTCTGTTAGAGCGCCTTGATGCGGTCGCCGAAAAGCAGGCTGCCGAGAAGGCGAACGTGGAAGACCCGCTGACCGAAATCAGTGAGATATGGGCCGAGATGGTCTCGTCCTGGACACATGTTCTGACCACGCTTCCCAATATTGTCACGGCACAGATAACTGCGTTTGGCAATTTCAGCGACACGTTTGGAACGTCCGGCGTCCTTACCCTGTTTGGGCTTATTCTTTCTGTGTTGATTGCGGGTTTCATAGCTGAGAAACTGTTCATTTTCCTGACCCGTCGCTGGCATGAAGCGACCGAAGTTGGGGATGAGGCCGATCTCAGGGGCGCCATCAGTTACCTGTTCCGCAGGTTCTGCCGCGAAATTGCCGGGCTGATCGTGTTCTATGTTGTCATTCGCGCGATTGGTCGCGGGCTTCTGACACCCGAACAGATCACTTATGCCGCTCCGTTTGTTTTCTATCTGATCTGGATTCCACGCCTGGGGGCTGCGGCCTCACGTTTTGTTCTGGCACCGGAGAAGCCCAAATATCGGTTGGTGAGTATTGACGACCATTGGGCAAAATATCTGCATCGCAATCTGATCGGGCTGTTGATCCTGATTGGGTTCACACTGTTTGTTGTGCGCTTTAACGCTCTTAATGGCGTGACAGGTGACGATACACGCATCGGCTTCTGGCTGAACGCGGCAACCCATGTCTATATCGCTATCATCGCATGGACCGCGCGCGAAGGGTTGTCTCAGATGATGCTGGGAACAGATCCGGATCACACGAAATTCGATGAAGAAGTTGCGTATTATTATCCCTACTTCGCCATTGGCGTTTCGGTGACAATCTGGCTGCTGGTCGAATTCCTGGTCGCGCAACGCGATCCGTCGACGCTCAGATTGCTTGGAGGTGGTGCGCATTTCACAACCATGTTCTGGTTGCTGATTGCCCCTGCCCTCGACACTTTGATCCGCGGGCTGGTGCGCCACTTGCAGCCGCCAATGTCAGGAGAAGGCCCGCTGGCCGAACGCGCTCATCGCGCGGCCAAGCGCAGCTATATCCGGATTGGGCGGGTTATTGCGGGTTTGGTCGTGGTTTTCATGATCGCCCGCACGTGGCATCTTGACCTGCGCAATGTCGCCTCGGCCGGTGTCAGTGCCGAAGTTGGCGGCGCTGTCATTGAATTCCTTCTGATCATTGCGGTCGGCTACATCCTGAACGAGGTTGTTTCACTATGGATCAACCGCAGGCTGGCCAAGGAACAGACCGCAGCTGAAGCAGTCGACGAGGAAGCAAGCGGTGAAGGCGGCGGTGCCGGAGGCTCTCGTCTGGCGACGGTCCTGCCGCTGATGCGGATTACGGCCCAAGTCACAATTTCGGTAATCTTTGGCCTGCTGGCCTTGGGTGCGCTGGGTATCAACATCACACCGCTTCTGGCCGGTGCCGGTGTTCTGGGTCTGGCCATCGGCTTTGGTGCTCAGAAACTGGTGGCGGATATCGTCGGCGGTGTTTTCTTTCTGGTCGATGATGCCTTCCGCGTCGGCGAATATGTCGATGTGGGCGGAACCACCGGAACGGTCGAAAAAATCTCGATCCGTTCAATGCAACTGCGTCATCACAGGGGGCCTGTGCACACAATCCCTTATGGTGAAATCCAGAAGCTGACGAATTACAGCCGTGACTGGGTGATCATGAAGCTGAAGTTCACCGTGCCCTTCGATACCGATCCCAACAAGGTCAAGAAAATCTTCAAGAAGATCGGGGCCGAAATGATGGAGGACGAAACCCACAAAGAAGGCTTCCTGCAACCCTTCAAGTCTCAGGGTGTGTTCGACTTCGACGATGTGGGCATGATCATTCGCGGTAAATTCATGGCAAAGCCCGGCAAGCAGTTCACCTTGCGCAAGGAAATCTTCAACAAGGTCAAGGCCGAGTTCAAGGCCAACGGCATCGACTTTGCCCGCCGCGAGGTGCGCGTTGCAATTCCCGGACTGGAAGAGGTCGAGCATCTGACGCCCGAGCAGAAGACTGCTGTTGGCGCCGCAGCTGCTGCCGAGGTCAACAAAGACCAGGGATCGGCGTAACCTTCGGGGTTTACGTCGGCGATTTGCAGCAGGACTGCTGTACGGTTATTCGGAACCGGCCGTGATGCCGGTTCCGTTTTTCTTTGAAAGACGCGACCTGCGCCGACTTGACCCTTTCCACACGCGCGCGCTTGCCCTACAAGGCGCGCAATCTCGGCCCACTTGGACACAGGACAGAAGATGCAAGAGCCCGCCATCACACCCGATCTGATTGCCGCACATGGGCTCAAGCCCGAGGAATACGACATGATCCTCGAGATCATCGGGCGTGAACCGACCTTTACCGAGCTTGGCATTTTCTCGGCTATGTGGAACGAACATTGTTCTTACAAGTCGTCGAAGAAGTGGTTGCGCACTCTTCCGACCTCGGGACCTCAGGTCATTTGCGGACCGGGCGAGAATGCCGGTGTTGTGGATATCGGCGACGGTCAGGCCGTTGTTTTCAAGATGGAAAGTCACAATCACCCGTCTTACATCGAGCCCTATCAAGGCGCGGCAACGGGTGTCGGCGGCATCCTTCGGGACGTGTTCACCATGGGTGCGCGCCCGATCGCTTCGATGAACGCGCTGTCCTTCGGTGAACCCGGCCACCACAAAACCCGCCAGTTGGTTAACGGCGTGGTCGAAGGCATTGGCGGCTATGGCAACTGTTTCGGTGTGCCTTGCGTTGGGGGCGAGGTCCGCTTTCACCCGGCTTACAACGGCAACTGCCTTGTGAACGCTTTTGCCGCCGGTTTGGCCGACAGTGACAAGATTTTCTACTCTGCCGCGTCGGGCGTGGGCATGCCTGTGGTTTATCTGGGTGCCAAGACCGGACGCGACGGTGTTGGCGGCGCGACGATGGCCTCGGCCGAGTTTGACGACACCATCGAGGAAAAACGACCTACTGTTCAGGTGGGTGATCCCTTCACCGAGAAACGCCTGATGGAAGCAACGCTTGAGCTGATGCAGACCGGTGCCGTGATCTCGATTCAAGACATGGGTGCTGCGGGCCTGACCTGTTCCGCGGTTGAGATGGGCGATAAGGGCGGTCTGGGCGTGCGTCTGGATCTGGAAAACGTCCCCCAGCGCGAAGAGAACATGACAGCTTATGAAATGATGCTGTCCGAATCTCAGGAACGCATGCTGATGGTTCTCAAACCCGAACTTGAGGCCGAAGCCCGCGCCGTGTTCGAAAAATGGGATCTCGATTTCGCAATCGTTGGCGAAACCATTGCCGAAGACCGCTTCCTGATCATGCACAACGGTGAGGTCAAGGCCGATCTCGTCCTGTCCAAACTGTCTTCGACCGCGCCCGAATATGATCGCCCTTGGGTGCCGACGCCCGAAGCCGAGGAACTGGCCGAAGTGCCTCAGATCGATCCGATTGACGGCCTGCGCGCCCTGCTATCGTCGCCCAACTACGCGGGCAAGCAGTGGGTTTATGAGCAATACGACACGATGGTGATGGCGGATACAAACCGGACACCGGGCTTGGGTGCGGGTATGGTGCGCGTGCACGGCACCGACAAGGTGCTGGCGTTCACCTCTGACGTGACCCCGCGCTACGTCCGCGCCAACCCGGTTGAAGGCGGCAAACAAGCGGTGGCCGAAGCCTACCGCAACCTGACGGCTGTTGGGGCGAAACCGTTGGCTACCACCGACAACCTGAACTTCGGCAACCCGGAAAAGCCCGAAATCATGGGCCAGTTTGTTGGCGCCGTTCAGGGCATCGGCGCCGCAGTCGGCGCGCTGGATATGCCGATCGTGTCCGGCAACGTGTCGCTGTATAATGAAACCGACGGTCAGGCGATCCTGCCCACCCCAACAATCGGCGCTGTCGGGCTGCTGAACCACAGCGATGAAATCATCGGCAACGAGGTGCGCGAGGGTCACGTGGCTTTGGTGATCGGCGAAACCAAAGGCCATCTGGGTCAGTCCGCCCTTCTGGCCGAGGTCTTCAACCGAGAAGATGGCGACGCGCCGCATGTGAATCTGGACGCTGAAAAACGCAACGGTGATTTCATTCGCGCCAATCGTGGAATGATCAAGGCCTGCACTGACCTGAGTGATGGCGGCCTTGCGCTGGCGGCCTTCGAACTTGCCGAGGCCGCCGGGGTTGGCGTGTGCCTGGATGATGCACCGACGGAATTTCTGTTCGGGGAAGATCAGGCACGGTATCTGGTCGCGTGCAACTTTGATCAGGCCGAGGCGTTGATGATCGCGGCGGGTCAGGCAGGTGTGCCGCTGGTCTCGGTTGGCCGTTTCACCGGCGAAACGATCAGGATCGGAAGCTCGGAGGCCTCGTTGGAAGACTTGACGGCCATTTTCCGCAACAGTTTTGCCGACGCCGTCGCCTGATCAGGCTGAATAAAACTCGCTCGAAACCTGCGCCCTGAATAAGCGCAGGTTTCGTCGTTTTGGCGCATTCATGTGCCCTTGCGCGCCCGGTTCAGGCGCTCTACATCTTTGGAAAGACCTTCAGGAGTTACCTACATGCCGATGAGCGCCCATCAAATCGAACACCTGCTGCGAGAAGCTTTTCCTGATGCGGATATTCAGGTCGGCGGCAACGACGGTGTTCATATGTCCGCCATGGTGGTGGACGAAAGCTTTCGCGGCAAAAACCGGGTGCAGCAACAACGCGCGGTTTATGCCGCGCTGAAAGGCAAGATGGATGGCCCAGATGGTGAGCTGCACGCGCTGGCGCTGACGACGAAAGTACCTGAGTGAGTGCAACCGTCTGGATATACGGCATTTGTGGACTGATTGCCTTTGCCGGCAGCGCCTTTATTGTCAGATCGGCAATAAAAAATACGCGCTCCGACAAAATTCGGGGCGTGAAACCTGGTCACGGAGACCAATTGATAGACCACGGAACCGTGTTGGGAGGCGGCGGTGGTCATGTAACCGTGTCTCGGGTCACAAGAGACCCACAGGCCTACGCCAAAGCGATGGTTCCCAAAAAATGAGTTCATGGCAGGTTTGGATATCAGCAATCGCAGCTTTGATAGTTGCCGCCGCGCTGATCGAAGCCTATGTGAAGCGGAACAGAAAACGCAACCTCGCCGACATGCGTCCAGATCCGGGTGAACTCAGCAAAGTGGGCGGCCTTGAGAGGTACGGGCTTGATCCGGTGGAAATGGCGCAGGCCGAACACCGGCGGCTTGAAACGGAAGGATGGGCACCCAGTTTGCCCAGTGATGGAACAATCCCCGCAGGTGCGGATGAAAAGGAAAAACAAGATGACCGACGTTAAGACCCAGATCGACCAAACCGTCAAAGCCAACGATGTGGTGCTGTATATGAAAGGCACCAAGGAAATGCCGCAATGCGGGTTCTCCTCGCGCGTGGCTGGCGTGTTGAACTACATGGGCGTTGAATACACGGATGTGAACGTTCTGGCCGATGAAGAGGTGCGTCAGGGGATCAAGGATTATTCCGACTGGCCCACTGTGCCCCAGCTTTACGTCAAAGGTGAGTTTGTTGGCGGCTGCGATATCATCACCGAGATGACTCTGTCGGGCGAACTGGACGCGTTGTTCGACGAAAACAACGTCGGCTACAACAAGGAAGCAGCCGACAAAATTCGCGAAGCAAACGCGTAATCCAGCCTAACGGCTGGAACAACCCCGGTAGATATCCTGCTCAACGGCGGCGCCTGCCGCCAAATAGCTTACGGACGCGTCCCACCCTTTCGAGCGCAGGATGTAGGTTCCACCATCACCAATGGATTCGTAGCGGATACCAGACCCGCTTTGGACTTGACGCATCACAACCAGAGAATTGTCCACCAAGGTTGCCGCTGCACCCGTACTGTCCGGCGCGTTGAAATAGGTGACAGGCAGCGGTATTCCGTTTTCACAGGTGAAGGTGACAGACAGAATATCGATCTCAGCCAATGCTGTTGTCGCGGGCGCAATCAGCGCCACCGCACAGATGAATTTGCGCAGGAACTTCATCGTGCCTTTTTCTCCTCAACTACTGCGGCCAGCGCTTCGGCCCGTGCGGCCAGTTCGGCCAGCGTATCTGTAACGGATGGTGGAACCACAGCCACTTCAATGCGCTCAGGTTCGGGCGCCGGGGCGCTTCGCAGCGCCTGAAGCTCGGCTTCGGCTTCGGCCAGTTTCCCTTCGAGCGATTTGACCTTGTCCTCTGTCGCCGCAGTCTTGTCGGCCAGCATCAAACCGGCCATCAGCAACATGCGGGATTCCGGCATACGACCGATCTGATCGGACAGCACCTGTGCCTCGTCGTCCAACACTTTGGCGGCAGCGTGCAGAAAGGGCTCTTCCCCGTCCCGGCAGGATACGTCAAAACCGCGCCCGCCGATATGAATGGTCACTTCGGGCATTACTCTACCTCACCTTCAACAAGTTTCGCCTGCGACAGCAGAGGTTCCAACCTTGCAAGAACGGCCTGCGCTTCGGCGGCGTCTGACGCCTGCGCCGCGCGCGTTGCTTCCAGTTCCGCGACAGTGGCCCGGTTCAGCAGCTCGGCATCTGCGACACCTTCGGCGGCGGCGGCGCGCAATTCGTCTATCGCAGTGCGCAACTGCTCGTTTGCCTTGCGCATCCGTTGCAGATCGTCGTCCAGCCGCGACATTGCAGC
Organism: Ruegeria sp. O5; assembly: GCF_056535105.1. Taxonomy (NCBI): domain Bacteria; kingdom Pseudomonadati; phylum Pseudomonadota; class Alphaproteobacteria; order Rhodobacterales; family Roseobacteraceae; genus Ruegeria; species Ruegeria sp. O5. Next base: position 217,018 of record NZ_JBQERN010000001.1, on the reverse strand, counting down.
GCCGTGGCTGGTCCGTTCAGCGCGCAGCATCTCAAGCTCGGCGCTCAGGTCGTCGACGCGGACAGTGTCTGACAGTTCTTCCTTTAGCCGGCTGTTTTCCGCCTTCAGCGCCTCCAGCTCGGTGCTATTGTCCAATGCGGCCTTGGCTTCGGCCAATTCAGCGCGTGCGGCTTCGACCGATGCGATTTTCGCACGGGCTTCTTCCAGCTCGGATCGCAGAGCGTCTGTTTCGGCTGTATCGGCCGGAGCGGTTCGCAACTCCTCAAGATCGGCACGCAACCCGTCCACTTCCTGTTCGTGCTGTTCCTTCAGGGTTCTCAGACGTTCCTGAAGCTGCGCGTTCGCAACTTTTTCATCTTCAAGCGCTGCCTGGAGGCCGTCATCTGGCCGGGCATCTACGGTCGCACCGCCCAATGCGTCGACGCCCGCTCCGATACGGTCCATCGCCGCAATAATGCGGTGCTGTAATTCCTCAAGTTGGCTCATGCCCCTGTCACCTCTTTATCAAGGTTCATTCTGTTGCGAAGCGATCCGAATCAAAATCGAATCCCGCCTGCCGCCAGTCTAACGGAATGCGACAGAAAATACCCACTGTTTGCTTTCAACCACTTGGGCCGCGCACTTCAAGCAATCCAGGCGGATAAACCCCGGTTCTGCTTGCACTTTGAGTGCTGAGTGGTATTGAGCCCGCAATCTGCTTTTTATCCAAAGGAACAACGCCCGTGGACCTGACTGCGCTGCGCAATGCCAACCCCGAACACTGGGACAAAGCTGCGGCCATCCGCACATTGACCCTTGATGCCGTCGCCGCTGCAAACTCCGGACATTCCGGTATGCCCATGGGCATGGCTGATGTCGCCACCGTCCTGTTTGAAAAGCATCTGAAGTTTGACGCCTCGGCCCCGAACTGGCCGGATCGCGACCGCTTCATCCTGTCCGCAGGCCATGGTTCGATGCTGGTCTATTCGTTGCTGTACCTTACGGGATATGCAGATGTGACGCTGGAGGAGATCAAGAATTTCCGCCAGTTGGGCGCAAAAACCGCAGGCCACCCCGAAAACTTTCTGGTCGCTGGTGTTGAGACCACGACCGGCCCGCTGGGTCAGGGTATCTCGAACGCCGTGGGCTTTGCGATGGCCGAAGAAATCCAGCGTGCACATTATAGCAAGAAGGTTGTTGACCACTATACCTATGTCATCGCGGGCGACGGTTGCCTTATGGAAGGCGTAAGCCAGGAGGCAATCACCCTGGCCGGCCGTCACGAGCTGAGCAAGCTGATCGTTTTCTGGGACAACAACAACATCACCATCGACGGCACCGTCGACATCGCGGACCGCACCGATCAGGTTCGTCGCTTTGCGGCGTCGGGCTGGCATGTGATCGAAATCGACGGTCATGACCCCAAGGCCATCGACGCGGCCATCGTTCAGGCGAAGAAGTCGAACAAGCCGACCATGATCGCGTGTAAAACCCACATCGCTTTGGGCCACGCGGCTCAGGACACGTCAAAGGGGCACGGTGCGCTGACCGATCCGGATCAGCTGAAGGCTGCCAAGAAGGCCTATGGCTGGGCGCATGACGCATTTGACGTGCCTGCCAATGTCAAATCCGCATGGGAAGCTATCGGTGCGCGTGGCGCTGCCGAGCGTGCGGAATGGGAAGCGCGTTTCGCACAACTGTCCGAGCGTAAGCAGGCTGAGTTCACCCGCGCCTATGCGTTCGAGGCCCCCAAGCGACTGGCTGGCGCCATTCGTGCCTTCAAAAAGCAGATGTCCGAAGATCAGCCGAAACTGGCCACCCGTTCGTCGTCGGAGAAGGTCCTGAACGTTGTGAACCCGATCATGACCGAAACCGTTGGTGGTTCGGCGGACCTGACCGGATCGAACAACACCAAATCGGCCGATATGGGTGTATTCCTACCGGAAAACCGCAAGGGTCGCTACATCCATTACGGTATCCGTGAACACGGCATGGCGGCCGCGATGAACGGTATGGCGCTGCATGGTGGTATCCGTCCCTATGGCGGCACGTTCATGGCCTTCACAGATTATGCCCGCCCGTCCATGCGTCTGGCCGCGCTGATGAAGATCCCCAGCGTCTTTGTGATGACCCATGACTCGATCGGTCTGGGCGAAGATGGCCCGACCCACCAGCCAGTTGAACATCTGGCGATCTCGCGTGCAACCCCCAACACTTTTGTGTTCCGCCCCGCTGACACCATTGAAACGGCCGAGGCATGGGAACTGGCGCTGACCTTCAAGGAAAGCCCCTCGGTCCTGTCGCTGACCCGTCAGGGTGTTCCAACGGTTCGTACCGAGCACAAGACCAAGAACCTGACCGCACAAGGTGCTTACGTTCTGGCCGAAGCGGAAGGCAAGCGTCAGGCGATTCTGATTGCCACCGGTTCCGAAGTGTCGTTGGCCATGGAAGCCAAAGCGATGCTCGAAGCCGAGGGCATCGGCACCCGCGTCGTCTCGATGCCCTGCATGGAGTTGTTCGCGCAACAGGACGAAGCCTACCGCAAGCGCGTCCTTCCGGCAGGTCCGGTCCGCGTTGGTATCGAAGCCGCGGTTCGTGCTGGCGGCTGGGATCGTTGGTTGCTGGGTGAACGTGGCCGCGAAGCCAAAGCCGGGTTCATCGGCATGTCGAGCTTTGGTGCCTCGGCCCCTGCCGGTGAGCTGTACAAGCATTTCGGCATCACCGCCGAAGCAACCGTGGCCAAGGTCAAGGAAATGTTGGGGCTGTAAGCTTATACCAGAACAATCAACCAAAGGGCGGCTTCAGCCGCCCTTTTCCGTTTCTTTTCAGTGCGCTTTGGACTTGCCGAACAAAGGCATGATCACCTTGGTGGCCATTGGGATCAAAACCAGTCCCCAGGCTAGGCCCAGAACTCCGTCCATTGTCGCTTTGGCCAGCCATTTCACCGCAGCGGCCCAGTCCTCGGGCGCTGAATACGCAATCGCTTTGGCCCAGTCATAGATCTGATGCTGCAGCCAACCAAAACCAAGCACTTCCAGACCGTGGATGACAATCGAGCCACCGACCCAAAGCATCGCCGCAGTTCCGACGACCGACAAGGTTTTCATCACAGCCGGCATTGCCTTGACCAGACCGCGACCCAAGCCACGACCAACAGGCGTTGGAGCGTTACTCGCCAGATAAAGCCCAACATCATCCATCTTCACGATCAACGCCACCGAGCCATAAACCGCCACAGTCACGCCAATCCCCACAACGGCCAAAGTTGCGGCCTGCATCCAAAGGTTTGGCGCTTCGATCGCCGCCAGTGCAATGGTCATAATCTCGGCTGAGAGGATAAAATCAGTTTTGATCGCGCCCTTGACCTTCTGCTCTTCCAGATGGCCCGGATCCCGGTTTTTCATGTCTTCCTCTATGACGTGACTTCCATGAGGAAACAGAACGTGAAAAATCTTCTCGGCACCTTCAAAACACAAATATGATCCACCCAGCATCAACAGTGGGGTGATCAGCCACGGGGCGAAATTGGCCAGCAGCAAGGCTACCGGCAACAGGAGTATGATTTTGTTGAAAACCGAACCGCGCGCGATACGCCAGATGATCGGCAATTCGCGCGCCGGGGCAAAGCCCTGAACGTATTTCGGTGTCACTGCAGCATCGTCAATGATCACTCCCGCAGTCTTGGCCCCAGCCTTGCCCGCCGCAGCTACGACATCATCCACCGATGTCGCCGCAACCTTGGCGATCCCGGCCACATCGTCCAACAAGGCCAAAAGACCACTCATTGCGTTTCCTTTCCCAATCACTGCCGCATCTGGACCCTACCTGATCCAACGGCTAGCGCAAGCGTTAGCGCAACCGCCGCAGGTTTGCGCTAACACCTTAAAAATATGCCGTTTTTGCCCTTTTGAGATTCCCATTTCGCCGCTATATGGCCCTCAACGCAAGCGCATCAGGAGACGTCACATGACCATCAAGGTCGGTATCAATGGTTTTGGCCGTATTGGCCGCTGCACCCTGTCGCACATCGCCGCGTCGGGGCGTAACGACATCGAAGTGATCAAAGTCAACGCAACCGGCCCATTGGAAACCTCTGCGCATCTGCTGAAATATGACAGCGTTCACGGGCGTTTCCCGCGCGAAGTTTCGATCGAAGGCAACACGATGGATCTGGGTCGTGGCCCGATGCAGATGTTTTCGACCTACGATATGAATGAACTGGACTGGGAAGGCTGTGACGTCGTTCTGGAGTGCACCGGTAAATTCAATGACGGCAACAAGGCCAAAACACATCTGGATCGCGGTGCAGGTAAGGTGCTGCTGTCCGCCCCCGGCAAGAACGTGAACAAAACCATCGTTTTTGGTGTGAACCACAACACCCTGACCGCGAACGACAACATGGTGTCGAACGGCTCCTGCACCACAAACTGCCTGGCCCCGCTGGCCAAGGTGCTGGACGAGGGCGTCGGCATTGAACACGGTATCATGACCACCATTCACGCCTATACCGGCGACCAGCCCACGCTGGACCGTCGCCACAGCGACCTCTATCGCGCCCGCGCTGCCGCAATGTCGATGATTCCGACCTCAACCGGTGCTGCCAAAGCTTTGGGTGAAGTTCTTCCAAACCTGAAAGGCCGTCTGGACGGTTCTGCCATCCGGGTCCCTACCCCGAACGTTTCTGCGGTTGACCTGACCTTCCGCGCGTCGCGTGACACCTCGGTGGCCGAGATCAACGCAATCGTCGAAGAAGCAGCCAAGGGCCCGATGCAGCGCGTTCTGGGATATGAGCCCGCACCGCTGGTATCAACCGATTTCAACCACACCGAAGAAAGCTCGATCTTCGCACCCGATCAGACCCGTGTCGTCGATGATCGCATGGTGCGCGTGCTGGCCTGGTATGACAACGAGTGGGGTTTCTCGGTTCGCATGGCAGACGTAGCCGTCGCCATGGGACGCCTTAACTGACCCTTCGGACTTCGCTTGTACGTTGATGCCCGCTCAGGTTATCTGGGCGGGCATTTTCGTTCGGAACCGACATGAACAATCAAATTGCCATCTGGCTTGGCGTCCTTCTGCTTGGGGGCATGATGCTGGACGTAGCCTTGTATGGAACCGAGCACATGTTGTTCCTCGGTAAGAAGCTATACGACTTTCTGGACTGGCTCGCTTTTTGGCGATGACAGAGGTTTTTCTTGACATTTCGCTTGATCTGTAATTGTTAGCGCTAACTCATATGGCTGAGATATTTGTACGGAGCGAACCATGACCCTGAAACTAGCGATCAACGGATTTGGACGGATCGGGCGCGGGGTTCTGCGCGCGGTGATGGAAAGCGGGCGTACAGACGTTGAGATCGTCGCGATCAACGACTTGGGCAAGCCCGACATGAACGCGCATCTGTTCGAATTTGACAGCGTTCATGGCCGTTATCCCAACCCTGTCACGCTTACAGACGCCTGTCTGGATGTGGGGCGCGGCCCGATCCGCCTGAGCAGTGAGCGTAATCCCGAAGACTTGCCCTGGTCTGACATCGACGTTGTTCTGGAATGCACCGGGGTTTTCCGCACACGCGAAGCAGCTGAACGTCACTTCAAGAACGGATCACGGAAAGTCCTGATCTCAGCCCCTGCACGGGGTGACGGCGGTGTGAAAACCATCGTCTTTGGCGTCAACGACAGCGAACTGACCGCCGACGATCTGATCGTTTCGAACGCATCCTGCACCACGAATTGCCTTTCTCCGGTTGCTGCAGCTCTGGACGCAGGTCTTGGCATCAAACATGGCAACATGACCACCGTTCACGCCTATACCGCCAGCCAACCTGTGCATGACACGGTTGGAAAAGACCCCTACCTGTCGCGCGCCGCAGCCCTGTCGATGATCCCTACCACAACCGGTGCAGCCGCCGCTGTGGGGCTGGTACTGCCGCAACTCAAGGGCAAATTGACGGGTCAGGCCATCCGGGTACCAACCCCGAACGTTTCGGTCGTTGATCTGGTTGCCGAGGTTTCGCGCCCAACGACCGAAGATGAGGTCAATCAACTGTTCATTGATGCCGCGGCAAAGATCCCCGGTGTTCTGGCCGCGGAAAGCCGTCCTCTGGTCTCGGTCGATTTCAACCACGACTCGCACAGCTCGACGGTGTCACTGGCAGAAACCAAAGTCACCGACGGTACGCTGGTTCGCGTGCTGGCCTGGTATGACAACGAATGGGGCTTTTCAAACCGGATGCTGGATACGGCCGCCGCGATGGGCGCCCTAGCCTAACCGCTCACGCAGTGCGGCATTGACACGGGGCGTGACAAACTTTGACACGTCCCCGTTCAAGCGGGCAATTTCTTTCACCAGTTTTGAAGCAATCGCCTGATGGCGTGCCTCGGCCATCAAAAAGACAGTCTCGATCGAGTCGTCCAGTGCGCGGTTCATACCAACCATCTGGAATTCATACTCGAAATCCGCGACAGCGCGCAAACCGCGCACGATGATCTGTGCACCGACATCCCTTGCGCAATCGATCAGTAGATTTTCGAAGGGATGAGCGATGATTTCTGTGCCGGTTTGTTCGGTCAGTTCGGCGCATTCGGCCTCGATCATCGCGACGCGCTCTTCCAGCGAGAACAACGGGCCTTTGTCCCGGTTGATAGCGACGCCAATGACCAGTTTATCCACCAATGCAGCCGCCCGGCGAATGATATCGATGTGCCCTATGGTGATAGGGTCAAAGGTTCCCGGATACAAACCAACCCGCATCACGCCCTCCTGCGCAATAAAATTTCTGCGCAAGCAAACACAACTTTGCTGCAGGTGCAAGTGGTTGCTTTGGCTCCCCTCGCTGTCAGTGCCCCATTATCATGCCTTCCAGGGCGTCTTTTTCCATCGCCAGTTCGGCCAGTTGGGCCTTTACCACGTCACCAAGAGTGACGATCCCGATCAGTTTACCGTCTTCGACAACAGGCATATGGCGAAAGCGGCCTTCTGTCATGCGGGCCATGATATCCTGAACAGAGGCCTGACGCGTCGTCGTGATCAGGTCCTGCGTCATGTAGGATTTTACAGGCTGGTCGAGACAGCCACTACCGCTGGCGGCAAGCTCGCGGACGATGTCGCGTTCAGACAGAATTCCAATCGCGGTTTCTCCGCCATCGTCGGACACAACAACCGTCCCGATCCGCTTTTCCGCAAGAATCTTCGAGGCTTCTGAAACTGTCGCCATTGGCGCCACCGTTACAACGCCGTCTGTCGCTTTGGACGTCAGGATAGCCTGTACCAACATGAAGAATTCCTCCGGAATAATAACACTTATTCCAAAGCGTTGCGCGATTGTGGCGACCTGTCAAGCACCGGCATCTGCTTCCAATCGAAGCACTTCCTCGCGAATGCCGCGTGTCAGGGCATCGGCAAAGCGGTTCAACCGTTCGTTGCGCTGATCTCCTTCATGCCGGACCAGATAGAAACTGCGCGTCAGACTCACTTGATCCGTCAGGATTTTCCGAAGCCCCGGATGGAACGGCAACGTAAAGTCATGTGCCACACAAACGCCAGTTCCCAAACTGACCTGCCGCAATTGCACCGAGACCGAGTTCGATGCAAGCGCGACACGGTCAACCCCAATATCGTTCAGGTAATCCAGTTCCCGGTCAAAGATCATGTCGGGAATGTAACCGATCAATCGGTGCCCCTTGAGGTCAGCGACCGAGTGGATTGGATCGTGACGTTTCAAGTATTCGTCGGTCGCGACCATGTGCAATTTGTAATCACTGATTTTCTTGACCAAAAGCTGCCCTGCGGTTGGCGCGCTGACGGTCACGGCCATATCGGCCTCGCGCCTTGAAAGGTTGATCACCCTCGGCAGAGCCAGAATCTGAATATCCAGTTCCGGGTTTGAATCGCTGATCTTGGCACAGACTTGGGGCAACAGGTAATTTGCACTGCCATCTGGCGCGCCTATTCGGATTTGCCCGCTGAGTGATTTCGTGGATCCGGCCACAGCTCCGGCCGCTGCGCGCATCGCCTCTTCTGCATGCAACCCATGCTCCAACAGGCGCTGCCCTGCCGGTGTCAGGACATATCCCTGCTGCGACTTTGTGAACAACGCAGAATCCAGCGTCGTTTCCAATCGCGCAACACGTCGCCCCACCGTAGCGGGATCGATTTTCAGGATACGACCAGCGGAGGAAAGACTTTCCTCTCGCGCCACGGCCAGAAAGATCCGCATATCGTCCCAGTTTGGGGTCACACCGTTAACCTTTGCATTTTTGCAAAACTCTTTTGAGACATTGCCTCTGTTCGCGGGATTTCTGCAAGCCTATTGTGCGCACAAATCTATCGGAGGAGTTATTGATGCAAGATCTGACCCATTTCCTGAACGGCGAAATGGTCGCCGGTACATCCGGTCGTTTCGACAACGTCTACAACCCGGCAACGGGCGAGGTTCAATACAAGTGCCCGATGGCCAGTGCTGCGGAAACCACGGCGGCGATTGAGGCCGCAGCCGCTGCCCAGCCCGAATGGGGCGCAACCAACCCTCAGAAACGTGCACGTGTCATGATGGCAATGGTCGGCCTGATGAACCGCGACATGGACAAGCTGGCCGAAGCACTTAGCCGCGAGCACGGCAAGACCATCCCTGATGCCAAAGGCGACTTGCAGCGAGGTCTGGAGGTGATCGAATACTGCATCGGTGCACCGCAGATGCTGAAGGGTGAGTTCACCGACAGCGCAGGCCCCGGCATCGACATGTATTCCATGCGCCAGCCGCTGGGCGTCGTGGGTTCGATCATGCCCTTCAACTTCCCTGCGATGATGCCCCTGTGGCATGTCGGTCCTGCACTGGCCTGCGGAAACGCCGTTGTTCTGAAACCGTCCGAGCGTGACCCCTCGGTTCCGCTGATGCTGGCTGAGCTGTTCGTCGAAGCCGGTCTGCCCAAGGGTGTGTTCCAGGTCGTGAACGGCGACAAGGAAGCGGTAGACACCATTCTCGACAGCGAGATCATTCAGGGCGTCAGCTTTGTGGGGTCTACCCCGATCGCTCAGTATATCTACAGCCGTGCCACCGCAAACGGCAAACGCGCCCAGTGTTTTGGTGGTGCCAAGAACCACATGATCGTCATGCCCGACGCAGACCTGGATCAGGCTGCCGACGCGCTGGTCGGTGCCGGATTCGGTGCAGCTGGCGAACGCTGCATGGCAATCTCTGTTGCGGTTCCGGTTGGTGAAGAAACCGCGGACAAGCTGATCGAAAAGCTGATCCCGCGCGTCGAAAAGCTGAAAGTGGGCCCCTACACCGCTGGTGACGATGTCGACATGGGCCCCGTTGTAACAGCGGCCGCGAAAGAGCGTATCCTTGGTCTGATCAATTCGGGTGTCGAGCAAGGCGCAAAGCTGGTCGTCGATAACCGTGATTTCAGCCTGCAAGGTTATGAGGACGGTTTCTTTGTCGGCCCGCATCTGTTTGACCACGTCACTCCGGACATGGACATCTACAAACAGGAGATCTTTGGCCCGGTTCTGTCGACTGTCCGTGCAGGTTCCTACGAAGAGGCGATCGGCCTGGCGATGGACCACGAATACGGAAACGGCACAGCGATCTTTACCCGCGACGGTGACACAGCGCGCGACTTTGCCAGCCGGATCAATATCGGCATGGTGGGCATCAACGTTCCGATCCCCGTTCCGCTGGCTTATCACACCTTCGGAGGCTGGAAAAAATCCATGTTTGGTGATCTGAACCAGCATGGCCCGGACAGCTTCAAGTTCTACACCCGCACCAAAACAGTGACCGCACGCTGGCCGTCGGGCATCAAGGAAGGTGGCGAGTTCAACTTCAAAGCCATGGACTGATTTCAGCCTGCACGACTATGGAACCCGGCCCCATTCAGGGCCGGGTTTTCGCATTTTTCCGCCGACCGGCTTTCAAATTCCCCGCGCTCACAAGAAATTCAGGTGCGTCACTCTGGAAAATTGCGACCAATGGAAATATCTTGCCGCCAAATACACAGCGAGCAGTGAACTTACCGGAGGCAACCTTGTCCCAATCCCGAATAACCCGTCGTTCCGCCCTGCTGGGCGCTGCATCCCTGATGGCAACCCCTGCCCTTGTTCGGGCACAAAGCACGGACGCTTTTCCGGAAACAGAAGACGAGATCAGCACACAGCTTCCGGTCCGGCGCAATGTGTCGTCCTTCTCGCAGCAAAACTGGCAGGACCATTTTGATGAGCTGGGCGCAGGTTGCCTGTTGGCTGACATTACCAGCCGCGCGGTTCACTATTGGGCGCCGGATGGCACTTATAAGCTGTACCCCAGCTCGGTGCCCATGAGCGAAGAGCTTACAAAACGCGGCTACACAAAAGTTGTGCGCAAGACCGAGTTCCCAAGCTGGACACCGACCGCCTCGATGCGCGAGCGTGACCCCAGCCTGCCCATTCGGATCGATGGCGGTGATCCCGGAAACCCGCTGGGCACCCGCGCGATGTATTTGGATTGGCCCGCTTACCTGGTTCATGGCACGCATGATACCCGCAAGATCGGCCGGCAGAGCTCGTCTGGCTGTATCGGCCTGTACAACCAACATGTCGAGGAACTGTATCCGCTGGTCCAGATTGGCACACAGGTTCGTTTGGTCTGATCTACCAGCTCAGAAAAGCAAAAGCCCCGGTCATACGCCGGGGCTTTTGACTCTTCAGGAACAGAGCATCATTCCGGCAGGATAACAGTGTCGACCACGTGGATCACACCATTGCTTGCTTCAATATCTGCCTGTATGACCTTGGCGTCATTCACTTTGACGCCGTTTTTGGCATTCACGCTCAGCCGATCACCCTGAACAGTCAGAACCTTCGCGCGCTTGCCAGCGATGTCGCCAGACATCACCTTGGCTGGTACAACATGGTACGTCAGGATCGACACGAGCTGATCTTTGTTCTCCGGCAACAACAACGTTTCCACCGTGCCTTCGGGCAATGCAGCAAACGCCTCGTCTGTTGGGGCAAAGACGGTGAATGGACCTTTTCCTTTCAGGGTATCTACCAAACCTGCAGCTTGAACTGCGGCAACCAACGTGTTGAATGATCCGGCCGCTACAGCGGTATCAACGATATCTGCTGCCTGCGCCTTGAGCGGCATGGCAAATGCAAATGCGGCGGCTGCGCCCATAAAAGTACGACGTAACATGGCTGTCTTCTCCTCTCCAGCTTGTTATGGAAAGAGGTACGGGGCTTTCGTCACGCCGGATCAGTCTGAGATCACTTTTCTTTTAGCTGCACCCAGATGCTTTGCGCGCGCCCTTCAGCCAAAAAGGGCAAATTGGCGACAGCATCGGGCCGATCCTGTTGCAGGTAATATCCCGGCCAAAGCATTGAATATGCGCCAGATTGCAACAAAGCGTGCAACATGTACTGCTCGCCCCAGCCCGGGCAGTCATAGAAGAACCGCTTGGGGTATTCGTAGGGCAGAAAAACATCGTGCACATGGATCACGACTCCGGGCTTCAGTGTCGGAATGATGCGGCAGAACAAGTGCGCGACGTCGTTGCTCATCCGAACAACATGGCTGGAGTCGATGAACAGAATGTCGCCGGCTTCCAGCTCTGAAAACAGAGCCGGGTCGGTGTCCTCCAGCCGTTTTTGTTCGAACCGATCAACAACATGGGCAATGTCAGCGCGGGGATACGGATCAATTGCCGTAATTGTGGTGTCAAACCCGCCATCGATGACTGCCTGCCGGGTTACTCTGGTCGAGTTTCCGCATCCAACCTCAATCACCCGCCGGGGTTGAAAGCGTCGGATCATCAGATACAAGGCATCCGCGTCGGGACTGTCGTAATAGCCGTTTCCAGCACGATAGCCGGTCTGATTGCGCTCAGGATCCTTCAGCGCGTCCAGCGCATGCTTATGCGCGGCGTATTCACTGACCAGTTGCGAAATATCAAACCCATCCATTCCCGGCGACAAAGCATAGACGGGGCGCGTCAGACCTCCGGCAGCCTCAAAAGCTTCCAGCCGCGCGCGCTCATCCTGTTCGGTGACCTTGTCGACCAGTTTCACACCCAGCTCATCCAGGGCGGCGTTGATCTGCGGGAATTTTCTGGGTTTCAAGTCGCTGGCTCCGTGGTCTTTGCTGCGTTATTCCATACCTTTGGTGGTCGTTCCTCTGCAAGGACAAGCCGGGCAAACCCTTGGCAAAAAGAAAATTTCCGTATTCACTGATCAAAATAACTACCGCGAGGGCCGCCATGCAGCAGGAATTCACGATCGGGATCGAAGAAGAATACCTTCTTGTAGACCGCGACAGCCTCCAATTGTCCGAAGCTCCCGAAGCGTTGATGGAAGCCTGTCAGAATGATTTCGAAGGACAGGTCAGCCCCGAATTCCTGCAATGCCAGATAGAAGTCGGCACCCGCCCGCATGCAACCGTTGCTTCGGCGCGCGAGGACCTGAAACGCCTGCGCTCCTGTGTATCGGAACGGGCTGCGGAATATAACCTGTCACCAATAGCCGTGTCGTGCCACCCTTTTGCGAACTGGAAGGATCAGCATCACACCCGAAAGGAACGCTATGATGCGCTGCAACACGCGCTTGGGGGCGTGGCCCGCCGGATGTTGATCTGCGGCATGCATGTTCATGTCGGAGTCGAAGACCGAGCCTTGCGTTCTGATCTGATGCCGCAATTGTCTTACTTCCTGCCGCATCTTCTGGCGTTGTCAACGTCCTCGCCTTTCTGGAACGGCGAGGATACGGGCCTGTCGTCGTACCGTCTGACCGTCTTTGACAATCTGCCACGTACCGGTCTGCCACCGGTCTTTGCAAGCTGGGGCGAATATGAGCGCACCACGGGTATTTTGATTGAACTTGGGGTCATCGAAGATACCACTAAGATCTGGTGGGACCTGCGCCCCTCGCATCGCTTTCCAACGCTTGAAACGCGGATTATGGATGTCCAGCCAAGGTTGGAACACACGCTTTCACTGGCCGCCCTTGTTCAGGCGTTGACCAGAATGTTGTGCCGCTTGAAAGATCGCAACTTGCGCTGGCGGCAATATGATCGCTTTCTGATAGGTGAAAACCGCTGGCGCGCGCAGCGATATGGTGTGGGCGAAGGATTGATCGATTTCGGCGATCGCTCGATCAAACCCATGTCCGACCTGATCGGTGATCTGATGGGATTGCTGGCCGAAGACGCCGAGGCACTGGGCACAATGTCGGAACTGGCCCGCCTGCGGCAGATCGCCGAAAACGGCACCTCGGCCACACGCCAGCGCCGCGTTCATGCCGAGGCTTCCGCGCGCGGGGAAGATCCTGGCAAGGCCGTCGTGCGCCACCTGATCGAAGAGTTCCACGCGGATCTTTAGACACTGGCGACAACAGTCCCCTGCCCAGAGCCATTGTTGAGCCTGCAAAATTTCTGTAAGAATTCAGAAATAAACAACTGTTCAATTCATTGCCGATGGGAGGGAGCGCCATGGATTTCGCACTCAGCGAGGAACAAACAGCCATTTTCGACATGGCACATGCCTTTGGTCAGGAACATATCGCCCCTTTTGCCCGGCAATGGGAGGCTGATGGAACGATCCCCAAAACCTTATGGCCCCAAATCGGAGAGCTTGGCTTCGGCGCCCTTTACGTGTCCGAGGCCAGCGGTGGGTCAAACCTGACCCGTCTGGATGCAACTCTGGTTTTTGAGGCCCTATCGATGGCCTGCCCGTCGGTCGCGGCGTTCCTGTCGATCCATAATATGTGCGCCAAGATGCTCGACAACTTTGCAGACGATGACCTCAAGGCGCGCATCATGCCCGATGTTCTGAGCTTGAAAACTGTGTTGAGTTATTGCTTGACCGAGCCCGGTTCTGGATCGGATGCGGCAGCGCTGAAAACACGCGCCGAACGGACCAACGAAGGCTATACGCTGAACGGAACAAAGGCCTTCATTTCAGGCGGCGGATATTCCGACGCTTACGTCTGTATGGTGCGTACTGGCCAGGACGGGCCCAAAGGGATTTCGACCGTTTACGTTGAAGACGGCACGCCCGGCCTCAGCTTTGGCGCGCTCGAGCAGAAGATGGGCTGGAAAAGCCAACCCACCGCGCAAGTTCAGTTCGACGATTGCAAGATACCGGCCGGAAACCTTGTGGGCGCGGAAGGTGACGGATTCAAATACGCGATGATGGGGTTGGATGGCGGGCGGCTTAACATTTCTGCCTGCTCGCTTGGGGCCGCTCAGGCCGGGCTGGATATGACGCTGCAATACATGTCCGAACGAAAGGCTTTTGGCCAATCCATCGACCAGTTTCAGGCCCTTCAATTCCGTCTGGCGGATATGGAGATCGAATTGCAGGCCGCGCGTACGTTCCTTCGGCAGGCAGCCTGGAAGCTGGATCAGGGCGCGCCGGATGCCACGAAGTTCTGCGCCATGGCCAAGAAGTTCGTTACCGAGACCGGATCGAAAGTTGTGGACCAGTGCCTGCAATTGCATGGCGGTTATGGCTATCTTGCGGATTACGGCATCGAAAAGCTTGTGCGTGATCTTCGTGTGCACCAGATATTGGAAGGCACGAACGAGATCATGCGTGTGATTGTATCACGCCAATTGCTTGCCAATCGCTGAGGCACCCATGTCAGATATCGATATCCGCACCACAGGCCGTGCCGGGCGTATCACCCTGACCCGTCCTCATGCGCTGAACGCGATGACCTATGACATGTGCATGGCTATCGACACAGCGCTGCGCAACTGGCGCGAGGACGATGAGATTAACCTGATCATCCTGGACGCCGAAGGGGAAAAGGCCTTCTGCGCGGGCGGTGATATTGCTGAACTTTATGAAACCGGCACCAAGGGTGATTTTTCTTACGGTCAGAAATTCTGGCGTGACGAATACCGTCTGAATGCCCTGATCTTCGAATATCCCAAACCGGTCATCAGCTTTCTTCAGGGGTTCGCGATGGGCGGCGGTGTTGGCATCGGATGCCATGGCAGCCATCGCGTTGTTGGAGAAAGCGCAAAGATTGCCATGCCAGAATGTTCCATCGGACTGGTGCCGGATGTCGGCGGCTCGTTGATGCTGGCCCTTGCGCCTGGACGCGCGGGTGAGTTTCTGGGAACAACGGGCTATCGGATGGGGCCTGCGGATGCGATCTATGCAGGGTTTGCCGACCTTTTCATCCCGCAATCACAATGGTCCGATCTGATCGAGTTGCTCGAAGCCTCTGGAAACGCTGAACTGTTGGCTGACCACGCCGATACACCGACTGATGGTGAATTGGCGAACTTGCAGGCGCAAATCGATCAGCATTTTTCCGGTGAAACCCTTGGCGACGTTCTGAACAGTCTGCGCAGCGACGACAGTGAGTTTTCAGCGAAATCTCTGGGCATGCTGAGGAAAAACGCACCGCTTTCCGTGGCTTGCACAATCGAGGTTCTTCATCGCCTGCGCTCCCCTTCTCTGACCATACGCCGAGCTCTGGAGATGGAGTATCGTTTCACCCACCGCGCGATGGAGCATGGCGATTTTCTGGAAGGCATCCGCGCGCAGATCATCGACAAGGATCGCAACCCGAACTGGCAGTTTCCTGACATGAACGTCCCTCTGGTTACCGTGTCGAAAATGCTTCAGCCCCTGGGTGCGGACGCCCTGACTTTCGAAGAGGATTAAGAGATGCAAATCGGTTTCATCGGACTGGGAAACATGGGCGCGCCAATGGCAGCCAATCTTGCAAAAGCCGGTCATAAAGTACTTGGCTTTGATACAGCAGGCGTGACGGTTGACGGGGTTACTCAAGCCGCAACCGCTTCGGAAGCTGTTGCAGCGGCCGATGCTGTCATCACGATGCTGCCAAACGGTGCGATTCTGAGGGCCGTTGCGGATCAGATCATTCCTGCAATGGCACAAGGTGCCGTGCTAATCGATTGCTCGACAGTTGATGTGGAAAGCGCGCGGGCAGTTGCGGATCAGGCCATCAACGCCGGACTGTTGTCCGTAGACGCGCCGGTTTCAGGCGGCATCGGTGGTGCTGCGGCTGGCACGCTGACCTTTATGGCTGGCGGATCAGAAGCCGCGTTTGCCAAGGCATCCCCTCTGTTCGACATCATGGGGCAGAAAGCTGTTCACTGTGGTGAGGCCGGTTCTGGTCAGGCTGCCAAGATCTGCAATAACATGATCCTTGGTGTCACCATGATTGCAACCTGTGAAGCCTTCGCATTGGCCGACAAGCTGGGTCTGGACCGGCAAAAGATGTTTGACGTGGTAAGTACGTCGTCCGGATACAGCTGGACGATGAACGCCTATTGCCCTGCCCCCGGTGTCGGCCCGCAAAGCCCTGCGGACAATGGGTACGCCCCCGGTTTCGCGGCCGAGCTGATGCTGAAGGACCTGCGCCTCAGCCAGCAGGCGGCAGAGAGTGCAGATGCAGATACGCCAATGGGTCAGGTTGCCACCGCGCTTTATGAGCAATTTGTCGAGAACGAAGATGGCAAGGGACGCGATTTCAGTGCCATGCTGCCACGGTTCGAAAAGCGCAGACGTGACTAAGACAACTGGCGGCATCTTGCCCAACGATTTGACAGATGTTGGGCAAGCGACCATCTAGGCAGTCATGAACAAAAGGCCCCGGCTGGCCAAATCGCAAAGGAAGGCGACATGACGAGATTTTTGGTGACGACGGCAACTCTGGCGGCTTTGGCCCTTTCCCCGATTGCCGCGGGTGCAAAGAACAAGGCCGGGCATTGCCCTCCGGGTCTGGCCAAGAAATCCGTTCCCTGTGTGCCGCCGGGTCAGGCAAAGAAAATCTATCGCGATGGTGACTTCATTACCAACGATTACCGCTGGATCAATGACCCCTATCGCTATGGGTTGAACCGAAACTACTCATATGTCCGTGCAGGTGACTACGTGTACCGGGTCGACCCCGAGACACGCAAAGTATTGAACCTGATTGGTGCGATCGCAGATATCCTGAACTGAGGCCGCGTCTGGGCACTTATTCTGCCGCGACGCGCGCCCCTTTCAGCATCGGCTTCAGGTATCGCCCGGTGTGGCTGCGTTCAACATCGGCTATGTCTTCCGGTGTTCCGGTGGCGACGATTTCGCCACCGCCATCACCACCTTCAGGCCCAATGTCGATGATATGATCCGCGGTTTTAACCACGTCCAGATTATGTTCAATCACTACGACCGTATTTCCTTGATCGACAAGTTCGTGCAGCACTTCCAACAGCTTGCGCACATCTTCGAAATGCAGACCTGTTGTCGGTTCGTCGAGAATATAGAGCGTTCGTCCGGTTGAACGCTTCGACAGCTCTTTGGACAGCTTTACCCGCTGCGCCTCGCCACCTGACAACGTCGTGGCTTGTTGACCCACCTTGATATAGCCAAGACCCACACGCGCAAGGGCGTCCATCTTGTCCCGGATTGAGGGCACGGCCTTGAAGAACTCCTGCGCATCTTCCACTGTCATATCAAGCACATCCGCGATGGATTTGCCCTTGAACTTGATCTCAAGCGTTTCGCGGTTATACCGCGCCCCCTTGCAAGTTTCGCAAGTCACGTAGACGTCAGGCAGAAAGTGCATCTCGATCTTGATGACACCGTCACCTTGACATGCCTCACACCGCCCGCCTTTGACGTTAAAGCTGAAGCGACCGGGTTTGTACCCGCGTGCCTTAGCCTCAGGCAGGCCGGCAAACCAATCTCGGATCGGGGTGAAGGCCCCGGTGTAAGTCGCCGGGTTTGAACGCGGCGTTCGCCCAATGGGGCGCTGGTCGATGTCGATGACCTTATCGAGGTGCTCCAGCCCCTTGATGGTTTCACAGGGTGCTGGTGTCTGACGTGCCCCGTTCAGCCGCATTGACGCGGTTTTGAACAATGTCTCAATCGTGAGGGTGGATTTACCCCCGCCCGACACACCGGTGACACAAACAAATTTGCCCAAGGGGAATTCGGCTGTGACATTCTTCAGGTTGTTGCCCGTGGCCTTGACCACCGTGACTTTCTGCTTCTTCCCCTTCCGACGCTGCACCGGAACCGCGATTTCACGCGTTCCTGCCAGGTACTGCCCGGTAATGGAGGCCGCATCTGCCGCGATTTCCGCAGGCGTTCCGTGACTGACCACCTGACCGCCATGCACACCTGCCCCCGGACCGATGTCGAAAACATAGTCAGCCTCGCGGATGGCTTCCTCGTCATGTTCTACAACGATCACCGTATTGCCCTGATCCCTCAGGTTCTTGAGCGTATCCAGAAGCCGGTCATTGTCACGCTGATGCAGTCCGATCGAAGGCTCATCCAGCACATAGAGGACCCCGGTCAGCCCCGAGCCGATCTGACTGGCCAGACGAATACGCTGGCTTTCGCCTCCTGACAGCGTTCCGCTTGAACGGGACAGCGTAAGGTATTCCAAACCAACGTTATTCAGGAAACCAAGTCGCTCGCGAATTTCCTTGAGGATGGCGCGGGCAATTTCGTTTTTCTGGGCGCTCAGGTGGTTGGGCGCATCTTCGATCCACGCCAAAGCCTCACGGATCGACATCTGCACCACCTGCCCCACATGCAGCCCGGCGATCTTAACCGCCAGCGCTTCGGCCCGCAGCCTGTAGCCTTCGCAGGCGCCGCAGGGGCGATTGTTTTGATATCGTTCAAATTCCTCACGAATCCACGCGCTGTCAGTTTCGCGGTACCGCCGTTCCATATTCGGGATCACGCCTTCAAAACTGCGGGTCACTTGATAGACGCGCCCGCCTTCGTCGTACCGGAACAGAATTTCATCATCCCCGGACCCACGCAGAAAGACCTCCTGCACATTTTTCGGCAGGTCTTTCCAGGGCGTGTTCTTGTCAAACTCGTAATGGCGCGCGATGGCCTCGATGGTTTGCAGGAAATATGGTGATTTGCCCTTTCGCCATGGGGCCAAAGCACCATCGTAGAGTTTCAGAGTCTGGTCCGGCACCACCAAGCGTTCATCGAAAAACAACTCGACCCCAAGACCGTCACAATCCGGGCAGGCACCGAATGGCGCGTTGAACGAAAACAGGCGTGGTTCGATTTCGGGAATGGTGAAACCGCTGACCGGGCAGGCAAAATTCTCACTGAATGTGATGCGTTCCGGATCACCCTCGCGCGGGGCAGTTTCCAATATGGCAATCCCGTCCGCCAAGTCCAGAGCGGTGCGCAAGCTGTCGGCCAGGCGCGTTTCCATTCCTTCCCGTACAACCAGTCTATCAACAACCACATCGATATCGTGACGGAATTTCTTATCCAATACAGGCGGTTGATCAAGTTCGTAAAACTCTCCGTCCACCTTGACGCGCTGGAAACCCTGTTTGCGCAGCTCCAGGAATTCTTTTTTGTACTCACCCTTCCGGTCGCGCACGATGGGGGCCAGAAGATAGCCGCGTGTGCCGTCTTCCATTGCCATGATCCGGTCGACCATGTCCTGCACTTGCTGCGCCTCAATCGGCTGCCCGGTGGCCGGGCTGTAGGGCGTTCCGGCGCGCGCAAACAACAGACGCAGATAGTCATAGATTTCGGTTACCGTGCCCACAGTTGAACGCGGGTTCTTGGACGTCGTCTTTTGTTCAATCGAAATTGCCGGAGACAGGCCGCTGATATGGTCGACATCCGGCTTTTCCATCATATCCAGGAATTGCCGGGCATAGGCCGAAAGGCTTTCGACATACCGGCGCTGGCCTTCTGCATAGATGGTGTCAAACGCCAATGAGGACTTCCCCGAACCCGACAGTCCGGTGATGACCACCAACTGATCCCGAGGGATATCAACGTCTATACCTTTGAGGTTATGTTCGCGCGCGCCGCGCACCTCGATATTCTTCAGCTCAGCCATATGCGGCCCCCAACAAACAAGTGGTTAAGAGATAGGCGAGCCAGACCAAGACTCCAACAGAAAAGTTAGAACATTTAGTGAACAGTCGAAATTTCGCCGATTAGAACCTGCAATGATCAATGGATTGGAAAAAGGTGCCCGTAAAGGCGCAACCGTTGATCTGCTTGAGGATGAAAATGGCGCGGTTGACGGGGCTCGAACCCGCGACCCCCGGCGTGACAGGC
Source organism: Ruegeria sp. O5 (assembly GCF_056535105.1). NCBI lineage: Bacteria > Pseudomonadati > Pseudomonadota > Alphaproteobacteria > Rhodobacterales > Roseobacteraceae > Ruegeria > Ruegeria sp. O5. The sequence goes on along the minus strand of NZ_JBQERN010000001.1, from coordinate 196,982 downwards.
CGGTACTCTAACCAACTGAGCTACAACCGCGCATCTATTTTCGTGGCCTTTTGCCTGGACCAAGGTTGGCAGCGGTGGCGCGGTTGACGGGGCTCGAACCCGCGACCCCCGGCGTGACAGGCCGGTACTCTAACCAACTGAGCTACAACCGCCCGCTGCATGTTCATTGCTGAACGTTTGGGTGTATTATGGCTACGCTCGGGCAGCGTCAAGCGGCGTTTTCAAGTTTTTTGTCAGATTCCAGAATTTTGTATACGGCGCGATTTTTTGCGGATGCCGCAGGTTCTATTTCCCTTGCAGCCAACCTTCGGGAAAGATATCACCCCGTCCCATGGGTGATTAGCTCAGTGGTAGAGCGCTTCGTTCACATCGAAGATGTCAGCGGTTCAAATCCGTTATCACCCACCATTTTCCAGAGCACACCGATGCCCAAAATGAAACGCTGGTTTCATGCAACGTCTTGGCGCTGCATGGTGCGGTCTTCACTACATCCCTCAACAAAAAAGGCGAAGCTATTGCTTCGCCTTTTGTTGACTCACCAAAGACTTAATGCGCGGTCGCGGAAGGTCCGGTATTACCGGGCGACGCGGCCGCCGCTGCCGCGGCCTCTTCCGCGGCTTCGTCCCATTCGATCGGTTCCGGTTTACGCACCAAAGCATGTTCCAGAACTTCCGAGACATGTTTGACCGGGATGATCTTCAGCCCTTCTTTGACGTTGTCCGGGATATCCGCCAGATCCTTTTCATTCTCTTCCGGGATCAAAACGGTCTTTATCCCACCACGCAGCGCGGCCAGCAGTTTTTCTTTCAAACCACCAATCGGCATCGCATTCCCGCGTAGTGAGACTTCGCCGGTCATAGCAATGTCTTTCCGAACGGGAATACCGGTCAGAACCGAGACAATCGACGTGACCATAGCCAAACCAGCCGATGGGCCATCCTTGGGTGTCGCGCCATCCGGTACGTGAACGTGAATGTCGATCTTGTCGAACTGCGGCGGCTTTACCCCGATCTGAGGTGAAATCGAACGCACATAGGACGAAGCGGCGTCGATGGATTCCTTCATCACATCGCCCAGCTTACCGGTCGTCTTCATCCGCCCTTTGCCGGGCAGTTTCAACGCTTCGATATGCAACAGGTCGCCACCCACTGACGTCCAGGCAAGACCGGTGACAACACCAACCTGATCGTCCTGCTCGGCCAGGCCATAACGGAATTTCGGCACACCCAGGAAATCTTGCAGGTTTTCGGGTGTGACCTTAACGGTTTCCGCGTCCTTCTTGATGATCTTGGTCAGCGATTTGCGCGCAACCTTGGCGATTTCACGTTCAAGGTTCCGTACGCCCGCCTCACGGGTATAGGTGCGGATGATCTTTTGCAGCGCCTCATCGGTCAGTTCGAATTCCTTGGCTTTCAAACCATGGTTCTTGACCTGTTTGCTGATCAGGTGCTGCTTGGCGATCTCACGCTTTTCGTCCTCGGTGTAACCGGCCAACGGGATGATCTCCATCCGGTCAAGCAGAGGCCCGGGCATGTTGTAGCTGTTCGACGTGGTCAGGAACATCACGTTGGACAGGTCATATTCAACCTCAAGATAATGGTCCATGAACGTGTTGTTCTGTTCGGGGTCCAGCACCTCAAGCATCGCGGATGCCGGGTCACCCCGGAAATCCTGCCCCATCTTGTCGATTTCATCCAACAAAATCAGCGGGTTCGTGGTTTTCGCCTTCTTCAGCGCCTGAATGATCTTGCCGGGCATCGAGCCAATGTAAGTCCGACGATGGCCCCGGATTTCGGATTCGTCGCGTACACCACCCAATGAGATGCGAATGAACTCGCGCCCGGTTGCCTTCGCAACCGACTTACCCAGCGATGTTTTACCGACGCCCGGAGGACCGACAAGGCACAGAATCGGCCCTTTCAGCTTTTTCGAGCGCTGTTGAACCGCAAGGTATTCAACGATCCGTTCCTTGACCTTCTCAAGCCCATAATGGTCGGCGTCCAGAATCTCCTGCGCGCGGCCCAGATCCTTTTTGACACGGGACTTGGTGCCCCAAGGCAGAGCAAGAATCCAATCCAGATAGTTGCGCACGACTGTGGCTTCGGCCGACATGGGCGACATGTTCTTGAGCTTCTTAAGCTCACCCTCGGCCTTTTCCCGCGCTTCTTTCGACAGCTTGGTCTCGGCGATTTTGGCTTCCAGTTCAGCAACTTCGTTGCTGCCGTCCTCACCATCGCCAAGTTCCTTCTGAATGGCCTTCATCTGCTCATTCAGATAATATTCACGCTGCGTCTTCTCCATCTGGGATTTGACGCGGGTCTTGATCTTCTTCTCGACCTGCAGAACAGACATCTCGCCCTGCATCAGGCCATAGACCTTCTCAAGCCGCTCGCTGACGCTGAGAGTTTCCAGAAGCTCCTGCTTTTGTTCGACTTCGATGCCCAGATGCCCCGACACAAGGTCGGCCAGCTTCGCAGGCTCGGTTGTATCGCCCACTGCGGTCAGTGCCTCTTCGGGGATGTTCTTGCGCACTTTGGCGTAACGCTCGAACTCGTCCGCGACAGTGCGCAACAGTGCTTCGGTCGTGGTGACGTCGCCGGGAATTTCGGTCAGGTATTCCGCGCGGGCTTCGAAGAACTCTTCGTTCTCCAGAAACTCGGTGATCTGAACGCGCGCCTGCCCTTCGACCAGCACTTTTACCGTGCCATCGGGCAGCTTCAGCAGTTGCAGCACATTTGCCAGAACGCCGGTGCGGTAGATGCCTTCTTCATCAGGGTCGTCAACGCCGGGATCGACCTGGCTGGACAACAAAATTTGCTTGTCGTCCTGCATCACCTCTTCCAGCGCGCGGACCGATTTGTCACGGCCTACGAAAAGCGGAACGATCATATGTGGGAACACCACAATATCGCGCAGCGGCAGGACGGGGTAGGAGGAATTCAGAGGCTCTTGCATGCTCTATCCTTATCGTTGGCAAGACGGTACTTGTCCCTCATCGAGGCAACATTTGACCGTCTCCTGTCTTGGACGATAAAGGTGGGGCCTCATCGCCCATTTTCAACCTTACCGCCATGTATCACCAATCAGAATGAACCGAGGTTTGGCGGACTGCAAGGCGTGCCGGGAACATATCCACCAAAATAGTAGAATACGCCCCGGTCTTGCGCGATCAGTCGCCAGAAAACAGCCCTGCTGTGCAGAATTGCCCGTTTTCGCCTTAGAGGGGGCAAAACATCACAGCGGTTCGATATCCCCCTGCGCGCGCTGCGCGTGGAAATCGGCTTGCCAGACTTCGAACGCGCCCGCGGCAATCGCGTCGCGCATGCCGGCCATGATCTCCTGAAAATAATGCAGGTTATGCCATGTCAGCAACATGCCGGAAATCATCTCATTCGCACGGAACACGTGGTGCAGGTAAGCGCGGGAATAATTCGAACAAGCCGGGCAAGTGCAGCGTTCGTCCAGCGGCCGCGGATCGTCTGCGTGACGGGCATTCTTGATGTTCACCACACCGTAACGGGTGAAAACCTGCCCTGTACGCCCGGACCGCGAGGGCAACACACAGTCCATCATGTCGATCCCGCGGGCAACAGCACCGACGATATCGTCGGGTTTGCCAACGCCCATCAGATAGCGCGGCTTGTCCGATGGCAGGAAATCGGGGGCATAATCGAGGCAAGAGAACATGGCCTCCTGCCCTTCGCCGACGGCCAGGCCACCAACTGCGTAGCCTTCGAAACCGATAGATTTCAACGCCTCGGCGCTTTCTTCGCGCAGGTCTTTTTCCAGCCCACCCTGCATGATGCCAAACAGCGCATGCCCCGGACGATCGCCAAACGCATCGCGCGACCGTCCGGCCCAACGCATCGACAGGCGCATCGACTCGGCAATGCGGTCACGATCCGCTGGCAGCGCAGGGCATTCATCGAAACACATGACAATATCCGAGCCCAACAGGCGCTGGATCTCCATCGACCGTTCCGGCGTCAATTCGTGCTTTGACCCGTCAATATGGGATTTGAAGGTTACGCCCTTTTCAGTCAGCTTGCGCAAACCGGCCAGCGACATGACCTGAAATCCGCCGGAATCTGTCAGAATGGGCCGATCCCAGTTCATGAACTTGTGCAGTCCACCCAGTCGATCAATACGCTCAGCGGTCGGACGCAGCATCAGGTGATAGGTGTTCCCCAGCAGGATGTCTGCCCCCGTCGCGCGAACGCTTTCCGGCATCATCGCCTTGACCGTTGCCGCAGTGCCAACCGGCATAAAGGCAGGCGTTCGCACGTCGCCGCGCGGTGTGCTGATCACACCGGTCCGGGCTTTGCCGTCTGTGGCTTTCAGATCAAAAGAAAACTGTTGGGTCATGTCATCGCCTCGGGTCGCCGAACCGGGCAGGCTTTGCCCGATCCGTTCGGTCTTTGCAACCCGTCAGGGTAGCGAGGCAACACGGTCTGTAAACAGTTGAACAACCCCTGCCCCATCCACGTCGCGGCAGACCCGAACTGCGGGACGTTCCAGATCAGGTCGCGTCGCACCCTTCTGGTCGCCTTCGGTGACAACCCGCAGACCCGTTTCGACCATGTCAAACATAGCACCATGAGAACAAGCAATCACAGCCGTCGAATCGTGCAGGCCGCAGCCCTCCAGACCACCGACGTCCTTGTAGAACTTCAGGTAAAAGCGAGAGATATCTCGCAGAAAGGACCCCATGTCAGGTGATCGCATTGCCAGGCTTTCGAAATCTGCAGTCTCGTAGAGCGTTTTCAGCGTGACATCCAAGCCGACCAGTACGGTTTCCGGCGGTGTGGCAAAGACCTCTTCAGCGGCAATCGCATCATGATAGATGTTGGCCTCGGCATGTACTGTAATATTACCAGGGCAGTACACCGCCCCGCCCATGATCACCAAACGCCCCAGATTGTCGGCGAATTCCGGATCCAGACGAATGGCGTTGGCGATGTTGGTCAGGGGGCCCACGGCGCACACCACCAGCTCTTTCTTGTGGGTTAGCGCCATATCAACCAGAAATTCAGCAGCTGGCAGGGCGTGGTTGCTTCCAATTTCGGGAATTTCAGTCAGGTCACCGAATCCTTCGGGACCATGCACATGTTCGGAGGGCGAATGCGTATCGGCACCCAGGGCAACCGCAGCCCCTTCCGCGACAGGCAGATCCAGACCCAGCTTATCAAGCAGGAACCGGGCATTGCGGCTGGATTGGTGAACATGCGTGTTTCCGAACACGGTGGTCAGGCCGATCAGCTCGATCTCGGGCGCTGCGGCGGCATAGGCGATTGCCATGGCATCATCGATGCCAGGATCTGTATCGATTATCATTTTCATCCAAGCCCGATATCGCAAACAATCAGGGATGCAAAGCGGTCACAGCACTAATTTTCAATGCCGCGTTTCACTATCTGGGCATTTGCATGACGCTGCTTTCCCCTCATACCAGAGTTGAAATCGGGCGACTCAATCGCCACATGTATACTATAGTACACAACAATAAGAGGACAGAATGACCGAAGACCAAATCATCGGATTGCTTTCGTCGAACATCATTTACCTGCTGGCAGCAGTGCTGGTAATTGTTATCATTTTCAAAGGCATCAAGATTGTACCACAGTCCGAAAAATATGTGGTTGAACGGTTTGGGCGCCTGCATTCCGTGCTTGGCCCCGGCATCAACTTTATTGTTCCGCTACTGGACATTGCGCGTCACAAGATATCGATCCTGGAACGCCAGCTGCCAAACGCGACGCAGGACGCAATCACCAAGGACAACGTTCTGGTGCAGATCGATACATCGGTCTTCTACCGTATTCTCGAACCTGAAAAGACGGTTTACCGGATTCGCGATGTAGATGGCGCGATTGCCACCACTGTCGCCGGGATCGTTCGCGCCGAGATTGGTAAGATGGATCTGGATGAGGTTCAGTCGAACCGGTCCCAACTGATCACGCGTATTCAGGAAAGCGTTGAAACAGCTGTCGATGACTGGGGCATCGAAGTCACCCGCGCCGAGATTCTGGACGTAAATCTGGATCAGGCCACCCGTGACGCCATGCTGCAACAGCTGAACGCCGAACGCGCCCGTCGTGCGCAGGTGACAGAAGCCGAGGGCAAAAAGCGCGCAGTCGAGCTGCATGCCGACGCCGAGCTTTATGCGGCGGAACAAACCGCCAAGGCGCGGCGCATTCAGGCCGAAGCCGAAGCTTATGCCACAGGTGTGGTCGCCAAGGCCATTCAGGATAACGGCATCGAAGCTGCTCAGTATCAGGTTGCCTTGAAACAGGTTGAAGCCCTGAACGCGCTTGGAAACGGTACTGGCAAGCAAACCATTGTTGTGCCTGCCAACGCACTGGAAGCCTTTGGTGACGCGTTCAAAATGTTAAAAGGAGGAAAGTGATGGCTGACCCCTTCTGGTTGACCTGGTGGATCTGGCTGGCCGCCGCATTGGCGCTGGGTATCCTTGAGATTTTCCTGCCCGGTTTCATCTTTCTGGGCTTTGCAATCGGAGCCGCAGTCACGGGGCTTATCCTTGCCGTACCCGGAATGGCTCTGTCTTTGAATGTATTGGCGCTGATCTTTGCAGTGATGTCACTGATTGCATGGCTTGTTTTGCGGAAACTGTTTGCGTTGCCGAACGGTCAGGTCAAAACTTTCAACCACGACATCAACGACTAAATTGCCGCGGCGCCCCAATCGGCGCCGCTGCCCTACTGGACCCTGTTGCTCCTATTCCCTATATAATCGCTCAGGCAACTGACCCGAGGCAAAGATGACTCATCCGAGCGAACAGTTTGAAGGCACACCGCTGATTGCGCCGTCAACCATTGAGCACCCCCTGTACGAGCCCGTGGTCGAAGCGTGTCGCACGGTCTACGATCCGGAAATCCCGGTGAACATCTATGACCTCGGCCTGATCTACACGATCGACATTTCCACGGACAACGCCGTGAAGGTGATCATGACACTGACAGCACCCGGTTGCCCTGTTGCCGGCGACATGCCCGGATGGATCATGGAAGCGATCGAGCCTGTTGCAGGCGTCAAAGAGGTTGACGTGGAACTGACCTGGGAGCCGCCCTGGGGTATGGAAATGATGTCAGACGAAGCGCGTCTGGAACTAGGATTTATGTAGGCACCTGCCACAGTTTCCCGGGTATTTGTCACAAAACATTGGCGTTTTTGTTACCTGCTCGTGCTGTCCCTGTCACAATGATGCGGGAAAAGACCTGCGGACGGCACCAATCAGTGTCGCGCCTCGGGCCAGACATGATTTGACCGCCCCCCCCGAGTTCCGGCCCCGAAACACGGACCGTTCTTGCCCGAGAACGGTCCTTTTTCTTATCCAAACCACCAAACGTCGGGTAATCAGTTCAAATTGCAGGTCTTTTTGATTTTCGCAGATCTGGCGTCAAGTTGATTGATGTAGTCCCCCGATAGCATTTGCAGCCGTTTGTGTTCCGTTCCTGTGACCAGCCCCAAAAGTGCCCCGGCAGGAGTAATGGCGGCAACACATTCCAACTGTTGGTCCTGCGCGTGCTTTTTCTCGGCCGCGATGGCGCGCAAATCGCCCTCGGCGGTCGCGCAGTTTACCGGATGCCTCTCTCCATCATTGGTGGCCGCCGCATCATCCGGAACAAACAGAAGAACTGCAATGGTAAGCACCGCGCGCATCAAGATCGAATTAACAATCGCCTGTAAATCATTCACAATAATATCCTTTCCGATAGTATATCAAAGCAAACCGAATTAACGGCTGACCAACTTGAACCCATTCAGTTCCACGGTCTCACAGTTGGATATCTTCAGCGAACCCATTCTGAATGCCGGGTTGTTTCATCCGGATAAAACTCTTTATAACACACCGTCTTGAGCCTTGACCTCCTGAGCCCTAAATTAAACGCAACGCGCGACAACGGAGACTTACATGTTCGGCATTCCCGGCAAACAGGCTGTGACCATGACACCTAAAGCCGCAGAACAAATCACCCGCCTGATGAACTCGGGTGGCCACGCTGGCTTGCGCATTGGCGTCAAGAAAGGCGGCTGTGCAGGCATGGAATACACCATGGAATATGTCGATCAGGCTGATCCGCATGATGAAGTTGTCGAACAGGATGGAGCACGCGTCATGATCGCGCCAATGGCGCAGATGTTCCTGTTCGGGACTGAAATCGATTACGAGGTGTCGTTGCTGGAATCAGGTTTCAAGTTCAAGAATCCGAATGTTGTCGACGCCTGCGGTTGCGGTGAATCCATCAAATTCGATGAAAGCATCACGCAGCAATCCTAGTTTGCGCCGGATAATCCCGTGACACGGGCCCGACCGAACGCCGTATTGTCGATCATAGCGCTTGAACCCACCCGATCCGTGGAATTGTAAGATCGCGTCGACAATGATATCCGCATCCTAAATCATCGAATGATCAGGGAGATACGGGTATGCGGCGCAGGCTTGCGGCAGGAAACTGGAAAATGAACGGAACCGGTGCTGCGCTGAGCGAGCTTGAAGCACTGTGCAAGTCTCACCCAGACGCTTCGGTCGATATACTCATCTGCCCTCCGGCAACATTGCTCAGCCGTGCCGCAGACACCGTACGCGGGTCAGCGGTTACCGTTGGCGGGCAGGATTGTCACGCGGCAAGCGCGGGCGCGCATACAGGCGATATCAGCGCCGAGATGCTGCTGGACGCGGGCGCGACGTCAGTCATCCTGGGTCATTCCGAACGTCGCGTAGACCATGAAGAGCATGACGAGGATATACGCGCCAAGGCCCGTGCAGCGATGGACGCGGGGTTAAAAGCGATCATTTGCGTAGGCGAAAGTCTGGAACAACGCGAGGCGGCCAACACGCTCGACATAATCGGCGGTCAGATGTCGGGGTCGATCCCGGATCAGGCAACCGGCGAGAACCTGATCATTGCTTATGAGCCGATCTGGGCCATCGGCACCGGCAAGGTTCCGACGCTTGATGAGATTGGGGAAGTTCACGACTTCATCCGCGCCCGGCTAGAGCGCCGCTTTGGCGAAGGTGTGGGCCGCTCTGTCCGTCTTCTGTATGGTGGGTCGGTCAAACCCTCCAACGCGGCGGAGATCTTTGCGGTTTCAAATGTCGATGGTGCGCTTGTGGGTGGCGCCAGCCTGAAGGCCGGGGATTTCACGGGCATTATTCAGGCGCTGGAGAGCGTCTAGGATTCGCCTTTACTCGGCAATATCTTCGGCCCAAAGCTCTGGCTTTTCTTCGATGAACCGCTGCATCAGTGCGATGCAGTCAGGATCGTTGGCTATCACCACCTCGACACCGCGTTCGCGCAGGAAGTCTTCGTTGCCACCAAAGTTCTGGGTATCGCCGATCACCACACGCGGGATACCAAACTGAACGATAGTGCCCGAGCACATCATGCAAGGTGACAACGACGTGTAAAGAACCGTATCCCGATAGGTTTTCTGACGTCCCGCTTTGCGCAAGGCATCCATTTCGCCATGTGCGATCGGATCCCCGCCCTGCACACGTTGATTACGCCCTTGTGAAACAATATCGCCACCCCGCGCCAGAACTGACCCGATCGGGCATCCACCTTCGTCAAACCCGGCTTTGGCCTCGTCATAAGCAACGCGTAGCAGGCGCTTGTCGGTCTCGGTCAGCATTCCGGTCTCCATTTCCCGTGTTTCCTGAACCCTGCCCAAGCGCAATAGCTTGGTCAATAAAGGGCTCATGCCAGCTTCATCAAGATAAGACCTGACACGATAAGAAGGGCCGCGAGAATCCGCGCAGGGCTTAGGGCTTCGCCCAGAAACAGGATGCCGACACAGAACGCCCCCACTGCCCCGATACCCGTCCAGATGGTGTAAGCCGTGCCTAATGGCAGGTCGCGCATCGCCAGCGCCAACAGGCCGAAAGACCCGATCATCGAAAGAGCCATCAATGCCGTAGGCCACAATCGGGTGAAACCAGCCGATTGCTTCATCGCTACAGCCCAGACGATTTCCAATAGGCCAGCAAAAAGAAGAAAGATCCAGGGCATATGACAACCTCGTATTCGTTCGGGTCGTCCCGAAAGATGTCCCATTATGGGGAGGTCGTCCTCTGAACCCCAGTTAAGCACTTGATGCCGGGGTTCAAGATACGAAAAAACCGGGCAGTCGAAACCGCCCGGCTACGTACATCGTCAAACCACCTAATTGGTTATGATTTCCGGGCCCATGAAGGTGTTGGGCAGGAATGTCGAGATCCACGGTATATACGTCACCATAATCAGGAAGACGAAGAGAACAGCGAGGAACGGCAGCGCTGCCCTAACAACGCTCATCATCGGCATACCTGCAACGCCCGAGGTTACGAACAGGTTTAGACCAACCGGAGGCGTGATCATTCCGATTTCCATGTTCACCACCATAATGATGCCCAGATGGATCGGATCGATGCCCAACTCGATGGCAATCGGGAACACCAGCGGTGCGACGATCACCAACAGGCCCGACGGCTCCATAAACTGTCCACCGATCAGAAGGATCACGTTCACAACGATCAGGAACGCCACCGGCCCTAGCCCTGCGGTCAGCATCGCCTCGGCGATATGCTGCGGCACCTGTTCGTCCGTCAGAACATGCTTAAGGATCAGCGCGTTGGCGATCACGAACAACAGCGTCACCGTCAGCTTGCCCGCCTCGAACAGAGTATGCTTGGTATCCGGGTGAAAGAACGCCGTGACCAACGCGTAAGGCTTTTTCAGCAGCGGCAGGTTCTGTGCGTCCCCTTCCGTACTCAGCGGACCCATGTCCTTGTAGACGAAACTGGCGATGAAGAAGGCATAGACGGCAGCAACAGCGGCGGCCTCGGTCGGGGTAAAGATACCCCCATAAATGCCACCCAGAATGATAACGATCAGGAACAGGCCCCAACCGGCCTCGCGGGCCGAGGTAAAGACCTCACCCCACCCCTTCCATTCACCCTTGGGCAGGTTCTTGACCTTTGCCATGACATAGATGGTGATCATCAGCATGAAGCCAGCCATCAGACCGGGAATAACGCCAGCCAGGAACATACGCCCAACCGAAACTTCGACGGCGGCAGCATACACAACCATCACGATGGACGGAGGGATCAGGATGCCCAGCGTACCCGCGTTACAGATCACACCAGCGGCAAACTCTTTGGAATACCCAACCTGGCGCATACCTGCGATGACAATCGATCCGATCGCCACAACCGTGGCCGGGGACGATCCTGACAGCGCGGCAAACAGCATACAGGCAAACACGCCCGCAATCGCCAGACCGCCGGGCAGATGCCCCACGCATGCAATCGAGAAACGGATGATCCGACGCGCTACACCACCTGTCGTCATAAAGGACGAGGCCAGAATGAAGAACGGGATCGCCAACAGGGTGAAATGCCCCTCGAACGCCTCAAACAGCGTGCCTGCGACAGAAGCCAGCGAACTGTCGGAATAGATCAGCAGGAACAGGGTCGAGCTGAGGCCAAGTGCAACCGCAATCGGAACCCCGATCAGCAGCAGGCCGATGACCATCGAGAAAAGAAGGATAACGTCCATCAGTCATGCACCCCTTGTTGTGCGCGGACTTCCTCAATCTCGTCCTCGACTTCGTGGCTGGCGACAAGGCGATCGGTCTCACCACGCCAAATTTGAACGGCGACCTGCGAAAACCGGATCACCAGCAGCAGCATGGACACCGGCAGAACCAGATAAGGTACGACCTTGGGCAGTTTTTCATACCCCTCGCCATAGTTGATCAGGTCTTCCAGAAAGCGCAGCGGCGCGACCATGGGGATGTCGTCTACCTCGTAGAAACTCTGGCTGCGTGCGCCGAAATCAAACCCGGTCGGGAACCAGCGGCCCGATGTTGGCGGCAGATCTGCAAAGACGGCCCAATAATCATATGCCCCTTTGAGCATCAGCAGAGAAAACACCAGACAGCATCCAACCGAGACCAGCGCCATTAGGCGCCTCGGTGCTGGCGCCAGCATGTTCAGGATTGCATCCACGCCCAGATGAGCATGTTTCTTGACTGCGTAAGACGCGCCCAGGAGCACCAGCCAGCCAAACGTGAACACTGTCAACTCAAGTGCCCATAGGATATTGGAATTAAAGACAAACCGCGCAATCACGTTGGCAAATGTAACGACCGTCATAAGGCCCAAAAGCAACGCGATCAGGGTTTCTTCGATATGGTCGATCAGCCCGCCCTGGCCGGAGTTCGCACCAGACATCTTTCAGTCCCCGCATTTTATTGAAGAGAGAGTTGAGAATGGGGCGGGCCATTTCAGCCCGCCCGGCCTGCGCGTCGAATACTCCCCAGTCCCCGGACGCGCGGTCTTTGACCGGATCAGAACCCGGCGTTGATGGCCTGTGCCGCGTCGATCTTGTCCTGACCCACGTCACCGGCGAATTTGTCCCAAACCGGTTTCATCGCGTCGACCCAGGCCTGACGCTGTTCAGGGGTCAGTTCACGGATGACGCCGCCTGCATCGATGATCGACGCTTTGGCCGCTTCGTTCACAGCAAAGGCTTCTTTGTTCCGGGTCTCGGTAACTTCGGCCAGAATAGTCAGGAACTGGTCCCGCACCGCCGGATCAAGACTGTCCAGCCAATCCACCGATGTCACGACCAGATAGTCGATGATGCCGTGGTTGGTTTCGGTGATACCGTCCTGCACCTCAAAGAACTTCTTGCCGTAGATGTTCGACCAAGTGTTCTCTTGCCCGTCCACAACGCCCTGTTGCAACGCGCCATACACTTCCGAGAATGCCATTTTCTGCGGGCTACCACCGATGGCTTCCATCTGTGCCACCAGCACATCTGACGACTGCACGCGGAACTTCAGACCGTTTGCATCCGACGGATCAACCAAAGCCTTATTGGCCGACATCTGCTTCATGCCGTTGTGCCAGAACGCCAGCCCTTGCAGGCCGCGGCGCTGCATGCTGTCTTTCATCGCCTGCCCTTCGGCCGAGGCCTGGAACGCGTCTACAGCGTCGACATTCTTGAACATGAACGGCAGGTCAAACAGGCGGAACTGTTTGGTGAACTTCTCGAATTTCGACAGCGAGGGCGCGGCCAGTTGCACGTCGCCCTGCAACATCGCTTCGAGAACTTTGTCATCGTTGTAGAGCGTCGAGTTCGGGTAGACCTCAACACACATCGTGCCGTTCATTTCATCGTTGACCCGCTGCTCCAACAGCGATGCCGCGATACCTTTGGGGTGTTTGTCGGTGTTCGTCACATGCGCGAACTTAACGACGATTTCACCTTCGTCGCATGCAGCCATACCAGCCGTTGCGGTTACTGTCAGAGCAAGCGCTGTTGCTGCCGTTGTCAGAAGCTTCATCTGATATCCTCCCAGAGTTCCTTGAAACTTGCAGTCGACGCCGGGTAAGCGCCGTATGGTGTGCAGTGAAGCGACTCAGGGTAAAGCACACAACTTTTGACTGCGATTACAGGAAATGTCTGATTACCTGTTTAATACCAAGGCGTTACATCTTTGCTGGTTCGGGTTCTGCACTTCACAGTTCTGAGCCGTGCGAAAACTCGCACATCCTCAGAGCGGCTTGTGCGGATTTCCGCACAATTTCCGAATCACTTCTTCGAATCAGATGTGCCAATCCGGTTCCTGCTTATCTGCGGTAATCCTCGGGACGAATCTGGTAGCGCGCCAGCTTGTCGTAAAAGGTCTTGCGCGGCAGCTTCAGCGCCTTGGCTGCATCTGATGCTTTTCCATTGTGGCGTCCCAAAGCTGCAATCAACAAAGATCGTTCAACCCGCGCCATCTGTTCGCTCAACCCCAGATCCGTTGCCTGCGTAACCTCCTCGGGCATTCCAAGAACAAACCGCATTGCTGCTGACATCAGCGAACGGGCGTTGCCCGGCCAGTCGCTGGCCATCAAGGCCGCGAGATGTTCGGACGAAATCTCGGGAATTGCGATGCCTGCCTGTTCGGCCGCTTGCGCCACATAGTGGCGAAAGATAACCGGAATGTCGTCGGGGCGTTCCGCCAGTGAAGGAACACGTACCCGCATCACATCCAAACGATAGAACAGATCAGCGTTAAACCGCCCTTCTGAGCATAAAGCAGACAGATCAGCGGTTGTTCCTGCAATAATGCGCCCCCCAGGACCGCGCTCGATGATCTCCAACGCCGCAAACTGCGTGGCTTGGGGCATGGCGGACACTTCGTCCAGAAACAGGGATCCACCCGCGGCATCGCCGCAGCTTTGGGCAAGGTCATCGGGGCTTAGGCTTGAAGCCGGACGTTTGACAAAAGGCCCCTGACCAGCGGGCGACATCAGGTGAACCACTTCGGCTACTTTGGATATGCCGCTGCCCGGCGGGCCGGTAACAAGGACTTCGGCCCCCGTCGGTGCGACTGTCCGCACACGATCTCGCAGCGCCTCGGCTTGCGGAGAAAGACCAAACAGCAAACGTGCGGCCGGGTCCCCCCTTTCAAGTTCGGATTTCAGGGCGCGCTGTTCCAACACTTGGGTGCGGGCTGCGAATGCGCGTTCAAGAACATCCATCAGGTCAGACGCAGCGCAGGGTTTTTCGAGAAAATCGAACGCTCCTTTTCCCATGGCTTCTACGGCCATTGGGATATCACCTTCTCCGGTCAAAAGGATCACCGGAAGCTCGGGGTCGATGTCCCGAGCATACGCCAACAAGTGGAAGCCATCCCGCCCGGGCATTCGAATGTCCGAAATAATCACACCGGGGAAATCCCGCCGAATATGATCCTTGGCCGCCACAAAAGAACCGGCTGTTGTCGGTGCGTAATCTGCAAGTTCAATGGTTTGCGCCAATGCCTCGCGAACAGCTGCGTCATCATCGACCAACAGAACCCTGCGCATCATGCAGCCTCTTCTTTTCCGTAGGGCTCCAGCTCGACGGTAAACACTGCGCCATCAGCCGTGTTTGCCCCGCGGATTTCACCCCCAAAGCTTTGAACAAGACCATATGATATAGAAAGACCAAGCCCCAGACCTTCAGATGATCCTACGCTTTTGGTCGAATAAAACGGCTCGAACACCCGGTCGGGGTCTTCAATCCCCGGGCCGGTATCCTGCACAGAAACGCGCAACCGGTCTTCTTCGTGCATCACAATCGAAATGTGCCGCTTGGGTCGCCCCAGCATCGCATCCGCCGCGTTATTGATCAGATTAACAAAGACCTGCACCAAGCGGACTTCCCCCCCCCAAACATAAACCGCAGCCTGTCCCGGTTCCCATTCCAGCGTCACATCATCGTCACGCAAACGGGTTTCGGTCAATTCGACGGCAGTTTTCAGAACCTGCACCAGATCGACCCGACCCATCGGTTCGCTTTCATTGCGAGCGAACGCGCGCAGGTTCTTGATGATCCGGGCCATGCGGGCGGCCATTTCCGAAATACGCCCAAGGTTTTCACTGGCCCTGTCACCTTTGCCGCGTTCAAGAAAGGCCGTACCATTGTCGGCGAATTGCTGGATCGCCATCAACGGTTGGTTGAGTTCGTGGCTGATCCCCGCCGACATCTGCCCCAACGCGCTGAGCTTACCTGCCTGCACCAGCTCTGCCTGCGCTTTTTTCAGTGCTGCTTCGGCCTCCTGACGTTCTGCAACTTCGCGGCGCAATGCGGTGTTTGCTTGGGTCAAAGCACGGGTACGCTGCGCCACCCGGCTTTCCAGAACCGTGTTGGCATTCGCCAGCGTCCGTCGCCGTTCCATCGCAAGATACAGCATCGCACCAAACGCCAGGCAGATCGCTGCGACCGCCGCCGCCTGCAACCCGGCAAGTCGCCGGGCCGGGGCCACGTCCACCAAAACCTCGGCGGTCATATCGATCACAGGCAATTCAAGCGTTAGGTGCAACGCATCGCGTGGCAAATACCGCCCCCAGTTCAGCCGCCACAATTCATGCTGGCCGACCCGCGTCGCGGCAAAATCCACCGAGGCACCCTCTGGCGGTGTCAGCCCGGACTGGCCAACCTCGCGGCTCCAGAACAGCAAGTCCGACCGGTTTGAGATGAAGACGACGCCGTCAGAATCAACAAAGAAAACGGCTTCGGTACTGCCCCGCCAAGTTTGTTCAATATCCTGGACATCGGCAACCACCATCACTGCACCTTCGACTTGCCCGGAGGCGGCAAAAGTCGGAGCGGCATAGGAATATATCCGGTCGCCACTGTCCGGAGCTACCTCATGCGCTGTGCCAGCCGCACCCTGCATGGCGCGCCTGAACGCTGGATGTGCGGACATGTCTCGCTGTGCCACTGGCTGTGCGGCGACCAGAACCCGACCGCTGCGATCCAGGTACATCATGTTGACGGCCGCTGTCTTGTCGGCAACGTCCAGCAACATCGCTTGCGCGTCATGTATTTGTGTCGGTGTATCCAACGCGTGCAAGGCGGGATGTGTCGCCATCAGAACCGCCAGTTCCTGGTAGACCTGCATCTGGGTGCTGAGCCGATCCGCCGCCAGTTCAAGGTCGGCTTCGGCCTTGTCGCTTAGCTGAGACAGCGCCTGACGATAGCCATAAGACCAAACAAAACCTGACAGCAGCCCGACAGCGGACAAAAAACCGGCAATGATCCAAACTCTCTGCATAGACAGGGTCTTGCATTCAACGCGGCTCGTGGCAAGTGTGCGTCGCATGAAGTCATTCTCGCAATCCCCGACAGACCCGGGTTTCGTTCAGAACCCCTACCCTTTCTATGATCAGGCCCGCGCTGCTGGTGATCTGTTCTATTGGCGCGACTACGATATGGTTGCTGCGACGTCCTGCCAGGCGGTGCGGGCACTTCTTCGCGACCGCCGGTTTGGGCGGGAAGTTCCGCCTGAATGCGCAACACAGGGCCCTGCCCATTTGGCCCCCTGGCTGGCTATCGAAGCCCATTCGCTGCTTGAAGCTGAATCCCCGCGGCATACCCGCCTAAGGGCGCTTGTCATGCGCGCTTTCACGTCGCGGGAAATTTCTGCATTGCAGCCTTCCATTGAATCGCTATGCCACAGTCTTGTCGAGGCGTTTCCGAATACACCTTTCGATCTGCTGAGTGCTTATTGCACTCAGGTCCCGGTGGTAACCATCTGCCGACTGTTGGGCGTTCCCGAAGACATGGCGCCCAACCTGTTGCAGTGGTCGCATGACATGGTCGCGATGTATCAGGCCAACCGGTCACAGGCGACCGAGGATAAAGCCGCCAAGTCGTCTCAGGAGTTCACGGATTTCCTGTTGGGATACATTAACCAGCGACGCAACGATCCGCGTGACGATTTGATCACCCGGCTTATCAGCGCCGAGGAGGAAGGCGAAAAGCTGTCCATCGACGAGCTGGTCGCAACATGCATCTTGCTGCTGAATGCAGGTCACGAAGCAACCGTGCATTCGCTGGCAAACGGTGTGAAAACCCTGTTGCAAACCCATACCAGCCCCGACGTTCTGGCACCGGACCAGATCGACGCAACGATCGAAGAAATCCTGCGCTATGACCCGCCTTTGCATATGTTCACACGGTATGCGTATGAAGACGTTGACATATTTGGGCATTCGTTCAGGCGCGGTGATCAGGTCGCGCTTTTGCTTGGCGCTGCAAACCGCGACCCTACCGTCTGGGATGAACCCGAAAGGTTTGTTCCGACGCGCTCGATTGAGGTCAACACAAGTTTTGGTGGAGGCATCCACTTCTGCGTCGGCGCCCCTTTGGCAAGGTTGGAAATGCGCATAGCCCTGCCCATTCTGTTCAACAGCTGCCCGAACCTGCGGCTTGCCGATCCGCCGACCTACTCAGACAGCTATCACTTCCATGGTCTGGAACGGTTAATGGTTCAGGTCTGACCTATATAAGGCGCGGATCGATCCGGCGCTGGCAGCACCTGCCTTCTATGCCCCTTCTACCAATGCGTTGAGGGGAAGCATCGTTGTGGACTTGATTTCTTCCATAGACAAAAGCGCGGTCACGTTGTGCACCCGCACTTCCGAAATCAGAGACTGGTAGAATTGATCATAGGCGCGCGCGTTCTTGACCCGAACCTTGAGAATATAATCGATGTCGCCTGCCAGCCGATGCGCCTCCTGCACTTCGGGATGTTCGCGCAATGCCTTAAGGAACTTGCGCTGCCACTCAGCCTCGTGTTCCGACGTGCGGATCAAAACAAAGAAAGTCGCCTCAAACCCTAGCGCTTCGGCATCCAGCAAAACCGTTTGCTGACCAATGATTCCCGCACTCTTGAGCTTACGAATACGATTCCAGACAGGCGTCTTTGAACTGCCGACCCGAGCCGCTATTTCGTCCAGTGACTGCCCTGCATCACGTTGCAGCTCGGCCAGAATTTTCCGATCCGTATCATCTATCCGCACCGACATTCCAATATTCCTTCCACATCGAAGCTTTCGTTCCAAAATTTTGTTTCGATGGAACGTTTGTCCTTATTTGAGCGCCCATATGGCGCTTTGGTGGGAATATTTCCTATATTGAGGGTCAAGTCAAACCACACCCGAGATGATCCGATGCAGGACGTTCGCACAACAGGCACCAAAGGGCATGTCGACTTTGTCGGCGCAGGTCCGGGCGACCCCGAGTTGCTGACACTCAAGGCGCTGACTGCGTTTGAGCAGGCTGATGTTGTGCTGCATGACCGCCTTATCAGTAAACCCGTTCTGGACATAGCCGGTCAAAGCGCCGCTTTGGTTGATGTCGGCAAAGCCGGGTTCGGTCCCTCCTGGAAGCAAAGTGATATTGACGCGCTTTTGGTCGAATATGCCCTGAATGGTAACCGCGTGGTCCGCCTGAAGTCCGGTGATCCCACTGTCTTTGGCCGTCTGGATGAAGAGATCGAGGCCGTCGAGGCGGCTGGAATCACGTGGCAGATCGTTCCCGGTATCACGGCGGCTTCTGCCGCGGTGGCTGGTATCGGCCAAAGCCTGACTCAACGCGGCCGGAATTCCTCGGTGCGGTTCCTGACCGGGCATGACATGAAAGGTTTTGCCGATCATGACTGGAATGCCCTGGCACGGGCCGGTTCGGTTGCTGCGATCTATATGGGCAAGAAATCTGCCCGCTTTATCCAGGGTCGCCTGATCATGCACGGCGCCGATCGCGCTACTCCAGTCACACTGGTCGAAAACGCCTCGCGCCCGAACCAGCGGATTCTGGCCACCACACTGGATCAACTGCCCGCCGACCTGGCCACCGCCGAAATGGACGGACCAGCCCTGACATTCTATGGCCTTGCCCCGCGCGAAGCGACGCAGGCCGTAACCGAATTCAACAAGGAGCTTGCCTGATGGCCCGCGCTTTTACCCCCAAAGTCGTCACCGCAAATGATTTGCTGATAGGTGACGTCATTTACCAGACCGAAGATGACAGTTGGACGCGTGATCTGTCGCAAGCGGAACTGATCACTGACGAAGCACATGCACAGGTGCGCCTGCTGGATGCGGCACGTCAGGCAAATAAAGTCGTGGGCGCTTATCTGGCCGATGCCGTTGCGGGCAAGAACGGCCCCGAGCCCACCCATTTTCGGGAAGATTTCCGCCGGACTGGTCCGTCCAACTATGCCCACGGCAAACAGGAAACTTCCCCGCAGCCCCGGGCCTGACCTCTGGCCATCTCTCTCCCCTTCAAGGCCCCTAGGTTCGGGGCTGCAAACAAGGACAGCTAGACATGTATCGCTACTCCGAGTTCGACACAGCATTTTTGGCAGAACGTAACGCGCAGTTCCGCGCCCAGGTCGAGCGTCGCATTGACGGCTCGTTGACCGAAGACGAATTCAAGCCGCTGCGCCTGATGAATGGGCTGTATCTGCAACTGCATGCCTACATGCTGCGTGTCGCCATTCCCTACGGCACGCTGAACAGTGCGCAGATGCGTCAACTGGCGCTGCTGGCCGAGAAGTGGGACAAAGGCTATGGCCATTTCACCACGCGTCAGAACATCCAGTACAACTGGCCAAAGCTGAACGACGTACCGGATATGCTGGACGCGCTGGCCGAGGTTGGCATGCACGCCATCCAGACCTCGGGCAACACCATCCGCAACGTGACCGCCGACCATTTCGCCGGTGCCGCAGCGGACGAGGTCGCAGATCCGCGCCCCTATGCCGAACTGCTACGCCAGTGGTCGACCGACCACCCCGAATTCCAGTTCATGCCGCGCAAGTTCAAGATCGCCATCACCGGTTCAGAAAATGACCGTGCCGTGATCAAAGCGCATGACATCGGCCTGCAACTGGTCGAACGTGACGGCGTTCTGGGCGCTCGCGTCATTGTTGGTGGTGGCCTTGGCCGTACGCCCATGATCGGCAAGGAATTGTCCGAGTTCGTCGCCTTTGACGACCTGCTGGCCTATCTGGAGGCCACCGTTTCCGTATGGAACCAGATTGGTCGCCGCGACAACAAGTACAAGGCACGTATCAAGATCACCGTGCACGAGCATGGCATCGACGCTATCCGCGCCAAGGTCAACGAACGCTTCCTGAAGGTCCGCCCGCAGTTCAAAGGCGCGGATATGAACCTGCTGGAAGAGATCAAGGGCCACTTTGCACCGCCTGCCTTCCGCCATGCTTCGGTTGCGTCGTTTGAAAGCGCCTATACCAACGATCCGGTCTTCCGCTCGTGGGTCGACACCAACATCGCGCCGCATAAGAATGCGGACCACGCGATTGTAACGATCTCGATCAAGAAGCATGGGGCAACACCGGGCGATGCAACTGCCGAGCAGATGCGCGTTATGGCCGATCTGGCCGAAGAGTTCGCCTATGACGAGCTGCGGATTAGCCATGAGCAGAACGTGATCCTGCCGCACGTCCACAAATCGGACCTGCCTGCAATTCACGCCAAGCTGAAGGAATACGAGCTGGCAACCGCCAATATCGGTCTGATCAGCGATATCATCGCCTGCCCGGGTATGGATTATTGCGCGCTGGCGACGGCGCGTTCGATCCCGGTTGCTCAGGAAATTGCAACACGGTTCGAGGACCTGAAGCTCGAGCATGACATCGGCCACCTGAAGATCAAAATCTCAGGCTGCATCAACGCCTGCGGTCATCACCATGTTGGCCACATCGGCATTCTGGGTCTGGACCGCGCAGGCGTGGAAAACTACCAGATCACTTTGGGTGGCGATGCGACCGAAACTGCGGCAATTGGTGATCGCACCGGTCCGGGCTTTGCCTATGACGAAATCGTTCCTGCCGTCGAGCGCATTGTCGACACCTATCTGAACCAGCGTGCAAGCGCAGAGGAGACATTCCTGGAAACATATCGCCGGGTGGGCATGGCGCCATTCAAAAACGCCCTCTACCCCGAGGCCCGCGCAAATGCCGCTTGACCTGATCCAGACGGAACTGGGCCGGGACAGACGCGAACTGACTGAACGTGTCGAAGACCTGAATGCCCGGTTCCGGCACCACAGCGCTCATGATGTCATGCATGGAGCGATTGATGAGATCGACGAGCTTGCCTTGGTCTCGAGCTTTGGCGCGGAATCTGTCGTGCTGTTGCATATGGCGGCGGTGGTGAACAAGGCAACGCCCGTTCTTTTCGTGGACACGCAGATGCTGTTCACCGAAACGCTGGAGTACCAGCAGGAGGTGAGCGAGCGTCTGGGGCTTACCAACATTCGCATCATCCGGGCCGAGGATGCAGAAGTTGAGCGCGAAGACCCATACGGTGCATTGCGCCTGCGCGACACGGACGCGTGCTGCAACCTGCGCAAGACGTTCCCACTGCAAAAAGCACTGGTGGGGTTCGATGGCTGGATAACCGGACGCAAGCGGTTTCAGGCAGGCACGCGCGCCGCGCTGGAATTCTTCGAGGTCGAGGACGGAACAGGCCGGATCAAGGTCAACCCGCTGGCCCATTGGGCACCCGAGGATGTGCGGGCCTATATGGAAGAAAACAACCTGCCCCGGCACCCGCTGGTGGCCAAAGGATACCCTTCGATCGGCTGTGCACCCTGCACCTCGCCGGTCAAAGAGGGCGAAGACCCCCGCGCCGGACGCTGGCGCGACCAGAACAAGGAAGAATGCGGCATCCATTTTGTCGATGGCAAGATGATGCGCGTCGGAGAGAAAACATGAACGTAATCGTAACGGATCAGGGCTTTTCGCCCGATGACTGGACCGACGGCTTTGTCACTCTGGATGACGCCGCCAATGACGTGGTCGCGCTAGACGTGAGCTCGGAGACAGACCCGGACGAACTGTTTGACCGGTTGGGCGGCACGAGGCTGGTTCGTGTAGACTTCCCGTCTTTCGCAGATGGTCGCGGATTTACCATCGCTCGCACATTGCGCCTGAAGGGCTACAAAGGCCGGCTGCGCGCCAAAGGGCATGTGCTTGCCGATCAATACGCCATGGCGCGCCGCAGCGGCTTTGACGAGGTCGAGATCGAC
Organism: Ruegeria sp. O5; assembly: GCF_056535105.1. NCBI lineage: Bacteria > Pseudomonadati > Pseudomonadota > Alphaproteobacteria > Rhodobacterales > Roseobacteraceae > Ruegeria > Ruegeria sp. O5. The sequence goes on along the minus strand of NZ_JBQERN010000001.1, from coordinate 174,594 downwards.
GGAGAACTGGCAGACCGCCAACCCGAGGATCAGTGGCTGGCCCGCGCGAACTGGAAAGAGAATAACTATCAGGCTCGCCTGCGCGGCTGATCCCGCGATTGCCAGCCTGTGACGCAAAGGGGGCAATCTGTCCCCTTTTCCTGACTTGGATCAAAGATTAAACGGAGATGTCGGTTTAGCAGACCGGCAGGTAAACGATGACAGAGATGAAGCCCGTGAGCGAAGCAACCGCCGTAAAAGTCCCCGTCCTGCCGGACGCGCAAACTGTAACCGATGTCAAACACTGGACCGACAGCCTGTTTTCATTCAAGGTGTCTCGCCCGGCCTCGCTGCGTTTCCGTTCGGGCGAGTTTGTGATGATTGGTCTGCTGGGTGACAACGGCAAGCCGTTGCTGCGCGCCTATTCCATCGCCTCGCCCTCGTGGGATGAAGAGCTGGAGTTTTATTCGATCAAGGTTCAGAACGGCCCGCTGACCTCGAAATTGCAACATATCAAACCGGGTGACCAGATCATCCTGCGTCCCAAACCGGTTGGCACATTGGTGCATGACGCCCTGCTGCCCGGCAAGCGCCTGTGGTTTTTTGCGACCGGCACCGGCTTTGCGCCTTTTGCCTCGCTGCTGCGTGAACCGCAGACCTATGAGGACTATGACGAGGTCATCATCACCCACACCTGCCGCGAAGTGGCAGAGCTGGAATATGGCCGTCAGCTGATCGACAGCATCCGTCAGGACGAACTGTTGGCCGAACTGATCGGTGAAGGATTTGCCGACAAGATCCGCTATTACCCGACCACCACACGGGAAGAGAGCCCAAAGATGGGTCGCATCACCACTTTGCTTCAGGACGGCACCGTGTTTTCCGACTTGGGTATTGACGGTGGCATCAAGCCCGAAACCGACCGTGCAATGGTTTGCGGTTCGTTGGCTTTCAACCTGGATATCAAGGAAATCCTCGAAGGGTTTGGATTGCGTGAAGGTGCCAACTCGGAACCCAAGGAGTTCGTGATCGAAAAAGCCTTTGTCGGCTAAAGCAACCCTGCGTTCAGGGCTTTGCCACCCTGAACGCGAAAAACACCGGCAGAAAACAAGTTTTTTCGCATTACCCTGTATTTATGCCGCTTGAAGTGCGGCTCTGCCCGGTTTAAATTCCGGGCTCGAAATTCTGCAATCATCAAAGGAATGAACCCATAGCTCGCAGACCTCACAACGCGCCGCCACAGAGAGACACCGGCCCGCGCGTCAATGATAAGATCCGTGCCCCCGAAATTCGCCTGATTGGCGCCGAAGGTGAAAACGTCGGGGTGGTTCATCCCGCCAAAGCCATGCAGATGGCCGCAGATGCAGGTCTTGATCTGGTCGAAATCTCGCCCAATGCGAACCCACCGGTCTGCAAGATCATGGATTTCGGCAAGTACAAGTACGAAACGCAAAAACGCGAAAACGAAGCGCGCAAAAAACAAAAAGTCATCGAAGTGAAAGAGGTCAAGTTCCGACCGAACACCGATACGCATGACTATGACGTCAAAATGAAGAACGTCTTTAAGTTTCTGGAAAAGGGCGACAAGGTCAAAGTCACCCTGCGCTTTCGTGGCCGTGAAATGGCACACCAGAACCTGGGTCGCGAATTGCTGGAACGTGTGGCCGAAGACATCAAAGAGGTCGGCAAGATCGAAAACATGCCGAAGATGGAAGGCCGTCAGATGGTCATGATGATCGGCCCGCTTCCGCATAAGTAATCTGCTTAAAAGACAGAAACGATCAAAGCCCCTTCGCTGCCGAAGGGGCTTTTTTGTTCAGGTCGCGCGCCTGCTTCGTAACCAGTTGACCGCATCTCTGAAGTCGAAAAGGAAGGAAATTATGTCAACGATAAGAAGCACCCAAAGAAACTTGATGAAGGCAATGCTCAGGGTCGAATCGGAAAACAACAAAAGCGTTACGATGACAACCAGTGGAACCCAGCACAGAATGTGCGGCAAAGCCATCGCACCGCTCATCCCGCGCGCAACCGCCATGATGGGTATGTTCAGCGCCATACCGGTAATCGCCAGAACAGCGATGAGCATCCCCTGCGGCTGATCCAGGAAAGCAAGCGGAACCAAATTAACCGGCACCAATATTACGGCCACCCAGATCTGAACCCAAAGGGGAAGCGCGCGGAAGCTGCGCCAAATATCCAGCACCATTGATTTCGCCTTTTCAGATACTTCTCCCGCGACACTAACAAATAAGCTGCGGGCGAACAGTGCACTCACGGTAATGTCAAAGCACGGCGGAAATGGCGCGTTCCAGTTTGCTGACGAGTTCGCCTATCTGTTCCTCTTCGATGATAAAAGGTGGTGCCAGCAGGACATGATCACCATTCCGGCCATCCCGCGTGCCAGCCATGGGATAGCAGATCAACCCTTCGGCCAGTGCTGCCTTTTTCACCTTACCTGCGATGCCGCGTGATGGATCAAAAGGTTCCTTGGTGTCACGGTCAGCGACCAGTTCAACACCTCGGAACAACCCACGACCACGGATATCTCCCACGTTCGGGTGCTGTCCGAATGCTGCCTCAAGGGCGGATTGCAGCTTGTTGCCCATGACCCCGGCACGCGCAGGTAAATCCCGTTCGGTCAACTCACGGACCACCGCCAATGCGGCGGCTGTGGCGACCGGATGACCGACATAGGTGTGCCCATGCTGGAAAAACCCTGATCCATCGCGAATCGCGTCATAGATCTTACCGGTGCACAGCATGGCCCCGATTGGTTGATATCCAGCCCCCAACCCCTTGGCAATACAAAGAATATCCGGTTCGATACCGTCATGATCACAGGCAAACAGGTGACCGGTTCGGCCCATACCACACATCACCTCATCCAAAATCAACATCACACCATAGTGGTCGCAAATCTCGCGAATACGCTTGAAGTATCCTTCAACCGCAGGAACTGCGCCAAGGGTGGCCCCGACCACTGGTTCGGCCATAAATGCCATGACCGTATCGAGACCCAGCCGCAGAATTTCAGTTTCCAATTCATTCGCCACACGCTGGCCGTAGTCAAAACTGCTCTCGTCTTCCGGTTTTTCGGCATATTCGTAGCATGCAGAGATATGGGTCATCTCGATCAGCATCGGGGCGAATTGTGCCCGTCTCCATGCGTTGCCCCCGGCGGACAAAGCCCCCAAAGTGTTGCCGTGATAGCTTTGCTTTCGCGCGATAACGTGACGGCGTTCAGGTTGTCCGATTTCAAGGAAATATTGGCGCGCCAGTTTGATTGCCGCTTCGGTCGCTTCGGACCCGCCCGAAACAAAATACACACGGTCCAGATCCCCCGGTGCATGCCGGATCAACAATTCGGCCAAAACCTCGGCCGGTTCCGATGTCATGAACCCGGTATGTGCAAAGGCGATCTGTTCCACCTGCTGCTGTACCGCTTGGATCACAGCCTGATTCGAATGACCCAGACATGATACTGCGGCATCACCGCAATCCAGGTATCGCTTGCCCTCTGTATCAATCAGATAACAGCCATCGCCGCCAACCGCGACGGGGAGGTCCGATTTCGTGTGACGTGGGAAAACATGACTCATTTCTTTGCCCTTCCAAGCAATTCAACTAATGCTGCGACCGAAGCCGCGTTATCTGCCCACGGTCTGCCATCCGGCCCGGTCAGACTGTTTTCAAACCCAACCCGCACGTCACCACCGCGTCGCGCAGCCTCGGCCAGACAGGCATGTTCTTGCGCACCAAAGGCGCACACCATCCAACGAGCCGGGCTTTTTGGAAAAGCCTCTAGATCGGCTGGCATAGATTGCTGGCCATCACCGTATCGCCCCAGAACAAGCAAACGGTCTGTCTGATCCGCCTGTACGATGCCCTGAGCGCGCCAATGGTCCAGTAGTCGTGCATCGTCAGCATCATACAGTATATGTTGAACCCGCGTGCCCTGATCCGCGCATTGTGCATAGACCCTGGGCGCAAGGTTCAGGTCGCGCGCGATTTCACGCACCGAGATTGAGGCCCATTCAGGTTGCACCTTTTGCAAACAGTCCAGTTGCGATGCTACGTCGAACTGCCCGGCTGCTTCGGTCGTGATCTGTAGCTCCATTCCTGGAACCTCGCGCTGCAATCCCGCAAGCGTTTCCCGGTACAATCCGGCGTCCAGTGAATGCAGTCCGTCTGCATCTCGAATATGCAGATGCAACCCGTCCGCACCCGCAGCATGACAATCCCGTGCTGACGTGACGATCTGATCAATCCTGAGCGGTAAGGCGGGATGATCCAACGCGCTCCGCCGGGCGCCGTTTGGCGCAACCAGAATGTAGGGCCTGTCCAAGCTGTCAGTTGTTTTTGATGTCATAGCACCACCCAAGTCTTTGCCCTCAGTTAGAGTCGCTGGATGACGTTTTCAATTTACACTAAAGAAAACATATGTTTCTTTTCTGCATGACACCCACCCTTGCAGCCTTGACCAGCCAAATTCGGCGCGAGATCGATGAGATGCCTGCGCAGATGCAAGTCGCGGCGAAGTATATCATCGACCATCCCGGTGATTTCGGCCTGAACCCGGTCCGGGTGACCGCTGACCGGATCGGCATCAGCACCAGTGTTCTTGTTCGACTGGCGCAGCGTATGGGTTTCGACAGTTTTGACGCCTTCCGCCACCCATTTCGCCTTGCCCTCACAACAGACAGCGAAGACAGGATAGGTCATGGGTGGCTAACCACATCACCCGGACAAGACCCTTTCCACGGCGCACAGGCCAGATTCGCGCGCAATGAGATGAATGTTGTGTCCCGCTCTCTGCGTCTGATGGAGCCGAATTTGGCCAAGCGTGCCGTTGAATACATGGTGTCTGCACGTCACTGTTATGTGACCGCCACAAGGTCCAGTCATGCGCTGGCCTATTATTTTCACTACGCGGGGCGCATGGCCCATCCCGGATTACAGCTGATACCTCGGCACATGGGCTCGGCCATCGATGACCTGGTCGAGGCCACGTCCGAGGATTGTTTGTTTGCCATCACGGTCCATCCCTACTCCGCAGATACGATCCAGTCGATGCGCTTTGCCCGCGACAGGGCCATAAAGATTGTACTGCTGTCGGATAGCGAGGTGATTGCCCCCGGCGTCAACCCGGATGTGGTTCTGCCCGTCAGCACCCGCACATTACATCCGTTTTCAAGCTTTTCTGGCGCGATGGCGGTTCTGGAATGCCTGCTCGGTCATCTCTTTGATGCAGGGGGCGAAGCTGCCCGGGATAGGGTCGAACAGTTTCAGAAAGCGCGGGAGGACACCGGCGCGTATTGGCGACCCGGCGTGTTGCCAAGGATGAGAAAACCCTAGAATATGAATAGTACATACGCAATATAGCGGACCTTGGCGGCGGTCAGTCGTTTCGTTTCGCTCGCGGCTGAGGTCTGGTCGGGATTTCCTTCAGCAATCCGCCAACACCCATTCCGGCAATATCTGCACCTGTTGTTTCAATGCCGCATGCAACACGCGACAGCACCCAATCCGCCCCATTCAACGTCGGAGAGCGGGCGCATCCCGGCAAGCCGATCACAGGTCGGCCCTGCAAGTCCCCCAGAAACAGCAGGTTTCCCGGATCAACCGGCATACCAAAGCGATCAATCGTCCCACCGGCCTGCCGAACAGCCGACGGTGCGACATCGTTCGGGTCCGAGGTGGCCGATCCCGTCAATATCATCAGAAGATCGCCCTTCCCCTTAGAAATCGCGCTGGTCAAAGTATCCGTTCGATGCGGAACAATCTGCACCTCCGAAAGCTCCATTCCCAATGCCTCGACCCGTCCCCGAATGGCGGCAATCCCCTTTTCGTTCGGTGGCCCACCGGGTATCTCTGAGACAACAAGACCGGCTGTCCGATGAACTGGCCGCGCCAAACGCACAGCTCCTTGTGCCAGCCCGGCGGCGCGCTGAACATCAGCCTCTGGCACGGCATATGAGATGACCTTAATGGTCGCCACCATGCCGTTCGCCCCCATTTGCTGGTACTGTGGAACGGTCGCAACGGTAATCATCGGATTGACCAGATTGAACATTTCAAGTGCGCGAACATCAAGCACGGCAACCCCGGGCCCATCGGACAAAAGATTTACCCGCCCGGTAAATGCCTCGGTTACCCGCAAGTTGGCTGAAGCTGGATCAGGTGCCAGCGCAGACGCCAGTTTGCGTGCCGCCTGATCTTCATGGCAATCACCGGTATCCAGCCGGGCAACAATGACCTCGCTTAGACCAGCCTTTTCCAGTTGCGCCAAATGTTCCGAGCGCAATTCAAGCCCTTTGCGGAACTTTCGCCCATCCGCTGTAACCGAATGCGCCAGAATGGCCCCCTCTGCCTGGGACACCGGCACAGGCCCAAATTTCATGCTTTCCCTCGCAGAACGGCCGTTATCTGTGCCAGTATCGCAACCGCGATTTCCGAGGGACCGGCGGCCCCGATATCCAGGCCAATGGGACCATGAATGCCAGAGATTTGCGCATCGGTGAAACCAGCCGCTTTCATACGCTCAATGCGCTTGGCATGGGTGCGTGTTGACCCCAATGCACCGATATAGAACACATCGGCGTCCAACGCGGCTTGTAGCGCCGGATCATCGAGTTTTGGGTCATGTGTCAGCAGGACAATAGCGGTGCGCGCGTCCAGTCCCAGCTTCGCAACGGCTTCATCCGGCCAATCCGTCAGGATCGTTTCGCCGGGAAAACGCACACTGGACGCGAAAGCGTCACGCGGGTCGATAATGGTTGGATCATAGCCCGCAATCCGCGCCATCGGTACCAGAGCCTGCGCGATGTGAACCGCCCCAACAACCAGCAACCTCAGCGGTGGGTTATGTACTGCGACAAAGGTCTGGCCATCCTCTTCGAACCCTGACCGATCCATACGCAGCCTGTCGGCATAAGCGTTGCGACGCAGCGCCCTGCGCCCGGTTCCGATGTTGACTTCGTAGGCAACGGGCGTTCGAGCGGCCCGAGCGGCAACCAGTTCCGCCAACATAGATTCTGGCAGGACTTGTCCTATGGGTTCGACAAGAATGCGTATGGTCCCCCCACAGGCCAAACCAACCGCAAAGGCATCGTCATCACTGACCCCGAATTCAAGCAAACGCGCTTCGCCTTCATCAATGGCTTCAAGCGCCTCGACGATAACAGCACCTTCGACACATCCGCCAGAAACGGAACCTTCGATCCGACCATCGCCACCAATCACCAATTGGGATCCCACCCGCCGCGGCGCACTGCCCCAGGTTTCGACAACTGTAGCGAGCGCCGCGCCGCGCCCGCTGCGGTGCCAGTCAAGCGCCGTTTCAGGACTATTGTCGAATCGCTCCATCGGAACCTCCGGATGACCTATGACACCAACATAAGCGGGATTTGCGGGATGAAAAGCGCATCAGGCTTACCAAAAGGTCTATATTGAACCCCATGGGGTAACGCCACGGCCCGAGAAATATTCAACAAATCATAGCATTGATTGTTTGTGACCCGAGTTCTAGCCTGTGCGGGCAACCGACATCAGGTCTGGCTTGCATAACAAACAATTCATAGATCGGAGACACGCAGTTGAAACGATTTCTTGCACTGGGCGCGGCAGTTGGTCTTTTGACTTCAACCGCAGCGTGGGCTGACACATTCCAACGCTATGGAGAGGTTGAAGGCTGGAAAGTCTTCATCGACAATGAAAAGAAATCCTGCCTGATCGAGGCCGTTGATGATGCGGAAAACGTCGTTCAGATGGGACTGACCGAAGATCGCGGTGTGGGATATGTCGGCGTGTTCACCAAGGCTGAAACCGATATCAAACGTGGCGAGACGCAAGAAGTTGCTATCCTGCTGGGCGACAACATCTATCTGGGTGAAGCAACCGGCATGAAAGGTAACATCACCAAAGGCTATTCCGGTGGATATGTCCTGTCGGACAGCCCTCAGTTCGCGGATGATCTGGCCAAGAAAAAGGTCATGATCGTTTTCCCTGAGACAACATATGCCTTCACAGTCGATCTGACAGGCACTTACAAAGCCATGGAGATGGCCCGCAAGTGCAATGAAGAACAGCTGTCGTAAGCTGCTAGTCGGAAAGCGCGGCCATCAGCCGCGCTTTCTGCCCATGATCGTCGGGTTGTGAAATCGCTGTGGCCAAGTCTTCGAGTGAGGCAATCGAATGCCCTGCGCGAAAACTGTCAACATGCGGCAGCATCGCGGCAACCCCTTGCGCCCTGGGCGCGAACCCGTCCCAACGCAACAAGGGATTCAGCCAGATCAGGCGTTTTGAGGACAGGTGCAGACGCTCAATCTCTTTCCTAAGGAGCTCGGGATCACCTCGCTCGAGCCCGTCGGTGATCAGCAGAACAACCACCCCTTGCCCCATCACCCGGCGTGACCAGTCCCGATTGAATTGATGCAGGCACTCGCCGATACGAGTGCCGCCCTCCCAATCCTGTGCCTCGGCACCTGCGGCGGCAAGTGCCGCGTCTACATCTCGTTGGTGCAGGTGGCGCGTTATGTTGGTCAGGCGTGTGCCGAATGTGAAGGCATGGACCTTGGCCCAACCCGCTCCCTTGGTGTTCGATACCGTGTGCAGGAAATGCAGGATGATCCGACTGTACTGGCTCATCGAGCCGGAAATATCGCAAAGTGCGACAAGATTTGGCCAGCGTAGTTTGGGCTGTAGCCTGGCAATTTCGCGCAACTCACCCCCTTGCCGCATGGCCGCGCGCAATGTGCGGGCACGGTCGATGCGGTGCCCCAAATGACTTGTCTGCCCGCGGCGTGATTCAATTGGCTTTACCGGCAGTGTCATCCGCGCCAATACGCGCTTGGCCTGCGCGATTTCGGCCGTGCTCATCTGCTCGAAGTCCAGATTGCGCAGCCGTTCCTCGGATGAGGCGGTCTGGGTCGCGTCGATTTCGATCTCGGTTTCGCCTTCCTCTTGCCCGGCAGCGTCCGGCAAATCACGCTCAACCCCGTCCAGCAGTGCCTCAGCCGCGCGCTTTTCACCGGCGTCGGCCTTGCGCTCCTCCTGAACGCCCCGAATTGCAGGAAGCATCATCGCCATCATGTGTTCCATGTAACGCGGGTCTCGCCAGTACATTCGGAAGACTTGCGCAAAAATCACGCGGTGTTCCGGGCGGTTCACGAAACAGGCGTGTAAGGTCCAGTAGAAATCCTGTTTCTCGGAAAAACCTGCCGCCTGCACGGCACGAATAGCGTCGATCACGCGACCGGGTCCGATTGGCAGCCCAGCCTTTCTGAGTGCGCGGGCAAAATGGGTGATGTTGTGCGCCAGCTTTGGGTTGTCCGGGATATCCAGCGGAAGTTGTTCGGCCATCAGACGTTACGGGGGCTCTGCCCCCATATCCCCGGAGTATTTGAAAAAAGATGAAACATCAGACCGGTTCGAGCGTGGCCTTGGCCTCGTCGAGGATGCGTTTTGCCTCGGACCCCTGAAGTTTTTGAATGTCGTCCTGATATTTGAGGATCGCACCCAGCGTATCCCCGATCACCTCGGGGCTGAGGTTCATCACATCCAGCGCCAACAGGCATTTCGCCCAGTCGATGGTCTCGGCCACACCGGGTTTCTTGAACAAATCCTCGGTGCGCAAACGCTGAACAAAGGCTACAACCTCGCGACTGAGTGCTTCCGCGGCTTCAGGCGCACGGGCGTGCAGGATTTCGAGCTCACGCTCGAAGTTGGGGTAATCGACCCAATGATAGAGGCAACGGCGCTTGAGAGCATCGTGCACTTCCCGCGTCCGGTTCGAGGTGACGATCACGATGGGCGGTTCAGGTGCTTTTATAGTGCCAAGTTCGGGGATGGTGACCTGAAAGTCACTGAGCGCTTCGAGCAGAAACGCTTCAAACGGTTCGTCGGTCCGGTCCAATTCGTCGATCAGCAGAACTGGCGCTCCGTTTTCGTCCGGGCGCATCGCCTGCAACAAGGGGCGTTCGATCAGGTATTCGTCCGAGAACAGTTCAGTCTGCAACGCACCCCGGTCGGCCCCACCCGCGGCCTCAGCCGTTCGGATCGCGACCATCTGCGCCGGAAAATTCCATTCGTAAACAGCTGACGACGCATCCAGCCCTTCGTAGCACTGCAACCGGATCAGGCGCCGGTTCAACCCGGATGCCAGAGCCTTGGCGATCTCGGTCTTTCCAACCCCTGCTTCGCCTTCCAGGAACAACGGGCGTCCAAGCTTCAGCGACAGGAACACAACCGTCGCAAGGGCGCGACCGCAGACATAGCCCTGACGACCCAGCATCTGCTGCACGGCATCGATGGAATCTGGCTGTGTCATGGAACCCCTCTCTGCTTTAGGGATAAACAGGTCATGCAAGTGTCTGGGCGTCAAGGCCTCAACCTTGGACAGAGCTACGACGTTCAGGTCGGTTGACAAGATTTTTTTTGTGCCTTGCGTGGACGCAGTTGGTCTTTCGCAACAGCTATGCTAGCGGAAGGCCATGACCGACACCCTTACGCTCCGCCGCCCCGACGACTGGCATCTGCATCTGCGCGATGGCGCGATGCTACAGGCCGTCCTGCCCGAAACCGCGCGCCATTTCGCCCGTGCGATCATTATGCCGAACCTTGTACCGCCGGTTGTGCGCGGCGATCAGGCCGCCGCCTATCGAGACCGCATTATGGCGGCTCTGCCCGATGGTATGACGTTCGAGCCGTTGATGACCCTGTATCTGACCGAAGATACAGATGCCGCAGATGTCGCAGCGGCCCATGCCAGCGGTCTGATCAAAGCCGTCAAGCTGTATCCTGCCGGGGCTACCACCAACTCCGCCTCGGGTGTGCGCGACTTCGACAAAGTGCGCCCGGTGCTTGAGAAGATGGCCGAAATCGGCCTGCCCATGTGTGTGCATGGCGAGGTGACGGATTCCGAGATCGACATATTTGACCGCGAAGCCGTGTTCATAGACCGTGTTCTGGATCCGATCCGCAGATCGACACCAGGCCTGCGTGTGGTGATGGAACATATCACCACGTCAAATGGTGTGGATTATGTCAAAGCCAACGCGGTTGATCTGGGTGCAACGATCACGGCGCATCACCTGATTATCAACCGCAACCATATCCTGGTTGGTGGCATCAAACCGCATTACTATTGCCTTCCCGTTGCCAAGCGCGAGGAACACCGTCTGGCCCTGCTATCCGCCGCAACATCGGGCGATGCGCGGTTTTTTCTGGGTACAGACAGCGCCCCGCACACAGATGCAAACAAGGAAATGGCTTGTGGCTGTGCCGGTTGTTTCACAGCGACCAACACCATGTCTTTGGTCGCCGAAATGTTTGACCGGGAAAATGCATTGGACAAGCTGGAAGGCTTTGTGTCGATCAACGGGCCGGGTTTCTATCGCTTACCGGTGAACCAGGATATGATTACCCTGACCAAGGGTGAGCCCGTTTCGTATCCCTCAAAGATTGACACAGGCGATGGACCGGTCACTGTGTTTGACCCGGGCTTTCCGTTGCACTGGCGCGTGGCTTAACCCGCCACTTGTTCGGCCAAATCGCGAGCACGTCCCCCGGTGCGCAGCATCGACCAGATCGTGTCCGCCTCATCCGCGCCGATCAGCTTGGTCGCTTTGTCGCGCACGCGGTCCTCGCGGTCAGACAGCGGCATTGGGTTCAGCAGATCATGCGTCGCTTCGCGGCGAATGCCATCGCGACGCAGCAGGGACAGATGCGCCTGCGTTTCTGACAGGCTGTCATCTGCCTCGACCGTGATGCGGTTGCGCAAAGACGTTATACGCGGGTCGACGCAGACCTTGTCAGTGAAACTGCCTGGCAAAGCCGTATCATATCCCAGCGCCTGCATCGCGATCACTGTCCGATAGGAAAACTTGGCTCCCAGTCCGGTTGTCGGCGACAGCTGATTGCACACACTCATCCAGCACGGATGCGTTTTTATCTGGATCTCGGCGACCTCTGGCTCCGCTATGTCCAACTCCCGCGCGGCTTCCAGAGCGGCGTGAAGACCGTGGCAACAGGCGTGAAACTTGTGGCTGACCGTTTCAAACAGCCATTCATCGCCCAACCCATCCAGAGCAGTTTGATCCGCTGCACCTTGATGCGTTGCCCCAAATCCATAAGGACCCTCCAGCGCGTCGGCGTTGGCCTGAAAACCGCGCTGTACCAGCAAGGCAGTCTCGACCCCTGCTGAAGCGGCAAGTCCGGCGTTATACGGCTTGCCCATGGTTCCGAACTGCGCCTTCAGCCCCGCCGCACGCGTTGCCGTCAGACCCAGAACCATTCGCATCTGGTTTGCGTCAAAACCCAGCAAACGGCCAACAGCGACTGCCGCCCCAAAGGCACCGGATGTCGCCGTCTGGTGAAACCCTGCCTGATAGTGACCGCGCCCCAGCCACAAGCCAATTCGGATTGAGGTTTCCATACCCACCAAAGCGGCTTCGAGAAAGTCGACAAGAATACGGTCATCCCATTCGGCCACCGCAAGGGCTGCAGGCAAAATGGCGACGGAAGGATGCCCGATATGGGCGAAATGCGTGTCATCGTAATCCAGCGCGTGAGACACCGTGCCATTCACCAACGCCGCACCACGTAGCGGCGCCGAGCCGCCGCCAAAGAGATGCGCCTGAGGGTTCCCGCCCTCGGAAAGTATCATGTCGCGAACCGTGGTTGAGACGGGTTCGCGCGCGCCTGCCCGGCCCACAGCGACCCAGTCAAGAACAGATAGCGATGTGACGATTCGCGCCTGAGACGACGTAGAAATCGGCCCTGCCGCAAAAGCGGCCAATGATACTGTAAATTCCGTCATGCGCGTAGTCTAGCGTGCGCCTGACAAGGGTAAAGACCTAGCTGTAGAGTTCTTGCGCGCGCGCCTCGAACGCGCGCACGATCCGATGCATCGCTTCGTTGAAAACCACACCGATAATCCCTTGCAGGATGGCGTTCTTGAATTCGAAATCCACATGGAACGAGACGTTGCAGCCCCCTCCAGGCGCGTCCTCGAACTGCCAGTCGGATTTCATGTATTTGAAGGGGCCGTCCAGGTATTCGGTGTCGATTTTCTTTTGATCCGCAAACAGGGTTACCTTGCTGCCAAATCGTTCCCGGAAAACCTTGAACGAGATGACCAGATCAGCCTCCATCACCTCAGCCTCTTCCAGCGCATAGGTCTTGCGAATGCGGGCAGCAGCACACCATGGCAGAAATTGGGGGTACTTGGCCACATCGGCAACCAGGTCGTACATCTGCTGGGCTGTATACGGCAGGTGGCGGGTTTCCGAATGGATAGGCATGATGTCCGGTATTTGCAGGTGACAATGGCGCGTCATGTCGTATGTTGCGCGCCAAAGATCAAGGGGGCTGCGATGACTGACCGCGCATATGTGATAGATGAGATGATCTCGGCAAAGGCCATCGCTGCTCGAATCGAGGAGCTGTGTCGCGACATTTCGGCAGAGTTCAAAGACACCGACAAGCTGGTGGTCGTGGGCCTGCTGCGCGGCAGCTTTGTATTCATCGCCGACCTTGTGCGCGAACTTGACCTTCCGATCGAAGTGGATTTCCTTGAAGCTTCTTCTTACGGAGACGCGATGGAGAGCAGCCGGGAAGTTCGTATTCTCAAAGACTTGCGCGGCGCAATTGAAGGGCGCGACGTGCTGGTTGTCGAGGATATCGTTGACACCGGTCATACGTTGAACCATGTCACCAAGTTGCTGCAAAGCCGTAACCCCGCGCGCCTGAAATCCATTGCCCTGCTGGATAAGCCGAGCCGCCGTGAAGTGGATTTCCGATCAGACTGGATCGGGTTTGAGATTCCAGACGAATTTGTCGTGGGATATGGAATTGACTACGCCCAACGCAATCGCAACCTGCCCTATATTGGCAAAGTCCGCTTTACAGACGAATAGCTGAGCGGGCAATTTACAGATCACGTGCTCAGACCTGTTTAAAATTCTATTTTTAGAACATCATTGGACAATCATCGCCTCGTCGCTTTACCTTTCAGGAAATAGCAGGAGTATTGATAATGAAGCGGTTTTTCGCGATAGCGGGCGTCTTTTTGGCGATCGTGTCCCTTGCAGGTGCGTCTTATGCAAAAGACAACAAGGGCAAAGGGCAAGGTGCCAACAAAACCAAAGTAGAGAAATCCATTAAGTCAAACGGCAAAGCTGTTCCGCCCGGTCAAATCAAACGATACACCCGAGGTCAGAAATTGCCGAACGACCTGCGTTTTGATTATATTGACGAGCTCGACAACTGGAAGCTCAAACCGCTGAAGCCAGGGCAACGGTATATTCGGGTCGACGACGAAATAATCTCGATATCGGATGATACGAAGACTGTAATAGAAGCTGTTGGAATCGTTGGCGATCTGATGAACTGAAAGCCTCGGTCCTAGCAGTCGCGGCCTAACACAGCGTCGATGGCCTTCAAAAATATCCCGGTCCCAATCGGAATAAGCGCATCCGGGAAATCATAGTCCGGGTTGTGCAACTGGGGATGGTCGCTCCCCGACCCCAACCAGAACATGGCGGTTTTCGCGCTTTTTCCAAACTGGCCGAAATCTTCTGAAAAACGCTGTGGCTGATCGGTCAACCTGCAAGAAACGCCCTGCTCCGTGCAGGCTTTGGACAGGATCGAAACTGCTTCCGGGTGATTGGCACAAGCCTCAAACACTTCGTCATAACTGATTTCGACCGCCAGCCCGTCGGCTTTGGCCGTTTCGCGGACCAGCGACTCAGCGTCGCTGATCAGTTGCGCCATTCTCGCGTCCGTGACGGTGCGAAGCGTCACCCACAGCTCGGCCCGCCCCGGTGCTACTCCGACCGTGCGCTCACCCAACGTGGCATGTGTGACGGTGGTCAATGCGTAATCGTCATTAAGATCCCCGCCGCCCTCTAACGCGTTTAAAGCCGGCATCAGGTTAGCCAGCGCACCGGCAGGCGACACCCCATCTTGAGGAGCAGCAGCATGTGACGTCTTTCCGGTCAGAACAATCTGCATCCCACGTGATGCGCAATTGGCAGGACCGTCACAAATTTCAACCGCCCCCAACTCCAACCCAGGTAAGTTGTGCAACGACAACACGAGGTCGGGCGCAACCTCGGCGTATTGGGGATCAGCCCGGAAAGCGATTGCACCATGGCCAGTCTCTTCGGCTGGCTGGAAAATCAATACGACGCGGCCCTTCTTGGGGCGTTGATGCTTCAACCCGTCTGCCACGCCCAGAACCATTGTCATATGCCCATCGTGACCGCACAAATGCCCTTTGCCCGCGACCTGTGATACATGGGAATGGTTCGCCAACTCCTGGATCGGCAGCCCATCCATTTCGCAGCGAATGCCCAGCGTGGGACCGGGTTGGCCACTTTCGAAAACAGCAGCGATCCCGTGCCGACCTATTCCGGTCATAACATGGTCAGCACCAGCGTCGCGCAGAAATTCAGCCACCCGCGCCGCGGTTTTCTTTTCTTGTCCCGAAAGTTCGGGGTGTTGATGCAGCTCGTGGCGCAGACGAGTCAGTCGCGCGATCTTATCCGGTGTCACGCTTTTTGTAGCTTTTCTAGACGCGCCGCGCGCAGTCGGGTGAAATCGTCACCAGCGTGATAAGAAGACCGGGTCAAAGGTGTCGCAGATACCATCAGAAAGCCTTTGCCGTATGCCGCCTTTTCGTATGACGCGAACTCGTCGGGTGTAACGAAACGATCAACGCCGTGGTGTTTCGGCGTTGGTTGCAGATACTGGCCAATCGTCAAAAAATCGATATCCGCCGCGCGCATATCCTCCATGACCTGGCGCACCTGCTGTTCGTTTTCGCCAAGCCCAACCATGATGCCAGACTTGGTAAAGATCGACGGATCAAGTTCTTTCACCCGCTGCAAAAGACGCAGGGAATGGAAGTACCGCGCACCGGGGCGAACCTCGGGGTACAAACCCGGTACGGTTTCCAGATTGTGATTGAAGACATCCGGCTTCGCCTGAACCACAATTTCCAGAACATCCGCATCGCATTTCAGAAAATCGGGTGTCAGAATCTCGATCGTGGTTTTGGGAGAGCGGTGCCGCACCGCGCGGATGGTCTGCGCAAAATGCTCGGCTCCTCCATCGCTCAGATCATCCCGGTCGACAGAGGTGATAACCACATGGTTCAGGCCAAGTTTTTCGACTGCATGTGCCACCCGGCCGGGTTCAAAGGCGTCAAGGTCGTCTGGGCGACCGGTAGCGATATTGCAGAATGTGCAGCCACGGGTACAAATCTCGCCCATGATCATCATGGTGGCGTGACCCTGGCTCCAGCATTCGCCGACATTGGGGCATCCTGCCTCTTCGCAGACGGTGACCAGATTGTTGTCGCGCATGATCCGGCGCGTATCTGCATAACCTTTGCCGCCGGGTGCCTTGACCCTGATCCAGTTCGGTTTCTTGGGCTGCGCATTATCCGGGCGGTGCGCTTTTTCCGGATGGCGCTGTTCGGGGATCTTCAGATCTCGCACGGGCAATTTTCCTGACTTTGGGTCAATCCTGTCGCTCATAACATAGACAGATGCGCAGTGTTACACCAGCGGCGCATAGCCGCTATGCAACGCCGCCGTGCATAAGCAAGAGCACGATTGCAAATTCCCGTTTTACCGCATGTTTTCAATGCCTAATGAGAAGAGATTATTAGTTCAAAATGCGGCGTTTCGTCGATTGAAGGTAGTTTGGAACTGTTTTAAGTCACAACAAAATCACAAGTGAATCACAGGAGCTTGACCATGAAATCCGGCGCAATTCTGCCCAACGTGACCTTTCACACCCGTGTCCGTGATGACTCAATCGAAGGACCAAACCCATTCCGTTGGGAAGACAAGTCCACCGCTGACTATTTTGCAGGAAAACGCGTGATCCTGTTCTCGTTGCCCGGTGCGTTCACGCCCACCTGCTCGACATATCAACTGCCCGGCTTTGAAAACGGGTATAGCGATTTCATTGCCCGGGGCGTCGATGAAATCTACTGCATGTCTGTCAACGACAGCTTTGTGATGAACAAATGGGCGCAAGATCAGGGCCTGACCAACGTAAAGGTCATTCCGGATGGATCGGGCGAGTTCACCCGCAAAATGGGTATGCTGGTTGACAAGGATAATCTGGGCTTTGGCATGCGGTCATGGCGCTATGCGGCCATCGTAAACGACGGCGTTGTCGAAGCTTGGTTCGAAGAACCTGGCCTGATGGATAACTGCCCCGAAGATCCCTATGGCGTGTCTTCGCCCGAAAACCTGATGAAACATCTTCAGGCGACGGCAGAGCCCGAACTGGCCTGAGTATTAACAAGACGAATAAAGGCCCGTTATGACGGGCCTTTTTTGTGCCTTCAGCCAATCATGCGGTCGCGTTCAGCCTGATCCTGATAGTGGCGTTTCAGCCGCTGTAATGCGATCCGCAGAACAATCTTGCCGGATCGTGCAGACCAGCCCATACGCTTTTCCGCCAGTTCCAACCCTTCGAGATAGCAACAACACCGCAGGGCAACGTCACTTAGTCCGGGGCCAAGATCAGACAAGGCCCGCGCCACGCGATCCCGCGCATCGGATGACCCCTTTCCTCCGTGGCTTTCACTGTCATAACAGCCACGGCCACCAGCCGTAAGAAACCGGTCCCAGTTCTGTGAAACCTGTGGGCCAATCTGCGCCAATTCGAAATCTTCGCGCAAACGCTCTCCGGCGCTGACAAGCGATTCATCCAGAAAAGGCTTGCCATCGCGGTCACGCCTGCGTGCAAGGGCAACCAACGGGCTTTCCGTGGCGCTATAGCGAATGCGCTTGATCCGGTCAGCCGCCCCGGCCGACGTCTTAGACTGAAACAACGACTGGGCTTCGGCAAATCCAAATTCAGTCCCCACCCGCGCCTTGTTTTCCGCTTTCGCAATCAGGTGGCTCAGGGCCGTTCGGCCAGCTGCAGAAATCCGATACCGTGAAATACGACCGGGGTTATCGCAGGAAATCCAGTCCTTTAAGGCCAGAGCCTGAGCGATCTCGCAATCGACGACCGCGGTTCTGGTCGCTCCGGCGTTGCCGGTGTCGCGAACGACTACCGCTTTGTCCATTTCTTCAGCCACGGCAAGAACCGAACCGGTTTCACTCAGGCGGCGCAAAATGCGCAATGCTTCTCTTTCGAACGCTTCTTCCTGGGCAGCTTCATCCGCGATCACGACCGCGTCGCCTGCGTCATCGGACATGGAAAAATGTGTTTCTGCCAGCGATTGCAAAGCAGCATCCACCAATGGATCGTCACGGCGCATCTCGATACGCCGGATTTGCCGGAGGATGGTTGACGCATGGCAGCCTGCCGATCTCGCGATATCGCGGATCGAGCGTCCGGTTTCGGTATGAGCAAGGTATCTTTGCGCCCCCTCTGGAACCCATGCCGGAATGGTGAAAGCCATGTTGTTTTCCATGATTATTTGCCCTCGTCGACAAAACAAAATGTCACTTTTCG
Organism: Ruegeria sp. O5; assembly: GCF_056535105.1. NCBI lineage: Bacteria > Pseudomonadati > Pseudomonadota > Alphaproteobacteria > Rhodobacterales > Roseobacteraceae > Ruegeria > Ruegeria sp. O5. The sequence goes on along the minus strand of NZ_JBQERN010000001.1, from coordinate 156,129 downwards.
CCCTCGGATTGCGGGTTAACCAAATCTAACTAGAGGTCCATTCGTTACTCGTTCGTTAACCTCACAAGGCACGAACCAGATTTGATTCAAAAAGATAAACAGTCGTGAAACCATCGTTCGGAGAGGCTGTCACGCAGGCAACACCCGCTTAGGTTGTGCATTTAATGGTCCCGTAAACCCTCAGACACAGGACACATAAGATGCAGGACCTGATGACAATGATCTCAACGCTTCACCGCCCACGCATGTTGGCAAGAGCCGCCAATTTCGGAGCGAGAGAGTACAACCGGGACAGGCATCTGCAACGTATTCTGGGATACGGATCATTGCCGGGTTCAGGTCAGGCCCTGCTGCGACTGATGGAGATGGAAAAAGAGGTAAATGAACTGCGCAAAGAAGATGATGCCGCATACTCTCTGGTCCGGCATCTCGACATTCTTATCGCGCTGTTGGGTGAGGCGCGGCTGTATCAGGCCAGCCGCGCCCCGGTCCTTCAGTAATCAGGAGAACGCATCCGGCAAGGAGGCCTTTTTCTCGGCGATATAGGCTTCCAGCGCTGCGGCTGTATCCGGTTCCATATGCGGTTGCTGGTAATTAGCCAGCAGGTGTTCAACCCGCGCAGAGGCCAGAGCCCGCGTATCACGCGCGCCTTCTTCCTGCCAGGTTTCATATGGCTTGTAGTCCAGCAGATCGGACTTCCAGAACGATTCCTTGAAGTTCGCCTGCGTGTGGGCACATCCTAGGTAATGCCCGCCCGGGCCAACTTCCCGGATCGCATCCATGGCCTGCGCGTTTTCGTCATAGGCCACGCCCTTGGCCAGCGAATGCAAAACACCCAACTGGTCGGCATCCATAACGAATTTCTCGAAGTCGGCCACCAGGCCGCCTTCCAGCCAGCCGCAGGCATGCAACATGAAGTTCACGCCAGCCAACAGTCCCATATTCAGCGAGTTCGCTGTTTCATAAGCCGCCTGCGCATCCGGAAGTTTCGAGCCACAGAACGATCCTGCGGACCGATAGGGCAAGTTCAGACGCCGCGCCAGCTGACCCGCGCCATAGGTGATATGCGCAGCTTCTGGTGTTCCGAAGGTCGGGGCACCTGAATTCATGTCGATCGAAGTCACGAATGCACCAAAGATCGCGGGTGCACCGGGACGGACGATCTGGCTGTACGCCACACCGGCAAGAACCTCGGCCAGAACCTGTGTCAAAGTACCGGCTACCGAGACCGGCGCCATCGCGCCGCCCACAATAAAGGGCGAGATGATGCAGGCCTGATTGTTACGTGCATAGACTTCCAGCGAGCCCATCATCACATCGTCGAATGTCATCGGCGAGTTGATGTTGGTCAGCGACGTCATCACCGTGTTTTGCTGAACGAACTCCTTGCCGAACAGGATTTCGCACATTTCGACCGAATCCTGCGCCCGGCTGGGATCGGTCACAGAACCCATGAAAGGCTTGTCCGACAGGGTCATGTGCGCCTTCAACATGTCCAGATGGCGCTTGTTCACCGGAATGTCGGTCGGCTCACACACAGTACCGCCCGAATGGTGCAACCACTTGGACATATAGGCGAGTTTCACGAACTTGTTGAAGTCGTCCATCGTCGCGTATCGACGGCCGCCCTGTGCATCGCGCACGAAAGGAGGGCCGTAAACCGGGGCCAGAACCATGTTTCGACCACCGATTACGACCGATTTCTCGGGGTTGCGGGCATGTTGGGTAAACTCGCTGGGCGCAGTTTTGATCAGCTCACGAGCCAGGCCACGCGGAATGCGCACGCGTTCACCGTCGATATCCGCGCCAGCGTCGCGCCAGCGTTCCAGAGCGGCAGGGTTATCAACAAAGTTAACACCGATCTCTTCCAACACGGTTTCCGCATTGTTTTCGATGATCTCCAGTGCCTCTTCATTGAGGATTTCGAAGTTCGGAATGTTGCGTTCGATGTATTTCGCGGTCTCGATACGAACTGCAGTCCGCTCGGCACGGCGGGCAGCGCCACCGCCACCTCTCGCCCTGCGCCGGGTGTTTGCCTCGGTCATGAGAAGATCCCGTGTTGTTGGTTAGATTGAGCGTTTGATACAGGTTTGCCGGAACGCAAGCATAGGGATTGCGGCACGTTGGGGGAAAAAGCGACATTGCCGTTCTGCAATCCCGCCAACGGGCTGCCATTGGGGATAATCGGATTTTGGAAAGTGCGGCCCAATTGTTACCGCACCTGTCTACTTCGGATCACGAACGGCGGGAAACACGAGTGCCGAAGGCCTGTGTGGCGATCTTCATCGAATCCCGCGCCGGAATCGGACCTCGCTCTTGCGAAATGTGCAGGCTTGCCCTAAGGCGCTGACATGACCCAGACATCCCACGACCGCCTTCTGATCATCGACTTCGGCAGCCAGGTTACGCAGCTTATTGCCCGCCGCCTGCGCGAACTGAATGTCTATTGCGAAATTCACCCTTACCAGAATGTCACGATGGATTTCGTGCGGGAAATGGCCCCGCGCGCCGTGATCTTCTCGGGCGGGCCGGACAGTGTGACGCGCGAAGGGTCGCCCCGTGCTCCGCAAGAGATTTTTGACTACGGCGTGCCGATTCTGGGCATCTGTTATGGCCAGCAAGTGATGATGCACCAGCTTGGCGGCAAGGTCGAAAGTGGCCATGGCACCGCCGAGTTCGGTCGGGCTTTTGTCACGCCAAAAGACGAACTGGAAATTCTGAAGGGCTGGTTTGACGACGGGGATGAACAGGTCTGGATGAGCCACGGTGACCACGTCAGTGAAATCGCGCCGGGATTTCAGGTCTTTGGCACATCGCCTAACGCGCCCTTTGCGATCACAGCCGATCCAGCGCGCCATTTCTATGCCGTGCAGTTCCACCCCGAGGTGCACCACACGCCCAAGGGCGCGAAGCTGTACGAGAACTTCGTCAAGCTGGCCGGTTTCAAGGGCGACTGGACCATGGGGGCCTATCGCGAGGAGATGATCCGCAAGATCCGCGAGCAGGTTGGCGACAAGAAGGTCATCTGCGGTTTGTCGGGCGGCGTTGACAGCTCGGTCGCGGCAATCTTGATCCACGAGGCGATTGGAGACCAGTTGACCTGCGTCTTCGTCGACCACGGGCTATTGCGCAAGAACGAGGCGACAGAGGTCGTCGGCATGTTCCGCGACAACTACAACATCCAACTGGTCCACGCGGACGAATCTGAACTGTTCCTTGGCGAGCTTGAAGGGCAAAGCGACCCGGAGACCAAACGCAAGATCATCGGCAAGCTGTTCATCGACGTCTTCCAGAAACACGCCGACACCATTGAAGGGGCCGAGTTCCTGGCCCAGGGAACGCTTTATCCGGATGTAATCGAATCGGTGTCATTCTCGGGCGGTCCTTCTGTAACCATCAAATCGCACCACAATGTCGGTGGCTTGCCTGAAAAGATGGGCCTGAAACTGGTCGAACCCCTGCGAGAGCTGTTCAAGGATGAGGTTCGCGCGCTTGGCCGCGAACTTGGCCTTCCGCAGAGCTTCATCGGACGCCACCCCTTCCCCGGCCCCGGTCTGGCAATCCGCTGCCCCGGTGAAATCACACGTGAGAAACTGGGTATTTTGCGGGAAGCCGATGCGATCTATATCGACCAGATCCGTAAACACGGCCTCTATGACGACATCTGGCAGGCTTTTGTCGCCATCTTGCCAGTGCGCACGGTAGGCGTCATGGGTGATGGACGCACCTATGACTACGCCTGTGCGCTGCGGGCCGTCACATCTGTCGATGGCATGACCGCAGACTACTACCCGTTCAGCCATGAGTTCCTGGGCGAAACGGCAACGCGGATCATCAATGAGGTTAAGGGCATCAACCGGTGCACCTATGACATCACATCGAAACCACCCGGCACCATCGAGTGGGAATAACCGGTGGGTGTCTGCGTAAAACTTAACTGATTGAGCTGCAAAACGTCCTTCTCGTTCAAGCCTTTGTTCGGGGCAGTCATCTATACGACCTTGAATCTGGTGCACCTTCGACGTTTGAATGGCCGGGCAAACCTAGCCTGCTTATCATAAGCTCTTGGCCTTGCGGTCTTTTGGCCGCGCGGCTACGCGACGAACCTGAGGGACGCCCGAAATGAGCCATGCGCAGAAAGACGTGTTGAAGGCCGGTCTATGGATGACAGGTGCGATCGCCTCATTCTCATCCATGGCGGTTGCAGGGCGTGAGCTGAGTTCTGCGCATGATACCTTTGAAATCATGATGTATCGCAGCATCGTGGGGTTCGTTGTTGTTGCAACAGTCCTGACTTTAACGCGCAACTGGCAGCAGGTTTCAGCCGAACGGCTGGGATTGCATGCTTTACGAAACACCTTACACTTTACAGGGCAAAATCTCTGGTTCTACGCCGTGGCAGTGGCTCCTTTGGCACAGGTTTTCGCGCTGGAGTTCACTCAACCGCTTTGGGTGATCCTGCTTTCGCCGCTGTTTCTGAACGAACGGTTGACCCCGCTCAAGTTGATTGCGGCGCTAATTGGGTTTTCAGGGGTTCTGATCGTCACACGCCCAGGCGCTGCCCCCCTGAGCCCCGGCTTAATAACAGCAGCGGCATCAGCGGTTTTCTTTGCGTTTACAACGATTACCACCAAGAAGCTTACGCGATTTGCCAGTATTGGGTGTATCGTTTTCTGGCTGACCGCAATGCAAGCGGTCCTTGGGGCCACAGCCGCTGGCATCGACGGTCAGATTGTGCTTCCGACAATGCAAACCGCGCCCTACTTGATTCTGGTTGGGTTGGCGGGTTTGCTGGCGCATTTTTGCATTACCAATGCCCTGTCTATCGCCCCGGCAACCGTCGTAATTCCCTTTGATTTTGCACGCCTTCCGACAATCGCGGTGATCGGAATGATCCTCTATCACGAGCCCATCGACCATTGGGTGCTGATCGGCGCCGCTATCATCTTTGCAGGCATTTTCCTGAACATCTGGTCCGAAAATCGTAACAGTTTAGCAACAGTTCAGAACTGTAGTGGCAACAAGTAACGCACCGTCACCAGTTGACCTTAAACTAACTGAAAAGAAAGTATCGCGCATTACACACGAGTAGGCGCTGGACTCACTCAATTCTTCGCCAGGCAAATACTCGAAAAAGTTCGGGAGGACAGAATGAAAACAACACTACTCGCAACGTGCGCTTTGTGCGTTGGAGCAACGGCTGGTTTTGCAGGCGGCCTGGACCGCAGCGGTCAGGGTATCAACCTGATCTTTGAAGAAGGCTCTGCAGTTCAGTTTCGGTTGGGGTATACCGACCCAAGCGTGACCGGCACGATGCCAGACGTTTTTGGCACAAATGGTGGCCAACCCGTTGATTCAGGTGAAGTTGCGAACGACTTTTTTACACCGCACTTGGGGTACAAAACGGCGCTTACAGAAAAGCTTGATTTCGCCATCATGTATGATCAGCCCTTCGGTGCCGATATTCAGTACGCGAGCACGTATCCCCTGTCTATCAACCCAATTCCCGGCGGTCGAACCGACAGCCTGAGGGCGACAGCGGATACAGATGCCATCACAGCGCTGCTGCGCTACAAATTCGATGGCGGGTTCAGTGCGATCGGTGGTATTCGCGCGCAGCGCGTCAAGGCCTCGATAACTGTTCCCATTACCGCAGGCTATCAGGTGGATACCAGCGCTGATACCGCATTTGGGTATGTTGTTGGTGTCGCCTGGGAAAAACCCGAAATCGCAGCACGTGTATCGCTGACTTATAACTCCAAGATCAGCCACGACCTTTCGCAGACAGAATCGCTCAATCCGCCTCCTATCCCACCAATTCCGCCGGGGACTGTGGCAACGTTCAACACCACAAGTGAGATTGAAACACCGCAGTCAATCAACTTGGATTTCCAGACCGGTGTGGCGCCCAAGACATTGTTGTTTGGCTCGATCCGTTGGGTCGACTGGCCACAGCTTGTGTATAACCCGCCAAACTATCCACCGACCACGAACCTGGTTGACTATGACGAAGCCACCTTCACCTACTCTCTGGGTTTGGGCTATCAGTTCTCGGAAGAGTTTTCTGGTGCTGTGACACTGGGCTACGAATCTTCCCAAGGTACGCCGGTGTCGAACCTCGGCCCGACAGATGGGTTCTGGAGCATCGGTCTGGGTGGCACCTATTCTCTTGAGAATGCCAAAATTTCCGGTGGTGTACGTTACACGGATATCGGAGATGCCACCGCGAATGGCGCCGGTCCGGCGGCACGTGGTACATTCACAGGCAACAGCGCCTGGAGCGTTGGTTTCCAGATCACATACGCTCTGAACTGATCTGAGTATCATATGTTCCTACAAAGCCTCGCAGTTTCTGCGGGGCTTTTTCGCATGAACCGGGTCGCCGTTGGTTAACTTAAATGAAACAGTGCCCGTATGGATGCACAAAAACACCTCTCTCTTCGCGCCTGGGCCGAGCTTTTGTTGCTTGGACTGATCTGGGGCGCCTCCTTTGTTTCCATCCGGGTCGCTCTGGACACGCTTCCCGTGATGACGTCGGTTTTGCATCGCACATTCTGGGCCATGCTTGTCTTGTGGCTGGTGACTTGGATCAAGGGGATCAAGGTGCCGCGCTCGCCCGGTATCTGGGGCGCTTTTTTGGTCATGGGGCTATTGAACAACGTCATCCCCTTTAGCCTGATGGCTTGGGGGCAGCTGTACATTGACACGGGTCTGACGGCGATCCTGAACGCGGCGACTGCGATCTTCGGCGTTCTGATTGCAGCACTGTTTTTTCGCGACGAACGATTGACAAAGACCCGGCTACTGGGTGTCTGCTTGGGCTTTCTTGGTGTCTCAATCGCGATCGGAGTGCAGAATTTCTTGAATTTCAGCCTGCAAAGCGCCGCTCAGATTGCAGTGTTGACCGGAACAGTTTCCTACGCATGTGCCGCGGCTTGGGCGAGGCAAACGTTATCGCACCTTTCCCCAGTGATTGCCGCCGCCGGTATGCTGACGGCTTCGACAGTGCTGGTATTACCAATAACACTAGCAGTTGATGGAATACCCAGCTTGGCGTTACCCGCGATAACCTGGGCGGCCATCGGGTATTATGCGATAGTCGCAACGGCCGGCGCATATCTGCTTTACTATCGGGTTTTGGCAATGGCCGGCAGTGGCAATCTGATGCTGGTGACGCTTGTCATACCCCCGGTCGCTATTGTTCTGGGCGCATTGCTGCGCGAAGAGTCCCTGTCCCCAAACGCCTTTCTGGGCTTTGCCGTTCTGGCGATTGGCCTTTTGGTTCTGAATCGTTCGTCCCGGCCCAATTGACGCCGTGCGCTGCCCGATTTAGCTAGGGCAAAAAGGACAGCGCAAAATGATCTACACCTCAGCCAATGACTGGCGCACCGCAAGCCGCAAGAAAGTGCTGTTCTTTGGCATGTCAGGATTAGGCAAGACCTACGTATCCAACATCCTCAGAGATTCCGGGAACTGGTTCCACTACTCGATCGATTACCGGATCGGAACGCGCTATATGGGCGAGTACATCACCGACAATGCCAAGGCCGAGGCCATGAAAGTTCCGTTCTTGCGTGAACTGCTGTTGTCGGATTCGATCTATATCGGTTCGAATATTTCATTCGCCAATCTGACACCTGTTGCTGCTTATCTGGGCAAGCCGGGAAACCCCGATCTGGGCGGCTTGGACATGCCGGAATACCGCCGCAGGCAGGAACAGTTTCGCTTGGCCGAAATTCATGCGCTGCTGGACACCGAATACTTCATCGACCGCGCCGAGCGTCTGTACAAATATCCTCACTTTATCTGCGATACGGGCGGATCCATCTGCGAGTGGGTGGATCCCAAAGACCCAAGGGATCAGGTTTTGTCCGAACTCGCGCGGCACACCCTCATGATCTGGCTGAAGGGTGACGAGGGTCATACGGCCGATCTTGTGCGCCGTTTCGACAAGGCCCCAAAACCCATGTCCTATCAGGCCGATTTCCTGACCCGTTCCTGGACAGAGTATCTGGATCAACACGGCTGTGCAGAGACCGAGGTCAACCCCGATGATTTTGTCCGCTGGACCTATGCACAAGCCCTGGCCCATCGTCAGCCCCGGTACGAGGCGATGGCAAAGAACTGGGGCGTGACGATTGATGCCAATGACATCGGCAAGATCCGCGATGCGGCCGATTTCGATGAGTTGATCGAACGTACCCTTGAGGCCAGACGCAATAACGCCTAACTACCAGTTTTCCCTAATCTCTTCGAAGTCAGACACATGCCCATCAAAATCCCCTCAGATCTGCCCGCTTTCGACGTCCTGAACAAAGAGGGCGTTATGGTCATGTCCGAGGATCAGGCAATGCGTCAGGATATTCGCCCCCTGCGCATCGGGTTGCTGAATCTGATGCCGAAGAAGATTCAGACGGAAAACCAGTTTGCGCGCCTGATCGGCGCAACCCCGTTGCAGATCGAACTGTCTTTGATCCGTATGACGGAACACCAGACAAAAACCACCGCCGCCGAGCATATGTCCGAGTTCTATCAGCCTTTTCAGGAGGTCAAGGACCATAAATTTGATGGCCTGATCATTACTGGCGCGCCAATCGAGCATCTGGAATTTGGTGACGTCACCTATTGGGATGAAATCAGCGAAATCTTTGACTGGACTCAGACAAACGTACATTCAACCTTTGGAGTTTGTTGGGGCGGGATGGCGATGATCAACCATTTTCATGGTGTCCGAAAACACATGCTGGATGCCAAGGCCTTTGGCTGTTTCCGTCACCGCAACCTGAACCCTGCATCACCTTTTTTGCGTGGGTTCTCAGACGATTGCGTTATCCCAGTCAGCCGCTGGACGGAAATGAAACAAGATGAGATCGACGCCGCGCAGGGTTTGACGACCCTGCTGGGCAGCGACGATGTAGGCCCTTGTCTGGTCGAGGATCCCAGCCACCGCGCGCTGTATATCTTCAACCATTTTGAATATGACAGCGACACGCTGAAACAGGAGTATGATCGCGACGTCGCCAATGACACGCCCATCAACGTGCCGATCAACTACTATCCGGATGATGACCCATCCAAGACACCTCAAAACCGTTGGCGCAGCCACGCGCATCTTCTTTACGGAAACTGGATAAACGAAATCTATCAGACTACGCCTTTTGATATGAGCAAAATTGGCCGCTAAAAACTTGATATCCTTTGGCCTCATCATTCTGGGCCTTGCCGTTGTGACTGCGTGGCGCAGCGCCCGGAACGAAGCACAGGCAGAAGTGGCTTTCCCACCCGAAGGTCAGATTCTTGATGTCGACGGGATCGCCGTTCATGCGGTTGTCATGGGGAAAGGGCCAGATGTGGTCCTTCTTCACGGCTCAAGCGGCAACACCCGCGACATGACCTTTGCGCTGGCACCCATTCTGGCGGAAAACTACCGCGTCATCGTTTTTGACCGGCCCGGCCTGGGGTTTTCAGAAAGTTTCAACCCAGACGGTGAAACGATCACGGAGCAAGCGGATATCCTGCAAAAAGCTGCTGCCCAACTTGGGGCGGAAAAGCCTGTCGTTGCGGGCCAAAGCTATGGTGGTTCAGTGGCACTTGCATGGGCGGTCACAAGGCCCGAGGATCTCTCGGCGCTTGTTTTGATCGCACCTGCTGCCATTCCGTGGGAAACGCCGCTGGATGGGTTTAACCAATTGGCATCTACCACGGTCGGCAACGCGCTCGCCCTGCCCCTGATCTCTTCCTTCGTGCCCGATTGGTACGTGGCACGGGCATTGGACACTGTATTTGCGCCTCAATCGACCCCCGCTGGATACGCCGAACATTTCGGACCCGGCCTGACCATCCGGCGAAGTTCCATGCATGCAAATGCCAAGCAACGGGCCAATCTATTGGATGAGATAACCCAATTGCAGCCGAAATACGGTGAGATTTCAGTGCCAACCGAAATCGTTCACGGCACCGCCGACGACACTGTCGGCCTCGAGTGGCATTCCCGACGTCTGATCCAGCAAATCCCGCAGGCCGAACTGGTCGCGTTACCAGGGATCGGTCACATGCCGCAGGTTGTCGCAGCGCCCGAGGTTGCCTCCGCAATTGATCGTGCAGCGCGGCGTGCAGGTTTGCGTTAATCCAAGCTCTAATCCATAGTCGGATATGGGTTTTATCGTGAGGTGACATATGGCCCGGACCGAAAAAGGTTCTATAGAGAAGTATTTTCAGGAAAGCGCGCCCAAAGCTGTGCGGGATGAGATCGAGAATTCGAAGAAAGGCGAAATCCTGAACCCGACCTACCCGTATAGCGAGAAGATGAAGACCAAGGACTATGATGAGCAGATGGAACTGCTCCAGATCGAGCTGGTCAAAATGCAGTCTTGGGTCAAGGACACGGCGCAACGGATCGCCATCATCTTCGAAGGCCGCGATGCCGCCGGCAAGGGCGGAACGATCAAACGGTTTCGCGAAAACCTGAACCCACGCGGCGCGCGCAATGTGGCGCTCAGCAAACCCTCAGAAACTGAACGCAGTCAATGGTACTTCCAGCGCTACATCCCTCACCTGCCTGCCGCTGGCGAGATCGTGTTCTTTGACCGCAGCTGGTACAATCGCGGCGTGGTCGAGAACGTCTTTGGTTTCTGCACCCAGGAAGAGCGCGAGCGGTTCTTTCGTCAGGTTCTGCCGCTTGAAACGGGTCTGGTCAATGATGGCATCAAACTCTTCAAGTTCTGGCTCAATGTCGGGCGGGCTGAGCAGCTGAACCGCTTTCTGGCCCGTGAAACCGACCCCTTAAAGCAATGGAAACTCAGCCCTATTGACGTGGCTGGGTTGGACAAGTGGGACGAATACACACAATCGATTTCAGAAACTCTGACCCGGTCACATTCAGACGTATCTCCTTGGACAATTGTCCGGTCGGACGATAAGAAACGCGCCCGTCTTGCAGCAATCCAAACGGTTTTGCACACGCTGGACTATGATGAGAAGGACGCAAAAAGCATTGGCGACATTGATCCCCTGATCTGCGGTGGTCCGGATGTCTGGGAAGCCTAGGTTGCGTTTTCACCCTGCCCGGCCAAGGATTTCAAGGGCAAGCGTTGGACGACCGTGTGTATTTGGTCTATCCCCTTGTCTTCCAATACCTAATCAAAGAACCTGAGGCCGGGATGTCGAAACGCGGTTATCATCACGGAAACCTAAAGCAAGCCCTGATCGAGGCAGCCTTGTCCCTGATCGAAGAAAAGGGGCCGACAGGTTTTACGTTATCTGAAGCCGCCAAAACCGCTGGCGTAACACCCGCCGCTGTCTATCGCCATTTTGAAGGGCGCGAAGACCTTATCGCCGAAGCTGCACGGCAAGGGTTCGAGATGTTCGCGGACCTGATGCAATACGCTTATGACAAGGGCCAACCCTCTGCCCTTGCCGCCTTCGAGGCAACCGGGCGGGCCTATCTGGCTTTTGCGCGGAAGAACCCCGGCCACTACATCGCCATGTTCGAAAGCGGAATTTCGTTGAATCGCACCCCCGAACTATCAATGGCCGCCAACCGGGCCAAATCGGTTCTTGAAAAAGCCGCCGACGACCTGTCACAACATATTCCACCTGAAAAGCGCCCGCCCGCGTCGATGTTCAGCGCACATATCTGGGCGATGAGCCATGGTGTGGTTGAATTATACGCGCGCAATACCGGAGCGACGTCACCCTTCCCCCCGGAAGACCTGCTGGAAAGCGGCATTGGTATCTACCTGCGAGGGTTGGGTCTGATCCCGCAGGACGATTGACACCTGTCAAAACGTTCGGCTGCTTTGCGGTAAGCTCAGCCCGGACGTTACGTTGATCAGATTCATCTCGCCCATTCCCTTTATATCAACACGTCCCAGGTCCGAGACCTGAAATTCGTCAATCAGGGCGTATTTCATCTCTTCCGGCGCAACGATTTTCATAGGATTGGCAAAAATTTGCAGTCGGGACGCGATATTTACCGCCGGACCGAAAACGTCGTAGACGTATTTCTGAATACCCACGACAGACCCGACCGCGGCCCCCATCCCCAAACCGATCCGGGCCTGCCATTTGTGCGGGTGGCTTTCGTTACGGCGTTCGAGATAGCGCAGGAAACGTACCGCGCAATGGGCCACAGCAGTCGCGTGATCGGGTGTCGGGTCAGGCATGCCTGAGACCGCAAGATATGCGTCACCAATTGTTTTGATCCTTTCACACCCGAATTGCTCAACGATCCTGTCAAACGCTGTGAAAATGTCGTTCAACTCACTCAGGGTCACTGTCGGGTCGGTCTTGGCCGCGAAATCGGTGAAACCCACAAAGTCCAGCATAACAACAGACACCTGCTTGTAGAGCTGCGGAGTGACAACACCGAAGGTTTTGAACTCTTCATAAACGGCCCGTGGCATCAGGTTCAGAAGCAGCCGTTCAACCCGTTCTTTCTCGCGCTCCAGCTCGCGCGTGTTGCGTTCGACCATGGTGGAATAGCTGTCGATCATGCTTTCCAGCTCGCGAATGCGCGTGATGTTCTGGCATTCGATAATCAGAACCTGCTCGGACAGCCCTTTGGCCAACGAAACTGCGACTGCAAAGATCAAGGTCCGCCGCTTCGGCTTGATTTGCAATTCAACCGAATATCTCAAGCCCGATTGCTTGACGTCTTCCAATTCTTTGGGATCAAGGGCCGGCAGAATGTCCGTAAGAGTACTGCCGTTCTCGGGAGTTCCAAACCACTCTGCGAAAGGTCCGTTATGAAAAACGAACTGAAGATCCGAGGCGCGCACCACGGCAATGCCGACACCGATGGCGCGTAACAGCTGTTCGTTTATTGCATGAATGCTCATGCCGCGTTTCGGGCGACGATAATTGAACGCTTCCCTTCAATTGCGGCCAGCGCGGTTTTGATATCCTGATCGGACATACCATGCACGCGCAGCGCTTCGCCAAACAGCTCAGCCATCACATCAAATTCGTCATGTGAGATACTCAGATGCCTGTGTACGGCTTCGATCCTGTCATCACTGAATGACGCCGGTCCGCCTATCAGGGACGATACAAACTTCGTCTGATGATCAATCAGCCGCGGCATATCTATCTCTTCAAAATAATGGCCGATGTCATCCGAATCCAACGCCATTTCATAGAAGGTCATCACGACACGGCTGATCGTTTTGAAGCCACCGTATTTATCATAAAGCGTTTGCGCCACACGAAAACCCAAGAGTTACCGAACAAAAACACTGTAATTCTATATCAAATGGACATTTTTGTTAATGTTTATGGTATTTTTTTCGTTTTCCGGCTTAACGCGCGTTCATTTTAGGAAAAGCAAAAGTGTCCGGGATTTAAAATCCTGCGCTTTCGAAGACCCGGCGTGGTACACGAAACCAAGTTGTACACAGCCAAGACGCCGGGGCCGGTTTGGGTTTCTGTCTAAGGGGGTAATGGCGGAGAGACAGGGATTCGAACCCTGGAGACGGTTCCCCGCCTACACACTTTCCAGGCGTGCGCCTTCGACCACTCGGCCACCTCTCCGTGCCGGCGATGTTTGGACCAATGTCATGAGATTTGCAAGGCCCCAATTCGGTGAAATCACCGGAAAGGATCAATTAAATCCGGTAGTCTACCCAGAGCGTCAAGCGACCAGAAACGCGACCTTTCAGCTGTCGGGCTGGTCGTCAGATTTCATCGCCCGCGTCAGGGTCCAGATCAGATTCTGTCAGTTCAACTGGCTTTCCTGCCGTTGAATCGGTTGTGTTTTGTTTGGGCGCAAGGCCTGCCTCTTTAACCTTGTTCGAGGTCTGCAAAGCTTCGGGATTGCGCAACCAGATATCACGCTGTGCAAACGGCACCTCGATACCCGCTTCCAGAAAGCGCCGATTGATCTCGTGGTTCATGTCGGATTTGACGGATAAAACCCAGTTCACATCCCGTAGGATCGCTCTGATTTCGAAATCCAACGCATCCGCTCCAAATCCCTGAAACACTACACTGGGCGCCGGGTTGGCCAGAACCATCGGGTGGTTGTTTGCGACCTCGCCCAGAATGGTCTCGACCAGCCGTGTATCTGTTCCGTAGGCGACACCGACCGGTACAATCACCCTACCGATGGTATTGCCACGTGTGTAGTTGGTGACGACGCCGCTGATCAGGTCCGAGTTTGGAATGATCACATCCGATCTGTCGAACGTCTCGATACGGGTCGATCGGACGGAGATGTCACGCACGTAGCCCATCATCCCGTTCACATCTATCCAGTCACCCTTGGAGATCGGCCGTTCGACCAGAAGGATGATGCCGGACACGAAATTAGACACAATCGTTTGCAGGCCAAAGCCAATACCGACAGACAGTGCACCAGCGACAATTGCCAGCGACGACAGATCAAACCCCGCGACCATGATCGCTGCCAACGCAGCCAGAAAGATCCCGATATACCCAGAGCCAGCGACAATCGCATTCTGCCCGCCCGGATCGATGCTGGTTTTGGGCAACAGCGAGTTGCGCAACCCGCTTTGCAACAACCGTGTCAGCGTATATCCGATTGCGAAAACAGCGATAAATGTCAGGAAATTGCTGGGCGAGATCATGACACCGCCGATGTCAAAGCCAAGCAGCAGACGTGACCACACCTCAAGCAGGTCCGTTTCGCGCGCGCCCCAGTATATCGCCAGAACAGGCAGCGCGACGATGGCGAGTGCAAAGCCCACCAGGACCGAAAAAAGAGAGTCGCGCGCAGCGTCGCCCTGCCCTGTGATCCATCCGTATATCTGACTGACGAACCGTTGGAAAATCGCCAGAGCGGCAATCAGAACCAGCGTTTTTACCGCCGGAAACACGATCGCTTCGGCCGCATTGGTATAGCCGGCCAGTGCCAGTACGGGTGTTGCGATCCCCAGCAGGAACATGGCCTTGCGCAGGAATTCCAACAACTGGCTGAATCCGGCGGCCCTTGTGGACGCCGTTTGATCCAGCAGGTGATCGTTCGTCCGGATTTGGCGCACACGGAGCAAAAGCAAAGCCGTTCCGACGATCACGGGGAAACTGATGACTGCACGGGTCGCGTCCGAGACGTTTTCGATCTGCTGGAACAGAAGCGCCAATTCATGCAGGATCAGCATCAAAGCCAACAGATCGATGTAGATGCGCAACTCGGTGATCCGCGCGGAAGACAGCCGCTTGAACCCCTGCGAAGCACCAATCACGTAAATCTGTCGGCCGATCCAGTCATAGAATAAGGCGATTGCCGCCCAATACGGGATATTCTCCAACAACAAACTGCCGCGCAGGCCCGGAATACCCGATAGGCTGATCGCCGTAATGGCGGCAACAACACCAATCCAGGGCAACAGGATCCGCAGCAGCGAAATGATGAAGGACCAGGCACCTGTCCCGGCTCCACCCAGCAATCTAAGATAGTCGCCGCCCTTCTCTGACCAACGCTTGCCAAAGATCAGCAGAACTGCCGCGAGGATCACCAAAAACAGAATGCCCAAACCGCGATCACGGATGCGTTCTTTGACAACGTCCGACCGCAGGTTGGCAAATATTTCATTCGCCAGGCTCAAAAGCGCTTCTTTTACATCCTGCCATGCAGGTCCCCAATATACGGGGTTGATCGGCGACGGACCGCGCTGGAAAAACTCCTTCGTTTGCCGTTTCCGGATAATCTGGTCGATTTCACTGATCAATCCGTTTGCGCGGCTATACGCTTCTTCGGAAATGATGCGCGGCACCCGCAAACTGTTGAGCTGCTCATTAAGATGAGTTCGCAATTTAGCGATGTCTTCAGGTTCGGCCGCGTCCCCTTCGGGTTTTGGACCAAGCGCCTTGATCTGGCTTTCCAGCGTTGCGATACGGTCTGTGTTGGCGCTGCGTGCCTTGTTAAAGTCCTCTCGGTAACCGTTTATTTCAGAACGTAAATTCTCAAACGCAGCGTTTGACGCACGGTTCGCTTCAATCACGGACTCGGCACGGTCAGCCGTTTTTATCCAGCCCCGGTAATACTCACTTTGCCTGTCGGTCAGCTGCGCGACAGCACCGCCTGCGAGCCCGACAAGACACAGGAATACCAGTGTCAGAAACAGGCGAACCTGCCTCGGCATCACACGTCCTCGAAAACGCCGGGAATGCTGCGCGGTGCTTCAGTCATCCAATCCGGCACCGGCAATTCTTTCTCGCGCAGGAAATCCGGGTTGAACAGCTTGGACTGATACCGCGTGCCATAGTCGCAAAGGACAGTCACAATCGTGTGGCCCGGCCCCATTTCCTTGGCCAGACGCACGGCGCCCGCCATGTTGATCGCGGTTGACCCGCCCATAACCAGCCCCTCTTCACGGAGCAGGTCAAAGATATAGGGCAACGCCTCGGTGTCAGTGATCTGATAGGAATGATCCGGCGTGAACCCTTCCAGGTTCTTTGTTATCCGCACCTGTCCGATACCTTCGGCAATCGATCCGCCCTCCATCGCGATTTCACCGGTGGTGTAGTAAGAGTAGAGACCCGCACCCATAGGATCGGCCAGACCGATTTTCACACCCTTGGGCTGCAACGCTTCGGCAACCCCGGCCAATGTACCGCCCGACCCGACAGCACAGATAAACCCGTCGACCTTACCGTCTGTTTGTTCCCAGATTTCGGGTCCAGTAGTTTCAACATGGGCCTGACGGTTCGCCACGTTGTCAAACTGGTTGGCCCAGATTGCCCCATTGGGTTCCGTCTGCGCCAATTCCTCGGCCAAACGCCGGGAATAATGCACGAAATTATTGGGATTGCGATAAGGTGCGGCCGGAACTTGAACCAGTTGTGCACCGGCCAGCCGCAGCATGTCTTTCTTTTCTTCCGACTGGGTCTCCGGGATCACAATCACGGTCTTGAACCCCATTGACGCACCCACCAGCGCCAGACCTATACCGGTATTGCCGGCGGTGCCTTCCACAATGGTGCCGCCGGGCTTCAAATCGCCCCGCGCAATGGCATCACGGATAATATAGAGTGCAGCACGGTCCTTGACGGATTGACCGGGGTTCATGAATTCGGCTTTGCCGAGAATTTCGCAACCAGTTTTTTCACTGATGCGGCGCAGCCGGATCAACGGTGTTTTTCCTACTGCGTCAGCAAGATCTCGTGCAATGCGCATGACGGCCCCTTGTCGTTTTGTACCATCGAAGATTTACAGCCGCACCGCCGCGACCACAAGCAGGATAGTCACCCGCGCAATCTGTCCCGATGGCGGGCCAGCCAATAAGCCAGAGACACCAATTGTAGATCCTTGAAAACATGGCGATCCGTCATGTCTATGAATTCGTCGAACGGCAGGATTTGACTGCGGATGTCTTCACCTTCTGTGTCCAGGCCACCGGTGATTGTGGTGTGCGTCAACTCACCCAGACCAACATAAAGATACATGAACCCGGTGGAAGATCCGCTCGAGGTGTAGGCACCGCCAGCATATTCCAGCCTGTCAAAACGAATACCCGCCTCCTCCATCGCCTCTCGATGCGCGGCCTGTTCGGGTGTCTCACCCGGATCAATCATCCCGGCCACCGCTTCCCAAAGCCAGGGTTCCGGATCGTTGTTCAGGAAAACCGGTGGTCTGAACTGTTCCACGATCAAAACGGTATCGCGGACCGGATCATAGGGCAGAACGCCGACCGCACTACCCTGCAACAAGCTTCCACGGCGCAGTACCGGCCCCATGCTGCCGTCATGCCGCCGATGTTGCAGATCGATTTCCTCCATCCCGAAATAATCAAGATACACCCGGTCATGGCGATGCACGATCACGTCTTTTGCAATGTCCCGCGGATCACCGGTTCTCCGCTGCCCGGCCATAATCTTTGACCAGGCACGCGTTTGAGTGGCGCGAATACTGCGGGCCAAGATCCGGGGATCAACCTTCCCGAAATAGGCCATCTCTTCCTCAGCGGCGAGCGTTGTAAGTTCGCCCAATCTGTCCGCCCAGTCCTGAAGCGACCACAAATCACCCGGTCTCCAGGCATCGGGGGCAGGAAAAAAGACCTGCGCTTCGGCCTCGGTCCCGTCTTCCAATTCGACCTTCAACGGCTTCAGATCATAGTCGAATGACCCTTCGTAATAATCAAGCCTGGCCAGATCCACAGACGACAATTTCTGCACCAGTACACCTTCGGCACTGGCACCTTCCATTTCCAGGATCATTGGGAAATCCTGCCCCTGAACAGAATGGACAGCATGGCCTCGAAGTTGGGCGGGCCGCGCTTTGGTTTTGCTCAGAGGATGACCAAGAACGCGTTCCAACAACGGCAAGTGTCGCAGCGTTCCATAAAAAAACAAATCAGACAAAGTCGATCTCTCTTGTCGGGAAACGGATCAGCGCCATGATCGGGCGGCCTGTTCTGTGGCCAGTCCCGATACAACAGCCCCAATTAGGAATGCGATCAGGATTTCCGGGTAAATCAACAGCTTACCGTACTCAATCCCGATCTTGAAAATGGCCAGAATGGCCTCAAATGGGCCACCGTAACGATTGCGCATGGCAAGCCGGAACATTTCGTAACAGCCCTGCACGAACAACGCCCAGAAAATCAGCGAGGCGACACCAGTCAGACCGTTATTGATCCCAGCAGTCCAGCCGCGCCCTGCACGCTTGCCCATGATTCCCCACCCGCATACCGCGCCAAGGCCCATGTTAACCAGGGTAAAGTACCCGTAATCCTTACCTTCTTCACCGTTTTCGATAATCATGCCAGAGACAATGAATGCCAGCACGATGAGACAAACGGCGGCTACAAGACGCGAGGCAGTGGGCATGTTACGGTCCGTCAGTTAACTTGCTTTGATACGGTGATCTGTGTCACATCGCAATTGCGCGTGTCAAAGGCTGCGCCACAGGCAGTCAAATAATAATTCCACATGCGGCGAAAACGCTCATCAAAGCCGAGGTCTGCGATCTGTTCCCATTTTGCATTGAACGTCTCATACCACCGCCGCAGCGTCAGGTCGTAACTTTTGCCGAATTCTTTCGACTTCACCACATTCAAACCCGCCTGATTGATCTGCTGCCGTAGGATCGTGGGCGACGGAAGCATTCCACCCGGAAATATGTATTTCTGAATGAAATCAACACCGTTCTTGTAATAATCCCAGCGGTGGTCACCTACGGTTATGATTTGCAAGGTCGCTTGCGCCCCTGGCTTCAGCCTCTCACGAACGGTTTCAAAATAAACCGGCCAGTATTTTTGACCCACCGCCTCGAACATCTCGATTGAGGCTATGCCATCATATTGTCCACGCTCGTCGCGATAGTCCTGCAACTTGAATGTCACTTGATCTGAAAGCCCTGCTTTTTCAATACGTTCATTAGCAAACTTGAACTGTTCCTCACTAATTGTAAGGCCGGTTACATGCAAACCCCGCTCTTTCGCGGCATATTCGGCAAAACCGCCCCAACCGCATCCGATTTCCAGAATGTGGTCACCGGGTTTGGCCCCCATTTCATCGACGAGGCTGGCATATTTGGCAGTTTGCGCCTTCTCAAGACTTTCTTGCCCGGTCTCAAAAATGGCGCTGGAATAAGTCATCGTGTCATCCAGCCACAAACCGTAGAAGTCGTTACCCAGATCATAGTGGTAAGAGATATTCTTTTTCGCCTGCGTCCGGTTATTGCGATGAAGCCAGAACCGCAGCCGTTCATAGGCCTGGACAAGGAACTTTCCAGTAAACCCGTCATAGACGGTTTCGGACCCCAGATGGACAAGATCCATGAATGAGCGCAGATCAGGCGTGCTCCAATGTCCTTCAAGGTAGGCATCAGAAAACCCCAGCTCGCCTTCGCGGATCAGACGGGCAAAAACATCTCCGTCGTGGATATCGATCTGAGCAACAGGCCCTGCCTTGGGCCCCTCTGCGCGAAAGATGCGACCATCTGGCAATGTTATGTCTAGTCGCCCCGATTCCATTCTGGTCAGCATCTTGAAGACCTGGGCGAAATACCTGGGCAGATCCGACTGCCCCTCTGTCGTCGTCAGCACCATCCGCTCTCCCCTCTGCGGCACAGGTCTCAGGCTAGGCCGCGATTCTGTTTCTGGCAAGTTTTCAGTTCCTTAGTGAGATTTTCGGCTTTCATACGCACGCAAGGCGCGGTTTCGTCCATCCGCCAGTTTCCCGACAGGCTCGGGATAACCCGCCTGCGGACACAGGTTCCATGACCCGGGAACCGCAGCGAAATAGGAAAGTGCAACGTCACTGGGTTTCGTCTGGCCTTCGGCGATCCAGCGCCGCAGGTAAGACCCCTGCGGATCAAACTTTTCGGCCTGCCTTTCGGGGTTGAATATACGAAAGAAGGGCGACGCATCGGGGCCTGATCCCGCAACCCACTGCCAGCCCATGGCGTTACAGGCTGGGTCCCAGTCAATCAGGCAATCCTCGAACCAGTTCATCCCGGTTTTCCAGTGTGTCATCAGATGTTTGGTCAGGTAACTGGCAACAATCATCCGGGCCCGGTTATGCATACGGCCTGTCACATACATCTGCCGCAGGCCAGCATCGACGACAGGAATTCCGGTTCGGGCCTGCCTCCAGGCGGCAACTTCAGGGTGGTCTGGATCGATATTCCACGGGAAATCATTCCATTCCGCTTTCCAGTTATCAGTCAGCAGATGCGGTGAGTGATACATCAGGTGATAGGCAAACTCACGCCAAACCAACTGCCGCAGAAATGCCTCGGCGCCGGGGGTTCCCGTCATCGCAGCCTGTTGAACCCTGTGCCAGACCGTGCGTGGCCCGATCTCGCCCAATGAAAGGTATTCTGACAGGTTTGATGTTCCGTCCAGATCCAACCGGTCACGGTCATTGGAATAACGGGGGACCTGGTCGAGAAAGTGCTCAAGTTGATCGCGGGCGGCCTTCTCGCCGGGTTGGACATAGGGGCGCACGATTGCAGCGCCTCGGTACATGTCCGCACCCATATGCCAGGTGCTCAGTTTATCACTGGAAGGCCAGGTTGCAGGCCCCGCCAAGCGTGACACCAACGCATCCGGCGCTGGCACGTCCCGCCGCTGAACCGCGCGCCACATAGGGGTGTAGACACGAAACGGCTGGCCCTGCTTTGTTGCTACCGTCCAGGGCTCAAAAAGCAAATGACCAGGAAAGGACTTTGCGCTTACACCCAGTTCGGTCAGCGCCGTTTTGATCTGTGTATCGCGTCTGATCGACGCTGGATCATAGGCCCGCGACCAATAGACAGCCTTTGCGCCCGTCTCTTTGACAAGTGTCCGCAATTGCTCAAGCGCATCGCCACGCCGCAGGATCAGACGGCTACCAAGCCTCGTCAGAGCGTCGCAAAAGACCTCCAGACCCAGCCCCAACCGCCATTTCGGGGCCGCGCCAAGGTGTTGCACAAGAGGGTCATGAACAAAGACTGGTATGATCGGACGGCCGCTTGCAACAGCTGCAGTCAATGCCGGGTGGTCCGACAGGCGCAGATCCCGTCGGAACCATAAGATGATAGGAGACCGCTCGTTTTCCATATCCACCCTGAGGTTTTCTTCGTTCTACGAAGCCCCAAGCAGAGTGGATCACAAAACGCGTTCAAGCGCCTCCAAAAGCTGATCAATCTCCTGCTGCGAGGTATAATGTGTAAAGCTGACCCGCAAAACGCCCTGTGCCGGATCCACGCCCATCGCTTGCAATGGGCGCACAGCATAAAAGTCGCCTCCCCCCGCCATAACACCGTATTGCGCCAGTTCTGCTGCAACTGACTCAGCGGGACGGTTCAGCGACAGCGCTACCGTCGGCGCACGCCGGGTGGCATCTGAGGTGCCGATCAGACGTACCGCGTTGCGGTCCTTAACCGCATCCAGAACCGGTTGAAGTAAGGACACCTCATGCGCGCGCATCAGGTCATGGGCAAAGGCACCCTGCTCTGCTGCGCCGGCGTCAGGCCCACCGTGATGCGTGCACAGGAGCTCGACGTAATCGGCCATACCTGCACTTGCCGCAATCTGAGCATGATCCGGGCCTGCCGGGGTAAAGCGCTTGTAAAGAACGTCGGCGTTGAAGTAGTGCGCTTGGTTGGGCAGCAACTCTCCCAGTGTTCGGCGAATGACCATGCAGCCTTGATGCGGGCCGTAAGTTTTATAGGCTGAAAACAGATAGATATCCGGCCCCAAATCGCCAACATTCGGAAACCCATGCGGGGCGTAAGATACGCCGTCCACGCAGACAAATGCACCAGCCGCGTGGGCAATCGCAGTGATCTCGGTGACCGGGTTAATCTCTCCAACGACATTGGAACAATGCGGGAAACAGACCAGACGCACTTTTTCGTCCAGCATATTTTCCAGATTCTGCGGGTTCAGTGATCCGGTTTCAGGATCGATCTGCCACTCCCGCACTTCAATCCCTGCCTCGGCCAGACGACGCCATGGGCCCGAATTTGCCTCGTGATCCTGATTGGTCACGACAATCGCCTCGCCAGGTTTCATCCATTGCCTGAACGCCTGTGCCAAAACATAGGTATTCTGTGTCGTCGAAGGGCCAAAGCTCAGCTCATCGGTTTCAACACCCAGGATGGCGGCCATGCGCACGCGTGCCTCATCCATCTCGGCACCTGCAAGACGGCTGGCCTCATAAGGGGCGTAGGGCTGAACCTTTCGCTGCGTATAGAACCGCGTCAACCGGTCGATCACCGGCTTGCAGGTATATGACCCGCCCGCATTCTCAAAAAACGCCTGTCCTTTCAGGCTGGGTTCGGAAAAAGCCGGAAACTGTGCCCGAACGAAATCGATATCCAGAGAGCTCATGCCTCATTGCTCCTTAGTTGTACTGTCATATCAACAAGATGCCCGCTCATGTTTCCGGACATCTCAGAAATCATGGCGGGTCTTCCAGCCCAGCCTGTGCTTGCGCCATGGGCTGACGAAACACCGGGCAGCCCTTCACTTCGGAAGGACAACGCTACTTAGACAGCACCATCCGCGACCGTCAAGCTGAAGCAAAAGAAAAAGCCCGGCGGGGTCGCCGGGGCTGAATTTCCAACACTCTGGGGCGGGTCTCGTTCGGGCCTCAACCCTGAACTTTGGTATATGTCCCCTCGCCTGCAAGAATACCTCGGAAACCTCCGGGCTCATCCAGACCAAAGACGATCAGAGGCAGGTTGTTGTCGCGCGCCAGCGCGATGGCTGACGCATCCATGACCCGCAACCGCTTGGCTAGAACGTCGTCATAGGTGACCGTGTCATAACGTACCGCGTCGGCATGTTGTTTGGGATCCTTGTCGTAAACGCCGTCGACACCGTTCTTGCCCATGAAAATCGCCTCACACGCCATTTCATTGGCGCGCAAGGTCGCCGCGGTGTCGGTGGTGAAATACGGGTTGCCGGTGCCGGCCGCAAAGATGCAAACCCTTTTCTTTTCAAGGTGTCGTACGGCGCGGCGGCGGATATACGGCTCGCACACTTCATCCATGCGAATGGCCGAAATGACCCGGGTGAACACCCCAATCTCCTCCAGGGCAGATTGCATACCCAGTGCGTTCATCACCGTGGCCAACATCCCCATATAGTCTGCTGTCGTCCGCTCCATACCCTGAGCAGATCCACTTAGGCCCCGGAAAATGTTTCCGCCACCGATAACCATACAAATCTCAACACCCAGATCGTGAACCGATTTCACCTCTTGCGCGATGCGTTGAACTGTCGGCGGGTGCAGGCCAAAGCCCTGATCCCCCATCAATGCCTCTCCTGAAATCTTCAACATGACACGTTTGTATGTGGTTTTCGGGGTTTCGGCAGTTTCAGAAGACAGGGAAAGGCTCATGTTGCGCTCCGGGCTGGCACGGGGTTAATTTCCGGCGCAAAATGAAGCAAAAGCTCCGCAGGTTCAATGCGGTTGGTGAGGATTGAGGCAACCGCATATGACCCGGCGATCAACAGACGCGATATTTCGGCAATTGCCCCCTATTACCTATGACAAACCTGTCCTGATTGCAGGGCCGACTGCATCCGGGAAATCAGCGCTGGCGCTGGAGATCGCCGAACGCCATGGCGGGGTCATCGTCAATGCAGATGCAAGTCAGGTTTATGATTGTTGGCGCGTGATTTCGGCCCGACCATCCGCCGAAGAAGAAGAACGCGCACCGCATCTGCTCTATGGTCACATCGCCTATGATCAGGATTATTCAGCCGGTCACTGGCTGCGAGAAGTGGTGCCACTGCTAACCGGGGGCCAGCGGCCAATCATTGTCGGCGGGACAGGATTGTATTTCTCGGCCCTGACCGAAGGCATGGCCGAAATTCCTGCGACCCCAGCGCAGGTGCGGGCCGAAGCAGACTTGCTGACCGTTGCCGAGCTGGTCGCCGGGGTCGACGAACAGACACTGTCTGGCCTGGATATGCAGAACCGCGCGCGCGTGCAGCGCGCTTGGGAAGTGCAGCGCGCCACTGGTCGCAGCCTGTTATCTTGGCAGGCCGATACGCCACCGCCAATTTTACGGCTGGATGATGCGGTTCCTATCGTTTTTGACGTCGACAAAACGTGGCTTCTGGATCGGATAGAACGCCGTTTTGATCAGATGCTGGAGCTGGGCGCAATCGACGAAGTACGCGCCATGCGGGATCGTTTCGACCCCGCTCTTCCCGCCTGCAAAGCCATTGGTGTGCCAGAGCTTATGGCCTATCTGGATGGAACACTGACTTTGGATCAGGCCCGTGAACGGGCCACAATCTCGACCCGGCAATTTGCCAAACGTCAACGCACGTGGTTTCGGGCAAGAATGAAAACATGGAATCACGTCGATTTCTCAAAGTGATATCTGGTGTTGTTCATTCCGCTGGATTTGATAGCGAAAGCAATTTGATCAACAGATAAAGAAGAAGTTTCTCGTCTTTTATCAGTAATTTGACATCGAAATTCCGCAAGAGGCTCCCCCTGCGGTGTGTCATATAGGTATATCCCTATCGAAATATCAACAATGCGGTAACGTCGTTTTTGTGCATTTTATGTCGATTCCGAACGTTGACGTTGAGTGATTTCTGGTGCCGAATGGCGGCATGGGGATGCACAGAGTCCAAAAACCGGAATCCTTCTTTCTTTCGACCGGACAAGCCCGCGTCGCTTAGAACAAGAACAAATCAACAAAATCAATGTCACAGGGAGACATTTATGACCAATACGGCAATCACCAACGACAAGGTGCACTGGGCGGCCGAGATGCACGCGCAGGAATACCGTGACGGCAAGCTTAGCCGCCGGGAATTTCTGGTCCGCGCGACGGCGCTGGGTGTCGCTGTACCGACGGCCTATGGTTTGATCGGTCTGCAATCGCCTGCGGCGGCACAAGAGCCGCAGCGCGGTGGTACCATCCGCTACCAGATGGAAGTGCGCGCGCTCAAAGATCCGCGAACCTATGACTGGACGCAAATTGCCACTTTCACAGCAGGCTGGCTGGAGTACCTAGTTGAATACAACAACGACGGCTCGTTCAAGCCAATGCTGCTGGAAAGCTGGGAAGCCAACGCCGACGCCACCGAATACACATTGAACGTTCGCAAGGGCGTAAAGTGGAACAATGGCGATGACTTCACAGCCGAAGACGTGGCCCGCAACATCGAAGGATGGTGTGACGCTGGTCTGGAAGGCAACTCGATGGCATCGCGTATGGCGTCGCTTATCGACGAAAGCACTCAGAAAGCTGCGGACGGCGCAATCACCGTTGTCGACTCCCATACTGTCAAACTGAAGTGCAACGCGCCTGACATCACGATCATCCCGGGCATGGCGGACTATCCCGCCGCAATCGTTCATAGCAGCTTCGATGCGAACGACATGCTTTCAAACCCGGTCGGCACAGGTTTCATGCTGCCTGACAGCCACGAAGTTGGTGTCAAAGGCGTGCTGGTGCGCAACGAAGGTTTCGACTGGTGGGGATATGAGGCTGGCAAAGGCGGCTATATCGACCGCATCGAGTTCATTGACTACGGCACTGACCCGGCTGCATTCCTTGCGGCTTATGAGGCCGAAGAGATCGACATGAACTGGGAATCTGTTGGCGAATTCGTCGACATCTTTGATGGCATTGGGCTTGTGCGCTCGGAAATCCCGTCAGGCTTCACCATCGTTATCCGCCCGAACCAGTTGGCCGAAGACGAAAACGGCAACAAGATCTACGGCGACAAGCGCGTTCGTCAGGCTTTGGCCATGGCGGTCGACAACGAGGTGTGTCTGGAGCTGGGCATGTCGGGCTACGGCATTCCAGCAGACAACTGCCACGTCGGGCCGATGCACCCTGAACATGACTCGGCCGTGACTCGTATCCCGTATGATCCCGCCGGGGCGAAAGCCCTGATGGACGAAGCGGGTATGGGTGATTTTGAGCACGAAGTGCAATCAATCGATGATGACTGGCGCCGTAACACCACAGCCGCGGTTGTAGCGCAGCTGAACGACGCGGGCATCAAGGCCAAGCATACAGTTCTGCCGGGATCGACCTTCTGGAACGACTGGACGAAATACGCCTTCTCGTCGACGAACTGGAACCACCGCCCATTGGGCACTCAGGTTCTGGCACTGGCCTATAAATCAGGAGTCGCATGGAACGAATCCGGTTTCGCCAATGCAGAGTTTGATGCGTTGCTGGCCGAGGCGAACTCGATCGCAGATGTCGACAAACGTCGTGAAGTGATGGCCAAACTGCAGGGGATCATGATCGACGAAGGTGTCACGATCCAGCCTTATTGGCGGACAGCGATGCGCCATCACCGCGACAATTTGGTGGGTGTCGAAAAGCATATCGCAGACCTGCCGCAGCTTTATAAGTTCGGCTTTACGTCCTGAGCCAAAACGCAAAAGGCCGCGCCACCCTGGCGCGGCCTCTTCGTCCTGAACGCGACGAACAAATAATAACAGCTAAGCGTGGTGTTCCTTGAAACCCGCGCTAGCCGACCCACAGGGGCAAATATGGGACTTTTCATTCTAAGGCGCGTTGGCATCATGCTGTTGACGGCATTGTGTTTGACTTTCCTGGTTTTCTTCTTAACCAACCTCTATCCGAACCTCGAGAAGCTGGC
Source organism: Ruegeria sp. O5 (assembly GCF_056535105.1). Lineage (NCBI taxonomy): Bacteria > Pseudomonadati > Pseudomonadota > Alphaproteobacteria > Rhodobacterales > Roseobacteraceae > Ruegeria > Ruegeria sp. O5. The sequence goes on along the minus strand of NZ_JBQERN010000001.1, from coordinate 129,088 downwards.
GAAAACGCAGGGCAACTTTCGGATGTCGGATGAACAGGTTGAGAGCTACCTGAGCAAAAATGGTTACCTCCAATCCACTCCGATAAAATACGGCGAATGGCTAGGTGTCCTGCCCTCTTATCGGTACACGAATGAAGACGGAACCGTTCAGGGAAGATGCATTCTGCCGGGCAAAACCGCCGAAGAATCTCCGAATTTCTGCGGAATCCTGCAAGGGTATTGGGGCTATTCGACTGTCTTCAAGGAAGAGGTTTCCACCGTTGTTGGGAACCGGTTGGCTCTGACTGGTCGTCTGATGCTCTGGGTCATGTTGCTGATGGTTCCGTCTGCGTTGATCCTTGGTGTTTTGGCAGGAATGAAAGAAGGATCTGCCACTGACAGGACGTTGTCGACCTTCGCCATCACAACGACGGCGACGCCGGAATATGTCTCGGGCGTGATCTTTATCGCGATCTTCACCTCATCCGCAGTTGGTTTGAAGTGGTTCAAAGGCACGGCCACGCAAGCGATGGAGAACCCGACCTTTGAGAACTTCTTCCTGCCGGTCCTGACCATTGCGCTTTATGGGATGGGCTATATTGCACGGATGACCCGCGCCTCGATGACCGAAGTGATGACGGCGCAATATATCCGCACCGCGCGCCTTAAGGGTGTCTCGTTCCCGAATATCGTCATGAAGCACGCGTTGCGTAACGCGCTGATCGCACCGTTCACCGTCATCATGCTGCAGTTCCCCTGGCTGCTGAATGGTGTAGTGATCGTCGAGACCCTGTTCAACTACAAGGGCTTCGGCTGGGCGCTGGTTCAGGCCGCAGGCAATAACGACATTCAGCTGTTGCTGGCGATTTCGGTCGTGTCGGTCTTTGTGGTGCTGGTGACCCAGCTGATTTCGGATATCGGCTATGTCTACCTCAACCCGCGCATCCGCATTTCTTAAGGAGGGTTAGATCATGGAACCACTTACCTGGACCGGCTCTATCGCCTTCCTGAACCCGCTTTTTGCCCTTGGCCTTGCGCTAATGGTCTTGTCAATTGCCGTCTGGATGCTGGCCAGCATCGTGCTGCCCGAAGACCAGATGACGGTGAACCCGGACGGTACGTTGAGCTCAAGCTCGGGCCTGCGGACACTGATACAACTTGCACTGCGCTACAGTTTCTTGGCCAGTGTCGGAATCGCGCTCGCCTATATCGTACTGGGCGTACTAATGGGCACAAGCGCCGGGATTATTGGCGCCATGTCCCAGCAGTTTTTGCCCGTATGGGTGTCGTTGATCATCCTTTATGCCATGTCGATCGCTTTCAAACGCAAGCTTGGCCTCTACGGCAAACTGTTTGACAGTCCCATCGGCATGATCGGCTTTGGCCTTGTAATGTTCTGGGTTTTCACCGGAGTATTCGGCGCGATGGATTTGATCGTCACGCATGACCCGCTGTCGCAGGTTTCGGGCATGAAGAACAAAGTGCCAGGTACGCCACTTTCAAATCTGGAGGACGGTCAATACGCCTGGTATCTGCTGGGTGGCGACAATCTGGCGCGCGATGTGTTCAGCCGCATGGTCAAAGGGGCATGGATTGTTGTTCAGATCGCCCCGCTTGCCACGATGTTTGCCTTCATGGTTGGCATCACGCTGGGTCTTCCGGCAGGCTATTATGGTGGTCGGCTGGATACTTTGCTGTCGTTCCTTGCGAACCTGATCCTGGCCTTCCCGGTGATCCTGCTGTTCTATCTGCTGGTCACGCCCGAGATCGTTGCGACCGGTGTACCGAACTATATGGCGGCCGTCTTGTTCGTATTCCCGATCATCTTCCTAGGTGTGCTGCTGAACTCACGCTACTATACCAGACCGAACTTCCGAACACCGCTGCTGATCGGAGTTTTGGGGGTAGCGGGTTGGTTCTACCTGTCTCTGATTTCGACCGGTGGCTACATCATCAATACCGACGCCTATCGTATCTGGGGGCTGCCGACCTATCTGGATCTGTTCGATATTCCAGGCGGTATTCTGGTGGTCTTTGTCTCGGTGGTCTTTGTGAATTCGCCGACCGTGTTCCGCATCGTGCGCGGACTGGCGCTGGACATCAAAACACGGGACTACGTGGCGGCAGCACAAACCCGTGGCGAAGGTCCGTGGTACATCATGTTGTGGGAAATCCTGCCCAACGCGCGTGGCCCGCTGATCGTCGATTTCTGCCTGCGCATTGGCTATACCACCATCCTTCTGGGAACCTTAGGTTTCTTTGGTCTGGGTCTGCCACCCGAAAGCCCGGACTGGGGGTCGACGATCAACGAGGGGCGCAAGCTTTTGTCGATCTACCTGCACCCTGCTCTGCCACCCGCGCTGGCCTTGTTGACGCTGGTTTTGGGTCTGAACCTGCTGGCCGACGGGTTGCGCGAAGAAAGCCTGAAAGACTGACGTGAAAGCAACCGGGGGGCCAGCCCCCCGGACCCCCCGAGATATTTTTAGCCAGATGAAGAGGATCCCCTCGATCTGGTGAGGAGATACAAGATGAGCAAGATGGCGGATTATGACGGCCCGATCCTTGAGATCGACAAGCTGTCGATTTCCTTCTTTACCCGCCTGCGGGAAATTCCGGCCGTGATGGATTTCTCTGTCAGTGTGCAACCGGGTGAAGCTGTTGGTCTGGTCGGTGAATCCGGCTGCGGCAAATCCACGGTAGCGCTGGGTGTCATGCAGGACCTTGGCAAAAACGGTCGCATCGTTGGTGGTACAATCAAGTTCAAGGGTCGTGATCTGGCGGAAATGAGTTCAGACGAATTGCGCGACATACGCGGCAATGAGATCGCGATGATCTATCAGGAGCCGATGGCCTCACTGAACCCGGCGATGAAGATCGGCAAGCAGCTGATGGAAGTGCCCATGATTCACGAGGGCGTCAGCGCGGAAGAAGCGTATTCGCGCGCGCTGGAAGTTGTCACCGATGTACGCTTGCCGGACCCCGAGCGAATGCTCAACTCGTTCCCGCACCAGCTGTCAGGCGGTCAACAGCAGCGCATCGTGATCGCGATGGCCTTGATGTCGAAACCGGCGCTGCTGATCCTTGACGAACCAACAACGGCACTTGACGTGACGGTTGAGGCTGCCGTGGTCGAGCTGGTGAAGGATCTGGGCAAGAAATACGGCACCTCGATGCTTTTCATTTCGCACAACCTCGGGCTGGTTCTGGAAACCTGTGACCGGCTTTGCGTGATGTATTCGGGTGAGGCGGTCGAGCGCGGCTCGATCAAGGATGTGTTTGACGAGATGCAGCATCCTTACACGCAAGCCCTGTTCCGGTCGATCCCGCTGCCGGGGGCCGACAAGAATTCGCGCCCGCTGGTGGCTATACCGGGGAACTTTCCCCTACCCCATGAGCGGCCCCCTGGTTGTAACTTTGGTCCGCGCTGCGACTATTTCGAAGAGGGTCGCTGTGACGCCAAGGACATCCTGATGGAGGCGGTGCCCGGAAATGACCGGCACCATACCCGTTGCCTTAAATTCAAAGAGATTGACTGGAACGCACCAATCACGGTGGGTGAACAGAAAGAGAAAGGTGAGATCGGCAGGGTCGTTCTGAAGATGGACAACCTCAAGAAATACTATGAGGTTGCAGCAAATGCCCTGTTCGGCGGTGGCGAAAAGAAGGTTGTGAAGGCAAACGAAACGCTCAGTTTCGAGGCGCATGAATCCGAGACATTGGCCATTGTGGGCGAATCCGGTTGCGGCAAGTCCACCTTTGCCAAAGTTCTCATGGGTCTTGAGACGGCCACGGACGGGCAGATTCTTCTGGACAACCGCAATATCGAACAGGTGCCCATAGAAGAGCGCGACGCAAAGACCGTTGGTGAAGTTCAGATGGTGTTTCAGAACCCGTTCGACACGCTGAACCCGTCGATGACCGTTGGGCGCCAGATCATCCGGGCATTGGAAATCTTCGGTGTTGGCAATTCCGAGGCCGAGCGCAAGAAGCGGATGCTGGAGCTGCTGGATCTGGTAAAACTGCCGCGCGCCTTTGCCGACAGGATGCCGCGTCAGCTGTCGGGTGGCCAGAAGCAGCGCGTAGGTATCGCGCGCGCCTTTGCTGGCGATGCGCGCATCGTGGTAGCCGACGAGCCCGTATCGGCGCTGGACGTTTCGGTGCAAGCTGCGGTGACCGACCTGCTGATGGAAATTCAGCGCGAGCACAAAACCACGTTGCTGTTCATCAGCCATGACCTTTCCATCGTGCGATACCTCAGCGACCGGGTAATGGTGATGTATCTGGGCCACGTGGTCGAGCTGGGCACAACTGATCAGGTTTTTGCACCCCCCTACCACCCTTATACCGAAGCGCTGCTGAGTGCTGTTCCCATCGCCGATACATCGGTCGAAAAGCAGCACATCGTACTTGAGGGTGATATCCCTTCGGCCATGAACCCACCACCGGGATGCCCGTTCCAGACACGGTGTCGCTGGAAATCCGAAGTGCCAGATGGGCGCTGTGAGTCGCATGTGCCGCCTGTGCAGACATTGGCCGAGGGGCATCAGGTGAAGTGCCACTTGTCCGAAGAGGTGCTGGCACGGATGCAGCCAGTAATCAAAGTCGCGGCCGAATAGGTTTGCGGATCTTCATTGGAAAGGGCCGGTCGTTGACCGGCCCTTTCTGTGAGCGCCGCGTTTCACGAGGAAACTGGCGGCGCCTGTGAGTGGTGGTTCCCTGTAAGACTCTCAGCCGGTCATGACATTGTTGCCGAAATGCATGAACTCCTGGTTCATACCAGCAATCTCTCCGGCCTCCAGTTTCAGGCTGGCACTGTCAAGCATCTGATAGCTTTGCTGTCCCTTTACCCACTCGTCTGCTGATTGCAGCGTGGTCAGCGTATAAGACGTGACTTCGTTCAGGTAATGAGTTGGGATAATGATCTTGGGCTTTAGCTTGGCCACGATGTCATTACCCTGATCGAAGCTCAGGATATGTTGCGACCCGTCTACCGGTAGGGTCAGAACATCGACCTGTCCGACGGCGTCCCAAAACTCCTGAGGCGGATTGTGGCGATTATCACCCCAGATCAGCGTACGAATGCCGCCTGTTTCCACCAGATAGACCACCATATCCATATGACCCACATTGTTCGGTGGGCAGGCTTCGACCCCAAACTCGGCCAGTGCATTGGTCCAGTTGTACCACCCCGGCGCCACGCAGGCATGTTTATCTGCAAAACCGGTGATCTTGATATCGGCGAACTCGAAATTGCCCACCATCCTGTCCAGCACCATGGTCGAGCTTGGTCGTTCGATCGCGTCGTGATCGAAATGCGCATGTGTCGACAAGGTAATGTCCACCGGGATCTGGGGGAATTCATTGCGGAACCAAAGCCCCCACGCGCCCGACGGGTCATCACGCCAGGGGTCGAACAGGACCGTTGCGCCGTTGGGCGAGGTGATCTTTATGGCGCAATGGCCATAATAGTCGATACCGACAACTCCGGCACTGGCCTGACCCGTCGATCCCTGCAGGTCGATCACGTGGTTATTGTTTCCTGGCTGCAACCAGGCTTGCGATTGCGCCTCGGCCGGTTTTGCCCCCAGCACTGAAGCTGTCGCGCCAACACCGGCAGCACCTGCCGCCATGAAAAATGACCGCCGAGACAGCCCCGGTGCCAGATGATCCCTGTCCCCTTTCAGGATGGTCGGTTTCAGATCCTTGCGATCCATATCTTTGTACCTCTCTGTTGGACGTGCGCCGTTTTTCCGCACCTCAACCCAGAGGGTAACAAGCCAAAGCACATCGGCTCAGACCGAAAAAATGGGGGTGAAATATGGGGGCAATCCCCATATTCGGCATTCACGAAATCGAGAGCAAATGACTGCGCAGGTTTTGATCCCGTCCCTCAAGTCCTAGTTTTCGACGAATGTTGTTGCGGTGAAAATCGATTGTCGACGTCTCTCGGGACAGGGCCTTGGCAATGTCCTTTGTGGTTTTCCCAAACATGACCATCTGTGCAATTTCCATTTCGGTCGGGGTCATTGCCGCGAAAGCATCCGTCAACTTGTCAGACAGCGAAGATGTGATCTCGTTCAGGTTCTTTTCGGCCAGCTCAAGATAGACAAATTGCGCCTCGTCGCCGGAAAGCTGCGCCCGAACCTTTTCAAGATACGGCAAAACTCTGCTTCGAACCTGCTCGACGATTTCGTGATCCCGGTTCTTGCGGTCATCGTCGAGACTTGAGAGCAATACGCGCAACGCTGTGTTCGTCTCCTGCAACTCTCGGGTTCGATCCGAAACACGCGTTTCAAGCTGGGCAAGTGTTTCGTTCAGTTTCTCCTCCAACGCGCGTCTCAGATAAACCTCTTGCAACAAAGCCAAATCCGACTCGACCATGCGCGCGAACTGCGCCAGCCCCTCTCGGAACAACAAGGCCCGCCGGTTCTGTTTACGGTCCAGAACACAGATTGTGCCAAACACCGAGCCATCGGGCCATTTCAGCGGTAAGCCGATGTAAAAGGTCATTCCGTGTTCCAGGTCGTCGTTGTCCGCCCAAACCGGATCACATTTGGCGTCCTCGACCACCAATTCTCCGTCACGCTCCAGAACACCCTGGCAATATAGCTTGGGGTTCAACTGGAAACTCAGACCGACCGGATATGGATTCTCGGGGTGATCGGATGTGATCAAAACCGCATGATCCGGCGCGTCGGTTTTCATGATCAGGCTTGCGGGCACGTCGGCCAGTTCTGCGACCAGATCAACAAGTTGCTGCCAGTTTGCCAGCGTTTCTTTGGGAATCTGCGGGTGATCAGCAGGCATAAGGGGCCTCACCAGTTACTGGGCGATACCCTGTCAGGTTAGTTGGAGGCGTTACACTGAATCAAGAATACGACACTCTGCGGCGCAGCATCGGTTTCAGCCGCCCCAGATAACCTTCACGTAGTTCTGGGTTTCCTTGTACGGCGGGATACCACCATGCTTTTCAACCGCATCAGGCCCCGCGTTATAGGCCGCCAGCGCCAAAGGCCACGATTTGAACTTGCGGTATTGCCAAGACAGATATCTGGCACCGCCTTCGAGGTTTTGCTTGGGATCATGCGGGTTTACGCCCAAAAGCTCGGCCGTTTGTGGCATAAGCTGCGCCAATCCCAACGCACCTTTATGTGACTTCGCCTGTGGGTTCCAACCACTTTCCTGCTGCACGAGACGCAAAAACAGATCTTCAGGGATGTTGTGAAGGCGGGCAACACGCCGCGCGATTTCCAGATATTCTCCGCGATATTTTCCTGAATATCGTTTGCTGACCTGATCGCGCGTTGTTTTGGGTTTCAGCCGGGCCGAGTCGCGGTACTGGGTTGCCGCACGAGAATCCAGAACCTTCGCCTGTTTAAGGAAAATATCCTTGCGGCTTTTGCTGGACAATGTTTGTGCCTGCACCGGCGCAACGGCCAATACAAGGCAGGCAACGGAAAACCCAGCAACCCAAGAACGCATCTTTGCTTATCCTGCTCGATCAAAACCAGTGGGAGTATAGGTATTCCCGCAAAAAATGAAAGCTTGGTAAATAGTACAGTAAGACTCTTGTTCGACAGTGTTGTATCAACTGTTTTCAACCATGATGCAGGCCGTATAGGGTCTCACCAAACTCATTGCGCCAGATTCGGCGCATTTACGCAGAACAGAACGAGGATTTACATGGCGGGTTCAGTCAACAAGGTCATTCTGGTGGGAAATCTTGGCCGCGACCCCGAAGTCCGGTCGTTCCAGAACGGTGGCAAAGTGTGCAACCTGCGCATTGCCACCTCGGAAAACTGGAAAGACCGCAACACGGGTGAACGTCGTGAACGGACAGAGTGGCATTCGGTTGCTATCTTCTCGGAACCGCTGGCCCGCATCGCCGAGCAATATCTGCGCAAGGGCAGCAAGGTTTATATCGAAGGCCAGCTGGAAACCCGCAAATGGCAGGATCAGTCCGGTCAGGATCGGTACACGACCGAGGTTGTCCTGCGCCCTTATCGCGGGGAACTGACCCTGTTGGACGGTCGTAGTGAAGGCGGTGGCGGCAGCGGCGGCGGTTATGGTGGCGGCCAGGCCGGTGGCGGTTACGGTGACCCCTATGGCGGTCCATCCAGCTCTCCGGCGCCCGCATCGGGCGGAATCGACGACGACGAGATTCCGTTCTAAGTAAAACGGAGAAACAACATGACATGGTCCTTCTCTCTCGGCCGATTGCTCGGGTCCGAACTGAGGGTCCATGTCACCTTTTTTCTGCTGCTCGCTTGGGTCGGTTTTGCCGCTTTCTCAGCCGGTGGAATGCCAGCCGCGATTGAGAACCTTCTCTTTGTTCTGGCGCTGTTTGCCTGCGTTGTCGCGCATGAGTTCGGTCACGCCCTTGTGGCGCGGCGCTATGGCATCAAAACCCCCGACATCACCCTTCTGCCCATCGGCGGCCTGGCCCGGCTTGAGAGAATGCCGGAAAAACCGATGCAAGAGGTTCTGGTGGCGCTTGCGGGCCCGGCAGTGAATATCGCTATCTTCATTGGCCTTGCCGTGCTTGGCGCAGGGATGCCGCTTGAGACCCTCGCGCAATTGGAGTCACCAAATGTGAGGATTGTGGACAAGCTGGCCTATATCAATCTGCTCTTGGCCATCTTCAACTTGATCCCGGCATTCCCAATGGACGGAGGCCGCGTCTTTCGCGCCCTACTGTGTTTACGCATGAATCGTGTCAAAGCCACCCGAATTGCAGCCGTTGGTGGCCAGGTTGTCGCCATCGGGTTTGGATTTCTAGGGCTGAGCTCTGGCAATCCAATTCTTGTATTGATCGCCGTATTTGTGTTCTTTGCGGCCAATGCAGAAAGCCAGGAAGTCGCTTTGCGATCCGCGGTCCGCCGCGTTCTGGCCCGTGACGCGATGATCACCGAATTTCATGCCCTATCCCCCAGCGATACGCTGAGCACAGCTGCGCAAGCCGTCATTCACACCACTCAGCACGAGTTTCCGGTACTGGACTCAAATCATACTTTGCTGGGTTTTGTGACACGCGATCGCCTGTTCACTGCCCTGGCAAGCGACCAGCCCAGAACTGCGCCCGCGACCTCGATCATGGATGCCAACGTTCCCGCAGTCTTGCTGACAACCGGCCTTGAGGACGTGCTGGAACACCTGCACAATGGGGCGCCAGCCATTGCAGTTCTGACCCATGGCGGTCACATGATCGGTTACATAACCCGCGAAAACATTGGCGAGCTGATGGTTATTCAGGGCCGTTAATCCCCTGCGTCACACCGGGGCTAGCGCGTCCGACAGAACCGACAATACCGTATCCTTCGGCACATCCGAGGTCACAAAAGCCTGACCAATTCCGCGGGCCAGGATAAACCGCAGCTGGCCGTCCACGACCTTTTTGTCCTGCCCCATCAGATCCACCAGCGCCTCGGCACTTGGCAAGTCACCGGGAATATCAGCCAGGTCCGTTTTCATGCCCATCGCCCGCAGATGCGCGCGTACCCGGCTTGGGTCTTCTTGCGAACACAGGCCAAGGCGGGACGAAAGCTCGAACGCAAGTGCACAGCCGATGGCCACGCCCTCGCCATGCAAAAGACGGTCGGAATAACCTGTGGCGGCCTCCAAGGCATGGCAGAAGGTGTGCCCCAGATTCAGCAGGGCGCGGTCACCTTGTTCGGTTTCATCCCGAGCCACAATATCGGCTTTCATCTGAACCGAGCGGGTTACCGCACGCACACGTGCGGCCATGTCGCCCGAGGAGACGCTTTGCCCGTTCACCTCAAGCCATTCAAAGAATTCCGCATCCCCAAGCAAGCCGTATTTCACCACCTCGCCATACCCTGAAAGAAAGTCCCTCTGGGTCATGGACTGCAACACAGATGTATCTGCCAGAACCAGCGATGGCTGATGAAAAGCGCCGATCAGGTTCTTCCCCTGAGGGGCGTTGATCCCTGTTTTCCCCCCGACAGAGCTGTCGACCTGCGCCAGCAAAGACGTGGGGATTTGCACGAACCGAACGCCTCGGCGCAGGACGGCCGCGGCAAAGCCTGCAAGATCACCAATTACCCCACCACCAAGGGCCACAACAACGTCGCTGCGTTCAACCTTTTCAGCCAACAGCCACTCAACCGCGCGTTCAAAATGTGGCCAGCTTTTTGTTGCCTCTCCGGCGGGTAAGGCCAGCGCGGACATTTCGGTCCCGGTGGCTTTCAGACCCGCACGCAGCGTTTCCAGATGCAGATCAGCGACACTTTCATCTGTCAGGACGGCCACCTTAGGACGCGCCAATAGCGGTGCAATCCAATCGCCCGCGCGCGCCAGAAGATCCGGACCGATTTCTACGTCATACGACCGGTCCCCAAGTTCAACGTGTACTGTTTGATGCATTATCTGATTTCCAAAACATCAGGGCGCGCCAACAAGGCGTCGACAACCCGGTCCACCATATTCTCGATCGAAGTTTCGCCATCCGAATCCACGATCAGATCCGCCTCGGCGTAAACCGGAACACGCGCCTCGTAGAGGGCTTTCAATGTCGCATAAGGATCGGCAGTACGAAGCAGCGGGCGCGTGTCCTTGTGGCGGACACGGCTCCACAGAACTTTCAGGTCTGCCCGCAGCCAGACCGACGCACCCCGCATGGTGATCATACGCCGGTTGTCAGGCTGAAGAAACGCCCCGCCACCCGTTGAAAGTACGCCTTTTTTGTCATCCAGCAGGCGGCTGATAACCTGTGATTCTTTGGTGCGAAAAAAAGGTTCCCCGTCCCGCTCAAAGATTTCGGGGATGGTCATGTTGGCGGCTGATTCGATTTCAGCATCACTATCCAGAAAGGGAACACCCAGACGCGCGGCCAAAGCGCGGCCCACGGCTGTCTTACCAGCCCCCATCATCCCCACCAGAACCACGGTTTTGTGCAGATCAAACCGGGTCTGCGCGTCCGCTGAGTGCGTGTTATGCTTAATTTCGCTCATTTCACCGTGAATGACGTGATCTTGGGAAAAATGCCAGTTATAACTTGGTCAAAATCAAAAATTGAGGCAGCGTGACGCCATGAGCCGTCTGATCAAATTCCTGATATATGTTCTGTGCCTGGCATTCATCGGGCTGGTCGCCTATGCCTATGTCGGTCCATTCTTTGGTGCGGATTTCTCTGCGCCTCAAAGTGAAATTCGCGAGCCGGTTGCACTGGATGTCAACTAAGCAACTGCTTTTGGCAATCACACTGGCCGGGTCGGCACATGCGCAGGAACCTTTATCCGCCATCGAATGGCTGACAGACCCGCCGGAAAACCTGCCGGGAACCGTTCTGCTGGAACCACCGGTTACGCAAGATGGCGCATTGCCGGAAATTGAGGTGACTTCGCTTGAGGCACTGTCGCAGCCGCTGGGCCTTGTTTCGTCCTCTGTCACCGGTCTGCCCGTCGACCTTTGGCAGGGCAGCGATGCGGATCGCCTGGCCGAACTGATCGCCGACGTCCACGTGCGTGACAACCCGGCCATGCAGCGATTGTTGTTCACGCTGCTCTTGTCTGAAACCCGCGCGCCGTCAGGGCCTCTGGCCGAAGAAATCCTTTTGCTTGCACGGCTGGACCGATTGATGCAACTGGGCGCTGCTGATCCGGCGCAGTCGCTTGTTCAATTGGCCGGGCCCACTGACACGCAGGACCGTTTCAAGCGCTGGTTCGATGCGACGCTCTTGACCGGGGATGAGGATCGTAGCTGTACCGCCCTTATTGCTGAACCGCATCTTTCGCGGGACTATGCGGCTCAGATCTTCTGCAAGGCCCGCCGCGGGGATTGGGTTTCAGCCGCGCTGACACTTGAGGCAGCGCATGCGCTTGAAATCCTTCCACCAGAGGATCTGGCGGTTCTGGACCGTTTCCTCAGCCCGGAACTGTATGAAGGCGCAGCTTACCTGCCGCAGCCGGAAAACCCTGATCCCCTGACGTTCCGTTTGTTTGAGGCAATTGGCGAACGGCTTCCCTCCGCTCCGCTGCCACGGGCGTTTGCCAATGCGGATCTGCGCGATGTCGCAGGTTGGAAGGCACAGATTGAAGCAGCGGAGCGGCTGACCCGAATTGGCGCATTAACCCCCAATCAGCTGCTGGGTCTTTATACTGAGCGTGATCCAGCAGCCTCAGGTGCTGTCTGGGACCGGGTTGCTGCCGTTCAGCGATTTGAAAGCGCGTTGGACACCGGGAACGCGGAAGCGATAGGAAAGACTTTGCAGCCGGTCTGGCAACAGATGCGTGGTGTCGGGCTTGAGGTTCCGTTTGCCGAACTGTTCGCCGAGCGCTTGTCATCTGTCACATTGCCGGTTGCCACCACCGAAAGCCTGCGCTGGCGTATTCTGATGCTGTCCGGGCTTTACGAACAGGCCGCCTTGTCAACACCTGACACATCCAACGACACCCAGTTTCTTGCCGCTTTGGCACAAGGCGATCCCGGGCGCGCGGTGTCCCCGTCCCCTTTGGCTGATGCCGTCGCTCAGGGGTTTGAATGGGCAGCGCCTGTGCCAGGCGACATTGATGCGTTGCTGGCCAACGGTCAATTGGGCGAAGCCATTATTGAAGCCATGCAATTGTTTGCACATGGCGCGCGGGGCAATCTGGTGGATATGACAGCGGCAATTGCAACATTCCGGCGCGTTGGGCTGGAGGACACCGCGCGACGTGCGGCCCTGTCCCTTTTGATCCTGCAAGAGCGTTGATCATGGGCTCTCCGGCATCAGATGCACTGTGGATTTCAACGTTCTTGCAGGCGCAGGCGGCAGAGCTTGGCGCTGCGACCAATACGCTGCTGGCCTATGGGCGCGACCTGAAAGATTTTACCGAATGGCTGGACCGCAAGAAATCCGGATTTGATCAGGCAGATCGCGACCTGATCGAAGCCTACCTGATCGACTGCGATGCACAGGGCTTGTCACGTTCGACCCGCGCGCGGCGTTTGTCTGCTATAAAACAGCTGTACCGGTTTGCCTTTGAGGAAGGCTGGCGCGCGACCAATCCTGCCATTCAGATCAAAGGTCCCGGCCGGCAGAAACGGTTGCCCAAGACGCTGGATGTGCCCGAAGTTGATCGTTTACTGGAGGCCGCCAGACAAACCGGGCGAACCGAAGCTGACAGGCTAAGAAACACCTGCCTGATGGAAGTTTTGTACGCCACAGGAATGCGGGTGACTGAACTTGTCTCCCTGCCAGTCTCCTCGGCCCGTGGCGATCCCCGGATGCTGCTGGTGCTGGGCAAAGGGGGGAAGGAGCGAATGGTCCCCCTGTCGCCCCCGGCCCGGGATGCGCTGGCCGCGTGGCTGACCGCGCGGGACGAGGCCGAGGATCTGGCCGCGGAAAAAGGCGCTCAACGCTCGCGCTTTCTGTTCCCATCACGCGGTAAGTCCGGTCATCTGACACGGCACAGGTTCTTTTTGCTGGTGAAAGAGCTGGCTGTACGCGGCGGTGTTTCTTCTGAAAAAGTCACGCCACACACGCTGCGCCATGCATTCGCTACGCATCTGCTGGCCAATGGTGCTGATCTGAGATCGATCCAGACGTTATTGGGTCATGCAGACGTGGCGACGACCGAAATCTATACGCATGTTCTGGATGAACGTCTGGCGGAACTGGTGTTGCAACATCACCCGCTGAGCAAAGACCGCAATGAGGACAAAGGCTAAGACCTTGATCCAGCGGAGCGACGTCCCCATAACGGATGCAGTACACTAACCTATCAAGGACCAATGGAACCCTTACCTTCTATGATCGACGGCGCATTCTGGTTTACGACCGGCGCTATCCTGTTCCTGCTTATCCTGTCCGGATTTTTCTCGGGCTCGGAAACGGCGCTGACCGCCTCATCTAGGGGAAAACTGCGCGCTCAGGCCGACAAGGGATCACGCGGGGCTAAAAAGGCGCTGGAAATCACCGACGACAACGAACGTCTGATCGGGTCGGTTCTGCTGGGCAACAACCTCGTCAACATTCTTGCCGCGTCACTGGCGACGGCGTTGTTCACACGTCTTTTTGGCGAAAGCGGCGTGGCATTGGCGACGCTGGTCATGACCTTTCTGGTGCTAATCTTTGCCGAAGTTTTGCCGAAAACATACGCCATCACCAATTCCGAAAAGGCCGCTGCGGCCGTTGCGCCGATCATCAGCGTGGTCGTGACGGTGTTTTCGCCTGTCGTCGCAGCCGTGCGATTGCTGGTGCGTGGCGTATTGCGCTTGTTCGGAGTTCAGATCGATCCGGACAGCAACATTCTGGCCGTGCGCGAAGAAATCGCAGGCGCCCTGCAACTGGGCCATTCAGAAGGTGTTGTTGAAAAAGAAGATCGCGACCGCATCCTCGGCGCGCTGGATCTGGGCGACCGCACGGTGGAAGAGATCATGCTTCACCGTTCCAACATCGAGATGATCGATGCGAACGCCCCACCCGAAGCTATCCTGAGGCAATGCCTTGAAAGCCCTCACACTCGTCTGCCTGTTTTCAGGGACGAGCAGGAGAACATTGTTGGCGTTGTTCACGCCAAGGATTTGTTCCGCGCGATGTATGCGCAGGCTGGCAGCAGTGACGGCGGCACCGACCGTCTGGCCAGCTTTGACATCGGCAAAGTCGCGAATGCCCCTTATTTCGTTCCAGAGACCACAACTCTGGATGACCAGATGCGCGAGTTTCTGCGAATGCACGGTCATTTTGCGCTAGTGGTGGACGAATACGGCTCATTGCGTGGACTGATCACGCTTGAGGATATTCTGGAAGAAATCGTGGGCGAAATCGCCGATGAGTTCGATATCGCCGAAGAGGTGCCGGTCGTGCGGACGGATGATGGCCAATTCCTTGTCGAAGGCGCTATGACCATTCGCGATGTCAATCGTGCGCTGGACTGGTCGCTACCGGATGAAGAAGCCAACACTCTTGCTGGTCTGGTCATCCACGAAGCCCAGATGATCCCGGTTGTTGGGCAAGTGTTTTCGTTCCATGGCTTCCGGTTCGAGGTTACAGCACGCGAAGGCAATCGTATCACAGCCCTGAAAGTGCGGCCCTTATAGGGTTTGGACGCCAGACAAAAACGACGCGCTCTGTCGCTCGTATGACAGAATGCTTTATCGTTGATCTGCACCGTCCTACCAGAGATGGAGGAGCAGATGAAAAACACATGCCAGGTGGCCGTCATCGGTGGCGGCGTTGTCGGATGTTCGGTTCTTTATCACCTGACCAAGCTCGGGTGGTCGGACGTCATGTTGCTGGAACGGTCCGAACTGACCAGCGGATCGACCTGGCATGCGGCAGGCGGGTTTCACACCCTCAACGGCGACACCAACATGGCGGCGCTACAGGGATACACGATCAGGCTGTATAAAGAACTGGAACAGATCACCGGCATGTCCTGCGGCCTGCACCATGTGGGCGGTGTGACACTTGCCGACAATCAGGACCGGTTTGATATGCTGCTGGCGGAACGCGCCAAGCATCGGTTCATGGGGCTTGAGACAGAAATCGTCGGCCCGGAAGAAATCAAAAAGATCGCGCCCATTACAAATATCGACGGAATTATCGGTGCTCTTTACGATCCGCTGGATGGACATTTGGACCCCTCAGGCACCACCCATGCCTATGCCAAGGCCGCGCGAATGGGCGGTGCCACAATTGAAACCCATTGTATGGTGCGTGAAACCAACCAGCGCCCCGATGGAAGCTGGGATGTCGTCACCGACAAGGGCACAATCCATGCCGAACACATTGTTAATGCAGGCGGGCTTTGGGCACGTGAAGTTGGCGCCATGGCCGGTGTCTATTTTCCCCTGCACCCGATGGAGCATCAATATCTTGTCACCGACGCGATCCCACAGATCGAAGCAATTATCGATGCGGGTGGCGAGCATCCGCACGTCATGGATCCGGCAGGTGAAAGCTATTTAAGGCAGGAAGGGCGTGGCCTGTGCATCGGGTTCTACGAACAGCCCTGCAAGCCCTGGGCAGTAGACGGCACCCCTTGGGATTTCGGGCACGAGTTGCTGCCCGATGACTATGAAAAGATCACCGACAGTATCGAATTCGCGTATCGCCGCTTTCCTGTGCTGGCTGAGGCTGGGATAAAATCGGTGATCCATGGGCCGTTTACCTTTGCCCCTGATGGCAACCCGCTGGTCGGCCCTGTACCCGGATTGCGCAACTACTGGTCGGCCTGCGGTGTCATGGCCGGGTTCAGTCAGGGTGGCGGCGTTGGCCTGACGCTGGCGCAGTGGATGATCGAAGGCGAGCCCGAGCGCGATGTGTTTGCCATGGATGTTGCCCGCTTCGGAGACTGGATCAGCCCAGGTTACACCCGCCCCAAAGTCATCGAGAATTATCAGAAACGCTTCAGCGTCGCCTATCCGAACGAAGAACTGCCTGCCGCGCGCCCCAACCGCACAACACCAATGTATGACATCTTCAGCGAGCTGGGCGCGGTCTGGGGGCAGCAATACGGCCTTGAGGTCCCAAACTATTTTGCTCAGGAAGATGAGCCGGGGTTTGAAACGCCATCCTTCCGCCGCTCGAACGCGTTCGCGGCGACAAGGCGCGAAGTGCGGGCGGTGCGTGAAGCTGTGGGTATCAACGAAGTCCACAATTTCGGCAAATACCGCATCACCGGACCCGATGCTCGGAACTGGCTGGACCGGATCATGGCTGGCCGCATTCCGAAACCCGGTCGGCTGTCTTTGACCCCGATGCTGTCGCACAAGGGCAAGCTAATCGGTGATTTCACCGTTTCCTGCCTGACTGACACCGACTTCCAGCTTACGGCGTCTTATGGCAGTCAGGCCTTCCACATGCGGTGGTTCCAGCAAAACGCTCAGGACGGCGTGAGGATTGAAAACGTCAGCGACCGGTTGAACGGCTTCCAGATTGCCGGCCCGAAGGCAACGCAGGTTCTGGCAGCCTGCACCCGAGACGACTTGGCCGATTTCAACTTCCTGAACGTGCGCCGGATGACTGTCGGCATGACCGACTGTATCGTTCAGCGTGTCAGCTATACGGGTGATCTTGGTTACGAAATCTATTGCGACCCCTTAGCGCAGCGTCAGCTTTGGTGGACGCTGTGGGAGGCCGGACAACCCCACGGCATTGTTCCGTTCGGAATGCGCGCAATGATGAGCCTGCGGCTAGACAAGTTCTTTGGCTCATGGATGCGGGAATATTCGCCAGATTACACCGCCGCAGAAACGGGGTTGGACCGGTTCATTGCTTTCAACAAAAGCACCCGTTTCATCGGCCGCGATACAGCGGAAGCAGAACGGGCCAACGGAACCACCCGCCAGCTGGCAGCCTTCGAAGTTGAAACATACGATGCAGACGTCAACGCCTATGAACCGATCTGGCTGGATGGTTCGGTTGTCGGGTTCTGTACCTCGGGCGGCTACTCTCATTTTGCGCAAAAATCCGTCGCCATGGGCTTTCTTCCGTCCGGGCGCATAGAAGATGGTCTGGAGGTTGAAATCGAGATTCTGGGGCAGATGCGCAAAGCGAAGGTTATCTCGACACCTTTGTTTGACTCAGATGGCACACGCATGAGGGGATGACAGCACACATGACTGACGGCAGTGAGGCACAATGACCGAAATCCCAATCATCCTGCTTGCCGCCGGTCAATCCAGTCGTATGGGCGGGTTGGACAAGCTTTTGCAGCAAATCGACGGCATTCCACTGCTGACCCGTACGGCGACCCTTGCGCGTGGTGTGGCGCCTGTCCTTGTCGCCCTGCCACCGCGTCCACACCCAAGATATGACGCACTTGCGGGACTGGATGTTCAGACCGTTCCGGTTCCGGACGCGGCAGAGGGAATGAACGCCAGTTTGCGCACCGCCATAGAATACCTTCCTGTAGACGCACCCGCAGTCATGGTTTTGCTGGCCGACTTACCTGACCTGACCCAGGCTGATCTGAGAACGATCTTGAATGCACGTCAATTACATCCCGACAATGTAATCTGGCGCGGAACAACCGCAGATGGAAAGCCCGGGCACCCGGTGATCTTCGATCGGACGCTTTTCAGTCAGCTCTTGGTATTGCACGGCGATCACGGCGCGCAGACGGTGGTTCGGTCACAACAGGGTGGCGTATTCCTGCAACCACTTCCCGGTCAAAACGCGGTTTTGGATTTGGATACGCCGGAAGATTGGGATGCTTGGTGTAAGAAGCGCACTTCTTGAATAAACACGGCCCGGTCGATATCGACCGGGCCGGTGCCCAATACAGGACTACCACTTTCCACAATTCCAAAAGTTTGACCAATAGGTCTTAAAGACACTCTGGTTCCCTAGCAGCTAAACCTAAACAAGACCCCCTCGTTAACACGCCGCTAAAACTTCCGGTAACTGAGTTAGCCGCCAGCGCCCCCTAGCGCTTTTGGCTTCCCCTCACTTGGGCAATTTCATCCTCACCTATCCGATCTTTAGAAACAACGTAAAATTGGAAGAATAGGTTAATTTCGCGCACCTCGATTTGGCTTTTAGGCAACATAGCCCCAGGGCTTGCTCAACCTATAGGCGATCCAAGTCCGGTGCGCATATCAACGATTCGGGATTAAGCGCAAACTTATGCACCCATTCAGCTGCCTGTCAGCAAAGTTACAGCGTCAAGTCCGATGACTCCCGGACTCGCCCACAACCATTGGAAGAGCAGCATTTTTCCCCACTGTTCAGTGAAAGCATTGTCAACAAAACAATGAAAATTCAACTTTTTTGAAAGTTTGACGTCTGTTTTGGCAACAATCCTCCGATTCGCCTTCGACCTACCCGGTTAAATCAGCGAATCCTGATCAACGTCCTTCGCCACAAAACACCCGCTTTGTGGCAAAATTAAGATTTATTAATTGATCAGTCAGGAAACCCCAATCCTGCCAGTGCATCTCATGTCTCAACGCGCAACGGAAATTGCGTGATCAAACCAGGAGACAGAAATGAGCATCCGAAAATCTTCGCTTTTACTTCCCCGCACATCCAACTGGATGGGGGTCAGCGCATTGGGCGCAGCCATGCTGGCCACAACCGCTTTACCTTCGATGGCGGATGAGGCGCTTGCCGATCTTGTCGAATCCGTTTCCCCTTCGGTTGTAACCATCATTGCCGAACAAAAGGCCGCCTCAAGCCCCGCACAGGGGCAGAATTTTGATTTCGACGGTCATCCGTTTGGGGAATTCTTCAAGCGCTTTGGTGGGCCTGAAGGGTTCAACATGCCTCAACGCGGGCCGGCACAAGGGCTCGGGTCAGGGTTTGTACTGGATGAAGCCGGTTATATCGTCACCAATCACCATGTGGTGGACAATGCCGCGACTGTAACCGTTCGCCTAAGTGATGACCGGACATTTGAGGCCGAGGTGGTTGGCACCGACCCGCTGACAGACATCGCAGTGTTGAAGATTGATGCAGGCCCGGGCCTGCAAGCTGTCGAACTGGGTGACAGCGATGCAATCCGCGTAGGCGAAGATGTCGTAGCGATCGGCAACCCGTTTGGTTTGAGCTCGACGGTCACTACCGGCATTGTATCGGCGAAAGGTCGCAATATCTCGGACGGGCCTTATGCCGAGTTCATTCAAACGGACGCCGCCATCAACAAGGGCAACTCTGGTGGCCCGCTTTTCAACATGGCCGGCGAAGTGATTGGTGTAAACTCGGCCATATATTCCCCCAGTGGCGGATCTGTCGGGCTGGGATTTGCCGTAACCTCGAACATCGTTGAACATATTGCAGCCGATCTGCAGGATGATGGGCAGGTCAGCCGTGGTTGGCTGGGTGTTTCGATCCAGAATATCAGCCCGCAGCTTGCTGCGGCGCTGGGAATTGATGCCTCCTCGGGTGCACTGGTGGCAGATGTTGTCGCCGACAGCCCCGCAGACGGAGTTCTGGAACAAGGCGATGTTATCCTGTCCTTCAACGGCGAAGCCGTAGACTCCAGTGGTGACCTGCCCATTCTGGTGGGCACAACCAAGGTCGGCACCGCCAGTAATTTGACCATTCTGCGCGATGGCAAACAGGAAACGGTCACTTTGACCGTTGGCCAGCATCAGGTAGCGGCGGCCCAGTCCGACACCCCTGTCGAATCCGAGGCGGCAGGCACGTCGCTTGGTGTCACCGTGGCCCCCCTGACCGAAACGGTGCGGGCCGAGGCAGGTATCGCTAAAGCCGTCGAAGGTGTGGTCGTCACAGACCTGCAACCGGACAGCCCTGCGGCTCGGGCGGGTCTGCAACGTGGTGACGTGATCGTCAAACTGGGCAACCAAGACACGTTCACACCCGAAGCGCTGAAGGCGGCACTGGACAGCGAAAAGACGGACCCGGCACTGGTATTGATCAATCGGGCCGGCAGCCAGATCTTCGTTGCCGTCGAATTGGTCTGACCAACACTATGCGCGCGTCGCTTGATGGGGAGATCCGGCGCGCGCCTCACCCGGCGGACCTGAGTTGTCCGCTGTCCGTCGGGCTTGCCGGGTGCGTGCCCAGCACCCGGCAAGATATTCTGCATTCCATGGGCTTTGTTTGGATAATGTGTTTAAATCCCAAGGGAAAAGGAGCCAGATCATGAGCCGCCGTCTGTTGATCGTCGAAGATGACGCTGACACCAGGGATTTCATTGCCAAAGGGTTTGGCGAAGAAGGCTATGTTGTCGAAACGGCTGCTGATGGCCGCGAGGGATTGTACCACGCAACGGATGGCGGGTTTGACGCCATTGTGCTGGACAGGATGCTTCCCGGTCTGGACGGGCTGTCCCTGATCAAATCCCTGCGTGCAGCAGGGCTGAAAACACCGGTCTTGATGTTGACGGCCATGAGTGCAGTGGACGAGCGCGTCAAAGGATTGCGATCAGGCGCCGACGATTATCTGGTCAAGCCCTTCTCGTTTCAGGAACTTCATGCACGGATCGAAGCCCTGTTGCGACGTCCGCAGGAATCCGAGGAAACGCCGACTCTGACCTGCAAGGATCTTGAAATGGATCTTCTGACCCGCAAGGTTACGCGGGACGGCCATGAGATCACGCTGACGCCCCGTGAATTCCAGATCCTTGAATTCTTTCTGCGCCGCAAGAACCGTGTCGTGTCGCGTACCATGCTGCTTGAGGGCGTCTGGGATTATCATTTCGACCCGAACACCAACGTTGTTGATGTTCACATCTCAAAGCTGCGCCGCCAGTTGGATGAAGGCGGAGACACACCTTTGATTGAAACTGTTCGCGGAGCAGGTTACATGATGTCCGATGGATAACCTTCGGCTTTCCCTTAATAATTCACGAACAAGACTTGTCGCCACCAGCATGGTGCTAAGCACGTTCCTGACCGCGTCCGTGCTGGCACTGGTCTATGTGACGGCCAACAGAAGCATCGAATCCGAGACCCGATCAGTCGTGTCCGCCGAACTGACCGGGCTTGCAGATGAATATGAACGGCGCGGGCTGATCGGGCTGATCACAGCGATCGAACGCCGTCTTCCAAGCGCACCCGACCGAGACGCGCTGTATCTTCTGGCGGATCGGCAAGGCGTCAAGCTTGTGGGTAACCTGAAAACCTGGCCGGTCAATGTGACCGCCGGAAGCGGTTGGGTCGACCTTGAGTTGCGCAGGGCTGACAATGACCAACTGGTGCCTATCTCGGCGGCATCGATCCGCCTGCCCGGTGGCGAACGCCTTTTGGTGGGACGGGATGCGGCGGCCCGTCAACAATTCGACCGAGTGTTGTTCCGATCTCTGGCACTGGCGCTAGGGATAGCATTTGTTCTGAGCGTGATCACCGGCTGGCTATTCACACGCCTGGTGTTTTCACGCCTGTCGGACATTGCAAGCACAGCCGAAAACATCGTTTCCGGCGATCTTTCCAAAAGGATGCCCCTGCGCGGAACCGGAGATGAATTTGATCAGGTCTCTGGAACGCTGAACAACATGCTCGACAGGACCGAAGAGCTGGTCAGTAATCTGCGCACCACCTCAAACTCTATCGCACATGATTTGCGCTCTCCTTTGTCCCGTCTTCGTCAACGGGTCGAATCCCTTTCCGAGCCCGGCAAAAGCGATCTGGACCGCGAAATCGACATTGCGCGGGCAACGGGAGAAATCGACCATGTTTTGCGGGTCTTGGGACAGCTTACCGAAATTTCGCGGGCCGAGGCTGGTCTGGGTCGCGAACAATTCGAAGACATTGATTTGCAGCAACTGGTTGGCGATGTCGTAGAGCTTTACGATCCGGTGGCCGCGGATCAGGACATCCGTCTTGAGGTTACGGGCTCTGCCCTAGCTATTCAGGGGCACCGGCCCCTCCTCTCGCAGGCTCTTTCCAATCTGCTGGAAAACGCTATGCGCTATGCACCGGCAGATACCGCAATCACGATCTCAATCGGTACCCAAGGCGGATTTGCCCAATTGCGGGTTCGGGACCGTGGTCCGGGTGTTCCGCCCGGAGAGTTGGATCGCCTTCAGCTTCCGTTCGTCACGCTTGATCCGGCGCGGACGGAACGCAACGCGGGATTGGGGCTCGCACTGGTTGCCGCGATTTCCCATATGCATGGCGGGACATTCGCAGCCCGAAACTGCGACCCGGGTCTGGAAACCACGATCAATCTGGCAATTCAGAGTTAATCCGGCAGTCCGTTTACCGCCAATATCGTGTTTTTATACCGTTTATCGCCTGTAACTTCAGCACCGAACCAATCCGGTGGGACATAAGCATTTGCGGCTTCACTGGTATGGAATTCAACCTCAACCAAACGCAGGGGTTCCAGGCCGCCTGAGAAAATATCCAGCTCGAACTGGTGGCCGTCCGGCATTTGATCCGTATAACGTACCTTCTCGACCCGGCGTCCTTGGGTTTCCGGCCAGAAAGTTTCGAACTGGTCTCGGGTTATCTCTGTCTCACGCTCAACACGTACAAGATCACCTCCGCCTTTCAAGGTCAGGAAAAACACATCGTTCCTTTGCCGCAAGCGCAATTCGGTCGAATCATCCGGAGAGGTAAGATAACCCTGACGCACCATTGCTTTTTCTGCGCGGCTCAAGTCCGGTAAATTTGCCACCAAAAACTTGCGCTCAATTTCTGTACTCATCGGAGCGCCCCCACTCTTTCTTCCAGCTCATCAAACAGCGCCCGGTATGCTTGCCAGCCGCGCCGCGACCTGCGTAAGTATTGGCAAAGGCCCGATGCTGCGCCATTGAAAAGAACGACCGCAGCTTTTCTGATGCATATTGTGTTTGTCGAAAATGCTAATCAGTTGACCAAATAACCGCTCGAACAGGGTTGTGGGAATGGCAGGAACAAGGATTTCATTGGCGGCTCGAGAATAGACCCCAGACGCATCCCCAGAATCGCGATCGCACAGCAAAACCTGCCGACCGGTTTGCACACAGACATAGGCCAGGTTCACGGAAGTCGCGGTTTGTCCAACACCGCCCTTATTGCTGTAAAAGGCAATGATCTTCATTCCTTACTCCTTTTTGTGGTGAAACAGACTGCGGAACATGTGCCGGATTTCTTGCCCGTCGAACTGATGGAAACTTGCGACAACGCGCTTTCTTTCCGTCTTTTGGCGTTGATCAAGCACAGCGATTAGGCCGCCCACGGACAAACCGATCTGCGCGTCCACGCGGCCTTGCGTATCGGCGTGCGACGCTACAAAGGTCAACAACGCATCTTGCTGAACAGAATAATCGTTGAACAAACCAAGACTATCCTGAAGTTTTTTCAACGGCTTAAGGATCATTCTAAATCCATTCCCGTCGAATAGTGGGGTAAACAATTCCATCAGGTATCTTAGTTTTTTGCATTCGATACGAAGGTCATGCACCGTCCTGTCTGGTTTATCGTCGCTTATGCCGCGCGCCAGTTTGCACACCTTGCGATAGCGCTTCCAGATCAGCGCGCAGGCATAGTCATACGCACCGAGATACGCGTTTGGCCCAAGGTCCAAGTGATCTGAACTTGCAAACATTGCGGTCAGGTCGGTCATGGACGTCGTGTAGTCGGAGCTGCCCAACCAGCGTGACAGGCGCAGTTGCTCTTGTGCACGTTCCGTTTGAAACTGATCAAACATCTCGGACAGTCCTGAGTGAAGGTTCGGCGGGATAAGATTGAAATACTTTTCTTTTTCCAGAAGGTAGACATCCAAATCACGCAGAGGTCCAGTACAGGTCATGAGGTCGGAAAAGACCCGCTTCAGCTCGGCCGTCTGGGCTACGGACAACACCCCCTTGAACAGGCTGATCACTGACCTGATCTTGCGCAGCGATACCCGGTAATCGTGCAAAAACTCAGTGTCGATATCAGCGATCACGCCCTCTTCGTTTTGCCGCGCAACCCGCAGATATGTTTGAATGATTTTTGCAGCGACTTCGCAGGAAGGTTCTGCTTGACCAATCTTCATTTCAGGCTTGGCCTGATAGGGAACCATGTCTGGAACCAGGCTGGAATAGAGCGTTTCAATATCATGAACACCGCCCGTAATGTTGGCGAGAGCAGAACAGACCAACTGATAAGCCTTCTTATACCCGCGCAACTTCTGAATTCGTACAATGGTCGCCTGCCCTGATGGCGTCGACATGTACGTTAAAGTTCCCCTGACTTTTGTCTTTTGCAGATCATCTAGTACAGCAAAGGTCTGAACCTTGATCTCCCCAACACCGATCTGCGTCAGCGCCCGTAGTTCAGGAAAGTCGCTCAGCGCCTTCTGAACCGGCCCTTCTGGCAAGTCCCGTGCAAACCGCAGATGCCCCGAGTGCTGCTGAGACAAAGGGCCGTGGTCCTTCCGCAGCAGGTGCAACACCCCGCCAGTATCGATCAAAGCACGACCCGAGGCGCGCAGTGACTGATCGTGACAATCCAGCAATGCGAAAGCTGCGACGGGGCTATCGGGTGAAACTTTTTGGGAAAACCCGGCAATGGCATTTGCCAGAGCCGTTTCGTCAATCCTCGCTGGGAAAATGAACTGATCGCTTGACGATCTGGTCATGATACGCCTTTCCAGTTCAACTTCAGAAACCCCTTTACAGGTTTCTCAACGATCATATGCGCGCGCCCCTTGTTTGGTTTGGTTGCTCCAACGCCATCCAAGGTTCTCCTTTTCAGTCTCGGCTGAACCCGAAAGGACATCAAGGCATTATGCCTGCGACCGAGTGTAATCACGGGGTGACAGGCCTCGGGTGCCGAAGTAAGACACCGCTATGAGCGAACCAGTATCTTCGATCCGAAACCTTGGCCCCGCCTTTGAACAGGCCTGCGCACGTGCTGGTATTCATTCGGCTGAGGCGCTGCGAGAACTGGGGCCGGACGAAGCCTATGCCCGCCTGTTGCGCGCCGGCACCAGGGCGCATTTCATCGGATATTATGTTCTGGTGATGGGATTGCAGGGCCGCCCGTGGAACGATTGCAAGGGCGACGAGAAGAAAGCCCTGCGCGAAAGGTTCGACGCAATCAAAGCTGGTAACGGTGCTGCTCCGGAAAACCAGATGATTGCAGATCTGGACGCCATCGGAGTTCGTGTTGCACCAAAGGACTTAAAGCAGCTCTGAACGAATAAGGCCGCACCCAACCAAGGATGCGGCCCCTGTTTGTCACCAATGGCTGTGGCTTAACCGACCAGTTCAATGCCCGAAAAGAAGTATGCGATTTCAACCGCTGCGGTTTCCGGTGCGTCCGAACCGTGGACCGAGTTTTCACCGACCGATTCCGCGAATTCAGCGCGGATGGTGCCGGGGGCTGCGTCCGCAGGGTTCGTTGCGCCCATGACTTCACGGTTCTTTGCAATGGCGCCTTCGCCTTCCAGAACCTGAACAACAACCGGAGCCGACGACATGAATTCGCACAGTTCGTCATAGAACGGACGTTCGGCATGAACGTCATAGAACTTGCCAGCCTGAGCTTTGGTCATGTGAATGCGCTTTTGCGCCACGATGCGCAGGCCTGCTTCTTCGAACTTGGCGTTGATCTTGCCGGTCAGGTTGCGGCGGGTTGCATCGGGTTTGATGATCGAGAATGTGCGTTCCAGTGCCATGTCGGCCTCTCCTTATAATGTGACGCGGGATCCGCGCCGAAATCCATCGCGCGCCGGGTATCACGGTCTTTGATCCATGAAAAGTGTAATGATGCCTTGCCGGTGGCTTTGCAGTTCAGATTGTTTCTGGCAAAGGGTCGACACGGTCCAGTCGACGAACGTAAAGCACCGCCATCAAGCCGGCAAAGCTACAGGCCCACATCATGCCCAGTACCAGATACGGCCCGTTTTCGGGGCTGACGAACGCGCCGGTCATTGAGGTCAGAACAGCTCCCAAAGCCACGATCATTGCCCCCGACAGCCCTGCCGCGCTACCTGCCAGCCCGGGGCGTACCGACATGACACCGGCCGCGGCATTGGCATTGGTCAAACCGTTGCCAAAGCCGACACAGATTGCCGAACCGAAGAAGACCCAGACCGATCCCAGATCAGCGAGAAACAGCATCAATCCGCAGAACGGGCCAGTTGAGGCCACGATCCGCCCCGACAATATCATTGTCGTCAGGCGCGTCCGGGCCGCAATCCGACCGGTGACAAAATTGCCAACCATGAACCCGCCGGTGATGACGCCAATCCCCAGCCCCAGCGTTGCTGGGCTCAGGTCGAACCACGCTGCGGCAACCGGCGGCGCACCGGTGATAAAGCTGTAGAACCCCCCAATCGAAAACGCCGCGCATAGGGCATAACCCCAGAACCTGCGGGCACGGAACAGGTGTGGGTATTCGCGCAGTTGGGCACCAAATGTGGACGAGCGGTTCGTGTTGGTTTCGCCCAGGTCGAACCAAAGCAGCACCAGCAACCCTGCTCCAAGCAACGAGTACAGGACAAACCCCGAACGCCAACCGAAAAGCATATCCAGCGCCCCACCCAACATCGGCCCAAGCATCGGGGCTAAGGCCATGGCCATCGCGACGTAACCGAGTTTGCTTGCCGCCTCATTCGGTGCGTAACGGTCTCTGATCGACGCGCTGGACAGGACTGAGCCCGCGACAACAGCAGCCTGAAGCAGGCGGAAGCCAAGAAAAACCCAGATCGATCCGGCCAGTGTGCATCCGATCGACGCAAGGACAAATATCGATATACAAATCAAAAGGATAGGTCTGCGCCCAAAGCGATCCGATAACGGGCCCATGATCAGTTGCAACACTGCCGAAACCGCCAGATACCCCGCGACCGACAGGTTCATCAGGCCGTAATCCACCGTGAAGTCTTCACTCATATGCGCCAGCGACGGCAGGAACATGTTGAGCGTCAGCACAGACAGCGCCGTAGCAAAGATCAATGTGATCAGGGATGGAGGCGTCCGGGCCGCGCGCATGTGAAAAACCGCTTCAAAAAGCAAACGAGACAGCGCTAACACATTGCTTGATGCTTGAAAATGCCAAGCCGCTGGCGGCGGCATCACACCTCTGCTAAGAGCGCCTCATGTTACGGATCGAAGACATCACCTATGCCGTTGAAGGCCGCCCAATGTTTGATGGCGCCAGCGCAACCATACCAGACGGTCACAAGGTTGGCCTTGTGGGCCGAAATGGCACGGGAAAGACCACGCTTTTTCGCCTGATCCGCGGGGAACTGGCGCTGGAATCGGGCAATATTTCGGTCCCCAAGCGCGCCCGCATTGGCGGGGTCGCGCAGGAGGTCCCATCATCCAATGTTTCGCTGATCGACACTGTTCTGGCCGCTGATACCGAGCGCAACGCCCTGATGGCCGAGGCTGGCAACGCAACGGATCCCACGCGAATTGCCGAAATCCAGACGCGGCTGGCCGATATCGACGCCTGGTCGGCCGAGGCCCGCGCGGCCTCGATCCTCAAGGGGTTGGGGTTTGACGACGCAGACCAGTTGCGCCCCTGCTCGGATTTCTCGGGCGGTTGGCGGATGCGCGTGGCCTTGGCGGCGGTTTTGTTCTCGCAACCGGATTTGTTGCTGTTGGACGAACCGACCAACTATCTGGACCTCGAAGGCGCGCTGTGGCTGGAAAGCTATTTGGCGAAATATCCCCACACGGTCATTATCATCAGCCATGACCGGGGCCTGTTGAACCGTGCCGTAGGGTCGATCCTGCATCTGGAGGATCGCAAACTCACCTATTACGCTGTGCCTTACGACAAGTTCGCGGAACGGCGGGCGGAACGTCTAGCGCAGGCGGAATCCGAGAATGCAAAGGCAAAGGCCCGCATCGCTCATTTGCAGAGCTTCGTGGATCGGTTTCGCTATAAGGCATCCAAGGCCGTTCAGGCCCAATCGCGCCTGAAAATGATCGAACGCATCCAGTTGGTCTCAACCCCGCAAGAGGCCGCGCTGCGTGCGTTTTCCTTCCCCGAACCCGAGGAACTGTCGCCGCCCATCATCCAGATCGAAGGTGGTGTCACCGGCTATGGCGAGATCGAAGTACTGCGCCGCCTGAATCTGCGCATTGATCAGGATGACCGCATCGCGCTGCTGGGTAAGAACGGTCAGGGCAAATCTACCCTGTCCAAACTGTTGTCAGACCGCCTGCCCCTCATGGCGGGTAAGATGGCCCGCAGCAACAAGCTGCGCATCGGGTATTTCGCTCAGCATCAGGTGGACGAGCTTTATGTGAACGAAACGCCACTGGACCACCTGCGCCGCCTGCGCCCGGACGAGGCGCCTGGCAAGTGGCGCTCGCGTTTGGCGGGGTTCGGCCTGAACGCAGCTCAGGCGGAAACCGAGGTTGGCCGCCTGTCGGGTGGGCAAAAAGCACGCCTGTCGCTGCTGCTGGCCACCATCGACGCACCGCATATGCTGATCCTCGATGAACCGACGAACCATCTGGATATCGAAAGCCGTGAGGCGCTGGTCGAAGCACTGACCGCCTATTCCGGCGCTGTCGTGCTGGTCAGCCACGACATGCACCTTCTGTCGCTTGTTGCCGATCGGTTGTGGCTGGTCTCGGACGGTACGGTCAAATCTTATGACGGTGACCTAGAATCCTACCGGGCCCTTTTGCTGGCGCGTGACAAGCCGGTGAAAGAAAAGCCGCAAACAGAGAAGCCCAAACGTACCTCGCGCGATACCATGCTGGCACTGCGGGCGGACCTGCGCAAATGCGAGGACCGGGTCGAGAAACTGACAGAGATGCACGACAAGCTCGCGGCAAAACTGGCCGACCCGGCTTTATACGAGGACGACAAGATCAACGATCTGGAAACCTGGAACCGCAAATTCGCCGAGGTGGTCGAGGCCATGCAAAAAGCAGAAGCGCTTTGGATCGCCGCTGCCGAGCGACTGGAACAGGCAGAAACGGTATGAGCGATCCCGTTGTTGAAACCAAAGCGATGATCGCGGGAATGCACCCCGAAATTCAACCCGACGAATTCGCATTTGTGGTCTGGCCTGAAGATATGGACTGGCCCGACGGGACACGCGCCAGTTACGTCGAGGCCGAAGGACTGTCTTTAATCGTTCCGATCCATTGCGCACCAAAAGAGGCGTTTGCTATGCGTTGTATCACGCTTCAAGTGCACTCCTCGCTCGAAGGCGTGGGTCTGACCGCTGCGGTCTCCGGGGTGTTGGCACAGGCCGGAATTCCGGCGAACATGGTTGCGGGCTATCACCACGATCATGTTTATGTTCCCTCCGGACGGGCCGAAGACGCCCTAAAAATTTTGAAACATCTGCAACAGAGTAGCAAAGAGTGATTGACACCGCATTTCTGATCACTGCGTTCACAACGCTTTTCGTGGTTCTTGATCCACCGGCGCAAACCCCGATTTTTGTGGCCCTGACCCAGAACATGGATTGGCACACGCGCCGCTCTGTCGCTGTTCGCGCGTGCCTGACTGCTGGCGGCATTCTGGCGATGTTCGCGGCCTTCGGCGAAGCGCTGCTGGGATTTGTCGGCATCTCGATGGAGGCGTTTCGTGTTGCGGGGGGTGTTTTGCTGTTTCTGACCGCGCTCGACATGCTGTTTGAACGCCGGACCAAACGTCGTGAAAACAGCGCCGAAGAGGAAGAACATCCGGACCCGTCGGTGTTTCCACTGGGTATCCCACTGATTGCAGGGCCCGGTGCGATTGCCACTATGATCCTGCTGGCCGGTCAACATCCCGGCATTCAGGGCCTGGCCGTGGTCATCGGCGTTATGCTGGTCGTTCTGGCAATGGTTTTTGTGATGTATCTTTCATCAGGGGCCGTGGCACGGCTTTTGGGGAAAACCGGGCTGAACGTGTTGACCCGGCTTCTTGGGATGCTGCTGGCTGCATTATCTGTTCAGTTTATTCTTGATGGCCTCAAGGCCTTTGGATTCGCATCTTAAGCCCCCATATTCACAAGGTTAAGGGGATTTCCGGGAACCGCATGGACAGTTTCGATATTGGACGCCTGATCTATCTGGCCCTGCTGGGGGCGGCGCTGCTGATGTGGTTTGTCACGCATAATCGGCAGTCGCTTGGCAAGACGTTTCAGCAGGTCATGGCATGGGTGTTCATTTTTGTCGGGGTCATTGCACTGGTCGGTCTGTGGGAGGATATTCGTTCCTCGGTCGCTCCCGCGCCGCAGATGAGTGTCACCGGTAACTCGGT
Source organism: Ruegeria sp. O5 (assembly GCF_056535105.1). Lineage (NCBI taxonomy): Bacteria > Pseudomonadati > Pseudomonadota > Alphaproteobacteria > Rhodobacterales > Roseobacteraceae > Ruegeria > Ruegeria sp. O5. The sequence continues at coordinate 98,563 of NZ_JBQERN010000001.1, read as the reverse complement.
TGAGGTTCCCCGCGCTTATGATGGCCATTATTACCTTCCGGTTCTGGTGAATGGTGAGCTGATCACCTTTCTTGTCGACACCGGTGCCAGCCAGATCGTGTTGAACGCGCGGGATGCCAAACGGGCAGGCATTGATCCCGATCAGCTGAACTATTTCGGGCGCGCCTTGACTGCAAACGGTGAGGTGCGTACCGCGCCGGTGCGGCTTGAGACCCTGACGATAGGACCCATTACGGATCAGAACGTTTCGGCCTGGGTCAACGAGGGCGAACTGGATAAGTCTCTTTTGGGGATGGAATATCTGCACCGTTTTTCAAGCATTCAGTTTGCGGATGGCAAGCTGATCCTGTCCCGTTGATGCTCCTCACCTCTTGAGAACAAAAGTGGAACATGATAGCTTGCGGGCATGTCTGCTCAGCTTCTTGGTCCCAAACCTGCACGTCAGATCCCGGGGATAAATCTCCATTCGCAGATCACCCTGCAACCGGGTCGCGTGCACGAGGCTTGCGGCCCCGCCCGACGCAGCTTTGCCATCTGGCTGGCCGGTCAGACACAGGGTCCCGTGCTGTGGATTTCCCCCGCGTGGGAGCCCGCCCAACTGAACCCCGACGGAATGATGGCCTTTGCTGATCCGGCGCGTTTTCTGTTCGTCCACCCCACCCGCGCCGAAGATCTGCTATGGTGTATTGAAGAGGCGCTGCGCAGCGGGGCCATCCCGCTGATCATAGGCGACCTGCCCGGCGCGCCGGGGCTGACGCCGGTGCGGCGGATGCATCTGGCCGCAGAACAAGGCGGTACGATGGGCCAAGCCCCGCTTGGCTTGCTGCTGACGCCCGGTGATGGCGGCGCACAAGGGGTTGAGACACGCTGGCACATGGCCGCCGCCCATCAGGGGGATGCCAGGCACTGGACCCTGACCCGCCGCCGCGCCCGCGCCCTGCCCCCGGTCAGCTGGCAGGCCACTCAGACTGCTGCCCGCACCGGTCTGCACCTGAAACGCATTGAAACAGAGGACATTCTGACGTGAAGCCGCAAGGATCACGCAAGATGTGACTCGCCAAACTCCGGATCGCACCCTAGCGTCGCCGCATGAGCCATCCGATCCATGACAGCCGCTATTCCTGGATTCGCCTTCTGATCACGCTCGCCATCGCAACTGTGGCGAATGTAGGGATGTGGGCGGTCATCGTGGTCATGCCTACTGTCGAAGCAGAATTCGGCGCCAGTCGCGCCGAAGCCTCGATGCCATATACGCTTACGATGATCGGATTTGCGCTGGGCAATATGTGGCTAGGACAACTGGTGGACCGGCTGGGCGTGACACGCGCCCTGATCGGCGCCGCTGTATTAAGCGCCTTCAGCTATCTATTGGCAACGCTGGCCCCGAATATAACACTACTATCTGCGGCGCATCTGCTGGTCGGGCTGGGAACATCGATCGGGTTTGGCCCCTTGATCGCCGATATCTCGCACTGGTTCATGAAGCGGCGTGGGTTCGCCGTCGCATTGGTGGCCAGCGGAAACTATATCTCTGGCGCAATCTGGCCCACCCTGCTGTCCGGCATTCTGTTACGGGATGGCTGGCAACAGGTCTACCTGACATTGGCGCTATTGACGCTGCTGATTGTCATCCCCCTGTCCTTGCTGTTGCGTCGTCAGGTCCCGGTCGAAGCACACAGCACAGCCGCGGCCACAGCCCAGATCAACGCGCGCACTGTCGGCGTTTCACCACGCGTGTTACAGTACATCCTTGGACTGGCTGGTATTGGATGCTGCGTAGCGATGTCCATGCCACAGGTCCATATCGTGTCGTATTGCGTCGGGCTGGGATACGGCCCCGCAGTGGGGGCTGAAATGCTATCGCTGATGCTGCTAGGTGGCGTCGCCAGCCGTATTCTCTCGGGCCTGTTGGCCGACCGTCTGGGCGGCGTCATGACGCTTATGATCGGCTCAGTCTTGCAGTGCATCGCCCTGTTCCTGTTCCTGCCATATGACGGGATGGTCTCACTTTATGTGATCAGCTTGCTGTTCGGTCTGGCGCAGGGTGGCATCGTGCCCAGCTACGCTTTGGTTGTCCGTGAATACATGCCGCCGCAGGACGCCGGGGCGCGGGTCGGATTCGTCTTGATGATGACCATCCTTGGCATGGCGCTTGGCGGCTGGATGTCAGGCTGGATTTACGATGTCACCGGAAGTTACCACCTGGCCTTCGTCAACGGAATTCTTTGGAACGGTTTGAACATTGCCATCATTCTGATGTTGATCAAAAGATCCCGCCCCAGACGGGACACGGTCATGGCGTGACACACCTGACCCGCCGCTTGGTGCTTGCAGGGATGGTGGCTCTGCCTTTGGCCCGTACGGTGCAAGCCGCGTTGCAGCCATACATTTTGTCAACGAAAGCCACCGTGGTTGGTTTTACCTTTGATCTGTCAGGTATCCCTCAGACCGGATCAATGCCGATCCGGCAGGCGGACGTACAGATTGACATGCACCGCCTGCAAAACAGCCGGGTCACGGTGGTGCTGGATGTCAACAAGGCCGGAACACGCTTGCCCTTTGCCCGCATGCCGATGCTCGGCCCCGGTGTTTTGGGCGCCGAAACCTACCCGACAATTCAATTCGTATCGACTGACATTCAATTGGGGGCCGATGGGCGCATATCGAATGGTGCTCGTGTCACGGGGGAACTGAGTATCCGAGATGTGACGCACCCCATAACTTTGGATGCCAACCTATACCGCCAGCCCGGAACAGCCGCGAACGACCTCAACCGCCTGTCCATAGGTTTGACCGGGACATTGAACCGGCACGATTTCGGTGCCTCGGGTTATCCCGATCTGGTAGGACAAAACGTCGGACTGGACATACGTGCCGAGATCATTCGTGCAACCTAATCGACAAAAAGCAAAAAACGACTGGATAAAGTCGAATAGTTGCGCGCATTGTCCGGTGACGCCGCCTATCTGAGAAAACCATGCGCACGATCATTTCATTTGCCGCCCTGTTTCTTTCGGTCATTCTGCTTCAGCTTTCAACGGGCGGCGTCGGGCCACTTGATGCCATTTCCGGGATCACCTTAAGCTTTTCGACCGAACAGATCGGTATGCTGGGTTCAGCGCATTTCCTTGGCTTTTTCATAGGTTGCTGGTGGGCGCCGCGACTGATGGGCAGTGTCGGGCATTCCCGCGCATTTGCCGTATGCACAGCGCTGGGCGCGATGGGGTTGATCGGGCACACCCTGACAGACAATCCTTATGTATGGGCGGCGTTGCGCATCGCCTCGGGCACATGTGTGGCAGGTAGTTACACTGTCATCGAAGCGTGGCTGAATGCAAAAGTGACCAATGAGACACGTGGACGAGCCATGGGCACCTATCGCATCGTCGATATGGGTGCCTCGCTGAGTGCTCAGTTGATCATCGCCGTCCTGCCACCCGCCTCGTATGTTTCCTATAACCTCTTGGCGATCCTTTGCTGCGCCTCATTGCTGCCGCTGACACTGACACGCGCAAGTCAGCCGAAGACGCCCGACGCCCCCCGCCTGCGCCCGAAACTGGCATGGCACAGTTCGCCGTTGGCCGTCGCGGGCGTCATTGTTTCGGCACTCAGTTCAGCATCTTTCCGAATGGTCGGGCCCGTCTACGGTCAGGAAGTCGGGTTGGGAGTGGATCAAATCGCCTTCTTCCTCGCCTCTTTCGTTCTGGGCGGGGCGCTGGCGCAGTATCCGATGGGATGGCTCGCGGACAAATACGACCGGCGCTGGGTCTTGATCTGGCTTTCGGTCGCGGCGGTGCTAAGCTGCGGGGTCACAATGGCGGCAAGCGACACGGGAACCGTCGGTGTCATGCTTGCAGCGGCGCTTTTTGGGTTCACGACATTCCCAATCTTTTCGGTGTCATCCGCACATGCCAACGATTTTGCGACAACCGAACAAAGGGTCGAGTTGTCTGCCGCCTTGATGTTCTGGTACGCGCTGGGGGCTATTGCGTCACCCTATATCACGTCAACACTGATCCAGGATTTCGGCCCCAGCGCGCTGTTTGCATTTGTTGCGGTCGGCCACGTATTCCTGATCGGTTTCGGCCTGGCCCGGATGCGGTCGCGTCCAACACCCGCGGAGAGAACCAATTACGTCTACGCACCGCGTACATCCTTTACGGTCGGAAGGTTGCTGAAACGCGCCCGCGAGGAATGAATAGCGGACCCGCAGCCCTGCATTGCGCAGAGTCTGCGTATTGGCTGACCACAATCTGACCGTATTACAACGGCCATCGGCGGCTTGGTCGCCCTATCAGGCGCGCGTTACAAATCAGAGTTATTCCAGTCACCTACGAAACCGGGCTTTTGCTGAGCGGTGACTTAGGTTAGACGAACGCGCAGTTAGATATGCGGAAACGGAATATGGCTCGGATTCTCATCACCTCGGCGATCCCTTACATCAATGGGATCAAGCATCTCGGCAATCTGATCGGCTCGCAACTGCCTGCCGACTTGTATGCACGCTACCAGCGTGGCCGGGGGAACGAGGTCATGTTCCTGTGCGCCACCGACGAACACGGCACGCCAGCCGAATTGGCCGCTGCCAAAGCTGGAAAGCCAGTGGCCGAGTATTGCGCGGACATGTACGAAATTCAGTCCGACATCGCCAAGCGTTTTGGGATGAGCTTTGATCACTTTGGCCGCTCATCCAGCGAGCAGAACAAAAAGCTGACCCAACATTTCGCCGGGAAACTGGATGCGGCCGGGTTGATCCGCGAGGTCACGGAAAAGCAAATCTATTCCAACGCAGATGGTCGCTTTCTTCCCGACCGCTATATCGAGGGCACCTGCCCCAATTGCGGGTATGAGAACGCACGTGGCGACCAGTGTGAAAACTGCACCAAGCAGTTGGATCCGACCGACCTGATTGAACCGCGCTCGGCCATTTCGGGCTCGACCGATCTGGAAGTGCGTGAGACCAAGCACCTCTATCTGCGCCAATCGGCGATGAAGGATCAGCTGGATGCCTGGATTGACAGCAAAACTGACTGGCCGATCCTGACCACATCCATTGCCAAGAAATGGCTGCATGATGGCGACGGGCTGCAAGACCGGGGGATCACCCGCGATCTGGACTGGGGCGTTCCAGTCAAGAAAGGCGAACAGGACTGGCCCGGTATGGAAGGCAAGGTGTTCTATGTCTGGTTCGATGCGCCGATTGAATACATCGCCTGTGCCAAGGAATGGGCGGATTCGACCGGGAAACCCGATTCCGAGTGGAAACGCTGGTGGCGTACCGATAAGGGTGCGGACGATGTGCGATATGTCCAGTTCATGGGCAAGGACAACGTGCCATTTCACACGCTTTCTTTCCCCGCCACTATTCTAGGGTCGGGCGAGCCGTGGAAAATGGTCGACCACCTGAAATCCTTCAACTACCTGAATTACGACGGCGGCCAGTTCTCGACCTCGCAGGGGCGTGGCGTTTTCATGGATCAGGCGCTCAAGATTCTGCCAGCCGACTACTGGCGGTGGTGGCTGCTGAGCCATGCGCCGGAAAGCAGCGACAGCGAGTTCACGTGGGAGAACTTCCAACAATCCGTGAATAAGGATCTGGCCGATGTTCTGGGCAACTTCGTCAGCCGCATCACCAAGTTCTGTCGCTCGAAATTTGGTGAGGTGGTGCCAGAAGGCGGTGAGTTTGGCGAGCGTGAGAACGCTCTGATCGACGAACTCACCAAACGCGTCCGCGCTTATGAGGCGCATATGGAAGCAATGGACGTCCGCAAGTCGGCTCAGGAACTGCGGGCCATCTGGGTGGCTGGCAATGAATACCTGCAAGCAGCGGCACCGTGGTCAACCTTCAAGGAAGACCCCGAAGGGGCCGCTGCGCAGGTGCGTCTGGGCCTGAACCTGATCCGGTTCTATGCCGTGCTCAGCGCGCCGTTCATCCCTGATACCTCAGCCAAGATGCTAAGCGCCATGAACACGCTTGATACCAGCTGGCCCGAGGACGTGGCCGCAGCGTTGAACGCCCTGCCAGCGGGTCACGACTTTACCGTGCCAGACGTTCTGTTTGCCAAGATCACAGACGAACAGCGCGAAGAATGGCAGGCAAAATTCGCCGGCAAACGCGGCTGACCACCCTGGTATTCGTCATCTCAAACGGGGGCCGTCGGCCCCTGTTTTCGTTTAGCACCTAGGAACAGGCCGACACCTAAACCAGCTTAGTTGCTGAAATTTTCGGCGTCATCGCAAACCTCCGCGGGATTCATCGCGCTTGAGAATTCGTGGCAAACAAGCCATCCTGCAAACAAGTTTTGTCGACTCGCGCGATTGTGACCGCCGGGATGGACACCAATTGTTTCTGAAATGCACGAGGCTTTCGCCATGTCCCAAGTTTTCCCTTTTCCAACTCAGGCCCGCAATCCAATTGCCACCGCATTATTGCTGATATCCCTGGGACTGGCCCAACCTGCAACTGCACAGGACGAAGGAGCGGCACCAAAAGTCACGATTGCGGCCGCCTACACCGAAGAAATCACCGACGAGGCTTCCTTCATAGGGCGCGCTCAGGCGATCAATAAGGTCGATATCGTGGCCCGCGTGAATGGTTTTCTCAACAGCCGGAATGTCGAGGATGGGGCTACGGTCAAGGAAGGAGACCTGTTGTTCACCATCGAACCGGACCTTTACGAGGCGACATTGGAGGCCCGAAAAGCTGATCTGAACCGGGCCGAGGCGAACCTTGAGCTGGCCAAGGTCGATCTGGCGCGAAAGGAAGAGCTTTACAAACGCGACGCGACACCTGAATCCGAACGCGACATCGCGCGGGCCAACGAACTGGTCGCCGAGGCTGAGGTCAAGGCCGCAAATGCGGCGATCCAGCAGGCCGAACTGGACCTGAGCTATACGCAGATCCACGCACCTTTTGATGGGCGTATCGGCAGCATCACCACCAGCGTCGGCGATGTGGTAGGCCCGACCAACCCGCCGCTGGTGAACATTGTCAGCGAGACGCCGATCTATGTGAATTTCTCTCTGAACGAAAAACTTTTCACTTCGGTTCTTCAGGCAGTTGGCGCAAATTCAGCTTCTCTTGCGGACAGCCCGCAAAGCCCCAATGTGCATATCACGCTGCCAAATGGAACCAAGTTGGATGAAACGGGCAGGATCGTATTCGTTGACAATCGTATCGACCCGTTGACCGGCGCGATCACAATGCGCGCCCAGTTCGAAAATGCCGACCGTTTGATCCTGGACGGTGCATTCGTGAATGTGCAGATCGAAGCGTTGCAACCGACCTTGCAAGTTCTGGTGCCGCAAGCTGCGCTGCAACGCGATCAGCGTGGTGATTTTGTTCTGGTTGTAAACGACAAGCAGATGGTGGAGCAGCGATACATCACCACAGGCAACACGGAAGGTACCGCCATCATCGTTACCGAAGGTTTGCGTGAAGGCGAAAGCGTGATTGTCGAGGGCCTGCAACGGGTCCGCCCCGGCGTGGCTGTTGACGCGGTCGTCGCCTCTGAACAGCCGGGAGAGTAATCGATGTTCTCAGCCCTGTTCATCAGCCGGCCAAAGCTGGCGTTTGTCATCTCGCTGGTGCTGACCATCATGGGTGGCATCGGCTATCTGGTGCTGCCGGTCGCGCAGTTCCCGGACATTACCCCGCCCGTGGTCAACGTATCCACCAAATACACCGGCGCAAATGCGGAAACAGTGGAGAACACCGTTGCCGCACCGATCGAGGCGCAGGTCAACGGTGTGGACGACATGATCTACATGACATCCAGATCGTCTGACAACGGCTCGTATTCGTTGGACGTAACCTTCGAAGTTGGCACCGACCCCGATATCGCCTCGGTCAACGTGCAGAACCGGGTGGCGCAGGCAATGTCGTCGTTGCCCGCCGAAGTGACATCTTCGGGCGTTGTCACACAAAAATCGTCGACCAATATGCTGATGCTGGTCACGCTGACCTCGCCCAATGGCACCTATGACAGCGTGTTTCTTTCCAACTATGCCTCGATCAACCTGCGCGATGCGCTGGCGCGTGTGCAAGGCGTGGGTAAGGCTGATGTTCTGACCAACCTTGAATACGCCATGCGGGTCTGGATGGACCCTGACAAGATGGCCGCCCTGTCCATCACACCAGGTGATGTGATCAACGCGATCCGCGAACAGAATATCGAAGTGTCTGCAGGCTCGATCGGTGCACCGCCTGTGCCCGAAGGCCAGACCTTTCAATACACGATCAAGTCCAAAGGGCGACTGACATCCGCTGAAGAATTTGGCGATATCGTGATCCGTACCGGAGATGCCGGCGCAATTGTCCGCGTAAGGGACATCGCCCGGGTTGAGCTTGGCGCACAGTTCTACTCGGCGTCCGGTTATTTTCAGTCCGTGCCGGCCACCGTGATCGGCATCTATCAGGCCCCCGGCGCAAACGCCCTCGCCGTTTCAGAGCGCGTGCAGGCGGAACTGGAGCGGCTGTCCCGCGCATTCCCGTCGGATGTCGAATATGATGTCCCCTTCAACACGACCGACTTTGTCGAAGCCTCGTTGAATGACGTTGTTTCCACACTGATCCTGACCTTCACACTTGTGATCTCGGTCGTTTTTGTGTTCCTCGGCAGTTGGCGCGCCACGATCATTCCGGCGGTTGCCATCCCGGTCTCACTGATTGGCACGTTTGCTTTCTTGCTGGCCTTCGGCATGTCGTTGAACACGATCTCGCTGTTCGCACTGGTGCTGGCTATCGGTATTGTGGTCGATGACGCCATCGTCGTTGTTGAAAACGTCGAGCGCATCATCGCTGATGAGGGGCTGCCCCCGGCAGAAGCCACCCGTAAGGCAATGGGGCAGATCACAGGCCCGGTCATCGCGACCACGCTGGTTCTGTTGGCGGTTTTCGTGCCGGTGACATTCATGCCGGGCATCTCAGGGCGGTTGTACTCTCAGTTCGCTGTCACGATCTCGACCGCTGTTGTGATCTCGTCCATCAACGCGCTGACACTGTCACCTGCCCTGTGCGGGCTGGTCCTTAAGGCCCGCTCAGGGCCGCCCAAAGGGCTACTTGCGCTGTTCGAAAACTTCATTGGTGGCGTTCGCAACGGCTATGTCGCTATTGTGCGCAAACTGCTTGTCTTTCCAGCTATCGCGCTGGCCATCGTGGTTGGTCTCGGCATGGGAACAGGGGCAATCATGTCGAACACCTCAGCCGGGTTTATCCCGCTGGAAGACAATGGTTATCTCTTTGTTGACGTGCAACTGCCTGACGCCGCGACGCTGGAACGGACCGAGGCCGTGACAAAGCGCCTCGATGACCAGATACGCGAGATCCCGGGTGTGTCCAGCACCGTTCTGATCAATGGCTTTTCATTGCTGAACGGCACAATCACCAACGGCGCTGCGATCTTCGTGAACCTCGACAACTGGGCCGAACGGCAGGAGGAGGACCTGAGCGCCAAGGCCATTCTGGCCAAGGTGCTGGCCATCGCGAATAATGAGACCGCAGCCTCGACCGTTGCCTTCAACCCGCCACCAATTCAGGGTCTCGGCATGTCGGCCGGGGTCGAGATGGAGGTGCAGCAAACCGGCGGCGGTTCACCGCAGGATCTGGCATCGGCTGTGGGGTCGTTTGTCTATTCGGCCAACCAACGACCCGAGATCGGGCAAGCCTATACGACATTCCGTGCCAACGTTCCGCAACTTTTCGTCGACCTGGACCGCGAGAAAGCCAAGACACTGGACGTCTCGGTGGCTGAGATTTTCCAGACCATGCAGGCCCAGCTGGGGTCGTATTATGTCAACGACTTCAACCTGTTTGGTCGCGTCTATCGCGTAATGATCCAGGCGGAAGGCAGCTATCGCGACAATGTCGATGACATTGCCAGCCTCTATGTGCGTTCACAGAAGGGCGACATGGTGCCACTGGGTACCCTGATTGACGTGGAAAACGTTTTGGGGCCGGTTCTGCTGAAGCGACATAACCTTTTCCGGTCGGCAACGGTGACAGCGGTGCCAGCGCCGGGCCTGTCCAGCGGCGATGCGATCACCGCGATGACAGAGGTCTCTGCTTCGGCTCTGCCGCCGGGATACTCGTTCGAATGGACGGGAACGGCACAACAACAATTGGCGTCCGGCAGCTTGGTGATCGTCATTCTGGGGCTGGCTATCCTATTCGGTTACCTGTTTCTGGTTGGACAGTATGAAAGCTGGACTATGCCGGTCTCGATCCTGCTGTCTGTGGTCGTGGCCCTGTTCGGGGCGGTGGCCGCGGTTGCCATCGTTGGCAGTGACATCAACCTCTATACGCAGATCGGTATGATCATGCTGGTGGGCCTTGCTTCGAAGAACGGCATTCTGATCGTCGAGTTTGCAATGGAACAGCGCGCCAAGGGTCTTTCGATCAAGGACGCTGCCGTCGAGGCAGCTCATCAGCGGTTCCGCGCTGTCATGATGACCGCCCTGTCTTTCCTGCTAGGCGTCGTACCGCTGCTGGCTGCCAATGGTGCGGGTGCGGCCAGCCAAAAAGCCATCGGTGTCGCCGTGTTCGGTGGCATGTTGGCCGCGACGCTGGTTGGCGTAATCGTGGTGCCTGTCCTCTACGCTCTGATGCAAAGCATGCGCGAGTGGCTGAAAGGCAGTAAAAACGATCCCGGCCCTTCAGAAGAAGCGGCCTGATCCGATCAAAGCCCCGCCCATCAGCGGGGCTTTTTTCTGGTGTCAGTCTGATCTTTCCCGCCGCCGTTCAGAGAGTTCGCGGATCACCACCTTTGCCTCTGGTGTCGGTGCCTGCTCGACCCGGCGATAATCCGATCCATCCCGGTTCCGTGTCAGCAGCCCACATGAAATCATGGTCCGGCGCAGGGTTGCAGGGTCATCAAAACAATGTTCGGCATTGAGGCACGTGTTGACCTCACCCTCTTGCAGCACCGCGGCTGCCGGTACCGCAGACCAGAGCCCCCACAAGGACAAAGTCTGCACCGATCGTTTTGACGGCCATTGCCGAAGTCTGCCCTGCCCGTCGAACAGGTGCAGTGTGCGCTCAACCGTGCGCATGTCAGCAGCCGGCTGTTTCAGGCGGGTCTCGATCCGCCGGGCAGCGGCACTGGTGGCGCGCATATGTTGCACGTTCTGAAACCCGGCGGCACGAGCGACCATGTTCATCAGGGTCAGGTGCGACGGGCTGGAGTCGCCAAGTTGTTGGGACAGGATACGCACGAATCCGGTCAGATCATCGGCGTGCAAGTGTACAGGAGTTTTGCTCATCACAAATCCATATCGGGCGTTTTGCGCGATCGTTGGTCGCTGACTTGACGAAACAACGCCCTGATGGTTGCGATAGTTTCACATACACTGGCAGGTTTAGCACTCTGGGTAAGAGCAGCGACGCCTCGGTGTCTGCCGACCGTATCCAACGGCTAGCACAACACTCATCACCCGCCAAGAGGATAGAAAGATGGATCAGGTCGAGCCGGGGGCCAGCCGTTCAGCCATCCAGCCGTCGATCCGCGCGATCTGCTCGGCATTCAGTCGCAAGCCCAGCTTGTTGCGCCGCCAGACGACATCTTCGGCGGTCCGTGCATATTCCTTGTCGATCAGCCACGCGACTTCCCGCGCGGTCAGGGTTGCGCCAAAATCCTCGCCCAGATCAGTCAGTTGTTGCGCATCCCCAAGGACATCTGTTGCTTCGGTTCCATAGGCCCTGATCAGGCGTGCAGCCCAGGCGGCACCCAGAAAAGGATACGCGGCCTGAAGCTGATCAGTCAGGGCTTCAACAGCGTCAACCGGAAAGTCACCGCCCGGCAGCGCCACACCAGCGGTCCAGGGGCCCGGCATATTCGGAAAGAATTCACCAACCTTCTCCAAAGCACTTTCCGCAAGCCTGCGATAGGTGGTGATCTTGCCGCCAAACACGTTCAATACAGGCGCCCCACCCTGCGCATCGACTTTCAGCGTGTAATCTCGCGTTGCTGCGGTGGCACTGCTGGCACCGTCGTCATAAAGCGGCCGCACACCAGAATAGGTCCACACAACATCTTCGCGGGTCACAGCGCGCCTGAAATACTTCGATGCGAAGGCGCACAGATACTCCTGCTCGGCCTCGGTACAGACGGGTTTCGTGTCAGGGTCTGGGTGATCCTGATCCGTTGTGCCGATCAGGGTAAAATCCTGCTCGTATGGTATGGCGAAAATGATGCGGCCGTCTTCGCCTTGAAAAAAATAGCACTTGTCGTGGTCATACAGCCGGGGCGTCACAATATGGCTGCCCCGAACAAGCCGAACACCCTCGCGTGAGTTCACTCGGATCTTGGTCTGGATGATGTCCCCGACCCAAGGGCCACCCGCATTGATCAGCATTCTGGCCAGGACAAGACGGATTTCGCCGCTGTTGCGATCACGAATGGATACCTGCCAAAGATCGTCCACCCGCTCGGCCGAAATCACCTCGGTTCGCACCATGATCTGCGCACCGCGCGCCTCGGCGTCGCGGGCATTCAGGACCACCAACCGTGAATCTTCGATCCAGCAATCGGAGTATTCATATGCCGTTTCGAACTTGTCCTGTAGCGGGGCGCCTTCCGGAGCCGATCGCAGGTTCAGCGACGTGGTGCCCGGCAGAATTTTGCGGCCACCCAGATTGTCATACATGAACAAACCCAACCGGATCAGCCAGGCCGGACGCCGCCCCCGCATCCACGGCATGACCGTGCTGAGCAGCCGTGAGGTCGGCGTTTCCGAGTCAAACCGCATGTCCTTGTGGTAGGGCAGCACAAAGCGCATCGGCCAGCTGATATGCGGCATCGCGCGCAACAGGGTTTCGCGCTCGATCAGAGCCTCGCGCACCAGACGGATTTCGAAATACTCCAGATACCGTAACCCGCCATGAAACAGTTTGGTCGAGGCTGATGATGTGGCCGAGGCCAGATCATTCATCTCTGCCAAAGCAACTGACAGCCCGCGGCCAGCAGCATCCCGTGCGATGCCGCAGCCATTGATCCCGCCACCGATGATAAAAAGGTCCGTTGTCTGAACGTCCGCTGACTGCATGCCAATGATTCCTTGTCAGGATGGATGATAGGCATTTGCCAGAACATTCTTCGTATGGTCAATGTTTATGTTCGAATTTCTTCGTTTTGCAACACTGGCCTTATGTTTTCGCACGCCGTTCTTGCAAAACCGGCCAGAAAGAACAAAAACGAAAGAAACACTTCAAGTCTGGAAAAACCCCATGTCGCTGTCTTTCCGCCAATCTGACATTCTGGACATTGCCGGGGCCGAAGGCCGCGTCACCGTTGACCGGTTGGCCGAAAGATTTGGTGTCACGGTCCAGACGATCCGGCGCGACCTGACCGAGTTGGCCGAGGCAGGTAAACTGGATCGGGTGCATGGCGGCGCGGTGCTGCGCTCGGGCGTGTCAAACATCGGATATGAAGACCGCCGCGCCCTGAACGCCGACGCCAAGACCCGTATTGCACAGGCTTGCGCCATCGATATCCCCGACGGCGCATCGATCTTCATGAACATCGGAACCTCGACCGAGGCCGTAGCGCGGCAATTGCTGAACCACAAGAACCTGATGGTTGTGACCAACAACATGAACGTCGCAAACATTCTGATTGAGAATCCGGATTGTGAGGTCGTCATGGCCGGAGGCGTCCTGCGGCGCACAGACGGCGGGTTGATCGGAAATCTGACCGTTTCGACCATTCGGCAATTCAAATTTGATCTTGCCGTTATCGGCTGTTCAGCTTTGGACATTGACGGAGATCTTCTGGACTTCGATTTTCAGGAGGTACAAGTCAGCCAGACCATCATTGCGCAGGCACGCCGTACATTTCTGGTTGCCGACCATTCCAAGTTTCACCGCTCTGCCCCGGCGTGCATCGCTTCTTTGGCTGAAATCGACGCGATCTACACGGATGCGCCGTTACCTGGCGATCTGCACCTGCGCAGTCAGGACTGGCAAACGGACATCGTCCTATGTAGCTAGCGGACATTAAGAATAGTCTCAAAATTACCGCGTCGCTTGCCAGATGCCACCCGGCCTGACACTATCGTCTGCATAAAGATATGAGCACGGGAGGGGAGCACCGGGCCATGATTGCGCTTTTATTTGCATTACTTACTGCCACGATGGGGCTCAACTATTTCAACATGACGAAGGCAGGCAATGCGCTGTTCTTCCTTACGATTGCCCTGAGTATCTACTGGTTGAAATTCCACGCCACCAGTCAGTTGACAATTCAGCTTTGAGGGCCTCGTCATGACACCTGAACTGTCACGTACACTGAACGCGATCGGAATGCTGGCTGTCTGTCTTGTTCTGGCGCTGGCGTTCTTCTATCAACTTGCCCTTTACGAACTACCCTGCCCGCTTTGCCTGTTGCAGCGTGTCGGCTTTGTTGCTGTCGGCGTCGGGCTGGGCTTGAACCTGCTGTATGGCGCGCGACCGCAGCACTATGCCATTATGCTGATTGCCGCTTTGTATGGCGGCAGTGTTTCGATCCGGCAAATCCTGTTGCACATTGTGCCGGGAACCGGCCACTACGGTTCGCCCGTTCTGGGGCTGCATTACTACACTTGGGCGGGCATCGCCTTTTTCCTTGTCCTGCTGGGTACGTCGTTCATGCTGCTTTTTGATCGCCAATACGACTCGGGCGCGACCAGCGAGGGGCGATTTGGGGGAAACAAGCTGGCCAAAACCGCCTTCTTTGTCATGCTGGCACTGGCCGTGCTGAATGCCGGTTCAACTCTGCTGGAATGCGGACCGGGCATTTGTGATGACCCGCCTACGGACTACAAGTTGATTGACGAACTGAAAGCGAATGATTGAGGATACCCTAACCTTCCCCTGATGGAGGCAAACGCATGGGACTATTGGGCCAGCCGCTTGGCTATTATGACTATCTGACATTTGCCGCGCTGATCCTGCTACTTGCAGCGGTTATGGCGCTGTTCCTGTTCATTATGGGCCTTCCGGGGCGGATCGCGATCAAACGCAATCATCCCCATGCCGAAGCTGTAAAGATCATGGGATGGATGGGGTTCTTGGCTGTTGTGCCTTGGGTTCACGCTTTCATGTGGGCTTTTCACGATGGCGTCACGGTCGATATTCGCCGTGGCCCGGACGAGGAAAAAGATGCCATTCGCGATGAAATCAAACGTCTGGGCGGCAAGGTCAAGCCCGAATACCAGGATCGTCTGGACACAGATGACACACAACCCAGTTAAGACCGAAGGACCCTAATACCTATGTTCGTCGCCCTCGGCATCACGCTGTTCTACATCATTTTCGTCTGGCTCATTTTCTTCAAGCTGGAATGGCTGAAGTTCAACATAGCCTGGGGCATTGTTTCGTTCTGGGTGGGTGCACACCTGCTGCTGATCTTCCTTGTGGCGCTGCGTTTCTTTCAGCCGTTTTCCGCAGACAGCCACGTGGTACGTTCGACCATACAGATCATCCCCAAGCTGACACAGCCGACGATCCTCTCCGAGGTTCTTGTTGAACCGAACACACCGGTCACAAAGGGCGATCCGCTTTATCGGTTCGACGATACGGTGTTTTCTCTGGCGGTCGATAATGCGCAGGCCCAGTTGGTGGCGGCACAGCAGAACGCCAAGATCCTTGAACAGGATGTCATTGCCTCGACCGAAGCTGTCGAACGGGCCAATGCACAACTGGCTTATGCGCAAACTCAACAGGCAAGGTATGAAAACCTTGTTCCCGCCGGAGGCGCCCGTCAGGACGACCTCGACCGTTGGAACGAACAGGTGACGGAAGATCAGGCCGCCGTCAAACAGGCCGAGGCGAACCTGGCCAAGGCTCAGCTGGCGCTGGAATCGCAGATTGACGGCGTGAACACCGGCATCCTTCAGGCGCAGGCGCAATTGGCCGAAGCCGAGTATTTTCTGGAAAACACAACAATCTATGCGCCTGAAAATGGCATGATCGTCTCGCAGCAGGCGCGCCCCGGATTGGTAGTCGGTGACGTCCGGTTGGGTGCGATTGCCAGCTTTGTGACTGATGAAAGCCCTTATATCCTTGCCACATTCCGCCAGCAGAACCTGAAATTTGTCGAGCCGGGGCAAGAGGTCGAAGTCGCACTTGATCTTTATCCCGGTGAAATCCTGACAGGCAAGGTCGAAGCGATCTGGTGGGCGACCCGGCAAGGGCAACTCATCCCGTCGGGCCGCCTGCCCGGTTTCGAGCTGCCCAAACTGCCCGGTCGGATTGCTGTTCAGATCACCGTCGATGTTCCGGAAGACCACATTTTCCCAGCGGGCGGCCATGCCGCAGTGGCGATCTATACAGGCCAAGGCAAAAGTTTTGAGTTTCTGAGGCGTATCAACATCCGCCTCTATTCTTTCGCCAACTTCATCCGACCTCTGGATATCTGAGGATGCGCGCCATGACACTCCGCAGGTTGCTGGGAACCGCCATTTGTGCCGCCACTCTTGCGGCCTGCACACCCGTTGGGCCGGATTTCGTGCGCCCCAACTCACCGGTCGTGAAACAGTGGATCGAGGTCAACAACCCCAGCACTGGTCAAAGCGGGCTGACGTCGCGCAGTGCGCCTGTCGTGAAATGGTGGCAGACATTCAATGATCCGACCCTCAACAAACTGATTGCCGAGGCCTACGCCCAGAACCTGACACTTCAGGTCGCTGGCGCGCGGGTTTTGCAGGCTCGCGCACAACTGGGTATCGCCTTTGGCGAGCTTTATCCACAGTCGCAGGCCATAGGCGGATCGCTTGATCGGCGCCAGATCAGTGACAATCTGGGGCCGATTTCGGATGTTAATCGCGTCATCCCGCTGGATACCGAATTCTCGACCTCGCAAGTCGGCTTCGATGCCCAGTGGGAGCTGGACGTCTGGGGTGCCCAGCGGCGCGGTGTTCAGGCGGCGCGATCCAACCTGGCCCTGCAAGTGGCGAATTACGACGACGCGTTGGTTACGCTGACCGGGGACGTCGCCGCGCTTTACGTCAATATCCGGGCGTTGCAGGAGACGCTGGCAATTGCGCGCGAGAACATCAAATTGCAGCAGGACTCGGCAGACCTGACTCAGCTGCGGTTCAACAATGGCGTCACCACGGAACTGGACGTGCAAGAATCCACCGCCCTACTGAACAACACTAAGGCGCTGGTACCGGAACTGGAAAGCGACCTGCAACAGACCAAGAACGCGCTTGCGGTGTTGTTGGGCACAACACCTTCACGCATGACCGGTCTGTTGGGCAATACCGGACGCATTCCATCGGCCCGAGCAAATGTGGCTGTGGGCGTTCCCGCTGAATTGCTGCGCCGCCGCCCGGATGTGCGCGCGGCTGAACTGGCGGCAGCCACGCAATCAGCACAGGTGGGCATCGCGATGGCGGACCTGTATCCCCAATTTATCCTGTCGGGCGCGATCGGTCTGCAGGCATCCGGCGGGCGCGATCTGTTCAGCGGTGGCAGCACAACGGGACTGGCCAGTGCTGGTGTGGTCTGGAATGTGCTGAACTATGGCCGCATCAAGAACAATGTTCGCGCGCAAGACGCCGCTTACCAGGCGCTGATTGCGAACTATCAGAACACTGTGCTGACCGCTTATTCCGAAGTTGAAAGTGCCATGGTCGCTTATGCGCAGGCACGTAAGCAGGTCGGGTTCTATCAGCAAAGCGTCGACGCCTCACGCAAAGCTGCCGAAATCGCCGTCAACCAGTATACAGACGGCATTGCCGATTATTCGCGTGTTCTGAACACCCAGACCGCGCTATTGCGATCACAGGCCAACCTGATCGAGGCGCGGCAGCAGGTATCCAGCAATCTGGTGGCGGTTTACAAGGGCCTGGGCGGCGGATGGCAAATCCGTCAAAATCAGGAATTCCTGCCTGAAACCGTTCTGGCCGAGATGGCCTATCGCACGGATTGGGGCGATCTGCTGCAGAAAACCCCAACCCGCGCGAGCCTGAATTAGGTGCTACTTGGTTAACCCGCGCAACCCGCCCGAGATCAGGATATTGACCTCATAAAGGATGCGGGGCGCGGCCAGCCCGCCGGGGCTGGCCAGATAATTCGGGCTCCATTCCGGATCGAACTTCTGCTTGAACGCACGAAGACCCTCAAAATGGTAGAACTGTTCGCCATGTTCGTAAACGAACCCTCCAATCCGGTTCCAAAGCGAGGCAAGCTGACGGTTCTCAATCCCTGAGAACGGTGCGGCACCCAGTGAAAACCAGTGAAAACCCTGCTGCGCACCCCAATCCATCATGTCGGCGAAAAGAGCGTCCATGACGAAACTTGGGCTATCGGGTTCATAGCGCATAAGGTCCAGTGATAACTCGGATTTATTTCCCCCTTGGAACAGGTTGGCAAAGGCCATGATCTTGCCGGTGTTGCCATCACGCAGGATCGCATGATCGAAATAGGACAGGTATTGATCATCAAATCCACCCAGCGCAAAGCCCTTTTCTGCACCGGCCTTTTGCGCAAGCCAGCGGTCTGAAATCCCACGCAAATCTGACAACAGAGGCGCCAGTTCTTCCTTCGGAATGATCTCGAACACATATCCTTCGCGTTGAGCACGGTTCTTGGCCTGCCGGAACCGCTTGCGCGACTTTCCGTCCAGTGAGAAGTCGTGCAATGACACCCGCGCAACCTCACCAATCTTCAGGATCGACAGTCCAAGATCCAGAAAAGTCGGCAGATATTTGGTCGAGACACTGTAGAACGCGCAGAGTTTACCTTCGCGATCCGCCATTTCCCGAAGTTGCCAGATCAGTTGCTGCCCGGCCCTCTCGTCACCAACCGGTTCTCCTTTTGAAATCAGCGCATTGCCCGTGTCTGCATACGCTAAGAATGCGGTCTCATCCGGTGAGATCAGGAATTGCTTGTCACCGGTGAGCGAGATTTGCGACTCCGTATCCTCACTCTCCATCACCAGCCGCTCGACAACCTCTGGGATTTCAACCCGCTGTGGTGTCGGAATCTCACGCCCGAACAGAGAGTTCACGGCAACAATGCCCACGATCACGGCTACAACAAGGCTGGACCGCAGAAAGCGCGAGGCGTCACCGTTCCAGGCAAACTGCCACCACAGATCGTTTTGGTATTCGACATGCGAATATGCAAACAGCCCGATCCAGAATATCACCGCCAACAGAACCACGACACTGATCAGCCATGGGATGTTCAGCCGAAATATCGACGCACCACTGACCCGGTAGAACGCGCCACGAAACATAGCCAGCAGCCCAATCGTTCCCAGCATCGAAAACGCCTCGTGGATGTCGAGCCCCTTTGCAAGCGACGCAAAGAACCCCACCCCCATCAACACCATCGCAACGACCCATGCCCGGTAGAGCTTGCGGAACAACCCGCGCGACACCAGCAATAGCAACACCCCAACGACACTGCCTGCAAGATGCGAAGCCTCGACAAACGAAAGCGGCAGCATATCTTTCAGTGTGCTGAGCTTTTGCGCCCCCGCTGGCAGCGCGCCCGACACCAGCAAGATTACCCCGGCCACCGCGGCAACCCCGGCCGCGACCATCGGAACCATGGGACGGATCACGCGATAGACCCAGATGGCGGCACCGCCGATCATGTGTCTTTGGGTCAAGGCAGATGCAACGGCAATGGAAAGGCTGGCGACTGCAAATGGCAGAAAAGTGTAAACCACCCGATAAAGCAGCAACGCAGCAATCACATCCGAACGGCCTGACGCCCCCAGACCGGCAATCAATGTCGCCTCAAACACGCCGATCCCACCCGGCGCATGGCTCAGGATTCCAACGGCAATGGCAGCGATATAGATCGTGAAGAAATACGGGTACCCGACACCCAGATCATCCGGCATCAGTACGTAAAGCGCCATGGATGCGCCAAACAGGTCGCCAATAGCAGCCAACGTCAGCAGGCCCGCCAGTTTCCCTCCGGGCAGATCGAAACCGACGCCTGCAACGGCCAACCGCCGGCCACCGCTGGACAGCCAAATGAACATCGCAACAAATGCAGCCAGCAAGCACAACCCTATGGTGGTTTCGACCGTTTCGCTGACGGGCATCACCTTGGATATTCCATCCGGGTGCAGGGTCAGCAATAAGCCCAAAATCAGGATCAGACCCATCCAGAACGCCACCCACGAGGTCGCGATTACACCAGCCACCCGGCCAAGGTCCAAGCCAAGCGACGCGTATATCCGATACCGGATCGCGGTTCCCGTGATGTAGGAAAACCCAAGGCAGTTCGACACCGCGTATCCGCTGGCTCCGGCCATCCCCGCCACAGGTAACGGCACCTTGCCATCTGCCACGCTCTGTACCGCGAACACATCATAAAGCGACAGCGACAAAAAGCTGAACGCTGTCCAGCACATCGCAAAAAACATCAATTTCCATGATGTCGCCGAAATATCGGTCTGGACATCCGACCATTTCACATGGGCCGACAGATCGTGCAAAACCGAAAGGGCAATCCCGGTAATAACGACCGGTATCGCGATGCGCAGCCAGGGTTTTTCCAGCAGATCAGCAAGTCGTTCGGCCCACTGACCGGCCAAAGGTTCGTCACCATTTTCAGATGTGGTCATGCCGCAAGCCTTCCGGAAATACTGAACCCTTAGTCAGCAAGCGGCCTACCTAAGGGTAAGTCGCACCCTGTCTACTCACAAACTCTGGCACAAGTCGCATTCATCTCAAAGCACTAGAGCCGCCCCTTGCGCGTTGACAGCAGCAGGTTCGTTTCCGAACGTGTAACGCCGTCGATCCTGCGAATATGAAACAGAACCTCGTCCAGTTCGGCCAGAGTTTCCGCACTGATTTCGGCAATCAAATCCCAACTGCCGTTGGTCGAATGGACCGCCGTGACCTGCCGCATGGCTCCGATCCGGGACATCACGCGCTCGGTGCCGCGCCCCTCGATTTCCAGCATCATCAGCCCACGTACCGGGCTTTGCGCCAGATCCCGACGCGTCAACACGGTAAAACCAACGATCTCTCCGGATTGCTTGAGCCGTTGCAAACGGCTGCGCACCGTCGTGCGGGTCACACCAAGCGTTTCCGACAGCTCTGACAGGCTGGCGCGCGCGTCACGTTGCAATGCGCCCAGCAGACGACTATCCAATTCGTCCATATTACTTTCTCATTAAGGAGTTTCCTGATCCATTTTGAGCATTTTGTGCTCTTCACGCAAGACACAGTGACGGCCTAAATGAACCACATGGAACGCAAAAACATCATTTTAGTTGGCGCGCCGATGGACGCCGGAAAACGGCGTCAGGGTTGCCGAATGGGTCCTGACGCATATCGCGTGGCCGGGCTGGATCAGGCCTTGGCCGATCTTGGTCACTCCGTTTGCGATTGGGGCGACGTGCAACCTGAAAAAACGGACCTGCCCGAGCATCCGCACCTGTTCGCGCTGCCCGAATGCGTCGGATGGACGCAAGCGCTGAGCAAGACCGCACTGTCAGCAGCTAAACAGGGCATTCCAATCTTCATGGGCGGCGATCACGCATTGTCCATGGGAACCGTGACCGGGATGGCCGCCTATGCTGCTAAGGTCGACCGCCCACTGTTCGTTCTGTGGCTGGATGCCCATAGTGACTTTCACACCCCCGACAGTACAGACAGCGGCAACCTGCATGGCACACCTGTCGCCTATTTCACAGGAAGGTCGGGATTCGAGGCGCTTCCGCCCTTACCCGCTGTCGTCCCAACCGATCGGGTCGGCATGATCGGCCTGCGTTCTGTCGACCCGGCGGAACGTTTGGCGCTGGAACAGGACCGCGCCATGCTGGCCGACATGCGCAGCATTGACGAACATGGGATCAAGGCGCCGTTGCTGGCGTTCCTGGATCGCGTGAAAGCCGAAAACGCTCTTCTCCACGTCTCGTTGGATGTTGATTTCCTGGATCCGGCCATTGCCCCTGCCGTCGGCACCACTGTTCCCGGCGGTGCGACCGAACGCGAGGCTCATCTGGTCATGGAACTGCTGCATGAAAGCGGACTGGTCAGTTCTCTGGATCTTGTCGAACTGAACCCGTTCCTGGATGAACGTGGCCGCACCGCAAAACTGATGGTCGATCTGGCCGCCTCACTTATGGGCCGTCGCATCTTTGACCGCCCCACCCGGAGTTTCTGATGACCCAACCTTCTGAAAAGGCGCTCGTGCCTTTCGTGTCCGTCGACAACATGATGCGGCTGATTCACCACATAGGTGTCGAACAGATGATCGTACAGATCGCCGATCAGATCGAATCCGATTTCAAACGGTGGGAAAGCTTTGACAAGACCCCGCGCATTCCGGCGCATTCACCCCACGGAGTGATTGAACTGATGCCCACCTCGGATGGGGAGGCATATGGGTTCAAATACGTGAACGGACATCCCAAAAACACCTCCGAGGGTCTGCAAACTGTGACCGCATTCGGATTGCTGGCGGATGTTTACACCGGGTATCCCACTCTGCTGACCGAAATGACGATGCTGACTGCATTGCGCACGGCGGCGACGTCCGCTCTGGTCGGGCGCTATCTTGCCCCAAAGAATGCCACGACCATGGCCATGATCGGCAATGGGGCGCAGTCCGAATTCCAATGCCTCGCTTTCAAGGCAATGTGCGGGATCGACACTGTCCGGCTTTACGATACCGATCCCGGTGCAACAGCGAAATGCACCGCAAACCTGCAAGGCAAAGGCCTGACGGTCATCCCATGCAAGACGCCGGAAGACGCTATTGAAGGTGCTCAGATCATCACCACTTGCACGGCCGACAAGAAATACGCCACCATCCTCACCGACAACATGGTCGGCCCCGGCGTCCACATCAACGCCATCGGTGGCGATTGTCCCGGCAAGACTGAATTGCATCGGGATATCCTGCTGCGCTCGGACATCTTTGTCGAATACCCCGAGCAAACCCGGATCGAGGGCGAGATTCAAGCGCTGGATGCTGATCATCCCGTGACCGAGATGTGGCAGGTTATGACCGGAGCTGTCAAAGGGCGCACAGACGACCGCCAAATCACCCTGTTCGACAGTGTTGGCTTCGCGATCGAAGATTTCTCAGCCCTGCGCTATGTCAAGCAGGTGATCGAAGGCACTGCGTTCTTTGAGCCTCTGGACATGTTGGCCGACCCGGACGATCCGCGCGACCTGTTCGGAATGCTGATGCGGGCCGGTTAGGCGCGCCTAAGGGGGCTCTGCCCCCGCCGCCCGTGCCGGACGCCTCCCCCGGGATATTTATTGGCCAGATGAAGCAGGGGATCCGTTCTTCATCTGGCTTTAAATATCCCGGAGCGCGAGGCAGAGCCTCGCATCCTACCTACCCCGCAAGCGATGGCAGGTAGAGTACAATACCAGGGAAAGCCACGAGCATTGCTATGGTCAGCGCGTCGGCCACGAAAAAAGGTGTCACACCCCTGAAAACATCCTGAACACTCAAATCCGGTCGCACCCCGGCGACGACAAAGCAGTTGAGTCCGATGGGCGGTGTGATCAGGCAGAATTCGGCCATTTTGACGACCAGAATTCCAAACCAAATCGCGCACATCGGCCCGGACATGCCAAACGCACTGTCTGCAGCACTGACCGTTTCACCACCGTTCAGCGCCATGACCGCCGGATAAACAACAGGCAAGGTCAAAAGAAGCATTCCTATCGCATCCATGAACATGCCAAGCACCGCGTAAGCCAGCAGAATGCAGATCAGGATCATCATGGGTGACATTTCAAGGCTGGTTATCCAGTCTGAAAAGGCGCCGGGAAGATCTGCAAACCCTAGAAACCGCACATAGATCAGAACGCCCCAGATGATCGAAAAGATCATTGCGGTAAGCTTGGCCGTCTCCAGCAGCGCGGATTTAAACTCGCTCCAACGCATCCCGTGAAACAGGGCGAAGCAGAAGACAATGAAAGCGCCGATTGCGCCGCCTTCCGTCGGCGTGCCCCACGCTTTTTCACCAAATGGGTTATAGACAAAGCAGATGATGATCAGGATGACGGCGACAATAGGAATGGCTCCGGGAAGGGCCGAAAAGCGCTGTTTCCATGTAAAGCCTGTGACCGGGGGACCGACGGATTTGAAAATCACGGCGATCCCGACAATCAGCACGGCATAGATGATCGCGGAAAACGCACCCGGAATGAACCCCGCCAAAAGCAGCTTACCGACATCCTGCTCGACGATGATCGCGTAGATCACCAGAATGGCCGATGGTGGGATCAACGAGGCCAGCGTTCCTCCGGCGGCCACCACACCGGCAGCAAAGCGTTTGTTGTAGCCGACCTTCAGCATTTCCGGGATCGCGATGCGGGCGAAGACGGCAGAGGTGGCAACCGAGGCACCCGAAACCGCGGCGAAACCGGCGGTGGCGAATACGGTTGAAACCGCCAACCCTCCGGGAACCCAGGCGACCCAGCGTTTGGCAGCTTCAAACAACGCCCGCGTGAGACCTGCATAATAAGCCAGATACCCGATCAGGATAAAGGTCGGGATCAGGCTAAGAGTATGAGAGGCAACTTTGGAATGCGGCACTTGCCCGGCGGTTTTGACCGCAACAGTCAGCGCTTTACCGAACCGCGCCGGATCATACCCAAACTTGGCCCAAAAAATCCAAACAAGTCCAATTAGCCCGGCCAAGCCCGCAGCGAAGGCCACGCGCATGCCGACCACGACAAAGACCAGAAGCCCGCCCGTGACCCAGAGGCCAATTTCTATCGTGTCCATAAATCAGTCCTGCCCTTCGAACTGTTCGGCCTCAGCCGCTGCTTGTGCTGCCGCGTCCTGTATCAACGGAACGGCCACCGGAGCTTCCAGTCCCAGCCATAATGCGCGGCCATAGCCCCAAGCCTGCAAAGCAAGCCGCAGGCACAGTACGGAAAACGCGATGGGGGCCAGTAGTTTCGCCGGCCACAATGGAATTCCGATATCAATGGAACTGTCGCGGCTCCACAATGGTGCGCCCAAGTCAAAGGAGCGGTCGAAGTGAGACCAACTGCCCCAAACCAGTGCAAGCATCAGAAGCAGGATCAAAACCACCGAGACAAGTTCGAACAGCCACAACCCTCTGCCGTGAAGGCGCGACAGAACGATGTCCATGCGGATGTGGCCGCCATCGCGCTGAACATAAGAAATGCCCAGAAATGCGATCAGTGGCATCGCCTGTTCGATCCAGTCAACATATCCCGGCAATGGGGCATTCAGAGCATTGCGCCCACTGACCGAGATAA
This sequence comes from Ruegeria sp. O5, assembly GCF_056535105.1. NCBI lineage: Bacteria > Pseudomonadati > Pseudomonadota > Alphaproteobacteria > Rhodobacterales > Roseobacteraceae > Ruegeria > Ruegeria sp. O5. The sequence goes on along the minus strand of NZ_JBQERN010000001.1, from coordinate 73,357 downwards.
CGGCCAGGACCATCAAGCCAAATACTGCCAAACCGCTGATGAGCGCCAGAAAACGCTCCAGTTTCAACAACTGCTGATCCAGCTGGCTCAGACGGCTTTCGTCCACCAGCACTGTGGCCTGTCCTGCCATTCCAGTGTTCCCCAATATTCGTGTACCGGGTGCCTGGCAGGCACCCGGGCTCAGGATCAGTTGCCGCCGCGCTGTTGCGTCAGCGTCATCTGCACGAGATCATAAAGATCCTGCGCTGGCAGCCCCTGTTCCGTCATTTCCGCGATCCACTTTTCACGGATCGGGTCGGCTGCTTTGGTGCGGAATTCTGCAATCACGGCATCATCAATCATGACTTTCTGGACACCCTTTTCTTGCAGAACGCTGTCCCATTGCTCGAGCAATCCGTCGTAATTTGTCAGGTAGTGGTCAATCGCCTCATCAATCGAGCTATCCAGCGCCTCGCGATGCGCGGCTGGCAGGGCCTCATAGGCGTCAATGTTGACCACGACCGGGCAGTTTACCGTTCCCGGGTTCAGGTTTGCCGTCCACCAGTCGGCTTCGTTGATTGTTCCGAAAGACAGGTGTGCGTGCTGGGCAAAGGCCACGGTGTCGACGACACCGGATTCCATGGCATTGAACGCCTCGGTTGCGGGAACTGATGTCGGAACACCTCCGACCGCCTCGAAGGCTTGCCCCAAACCGCCAGTTGCACGGACCCGCATTCCGTCAAAATCAGCCAGTTCATCGCGCGGCTCGCCAGTGCCGACCAGATTATACTGCGGCATCGGTGAGGTCATGATGATGCGGGCGTTCCATTGCGCCATCTCATCCTTGACTGCGGGGTGGTCATAAACCGCATGACTGACCGCCACCTCCTCCTGCAGGTTGTTCACGCCGAGAAAAGGCAGCTCCAGAACGGTAATCGCGCGGTTTTTGTCGCGGTGGTAACCTGCACAGAACTGAGCCATCTCGAAGGCGCCGATTTCAATGCCGTCCAGATTTTCGCGCGGCTTGGACAACCCGCCATAGCTGACATTGATGGTGAATTCACCACCGGTTTTTTCGCTAACAAGTTCGGCCAGTTTTTCAACATGTTCGGTGAAGGCTCGACGCTTGCCCCAGACCGATGCGTTCCACTCAGTAGCAAAAGCTTCACCGACAAACGCAAAGCTCAGGGCGGCGACAGCGGCGCCGCTCAACATCTTTTTCATCATTTGATCTCCCATTGATGCGCCTCCTCCCGAGGCGCTTGAGGATCAAGCTAGCGCCAACATTCTACTGTGCCAACCCTGCCTTGGTTTTCCGCTGGTATCAGAAGAAGTTCCCGATTGGATTGCGCATGCAGGAAAACCAGGTGTTCGTGAACTGACCCCCGCATGTGTCAAGTACTGCAAACAGGGCATGTGTTACACCTATCCATTTATTTTAAAAAGATTTTTACGAAATTTGCGCTTTTTCTTTACTAGATGTGGCCGCAGTTAGAAATTTTTTTACAAATAAATTCAGGGATTCCGGCAATTTATTTATTTATTTTCAGAACTCGGTAATATTCGACCTTGGGGAGGAACGGGATCGACATTGCCGGACCAAGTGGCAAAAAATGTCCCAACGCAATCCAGTCCAGAGGGAGGAGCCTCAAAAATGACCACCGCTGCCCAGGCAGATGCCAAGACCTATCCGCCATCCGCAGAAACCGTCGCCCGTGCGCATGTTGATGCCGAAAAATATGCCGACATGTACGCCGCTTCGATCAGTGACCCCGACGCATTCTGGGGCGAGCAAGGCAAGCGCGTTGACTGGATCAAACCCTTCGCCCAGGTCAAAGACGTTAACTACGATTTCGGTTCGGTTAAAATAAACTGGTATGCTGATGGCACCTTGAATGTCTCGGCCAACTGTCTGGATCGCCACCTGAAAACCCGCGGTGATCAAACGGCAATCATCTGGGAACCGGACGATCCAAATGACCCGGCTCAGCATATCTCTTACGCAGAACTGCACCGCCGCACCTGCCGCATGGCCAACATCCTTGAATCTATGGGTGTGCGCAAAGGCGATCGCGTCGTCATTTATCTGCCTATGATCCCCGAGGCCGCTTATGCCATGCTGGCCTGTGCGCGGATCGGCGCAATTCACTCTATTGTTTTTGCGGGCTTCTCGCCGGACGCACTGGCTGCCCGGATCAATGGCTGTGACGCCAAGGTTGTGATCACAGCGGACGAGGCTCCGCGCGGTGGTCGGAAAACGCCGCTGAAATCCAATGCCGACGCGGCGCTGCTGCACTGCAAGGATACGGTCAAGTGCCTTGTCGTCAAACGGACCGGTGGCCAGACCACCTGGATCGACGGTCGTGACTTTGACTACAACGAAATGGCCCTTGAGGCGGACGACTACTGCGCGCCTGCCGAAATGAGCGCCGAAGATCCGTTGTTCATCCTATACACCTCCGGCTCGACAGGTCAGCCAAAAGGCGTTGTTCACACAACCGGCGGTTATCTGGTTTACGCCGCAATGACGCACGAGATCACCTTCGATTATCACGAAGGCGACGTGTATTGGTGTACTGCGGATGTGGGCTGGGTGACCGGCCACAGCTATATCGTCTATGGCCCCCTGGCCAATGGTGCGACCACGCTGATGTTTGAAGGCGTTCCAACTTTCCCCGACGCGTCGCGCTTCTGGCAGGTTTGCGAAAAACACAAGGTGAACCAGTTCTACACCGCGCCCACAGCGATCCGCGCCCTGATGGGTCAGGGCAAAGAGTTTGTCGAGAAATGCGACCTCAGCGATCTGCGCACTCTGGGAACCGTGGGTGAACCGATCAACCCCGAAGCCTGGAACTGGTACAACGAAGTGGTCGGCAAGGGCAAATGTCCCATCGTGGATACATGGTGGCAGACGGAAACCGGCGGTCACCTGATGACCCCCCTGCCCGGCGCCCATGCAATGAAGCCCGGATCGGCAATGAAGCCGTTCTTTGGCATCGAACCAGTGGTGTTGGATCCGCAGTCCGGCGTCGAGATCGAAGGCAATGGTGTCGAGGGTGTGCTCTGCATCAAAGACAGCTGGCCCGGCCAGATGCGCACCGTCTGGGGCGATCATGAGCGGTTCGAAAAGACCTATTTCTCGGATTACAAAGGCTACTACTTCACTGGTGATGGTTGCCGTCGCGATGAGGATGGCGACTACTGGATTACCGGGCGCGTGGACGATGTGATCAACGTGTCCGGCCACCGCATGGGAACGGCCGAGGTGGAAAGCGCACTGGTAGCACACGCCGCCGTCGCAGAAGCCGCTGTTGTCGGATATCCTCATGAAATCAAGGGGCAAGGCATCTATTGCTATGTCACTTTGATGAATGACCGTGAACCAAGCGAAGAGCTCCGCAAGGAGTTGCGCACCTGGGTCCGGACCGAGATCGGACCGATCGCCAGCCCCGATGTGATCCAGTGGGCCCCGGGCCTGCCCAAAACACGCTCGGGCAAGATCATGCGTCGCATCCTGCGCAAGATTGCCGAAAACGATTTCGGTTCGCTGGGTGACACTTCGACACTGGCCGACCCGTCGGTGGTCGAAGACCTGATCGAAAACCGCGCGGGCAAGTGAGGATGTGATGGACGCTGCTACGATCACCACACCCGCAGTACTTATCCTTCTCGGCCCTCCGGGCGCCGGGAAGGGCACGCAGGCCCGGATGCTGGAAGAGAAATTCGGACTTGTTCAACTCAGCACGGGTGACCTGCTGCGCGAAGCCGTTGCCGCAGGCACCGACGCAGGCAAAGCCGCCAAAGCCGTGATGGAAGCCGGTGATCTGGTCAGTGACGAGATCGTCATTGCGATCCTGCGCGACCGTATGGCGCAACCAGATTGCGCCAAGGGTGTCATTCTGGATGGGTTCCCACGCACAACGGTTCAGGCCGAGGCGCTTGATGGTTTGCTTGCGTCCAATGACCAAAAGATCAACGCAGCAATCAGCCTGGAAGTGGAAGATGCCGAAATGGTGATCCGCATCTCGGGCCGCTACACCTGCGCGGGCTGCGGTGAAGGGTACCACGACCAGTTTAAGAAGCCTGCCGAAGACGGTAAGTGCGACAAGTGCGGCAGCACCGAATTCAAGCGCCGCGCGGATGACAACGCTGAAACCGTGGCTTCGCGTCTGGCAGCTTATCATGCGCAGACCGCGCCGCTGATCACCTATTACGACGGTCACGGTGTTCTGAAACGCATCAATGCCATGGGCAGGATCGAGGATATCGCGGGCGATCTCGAAGGGATCGTCAGCGACGTGATGAGTTAAGGGGAGGAGATAAGCCGCAAGGCTTTGATCCTAAAAAGAATACTTCAAAAGACCGCTTTGGCGGACTGGTGGAGTTTTGCCTGACACCACACGGTGTTGGGCATTGTCGAGAAGCGGACCGACGCACTGGAGGAGTTGGGCACCGGGCCGCCAAACGAGGAAGCGAAGGAGGAACCCGCAATGGCGGATCAATCTACAAACTCCGCGCAGGCAGCCGAAGCCGATAAGGGCTATTGGCAGGCCAACCTGCGCCTCATCTACATCAGCCTCGTGATCTGGGCGCTGGTGTCATTTGGATTCGGCATCCTGCTGCGTCCGCTGCTGTCGGGCATCGCCGTCGGTGGTACTGATCTGGGCTTTTGGTTCGCTCAGCAAGGATCGATCCTGGTCTTTCTGGTGCTGATCTTCAACTACGCCTGGCGCATGAACAAGCTGGACGCCGAACACGGCGTGGATGAAGAGTAAGGGAGAGCGGGGATAATGGATCAGTTTACCATCAACCTGCTGTTTGTCGGCGCATCCTTTGCGCTGTACATCGGCATCGCGATCTGGGCCCGCGCGGGTTCCACATCAGAGTTCTACGCCGCCGGTCGCGGCGTACACCCGGTCACCAACGGTATGGCGACAGCGGCAGACTGGATGTCTGCGGCCTCGTTCATCTCGATGGCGGGCCTGATTGCCTTTACCGGCTATGACAACTCGACCTTCCTGATGGGATGGACGGGTGGCTACGTGCTGTTGGCCCTGCTGCTTGCGCCTTACCTGCGGAAGTTCGGCAAGTTCACCGTATCGGAGTTCATCGGCGACCGCTTCTACAGCCAGACAGCACGCATCGTTGCGGTGATCTGTCTGATTGTTGCATCGGTGACCTACGTTATCGGTCAGATGACCGGTGTTGGGGTTGCCTTTGGCCGCTTCTTGGAAGTGTCGAACACCACCGGGCTGTTGATCGGTGCAGGCGTTGTGTTTGCCTACGCGGTGTTCGGAGGGATGAAGGGCGTGACCTATACACAGGTCGCTCAGTACTGCGTGCTGATCACCGCCTACACCATCCCTGCCATCTTTATCTCGCTACAGCTGACCGGCACTCCGATTCCGGCACTGGGTCTGTTTGGCGACACTGCAAGCGGTGTACCGCTGCTGACCAAGCTGGACGGCATCGTGACAGAGCTGGGCTTCAACGAATACACGGCCCATCACTCGAACACGCTGAACATGGTGCTGTTCACCCTGTCGCTGATGATCGGTACCGCCGGTCTGCCGCACGTTATCATGCGCTTCTTCACCGTTCCCAAAGTTGCTGATGCACGCTGGTCGGCTGGCTGGGCGTTGGTTTTCATCGCGCTGCTGTATCTGACCGCTCCGGCTGTTGGCGCAATGGCCCGCCTGAATATCACCGACATGATGTGGCCCAATGGTGGCATCGAAGGTGGTGCCGTTACAGTCGAACAGATCGACAATGATGCTCGGTACGACTGGATGGCCACATGGCAGAAAACCGGTCTGCTGGATTGGGAAGACAAGAACGGCGACGGCAAGATTCAGTACTACAATGACAAGTCTGAATCGATGCAGGCGATTGCGGAACAAAAAGGCTGGGTCGGTAACGAACTGACCAAGTTCAACCGCGACATCCTGGTCCTGGCCAACCCCGAGATTGCCAACCTGCCCGGTTGGGTGATTGGTCTGGTCGCTGCCGGTGGTCTTGCGGCTGCTCTGTCGACTGCTGCGGGCCTGCTGCTGGCGATTTCGTCGGCCGTGTCTCACGACCTGATCAAGGGCGCAATCAACCCGCAGATCTCGGAAAAAGGCGAGCTTCTGTCGGCACGGATTGCGATGGCTGTGGCGATTGCTGTAGCGACCTGGCTGGGTCTGAATCCTCCGGGCTTTGCAGCACAGACTGTTGCTCTGGCCTTTGGTCTGGCGGCAGCCTCGATCTTCCCGGCACTGATGATGGGGATCTTCTCGACCCGCATCAACAACACCGGTGCTGTTGCCGGTATGCTGGCAGGTCTGGTCGTTACACTGGTCTACATCTTCCTGCACAAGGGATGGCTGTTCATTCCGGACACCAACTCGTTCACCGATGCTGATCCGTTGCTGGGTCCGATCCAGTCGACCTCGTTCGGCGCTGTCGGTGCCATGGTCAACTTCGCTGTCGCCTATGTTGTGGCTGGCATGACCAAGGAAACTCCGCAGGAGATCAAGGAACTGGTCGAAAGCGTTCGCATTCCCCGTGGTGCGGGTGCAGCTCAGAACAAGTGAGCATGATGCGGTCGTTGGCACTTGCCTTCGACCGCGTCTTTCGATCCACTACTCCCGCCCGGCATACCACTGGGCGGGATTTTTTCACCAGAACATCGGAGACATCAGATGCCCCTGTCCCACGATGAAATCGCCCGGTTTCTGAAATCCGTTCATCCCTATGACGCGTTACCGGCTGATGCACTGGATCAGATCGTAAAACAGATCGAGGTCTGGGAAGTCGAGGAAGACACCTCGGTCTATGAACTGGGTCATGCGCTTCCCGGTGTGTTCGTGATCTATGAAGGACAGGTTGAAATCACCGATGAGAATGGTGCCGTTGTCTCTCAACTGGGTTTGCGCAATTCTTTTGGAGAGCGCGGACTGCTGAAAGACGGTAAGGCAGCCACCAAGGCGCGTGCGCACACTCCGTCGGTCCTGATTGTTTTGCCACCGGATCTGGTGCGCGAGTTGATCGACGGTCACGATGTGGTCGCCAAGTTCTTCGACCGGACACGCGGCGACAGAAGTGGCCCGCAAAGCCTTGCGACCAGTTCCATTGATATTCTGATGGCACATAACCCGGCCACCTGCCCCGCGGATACGCCAGTTCAGAAAGCGGCGCAGATCATGCGCGATAAACACATCTCGTCGCTGTGCATCACGGACGGCGACACGTTGCAGGGCATCGCGACGCTGCGGGACATCTCGGGCAAGTACGTTGCGGACGGCCTGCCTCCGTCCACGCCGGTTTCCGAAATCATGACCGCAAACCCCGTCACCCTGTCACCCGGCGACATTGGTTCAGACGTGTTGCACATCATGATGGAACGCGGCATCGGCCACGTCCCGATTTCCGAGGGCGGTCGGCTGGTCGGTATTGTCACACAAACCGACCTGACACATTACCAGGCTGTGAACTCGGCCGAACTGGTGCGACGCATCGCGCAGGCAAATACCGCCGAAGATATGGCGCGGGTAACGGCGGAAATCCCACAGCTGCTGGTGCAACTGGTTGCAGGCGGGAACCGGCACGAAATCGTCACGCGCCTAATCACCGATATTGCTGACACGGTTACCCGGCGCCTTCTGGCCCTTGCCGAACAGAAACTGGGCCCGCCCCCTGTGCCGTATCTGTGGCTGGCCTGCGGCTCGCAAGGGCGGCAGGAGCAGACAGGCGTGTCGGATCAGGACAACTGCCTGATGTTGGATGACGGCGTGACCGATGCGGATATGGAGTACTTTGCAAAGCTGGCCAAGTTTGTGTCGGATGGGCTGGATACCTGTGGCTATTTCTATTGCCCCGGCGACATGATGGCGACCAATCCGCGCTGGTGTCAGCCGGTGCGTGTCTGGCGCGACTATTTCAAGGGATGGATCGCCAAACCGAACCCCGAAGCGCAGATGCTGGCCTCGGTCATGTTTGACTTGCGTCCGATTGGCGGCGCGTTCGACCTGTTCGCCGACCTGCAGGCCGACACATTGGCGGCGGCCAGGTCCAATTCGATCTTCGTCGCACATATGATCTCGAACTCGTTGAAACACACCCCGCCGCTGGGGTTGCTGCGTGGGTTTGCAACCATCCGGTCGGGCGAACACCGCAATACGCTGGATCTGAAACACAATGGTGTTGTTCCGGTCGTGGATCTGGCGCGGATCTACGCCTTGCAAGGCGAACTGCCCGAGGCCAATACCCGCGCCCGCCTTAAAGCGGCTGAGGCCAATAGCGTTCTCAGCGCGTCGGGTGCACGCGATTTACTGGACGCCTATGATCTGATCGCCGAAACCCGGCTGGAACATCAGGTCCAACTGGTCAAATCAGGCAAGAAACCAGACAATTATCTGCCACCTTCCGATCTTTCGGACTTTGAGCGAAGTCATCTTCGTGACGCCTTCGTTGTGGTAAAAACGATGCAATCGGCGGTCGGCCACGGCAAGGGAATGCTGGGCTGACACGTATCTGAAGAACGGAGTGACACGATGTTTCTGGAATTGATCGGCACTGTTTTTGCGGGCTTCGCGTTTGCGGGCATCGTACTTGTGCTGAACAAGCTGACCGGAGGGCGGTTGCCCAAATGGGTTACTCCGGTCGCGGCGGGTTTGGGGATGATCGCTGTGACAATTTCCAGCGAGTATTCCTGGTATGACCGCACGCGCGAACAGCTTCCCGAGGAAATGGCAATCGTACAAGAGGTTGAAAGCCGCGCCCTCTACCGCCCGTGGACCTACGCCATGCCCTTCGTCGACCGCTTTGCCGCCATCGACACCGTGTCGGTGCGCACAAACGAAAACGTGCCCGACCAGCGGCTTGTCGATCTTTACTTCTTCGGCCGCTGGGCCCCGGTTTCAAAACTGCCCGTAGCCGTAAACTGTGCCGAGAATCGTCGCGCCAATCTTGCGGACGGTGCTGAGTTTTCCGATGACGGACGTCTGCTGAATGCAGACTGGATATCTGCCGGGCCTGCCGACCCCATCATCGACGCCACCTGCGGGGTTTGACCATGCTCACAGGGTTAAGCCTGAGGTTCAGGATATTTCTGTTTTTCTGTCTGCTCGCGCTCGGCGGGATATCAATCAGTTCCGCCGCCCTGTGGATCACCTATGCCCGGGCAGCGCAACCTGACCTGTTTGATGACTTCATCTTTGCCGAGGTTCTGATCGGGTTTGGATTACTGGCTTTGATCGCCGGTATCTGGCTGTTGTTTGACGACAATGTCGCCAAACCGATCGAACGGCTTTCAGCACAACTGCGGGCCCGCGCTCATGCCGGTGTCAGCACCGATCTGGACATGCAAGCCGCGCGATACCTGGGCGATCTGGCCCCAGCAGCGGCTGGCCTGGCCGAGCAACTTGCCGCAAATGCCATGCACACAGCCGAGGCGGTGGCCGCCGAAACCGCTCATCTGGCGGCGGAAAAACAGCGCCTTACTGCCCTTCTGACCGAAATCCCGGTCGCCATGTTGCTGGCCAGTCCGAAACACCAGATCGTTTTGTATGATGGTCAGGCAGCCGAGGTGCTGGCCCAGATCGCGCATCCCCGCCTGAACGCCTCGCTCTTCGAATACATCGAATCGACGGGGCTGACGGACGCGTATGGAAAGTTGTGCAAATCAGGTAAGGATGTTTTCTGCACCCTGACCAGCGTGGACGGCCGACAAACCTATTCGGCCCGAATGAAGCCACTGGGGGACGCACCCGGTTACATGCTGGTGTTCGAAGACAGCGTTGCCCGTATGTCGCCAGATGAGGCACGCCCACTGGTCTATGATTTCGAGTTGCTGGACACGCCGGGTGACGGTGCGTTCGAAAACCGCTCTTTGGTGGATTTGTGTTTTGTGGTCTTTGACACGGAAACAACCGGTTTGCTGCCGCACAAGGATGAGATCGTTCAAATCGGCGCGGTCCGCGTTGTGAAAGGCAAGATCGTTGCGGGCGAGCATCTGGACATGCTTGTTGATCCGGGCATTCCGATCCCTGCTGCCTCGACCCGCGTGCACAAGATCAGTGATCGCATGGTTCAGGGCGCGCCGGATATCGTCAAAGCCGGGCGTGTGTTTCACCAATTCTCACGCGATGCGGTGATCGTAGCCCATAACGCCCCGTTCGACATGGCGTTCCTGCGCCGCCATGCCAAGCGTATGGAAGTCGAATGGGATCATCCGATACTCGACACTGTGCTGCTGTCGGCTGTTTTGTTCGGCGCAAGCGATACACATACACTGGATGCAGTGTGCGAACGGCTGGACATCACTATCCCCGAGGCGCTGCGCCATACGGCATTGGGCGACGCGGTGGCAACGGCCGAGGCGCTGGTCAAGATGCTGCCCATTCTGCAGGCGCGCGGGCTGAACACCTTTGGCGAAGTTATCGTCCAGACCCGCAAACACGGACGTCTTCTGGAAGACCTGAATTAACACCGAAATTTGCAAACGCCGTTCAGCTTTTCGTGGACAATCCGGGCCACGCATGGCACCTGATGCGCGGCCAAGGAACACGCGCGCGATATGACGGAAAAGATTTTCACACCGACCCCGGATCAAAGCCACGCCTTTCGTGAGGCGCTGGGATGTTTCGGAACAGGCGTCACCGTGATCACTGCGCAAACCGAAGACGGCCCACGTGCAATCACCGTAAACTCGTTCGCGTCAGTGTCCCTGAATCCGCCGCTGGTGTTGTGGTGCCTGGCCAGAGAGTCAAACCGCTTCGACACTTTCAGCACCTGCACCCATTACTCGATCCACGTCATGGCTCAGGATCAACAGGATCAGGCGCTAAGATTTGCCCGCGACGGTGTGGATTTCACCCATGCCGAGTGGACGACGGACGAGGCTGATCGCCCGCAGCTGGCCAATTGTCTGGCACGGTTTGACTGCCGGTTGCATGCCCGGCACGAGGCCGGAGATCATCTCATCATTGTGGGTCATGTGGATCAGGTCATGTACCGCACCGGCAAGGGTCTGATCTTCAAGCGCGGTCAGTTCGGCGGGTTTGTCGACCCTTTCTAGTCGTCCAGCGACCCATGCACCGCCAGAACCTCTAGCTGTGCGTCTTGCGGAGTGATCACACGAAAGGCTTCGTGCACTCCTGTCTCAGACAATTCTCTGGCGACGGTCAGCAGCGTGTTGGTGGCATGGTCTTCACACAGCTCTGACATGTGATCGATTTCGCTCTGTGCCACGCTCAACGCCGCTTCGACCGAGGGCGCTCCGTAATACTGCACGAAATGCTCTGCCAGATTGCGGGTGATCTGATCCCTTTCAGCCGCTTCGATCTGAGTTACCGCCACAAATGTCACCCGGCCAAAGGTTTCCAGCCCCAGCCAGCCATTCGCAAAAGCCTGACGCGCCTTACCTTCCAGATCCGCGCCGCTCCAGTTCGAAAACTCAAACCCGCCCGAAACACACCATTCGCCGGTACGTGCCGGAGAATGGAACACGTTCATGTCGCTTTCATCGAAATGGATCGCGCGGGCCAGTTTCATCGTCCGTTCTCCAATAGTTCCGTCAGCGGGCGAAGACGGGTGTTGACCCCGTCGCGGATCAGCATTCCAAACCGCTCATCCGTGCCAAGAAATACACCGCCATCAACCAGTGGCTCACCTACGCCACGCAGCAGGCCCATCCATTCGGCATGCAGGGGCGCGTTGCCATCCTCCTGCCAGCGGTTGAGCCAGGTCAGCATATGGCGTGACCAGCTTTCGACCAGTTGCGTGGCCGAAACCTCGGCACAACCTTCATCGTAAAGGGCTGTGACATCCGGCGTTTCGCCGGGCGCGCTGCTGGTTTGCATCAATGCGAGCTCCCAGCCGACAATCAGCCAATCCGGTTCTTCTTCCGCGTTTCCCCCGGAGGCCGAAACGCGGAACACACCGCATTTCGCACCATTCACGCAAATCAGACCGTCCCACCCCAGATGCACCGCCACTTCGGGTGGGGCCAGAGCGCCCAGCGCATTCTGAAACCCAACGGCACAAAGCGGCAGCATCGCCATCGCGTCCCGAAGCGGCACCTCGGGCGCGAAAACGATCGCGACACGCAGGTAATCGGCCTGAATGTTATAAACAACCGCCCCCGCATCGCAGCCCAAAGCCGCCATAGCCTGGGCGCGTTCAAACGGGTCTTCCCCACCCTGAACCGGGTGACCCGTCAACAAAGGGGGAAAGACCGGTTGGCTCATGCGGTGCCTTTGGCGATCATGTCGCGGGCGATCTTGCGGAAAGCCTCAGCCTGAGGGCTGTCTGGTTTGCTGACCACAATAGGCGCACCCCCGTCTGCGGCGATACGAATGTCCAGATGCAACGGGATTTCACCCAGCAGCGGCACGCCCATCGCCTCGGCCTCGGACTTGACACCACCATGACCAAAGACGTGTTCTTCATGCCCACAGTTCGAACAGATATGCGTGGACATGTTTTCGATCATCCCAACGATAGGCGTCTTGAGCTGATTGAACATATCGATTCCCTTGCGGGCATCAATCAGCGCCACGTCCTGCGGCGTCGAGACGACAATAGCGCCGTCCACCTTGAATTTCTGGCTCAGCGTCAGTTGCACGTCGCCGGTACCGGGCGGCAGGTCGACGATCAGCACGTCCAGGGCACCCCATTGCACCTGGCTCATCATCTGTTGCAGCGCCCCCATCAGCATCGGCCCGCGCCAGACAACGGCCTGCCCTTCATTGGTCATCAACCCCATCGACATCATGGTGACGCCGTGGTTGCGCAGCGGCAGGATAGTCTTGCCATCGGGGCTGGCCGGACGGCCCGAGACACCCAACATCCGAGGCTGCGACGGCCCATAAACATCCGCGTCCAGCAATCCCACGCGCCGCCCTTCTGCGGCCAGCGCACAGGCCAGATTGGCCGACACGGTGGATTTGCCCACACCCCCTTTGCCAGACGCAACCGCGATGATCCGGTAGACACCGGGAACGGCCTGCGGTCCAGTTTGCGAGGGCTTGGGTTTCGGCTTCAGATCCGGCGGCGCCTTGTCGGAATGAGCAGTCATCAGGGCCGATACATTTACGACGCCCTCAACCATCTGTGCGGCCTTTTCAGCTGTTGCGCGCACAGGTTCCATCTTTTCGGCATGCTTCGGGTCGATCTCAAGGACAAAGCGAACCGTATCGCCCTCGACATTCAGCGCACGCACGATGCCCGCACTGACAATGTCCTGACCTGAAACCGGATCGGTGATCTTTTTCAGGTTCGCCAGAACCGCGTCACGAACACTCATGCTGTTCTCTCCTTGGTATGCCCCGCCGACAGGGGCGTGCGTGTCGACATGTATTGGTCGCCGCTCATTGCATGTGTCTCCGTCTCTTTCTGTTCATTTGACGCGTAACAGCCTTCATAGTTAGGCTAAACCATGCGCCTTGTCTTGTTGTGCCTGAGCCTGACGCTCACCGCCACCCCCTCCTTGTCGCAGGAGGCGATTGGCCTTGCGGCTCCGGCAGAGGTTAACGACTCCGGTCTGTTGCAACATATCCTTCCTCGCTTCTCTCTCAAGACCGGGATACGCGTTGTCGCAGATGATGCCGGTGCCATGGTGCTGGTAACCGAACCACCCGGCGATCCTGTCTTTGCCCGTGGTGGCGTGGTTTATCACCTGCGGATCGAAGGCGATGATCGTCAAATCCGGTTTCGCGACTGGCTGCAATCAGAGATCGGCAAGCGCACTGTCGAAAGCTTTCCTCCTGTGGTTGGTGAACCGTTCAGCGCCAGCTTTGATCCCAAGGTCACCCAGTCGGACGATACCTTGGACGGCAACACCGTGTTGGGCGAAGAACTGTCGATGACCCATTGTGGTCGATGTCATGTGATTGGCCCCCGCAATCGGATGAACGGGCTTGGCTCGACCCCCTCTTTCGCCGTCCTGCGCGCGATGCCGGATTGGTCGGAACGGTTCGAAGCGTTCTTTGCCCTCAATCCCCACCCCGCATTCACGCAGATCGACGGGTTGACACCGCCCTTTGATCCCGAGCGCCCATCCCCAATTCACCCGGTCAAGATGACGTTGGACGATCTTGAAGCCATCCTGGCGTTTGTTTCGCGCATAGACGCCGCTGATCTGGGCGCGCCGCTAAAGCTTCAGTGATCCTTTCTATCCGAATAGTAATCCTCGGTGGTAACGACCCGAGGCTTGGGTTTTGACTGGAACGGATTGTCCTGCTGCTGGAAATGAGCATTCACCCGGCAATTGTCGCACATCTGGATCATCCGTGCCTGATCCGATGTGGCAAACATCGGGTGCGTGCCCGAAAGCTTTTCCATGATCCGTTCAACGGTTGATTTCACCCCGAACAGAGCCCCGCATTCGATGCAGGCAAACGGTTCCTCCTCGTTCAGGACCTGCTGAGACAGGGCAGCGTCGCTCAGATCCAGTTGCGGCACCAAGGTGATCGCGTCTTCGGGGCAGATCGTCTTGCACATTCCGCATTGCAGGCACGCATCCTGCTGAAAGTTCAACTGGGGCTTGTCAGGGTTATCCATCAAAGCTCCGGACGGGCACAGCGACACGCAACTAAGACAGAGCGTGCAACTGTCTGTATTCACAGCAACGGCACCGTAAGGCGCACCTTCAGGCAATGGCAGCGGGGCTTTGGCCTGCGGGTTCAGGGCCTGTGCTGCCAGCCGCGCGATTTGTCGGCGGTTGCCAAGTGGCAAGACCGGATTTGCCAACGGTTCGGGGACATTTTGCGCATACAGCAAGTCTGCCATCGCATCAGGGTCCACCTCCTCGATCAGCCCGATCGCATCCGAACTGGTTATGGCACGTGCCAGTTCAATTTCGCGATCCAGCGCATCCCGTTCGGTCTTCGGGGCCAGCAACACATCCACACGCGCAAATCCATGTGCCAGCGCGGCCAGCATTTCCGAATGGCCGAACCCGGATATCACTTTCAATTCCAGCGGGATAACATCCGCAGGCAATCCCCGGCCGAACCTTGCTGTAAGCCTTATCATTTCGGCCCCGTAGGCGTCGTGCACAAGCAACCGGGGTGCGATACCGCCTGCCCTTCGGTACGTGCGTGCCAGAATATGCATCCGTGACAGCAAGGCCGAAACAGGTGGATCTTCATAGGTTATCGCCGATGACGGGCAGACCGCCGCGCATTCGCCACACCCGGCGCAGACCATCGGATCAATCGCCACATGCTCGCCCGAGGGTGTGATTGCACCGGTTGGGCAGATATCCAGACAGTTTGAGCATCCGACCTGTTCCGCCCGCGAATGGGCGCAAAGTGTTTCCTCCAGTCGCACGTACAGAGGTTTTTCGAATGTTCCGACCAGTTGGGCGGCGTCAAAAGCCAGACGTTCTACAGAAACCGCATCCTTGGGATCAGCCCGCAAATACCCTTCGCGCTTGGCCGGAGCCTGCACAAAGGGCGTGCCCCCCGTCAGGTCAACAATGATATCGCAGGCCGATTGCGCCCCATCTCTTGGTTCCGTCCAATTGAAAGCACCTCTGCCTGCGGGAACCACTTGCTGCACATTGTCCAGACGCAAGGAAAACCCACCCAGAGCACCCGAAACAGACCGCAATTGTCCCCGAATGACATCGAAGGCCCGAGAGTCTGGCTCAGCCTGATCCGTGACCAGAACGGTTACCGCCAGTGTTCGGGCCAACCTTTCCGCCAGTCCAAAGGCAACGGTACCAGGACCAATGATAAAACACGTGCCTTCGCTGATAACATCAACGCTGGGCGTCACCGGTTGCGGCAGGAACGCTTCGGCAGCTAAGGCAGCCATTTTGGCCGTCGCATCCGCGCCCTGATCGGACCAACCGGCGCGATCCCGCAGGTCGACAAAGCCGGGAATTTCGACATTCATATCTTCGGCAAGCGACCGGAACACCTCTTGTTCCTGCAGACAGGCGATGACGGTATCGCCCTCTTGCATCAAGGATGCAGCAGATTGCAGTTCTTTTGTGCAAAGCGCGGTATGCACCTTTGAACAGGTAATCCCGCAGGCGCTTTCGATCCTGTCCGGATCCAGCGCCTGAGTTCCCGCGCAATCGCAGAGCAAAAGTTTCGTGCCCATGTCCCCTCCCTCGGGAAGCAGTCCCGATCCTTTGCACTTTAGGCTGCATTCCCGATGAGGCAACTTCAACCCTGCGAAGTGCACAGCGCGCCCGGCAGAGTTTCGCGGCAAAATCCCATAAAACAAAAGCCTTCTCAGGCTTTGATCACGAAGACGCTACCGGGATTACGACCAAAGTATTAAAGCGCAGGCTTGGCACGTGGCTATTTTGTGTACCATAGTGGACATGGAAAGGCAGGGGAGAGCCTTTCGGGGAGGATCCAGTGGCCAAGGCCGCAAGCCAGATCGACATGCCGGTTGGCGTCATTGTGCGCAAAACACCCGGGGTCACACGTTGGGCCCGCTGGAACTGGCGCGCGGTCGCCGTGTTGCCCGGTGCAGGGCCAGCCGATTGGCAGGAACTGCGCCGCGAAGGCGAGGCTGTCGAATACCACGCTGCCACCCTTCCCCTGACCCTCTGGGCGGACGAGACCGAAGCCTACCTGGTCAACCTGTCGGACGGGCAGCCCTCGATCTATCTTGTACTGCGGAATGAGCTGAAGGGCGACACGCCCCTGAATGCAGTTCTGATCACCGCTTCTCCGTTCCAGGGACAGGATTACGCGGACACCGGCGAAGAGATTGTCGAGAAAATCCCAATGACCGAAGGGTTGATCGCCTGGGTACGGGATTTCACCCTGAAACATCACCAGCACGAAGTGTTCGTCAAGCGCCGTCGCGACAGAAAGCGAACCGATTTGGTGGAGGATGGTAAGGGCGACGCGCGTATCCGGCAGGCATCGGATGTTTTCCGCGCCCCGAGACGGGTGCTGCAATGACAGAGCGGCGTGATTTCTGGTCGCGCCGAAAGGCTGCCGTTCAAGCCGAAGCTGAAGCCGAGGCGCTGGCCCTTGAAGAACAGGTGATCGCAGCCCATCACGCCGAACTTGAAGAAAAGAGTGACGCTGAGATTTTGGCTGAATTCAACCTTCCCGATCCCGATACCCTCGGACCCGGCGATGATGTTTCGGGCTTTATGTCCAAGGCAGTGCCTGATCGCCTGCGGCGCCGCGCCCTGCGGCGGTTGTGGCGGCTGAACCCTGTTCTGGCCAATGTCGACGGGCTGGTTGATTACGGCGAGGACTACACCGATGCCGCCTGCGTGATCGAAAACATCCAAACCGCCTATCAGGTTGGAAAAGGCATGCTGGCGCATGTCGAAGCACTGGCCGCCGGCGCGCAAGAATCAGAAGTAGACGAAATCGAAGCTGAGACGCTCACAGAACCAGAGGTCGTATCAGTTGACCCCGACCCTGCCCCAGATCCGGTTTCAGTGGTTCAGGTAGAAGAGCCCGAAGAACTCGAACGTTCCCCGTCGCCACGTCGAATGACATTTGAATTTGAAGGATGACCGAATGACCGCAAGTGACGCGCACACTCTGGATGTTTCAGCCGAGGATCGCCTGCGCGCGGATTTCTATAACTTTCTGGGTCTGTTACTGGCAGGTCCTCCAGACCAGATGTTGCTGAACCAAATGGCTGGTCTGGTCGGAGATGACACGAATCTTGGCAAGGCCATTCAATCCATGGCGCGGGTTGCCAAGGTGACCAAGCCAGCCGCTGCCGAACGGGAATTCAATGCGTTGTTCATCGGATTGGGCCGGGGTGAGTTGCTGCCTTACGCCAGTTTCTACCTGACGGGCTTCCTGAACGAGAAACCCTTGGCTCAGCTGCGCAATGACATGGCGGTTCGCGGGATCACACGTGCCCAGAACGTATTCGAGCCCGAAGATAACATCGCCTCATTGATGGAGATGATGGCCGGAATGATCGTCGGGCGTTTTGGCAGCCCGGCATCCCTGGATGACCAAAAGGCATTCTGGAGCAAGCATATCGGCCCGTGGGCCACGCATTTCTATTCGGATTTGGAAGCAGCCGAGAACTCGGTTCTTTATGCATCCGTCGGCACTGCCGGTCGGGTGTTCATGGAGATCGAGCGCGAAGCGTTCCGGATGACGACAGCGTGAACCGCTGTCATTCGCCAGCGCCCAAACGGGCGTTACACTGCAATTGGGAAAGGAGGTTCCCATGAGCAAGACCAAGGAAGAAGGCGCCACCCGCCGTGACTTCCTCAAACTGGCCGGAACCGCAGCACCTGCTGCCGTTGCCGCCGCCAGCCTGACCGGGAAGGCCGAAGCCGCCGCGCTGCCGACCGACGAAACCCGCATTCAGGATACTGCGCATACACGCGCCTACATCGAGAGCACCCGGTTCTAGGACCGGACGCTTTCACACCCGGCAGACGGTTGCGATTGGCCCTGACGTCGGTTTCAGCAGTACCAAGCCAGCCGTGGCTGACACGGCGCGCAAGGGAGGAAAGACATGCTTAGGAAAAAGACCAACGGGGTTGCGAGACGCCCCCAGCGGACAAGTATCCTGTCCCAGGTCGGCGAGAAAACCGTCGATCGCCGCGCATTCCTGCGTGGCTCGGGCCTGACGATCGGCGGCCTTGCCGCGATCAGCGCCACAGGTGGAACCGTGACGCCAGCCAGTGCCCAGACAGCGGCCAATCAGGCCGTCGAAAACATCAAATCCGTATGCACCCACTGTTCGGTCGGCTGTACCGTCGTTGCCGAAGTACAGAACGGTGTCTGGGTCGGGCAGGAACCCGGCTGGGACAGCCCGTTCAACCTGGGTGCACATTGTGCCAAGGGGGCTTCGGTTCGCGAGCACGCCCATGGCGAGCGCCGCCTGAAATATCCGATGAAGAAGGAAGGCGGCGAGTGGAAGCGCATCAGCTGGGAAGAGGCGATCAACGAGATCGGCGACGGCATGATGTCGATCCGCGAAGAATCCGGGCCCGACAGCGTGTATTGGCTGGGCTCAGCAAAACACAATAACGAACAGGCCTATCTGTTCCGCAAATTCGCTGCCTACTGGGGCACGAACAACGTGGATCATCAGGCCCGTATCTGTCACTCGACCACTGTTGCGGGTGTTGCGAATACATGGGGCTACGGCGCCATGACCAATTCGTATAACGACATCCACAACTCGCGCGCCATCTTCATCATCGGCGGCAACCCGGCCGAGGCGCACCCTGTCTCTCTGCTGCACGTTCTGCGCGCGAAAGAGCAGAACAACGCACCGCTGATCGTCTGCGACCCGCGATTTACGCGCACCGCGGCCCATGCGGATGAATATGTCCGTTTCCGCCCGGGTACAGACGTTGCGCTGATCTGGGGTATCCTGTGGCACATCTTCGACAACGGTTGGGAGGATAAAGAGTTCATCCGCACCCGTGTCTGGGGTATGGACCAGATTCAGGATGAGGTGGCCAAATGGACGCCTGAAGAAACAGAACGCGTCACTGGCGTGCCTGGCTCGCAACTGAAACGTGTTGCCCGAACAATGGCCAACAACCGCCCCGGCACGGTCATCTGGTGCATGGGCGGCACGCAGCACACCAACGGCAACAACAACACCCGCGCCTATTGCGTGCTTCAGCTTGCGCTGGGCAACATGGGTACCTCGGGTGGTGGCACCAATATCTTCCGCGGCCACGACAACGTGCAGGGCGCGACAGACCTTGGTGTGTTGTCCCACACCCTGCCCGGCTATTACGGCCTGTCTGCGGGCGCATGGGGTCACTGGAGCCGCGTCTGGGGTGAAGACCTGGATTGGCTGAAGGGCCAGTTCGCCACGATCAAGGGCAAAGACGGCAAGGACAAACCGCTGATGAATGAAAGCGGTATCCCGGTCTCTCGCTGGATCGACGGTGTTCTGGAAGATCCTGCGAACATGGATCAGGACAACAATGTCCGTGCCATGGTTCTGTGGGGTCACGCGCCGAACTCGCAAACACGGGGTCCGGAAATGAAAACGGCAATGGAAAAGCTGGACATGCTGGTCGTGATTGACCCGTATCCCACTGTCTCGGCCGTTCTGCATGACCGCACCGATGGCGTCTACCTTTTGCCCGCCTGTACGCAGTTCGAAACCCGTGGCTCGGTCACCGCGTCAAACCGCTCGTTGCAGTGGCGTGACAAGGTGGTTGATCCGCTGTTCGAAAGCCTGCCGGACGAGGTCATCATGGCCAAGTTCGCCAATAAGTTCGGTTGGGCGGATCGCCTGTTCCGCAATATCGAGATGGAAGACCCCGAGACCCCGAATGTTGAAAGCATCACGCGTGAATTCAACTCAGGCCTCTGGACCATTGGATATACCGGGCAGTCGCCGGAGCGCTTGAAAAGCCATATGGCCAATCAGCACACGTTCGACCGAACCACGCTGCAAGCCATTGGTGGACCAAACGACGGCGAATATTATGGTCTGCCCTGGCCGTGCTGGGGAACCGCTGAGATGGGTCATACGGGGACTCCGAACCTCTATGACATGTCCAAACCGGTGGCCGAAGGCGGCCTGACCTTCCGCGCCAGGTTCGGAGTGGAACGCGATGGCGACAACCTGCTGGCCGAAGGGGTCTATAGCGTTGGATCAGAAATTCAGGACGGATACCCTGAATTCACGATGCAGATGCTGATGGACCTTGGCTGGGACGGTGACCTGACGGCTGAAGAACGCGCTGCAATCGATGCCGTTGCAGGCCCCGAGACCAACTGGAAAACCGACCTTTCGGGCGGTATCCAGCGGGTGGCGATCAAGCATGGCTGTGCGCCCTTCGGGAACGCCAAGGCCCGCGCGGTCGTCTGGACCTTCCCGGATCCGATCCCACTGCATCGCGAGCCGCTTTATACGAACCGGCGTGATCTGGTGGTGGACTATCCAACCTACGAAGACCGGCACGCCTATCGCCTGCCCACCCTTTATGCTTCGATCCAAAAGAACGACTTTTCAAAGGATTACCCGATAATCCTGACGTCAGGTCGTCTGGTTGAATATGAAGGCGGCGGCGAGGAAAGCCGGTCTAACCCATGGCTTGCTGAACTTCAGCAGGACATGTTCGTCGAGATCAATCCGCGCGATGCCAACAACCTTGGCATTCGGGACGGGCAACAGGTCTGGGTCGAAGGTCCGGAAGGCGGTAAGGTCAAGGTGATGGCGATGCTGACCAATCGGGTCGGTGCCGGTGTCGCCTTCATGCCTTTCCACTTTGGCGGCCATTTCCAGGGCGAGGACTTGCGGCACAAATACCCCGCCGGTGCTGACCCCTATGTTCTGGGCGAAAGTTCCAACACCGCCCAGACTTATGGCTATGATTCAGTGACCCAGATGCAGGAGACCAAGTGTACTCTCTGCAAGATCTCGGCAGCGTAAGGAGGACGATTAATGGCTAGAGCAAAGTTTCTCTGCGACGCTGAACGCTGCATCGAATGCAACGCCTGCGTAACCGCGTGCAAGAACGAGCATGAGGTACCCTGGGGTATCAACCGCCGCAGGGTGGTGACGATCAATGACGGCAATCCGGGCGAACGCTCGATCTCGGTGGCCTGTATGCATTGTTCGGATGCGCCCTGCATGGCGGTGTGCCCGGTCGACTGCTTCTACCAGAACGAAGAAGGTGTTGTCCTGCACTCCAAGGACCTGTGCATCGGTTGCGGTTATTGCTTTTACGCATGCCCGTTTGGCGCGCCGCAATACCCGCAGGCAGGCAATTTCGGTTCACGCGGCAAGATGGACAAATGCACCTTCTGCGCCGGTGGTCCCGAAGAAAACCACTCGACCGCAGAGTTCGCCAAATATGGTCGCAACCGGATCGCCGAGGGCAAACTGCCCATCTGCGCCGAAATGTGCTCCACCAAGGCCCTGCTTGCCGGTGACGGCGACGTGGTGTCGGCTGTTTACCGTGAACGCGTCGTGGCGCGCGGTTTCGGCTCGGGCGCCTGGGGTTGGGGTACTGCCTACGACCAGAAAGACGGCTAAGCCGCTGTCTGCACAAAGCAATGGACAACCCGCTCGGCGCGGGTTGTCCGATCTTGGAATTTGACCGAGGTTCAGATGCTCCGCTTTCTCATCGCTTTTCTGTTCACCCTTGGACTGACCTTTTCGGCAGCCGCCCAAACGACCGATGACAGCAACGCCACGCCTGAAAGGGCGGGAACCGGCGGAGCGACGACCCTTGAAGATATTCTCGCCCGGCAACGTGGTGAGCAGGTGGATAACGGATATCGCTCCGGCAATACCGGCCAGAGCAATGTCGAGGGTCTGATGGGTCAGCTTGGCACCCGTGGTGTCGCGTCGGACAGTGATGTATATCGTGCGTTGCGCTATGGCTCGGCCAATGTGACCGTATCGTCAAACGGCCCCGCTGCAAGCGTGTTGATACAGGATGGCGGCATGTGGTGGCTGAACTTCCGCAGCGGACCGCTGCGCGAATATGGCACTTACATCATCGCCGGGATGCTGGGCATCATTCTGCTGTTCTTCCTGATCCGTGGGAAAATCCGCATCGATGGAGAGAAAACAGGCCGAACGGTCACCCGTTTCAACGGGATTGAACGTTTTGGCCATTGGCTGTTTGCTGGATCGTTCCTGATCCTCGGCATTACTGGTTTGCTTACGCTCTATGGTCGCGACTTCCTGATCCCGATCTTCGGCAAGGAAGGTTTCGCCACCATCGCACAGGGCTGCAAGTGGCTGCATAATAATCTGGCCTGGGCTTTCATGCTGGGTCTGATCATCGTCACGGTGAACTGGATTGCTCATAACATCCCCAACCGCACTGACCTGAAATGGCTGGCCGCTGGCGGGGGCCTGTTCACCAAGGGCAACCACCCGCCCGCCCGGAAATTTAATGCGGGGCAAAAGATCATCTTCTGGGCCTGCATCCTGCTGGGCGTGTCGATCAGCCTGTCCGGCTTGTCACTGCTGTTCCCGTTCGAGATGCCCCTGTTCGCCAAGACCTTCTCGGTCGCAAACGCCACGGGTATTCCGCAGGCGCTGGGTCTGACCTTGCCGGTGCAGATGTCACCGCAGGAAGAGATGCAATTCGCCCAAGTCTGGCATGTCATGATTGCCTATGTGTTCATCGCGATCATCGTCGCGCATATCTATCTCGGCTCGGTCGGGATGGAGGGCGCGTTTGACGCCATGGGAACCGGAGAGGTCGAAGAACAATGGGCGCGCGAGCATCACTCGCTCTGGCTGGAAGAGGTGCAGGAAAAAGAGGCTGGCAAAGCAGCCGCCTCACCCGCTGAATAGATGCGTGGGCTGGTTCTGGCGCTGGCGCTAGTGCCCCTGCCCGCCGTGGCAGAATTCTTCACGCTGAAAGGGCATGGCGGCCCCATCATGGGCATCGCCACCGCGCCAGACGGTCGCATCGCAACAGCCAGTTTCGATAACTCTGTGGGTCTTTGGACCGGGCAAACGCCAAATTGGTTCGAAGGGCACGAGGCCGCCGTGAACGCAGTCGCGTTCAACGGCTCCGCTTTCTTTTCTGCCGGAGACGATTTCACCCTGCGCAAATGGCCAAGCGGTGAAATCATTGGCCGACACAAGGGGAAGATTGTTGGCCTTGCCGCGTCAGAAACCCTTATTGCCACGGCCAGCTGGGATGGAACAATCGGCCTGTGGCCTGTCGATGGCACAGAACCCGCGCGGCTTGGACCGACCGGCAGTGGCGTAAACGCGGTCGCATTCTCACCTGACGGCACGCAGCTTTTTTCGGCGGGCGTCGACGGCGCTTTGCGCTTATGGGATGTGTCCAGCGGGCAAGAAACAAGGCGTCTGGTCGAGCACGGGTTCGGCATCAATGAACTGGCGCTGAATGCACAGGACAACTGGCTCGCTTATGGTGCGGTAGACGGTGTCACACGTATCCTTGACCTTTCCAACGGTGAAGAGCGCGATTTCACTCTGGACCGCCGCCCGATCCTTGCCCTTGCGCTCAGCCCGGATCGGAAACTTTTGGCCGTAGGCGATGGCGAAGGGTATATTATGGTCATCGACACCGTCGATTGGCGCATTGCACAGGATTTTCGCGCCACGTTGCGCGGTCCGGTCTGGGCTTTGGCATTTTCCAAAGACGGTAAAAACATCCATGCGGGCGGACTTGACGAGGCGATGTACAGCTGGCCTGTGGACGCTCTGTCCGACCAACACCAGATGGCCTCGACAGAACCGAGTTTCCTGAAAAATCCTGATGAGATGGACAACGGGGAACGCCAGTTTGCGCGCAAATGTTCGATCTGTCACAGCCTGTCATCCGATAACGCGCGACGTGCAGGCCCAACCCTGCACGGTGTATTTGGACGTCAGGCCGGCACGGTTCGTGGATATTTGTACTCGGATACATTGCAAGGCTCTGATATCATTTGGAATGACGAGACAATAAATGCCCTTTTCGACGAGGGGCCAGACCACTACATTCCGGGGTCGAAAATGCCGATGCAGCGAATTGCCAAAGCACAGGATCGCCAGGATCTTATCGCTTTTCTGCGTCGCGCAACAACTGACCGGAACTGAACCGGAGGAGCCCATGAAAGCCTTTCTTGCCGCCGTCGCCACGATGGTCGTTATTGCAGGCGCAGCCCCGTTTGTGCTGGAACAGATCGGGTTCAGCACCGCTGACACTACGTCCGGCATCGCCGTGCGCCTCGACTGAATGGCGCAATATCTGACCACCCGTGAACTGGCCGATCTGCTGCGCATTGGCGAGCGGAAGGCTTATGACCTTGCCTCGTCAGGCGAGGTGCCGTGTGTGCGCGCCATGGGCAAGCTGTTATTTCCGCGGGCCGAGATCATTGCCTGGCTCAACGCGTCGCGATCCGGCCCTCAGGTCGCAGAACCGCCCCTGCCCCCGATCATAGCAGGCAGCCACGATCCCTTGCTGGACTGGGCGCTGCGTGAAAGTGGGTCGGGGCTGGCCACCTATTACGACGGTTCTTTTGATGGCCTGATCAGGCTCAGTGAACGCAGCGCGCAGGGCGCTGTGTTACACATCCACGAAAATGGCGGATTCAACAAGGAATCCCTGCAAGACACTTTGGGCGAAGCCCCGGTGATCCTATACGAAGTCGCCCGACGTGAGCGTGGATTGCTTCTTGCCCCGGGCATATCCGACATCAATTCTTTTGACGACCTCAAGTCACGCACCGTCATACTGCGTCAGGACAGTGCGGCAAGCCAGCGCCTGTTTGACGCCCAACTGGACGCCCACGGCCTGCGCCGGGATGATCTGGACATTCGACCCGGCTGCGCACGTACAGAAGAAGAGCTTGCGATCGCCCTGCATGACCGGAAGGCCGAGGCCGGTTTTGGGCTTGGCGCCCTAGCCGGTCTCTACAACTTGGGTTTTGTCCCCACTCATTCCGAGCGGCTGGATCTTGCCATCTGGCGTCGGGCCTTTTTCGATCCGCCGATACAGAAACTGCTAACCCTGTTGCGCTCGGGTCAGTTCGCCCAGCGGGCGCGCGAGTTCGGCGGCTATGACCTGTCTGGTCTTGGCACGATCCACCACAATGGGGCCAGCGGGTGAAAATCCACCCGCGCCTTCATCTTTTCAAAAATACTCGCCCCGCAGGGGCTGGCCGCAGGCCAGCTTAATGCGCATTGGGGAAAAACACCTGCTGACCGTCCAGCCGGAAAGAGGCGATCGCCTGCTGCCCGTCGGGCCCGGTCAACCAGTCGATGAAACGCTGACCAGCGGCCGCCCGTACATGCGGATGCTTTTCAGGATTCACGAGGATCACACCATATTGGTTGAACAGACGCGGGTCGCCTTCGACCAGGATCTCAAGATTGCCTCTGTTACCAAAGGACAGCCACGTCGCCCGATCTGTCAGAGTGTACGCGTCCATGCCGCTGGCAACGTTCAGCGTCGCCCCCATACCTGAACCGGTTTCCCGATACCAACTGCCGGACGCGCCGGTTGGGTCCAGCCCCGCAGCCGACCAATGCCGCAGCTCGGCCTTGTGCGTTCCGCTGTCATCACCGCGCGACGCAAACGGGGCTTCAGCCTTTGCAATCGCTGTAAGAGCGCTCAGAATGTCGGCACCACCGCGAATTCCGGCGGGATCTGCCTTGGGGCCCACCAATACAAAATCGTTATACATCAGGTCCTTCCGTTCCATGCCATATCCATCAGCGACGAATTTCTCTTCGGCGGATTTGGCGTGAACCAGCAGGACGTCTCCGTCACCATTGACGGCATTGCGGATTGCCTGACCGGTTCCTACGGCCACAACGCGCACGTCAATGCCCGACTCGGCCTCGAACCACGGCAGAATATAGTCCAACAGCCCCGAATTCTGGGTGGATGTCGTAGACTGCACGACAATGAACGGTGTCTCTGCCAAGGCCGCATTTGCCGACAGACCAAAGGCTATCACCGCTGCCCGAAGTATTGCGCGGAACATCATTTTCTCCGTTTTATCTTTTAGGTAACCAATCCACCCGCGAGGTAGCGACGCGATGCTTCGCTTTCGGGGGTATCCAAAACCTGCTTTGCGGGGCCGTGTTCAACCACATGACCGCCCTGCATCATGACCACATCCGACGCCAAACGACGGGCCTGGCCAATATCATGTGTGACCATCACGATCCGTACACCCCGCGCCGAGGCGCGCAGAACCATACGTTCGATCATCTGTGTTGCGCCGGGATCAAGGGCGCTGGTCGGTTCGTCCAGAAACAGTGTTTCGGGCTCCAGCGCCAAGGCACGCAAAATGGCCAGCCTCTGGGCCTCGCCCCCTGAGAGCGACCGGGCAGATTGCCAGGCCTTCCCCTCCAGCCCGCCTTCGGCCAGCAACTCGATGATACGTGCCTTTCTCGCCGCTCGCCCCATGCCCTGACGCTTGAGGACAAAGCCCAGGTTTGCAGCAACAGACCGTCGCAACAGAACCGGTCTCTGAAATACCATGGCTTGGCGCGTTTTCTGCGCGGCGCCCAGAGGGTTTCCGTCCTGCACCACCCGCCCGCGATCCGGCGAGATCAGGCCATGCAAGCACCGTAGCAACAGACTTTTTCCCGCACCGTTGGGGCCAAGAAGCAACGTCGGCCCTGGACCATCCAGAATCAATGAAGGAACATCCAGCAAAACCTTGCCGTTGCTGCGAATTTGCACATTTTCAACCGTCAGACAGTTCGACATGTCACAGATCACGTCACGCATGGCGCAACCCCTCCTGTTCGGCCCGCAAACTGACCGCGCTGACCATCGCGTTTACGGCAATTGCAATCCCGATCAGGATCGCCCCCAGCGCCAGTGCCAGCGACAGATTTCCCTTCGACGTTTCAAGCGCAATGGTTGTGGTCATCACGCGGGTCACATGATTGATGTTTCCGCCAACGATGATAACCGCGCCCACCTCGGCAATGGCGCGTCCGAAACCGGCAAGCAGGGCCGTGACAAGTGCCAGTCGCGCATCCCACAACAAAACCGGAACCGAGGCCAGCCGTGACACGCCCAAGGACCGCAGCTGTTCAGAATATTCCTCAGCCAACATTTCAACAACCTGTCGCGTCAGAGCCGCGACAATGGGAGTGACCAACACCACCTGCGCGATGATCATGGCGGTCGGAGTGTACAAAAGCTCAAGCACCCCCAAGGGGCCCGAACGGGACAGCATCAGATAGACCAGCAGGCCCACGACAACCGGTGGAAACCCCATCAGTGCATTCGTCAGGACGATCAGCATCCGGCGGCCGGGGAACCGGGCGACGGCCAACGCAGCCCCCACGGGCATTCCGATCAGAGCAGAAACCAGCACCGCAAATACGGACACTTTCAGAGACAACAGCACAATTGCCCACAGCTCAGAATCTCCCCCAAGGATCAAGGCAATCGCAGCGCTGAATTCTGATGAAAATTCCTGCATTTTATTCCCTATAGTCGACCCTTCGTATAAAAACGCGTAAGTTTACAGGGAAATACTACTTTATATCGGTGCCAAGTACAGACACAATTCCGACACCACGAATGCGAAACGCGGCCCCGATTGGGACCGCGCTTTTGACCTTCAAACTAACGGTTAGCGTCAGTTCAGAGCAGCGTCCGTAATCTGGTGCGTCCAGGCCCCTTCAGGTGTCTTGGTGATCACCGGGTCAGAACCTCCGGCCAGCAGGGTACCAACGGTGCGATCAAAATCCGCCGGGTCCAGCGCGCCGTTCGAACCTGCGGTCAACTTGGCGATCTCACCCATCATGCGTTTCTGATGTTCTTCCGTCTGCGCACCCGTTGCATCGTTCTCCAGCACGATATCCGCCGCTTCGTCGGGGTTCTCTTCGGCGTATTTCCAACCTTTCATCGAGGCTCGAACAAACCGCTGCATCTTGTCGGTGAAGGCCGCATCGCTGAGATTTTCTTCCAGAACGTAAAGACCATCTTCCAGCGTCGCGACACCCTGGTCTTCGTATTTGAAGGTTACCAGTTCATCCGGGCTGACACCGGCATCGATGACCTGCCAGTATTCATTGTAGGTCATGGTGCTGATGCAATCCGCCTGACGTTGCAGCAGCGGATCGACGTTGAAGCCCTGTTTCAGAACTTCCACACCGTTGTCGCCTTTCCCATCAGTGCTGATGCCCAACTGGCTCATCCAGCTCATGAACGGGAACTCATTGCCAAAGAACCAGACACCCAGAGTGCGGTTCTTCAGGTCCTCAGGCGACGAAATACCGGCATCTTTCCAGCAGGTCAGCATCATGCCCGAGCTTTTGAACGGCTGGGCGATGTTCACCAACGGCAACCCTTTTTCACGTGCGGCCAGAGCGGCAGGCATCCATTCAACGGTCACATCAGCACCGCCGCCCGCAATCACCTGTGTCGGAGCGATGTCAGGCCCACCGGGCAGAATGGTAACGTCCAGCCCTTCTTCCTCGTAAAAGCCCTTGTCCTTGGCAACGTAGTAGCCCGCGAATTGTGCTTGCGTGACCCATTTCAGTTGCAGTGTCACTTCATCCGCCGCCAGCGCCGTACTGGCTGCCAGACCAAAGGCGGCAACCGCCCCGCTGAATAGCTTGTTCATCTTCATTTCTCCTAGTTGCTTGTTGCGCCCCGATTTTCAGGGTCTGTTGATTTTCTTCGTCTTATCCGCGTTGTGAGGGGTGCCAGAACGTCACCACTTTTTCGATTCCCGCCACCAGGCCATAAAAGGCCGTACCCGCGATAGCGGCAACAACGATTTCGGCCCAGACCATGTCCAACGACAATTGACCGACGCTGGTGGAAATCCGAAATCCCATACCGAGCGTTGGCGATCCGAAGAATTCCGCCACGATGGCGCCAATCAAAGCCAAAGTTGTCGAAATCTTCAACCCGTTGAAAATGAAAGGCATCGCCGCAGGCAGCCGCAGCTTCAGAAAGCTCTGCCAATAGCTTGCAGCATAGGTTTCCATCAAGTCACGCTGCATTGCGGTGGCCTCGCGCAGACCGGCCACGGTATTGACCAGCATCGGAAAGAACACCATCACAACGACCACCGCCGCTTTGGAATGCCAATCAAACCCGAACCACATGACCAGAATGGGTGCCGTTCCCACAATGGGCAAAGCCGCGACGAAATTTCCCACTGGCAATAGCCCCAAACGCAGGAAATCCCACCGATCGACGGCAATCGCCAAAAGGAAGGCCGATCCACAGCCGATGACATATCCGCTGAGCGCCCCTTTCAGGATCGTCTGAACAAAGTCGGCCCAAAGAATGTCAAGGCTACCTGCAAATCGCACCGCTATGGCAGACGGTGCCGGTAGAATGACCAGCGGCACTTCAAGCCCACGGACCACCAGCTCCCAGGCTCCAACAATGGTCAGACCAAAAATCACCGATGCCAGAAAGCGTACCATCTGGCTGTCGGCTTGCGGGCCACTGGCCAATCGGCTGTTCAACCACCAGCCGAAAGCCCACAGCAGCAAAGCAAAGACAACCAACATCATTGCGCCATCCCCATCCGCTTCAGAACCGACCGTTCAATCAATCCCAGCAAACCGACCAGGCAGGCAGCCAGAATGGCCGCAGCAAACAGCGCTGACCATATCTGCACGGTTTGACCATAGTAACTGCCTGCCAGCAACCGAGCACCCAATCCTGCGACAGCGCCTGTCGGCAGCTCACCCACGATTGCGCCGACCAACGACGCCGCGATACCGATCTTCAACGAGGTGAACAGGTATGGCATCGACGCCGGCAGGCGCAGTTTCCAAAACCCCTGCGATTGGCTGGCATTATAAGTCCGCAACAGGTCAAGTTGCATTGCGTCAGGGCTGCGCAACCCTTTCACCATGCCGACGACCACCGGGAAAAAACTCAGATACGCTGAGATGATCGCCTTGGGAATGATCCCCTGAACCCCGACCGAGTAAAGAACCACGATAATCATCGGTGCCAAAGCGATAATCGGGATCGTCTGGCTAACGATAGCCCATGGCATGACCGACAAATCCATCACGCGGCTATGCACGATCCCAACGGCCAACAGGACACCCAGCCCGGTCCCGATGACAAAGCCCAGCATCGTAGCGCTGAGTGTCACCCACCCATGAAAGATCAGCGATCTCTTCGAGTTGATTTTCTTCAGAACAGTTGTATCCCACAGTTCAATCGCCACCTGATGAGGTGATGGCAAACGGGGCTTGCCTTGCTCCCAAGTTGCTGGAATCGCGAACGAATTATTCAGAACCAGACCGAACTCTCCCAGATCCCGGCGCGCACTTGCGGTGGGTGGCTGAACCTCGGCACCGCCACGTTCAAGCTCGGTCAAAACCCCTTTGATGTTCATCGGAACGCAAGCGACATACCAAAACAGAACGATCACGGCGACGACGGTGAAAACGGCAATGATCTGCTTCATGCGTGCCACTCCATTCGATAGACGGGCACTGTATTCGGCGGTACGGGTGGTTCTTCGGCAGTTACCTCGAACCCTTCACGGCGGTAAAACCTCTGCGCCGCCTGATTGGGTTTGTGTGTTGTCAGCCAAAGATGGGTCCGACCCTGCTTCGCCTTGGCAACGAAACGCTTGCCAATTCCCTGCCCCGTCCGGCTGCAATACAACGCACCGATTTTACACTGCGCCGGATCTATGGACATGTAGCAATCAACCGGATCACCCGCGACCCAGATCTCGCGACTGTCGAACGCTTCGTGGATCAGGGTCGCCAATTCCTCCACCGGCAATTCATCAGGCATCCAGGCCGTCTGCCAGGCCCAGTTGTAAATCACGCGGGCACAAGCCGGCACGTCACTTACCACGGCCCGTCTGATGGTTTCTGCCCCCGGATCAGTCGTCATAAGAATGCCCCGCCCGCAACCCGTCGCGAACACGATGGGCCACTTCGATGAATTCCGGAGTGTCACGAATGTCCAACGGCCGTTCCTTTGGCAGAGGGC
This sequence comes from Ruegeria sp. O5, assembly GCF_056535105.1. Lineage (NCBI taxonomy): Bacteria > Pseudomonadati > Pseudomonadota > Alphaproteobacteria > Rhodobacterales > Roseobacteraceae > Ruegeria > Ruegeria sp. O5. The sequence goes on along the minus strand of NZ_JBQERN010000001.1, from coordinate 42,018 downwards.
TGTCGATCACATCCGTAATCCGCCCCGGCCGCGGGCTCATCACGACAATTTTGGTGCTCAGATATACGGCTTCGGGAATCGAATGCGTCACGAAGCCGATGGTCTTTTCTGTTCTGGCCCAAAGCGCCAGAAGCTGCTCGTTCAAGTGGTCTCGCACAATCTCATCCAAAGCGCCGAACGGCTCATCCATCAACAAGATATCAGCATCAAAGGCCAAAGCCCGGGCGATGCTGGCGCGCTGCTGCATCCCACCGGATAACTGCCAGGGAAACTTTCCTCCAAATCCTTCAAGATCAACCAGTTCCAGGACTTTTCTCACCCTTTCCTCCTGCTCGGATGCGGAATAGCCCATGATCTCAAGCGGCAACTTGATGTTCTTTGCTATGGTGCGCCAGGGATAAAGGCCCGCTGCCTGAAAGACATACCCATAGGCCCTGTTCCGCCGTGCTTCGTCCGCTGTCATTCCGTTGACAGTCAGCGACCCGCCGGTCGGTGTCTCCAAGGCCGCAATACAGCGCAGGAAAGTGGTTTTCCCACAGCCCGAGGGGCCTATGAAACTAACAAATTCACCCTTGTCGATCGTCAGGTTCACGTCTTTCAACGCGTGAACAGGCCCGTCATTGGTTTGAAAGGTGAGGTCAAGCTGCCTTGCTTCGATGACGTGCTGGGTCGTGCTTTCAGTGGTCATTCTACTGCCTTGAAAAGAGTGGTGCCGGGGCCGCCCAGACAGCGGCCCAACGGATCAAACCCCCGTCGCCGGGATACCTGTCCGCTCAACTGGCCGAGGGGCGGTTAGTTCTTTCCACGCGCTCAAAGCCTTGTTGACGGTCGTATTTGCCTCGCGCGCAACGAACTCGCCATGGCCTTCCTGCGTGCGGATTTCACCATCATGTACCGCAACCTGTCCGCGGGTCAGCGTAAAGCGCGGCAGGCCTTTGACCTCTTTGCCCTCAAACACGTTGTAGTCGATCGAAGATTGCTGCGTACTGGCTGTGATCGTTTTCGTTTTTTCAGGATCCCACACTACGATATCTGCATCCGCCCCAACAAGGATCGCGCCTTTTTTCGGATAGCAATTCAGTATCTTGGCGATGTTTGTTGAAGTCACTGCAACAAATTCATTGGGCGTCAGGCGTCCGGTATTCACACCGTGCGTCCACAGCATCGGCATCCGATCTTCCAGACCGCCGGTCCCGTTCGGGATCTTGGTGAAATCCCCAACTCCAAAGCGTTTCTGTTCGGTCGTAAAGGCGCAATGGTCGGTTGCCACAACACTCAGCGATCCTGATTGCAGGCCATTCCACAAGCTGTCCTGATGCTGCTTATTGCGGAACGGGGGGCTCATGACCCGCCGCGCGGCGTGGTCCCAATCCTGATTGAAATATTCGCTTTCATCCAGAGTCAGATGCTGAATCAACGGTTCGCCCCACACTCTCTTGCCCTGCATTCGGGCCCGACGAATGGCTTCATGAGATTCTTCGCAGGATGTATGAACAACATATAGCGGCACCCCCGCCATATCAGCGATCATGATGGCCCGGTTGGTGGCCTCACCCTCTACTTGCGGCGGTCGGGAATAGGCATGCGCTTCGGGGCCAGAGTTCCCCTCGGCCAGCAGCTTGGCGCTCAGTTCGGCAACGACGTCTCCGTTCTCGGCATGCACCATTGCGATGCCGCCCAGTTCGGCCAAACGCCTGAACGAGGCATAAAGCTCATCATCATTCACCATCAGCGCGCCTTTATAGGCCATGAAATGTTTGAAGGTGTTGATGCCGCGCGTCTCAATCACGGTCTTGAGGTCATCAAATACCTGTTCCCCCCACCATGTCACCGCCATGTGGAACGAATAATCGCAATTCGCCCGTGTCGATTTGTTGTCCCAGCGCTTCAGGGCATCCAGCAGGCTTTCGCCCGGATTGGGCAGCGCGAAGTCAACAACCATCGTCGTGCCCCCTGCCAGGGCCGCCCGTGTACCGCTTTCAAAATCATCGCTGGAATAGGTGCCCATGAACGGCATTTCCAGATGGGTATGCGGATCAATCCCACCGGGCATCACATAACAGCCGGTCGCGTCCAGCTCGTTATCCCCTTTCAGACCCATCCCGATCCCGGTGATGACGCCGCCTTCGACCAATACATCCGCCTTGTATGACAAATCCGCGGTGACAACGGTTCCGTTTTTAATAACAGTACTCATTTTGAACTCCCTGATGCGGTCTGCGCCGCTTGCTTCATCTGGCCAAAATATCCCGGGGGAGTCGCCCTTGGGCGACGGGGGCAGCGCCCCCTATTCCACGATTTCAGCAGTCTCGACCACGGCATGTAGCAGGACATCTGCCCCGGCTGCCGCCCAATCCTTGCTGATCTCTTCAGCCTCATTATGGCTCAGCCCGTCGACACAGGGGCACATGACCATGGCGGTCGGGGCCACACGGTTGATCCAGCAGGCATCATGCCCCGCGCCCGAGATGATGTTGGTATGCGAATAGCCCAACCTTTCAGCCGCATCGCGCACGGCGGACACGCAATCGTCGTCGAATTTAACCGGATCAAAACCGCCGACTTTCTCGAATTCGATCTGCAGGCCCATTTCTTCGACAATATCTTCCGCCGCCACCCGCAGACGGTTTTCCATGTCGGTGATCACCTCCAGCTCAGGCGAGCGGAAATCGACCGTGAAAACGACTTTTCCGGGGATCACGTTTCGCGAGTTCGGGAAAACGTCAATATGACCCGCCGCACCAACCGCATGCGGCGCATGAGACCAGGCGATTTCGTCCACTTTCTCAAGAATGCGCGCCATCGCCAGCCCGGCATTCTTGCGCATCGGCATCGGGGTCGAACCGGTATGGGCATCCTTTCCGGTCACCGTGATCTGTGTCCAGCTCAGACCCTGACCGTGGGTAACGACGCCGATATCCTTGCCTTCGGCTTCAAGGATCGGGCCCTGTTCGATATGCAACTCAAAGAAAGCGCGCATCTTGCGCGCGCCGACTTCTTCTTCGCCGCGCCAACCGATCCGGTTCAGTTCATCCCCGAATTTCTTACCCTCGGCATCTTCACGGTCATACGCCCAGTCCTGCGTGTGCATTCCTGCAAAGACACCGGACGACAGCATGGCAGGCGCATATCGCGTCCCTTCCTCGTTGGTCCAGTTGGTCGCCACGATGGGATGTCTTGTCTTGATCCCGAGATCGTTGAGCGTTCGGATAATTTCCAACCCGCCCAGAACGCCCAGCACACCGTCATATTTTCCACCGGTCGGCTGCGTATCCAGGTGCGATCCCACATAGACCGGCAAAGCGTCCGGGTCGGTGCCCTCACGATGCGCAAACATGTTGCCCATCTGGTCCAGCCCCATGGTGCATCCAGCCTCTTCACACCATTTCTGGAACAAGGCGCGGCCTTCGGCATCCTCGTCAGTCAGAGTTTGCCGGTTATTCCCCCCCGCAACACCGGGACCGATCTTGGCCATCTCCATCAGGCTGTCCCACAACCTGTCGCCATTGATCCTGAGATTCTGCGCCGGAGCTGCCATTGTCTTATTCCCTGTTTGCTTGCGATTTTGCTCGCTATTGGTGTCTTGATTTGACCAACTGGTCAAACTCACGCTATCACGGGTTCGGTATCAGTCAAGAAATTGCGCGGCAAAGCCTGAAATTTCAGTGTAATCCGTGCCTATCCGACGAAAAAAGAGACACACTGAAATCATGCCGAAAGACCGCGCACCGACTCGTATCCAGAAGAAGAACCGAGCCGCGATTCTCGAGGCTGCCCTGAATGTGTTTTCCGCACACGGGTTTCGTGGGGCGACCGTAGATCAGATTGCTGCCGAGGCGGGGTTGAGCAAACCCAATCTCCTCTACTATTTCGCGTCGAAAGAAGCGATCCACACCGAATTGCTTTCGGGCTTGCTGGAAACCTGGCTGGCGCCCCTGCACGATCTGGATGAGACCGGTGATCCGATGGAGGAAATGCTGGCCTATATTCGCCGGAAACTGCAAATGAGTCAGGAGCTACCACGGGAAAGCCGCCTTTTTGCCAATGAGCTTGTGCAAGGAGCGCCCCGCATTCACGACGCTTTGTCCAATGATCTCAAACAACTGGTTGACGAAAAGGTCACCATTCTCACCAATTGGATGGATCAGGGCAAAATCGCGCGGTTGCACCCTTATCATCTGATGTTTTCGATCTGGGCGCTGACGCAGCATTATGCCGATTTCGACGTTCAGGTGCGGGCTATTCTGGGTGACGAAAACCCGTTTGAGGGTGCAGAACCCTTTGTCGATACGCTGTACCGAAAGCTTCTGACGCCATGAATGCAGGGGCCGCGTCAGCGGCCCCTCAGGGATATTCCCTGTCTCGATCATTCCGCTGCTTTGGCCATCGGATTGTTCGGGTGCGTGGTCCAGTTCGCATAGGTCGGCTGAACCTCTTTCCCGGTGCGCGGATCGATTTCACCCGCCGCCATCGGCACCATCGAAATACAGCCTTCCACCGGGCAGACATCAACGCAGAGGTTACAGGCGACGCATTCGTCATCCATCACCTCGAACACACGGTCATCCGACATTGAAATCGCCTGATGGCTGGTATCTTCACAGGCGGCATAGCATCGGCCGCATTTGATGCACTGGTCCTGATCGATCTTGGCTTTGGCGATGTAGTTCAGGTTCAGGTATTGCCAATCGGTGACATTGGGCACCGCGCGCCCGATCACCTCATCAATGCTGGTATACCCCTTTTCATCCATCCATTCCGACAGACCTGCCGTCAATTCATCAATGATCTTGAACCCATAGGTCATCGCAGCGGTACAGACCTGCACCGTGCCACATCCCAGCGAGATAAACTCGGCCGCATCACGCCACGTGGTGACACCCCCGATGCCCGAGATTGGCATGCCATGCGTCGCCTCGGCCCGAGCGATTTCGGACACCATCGACAGGGCGATCGGCTTCACGGCAGGGCCGCAATATCCTCCGTGGCTGCCCTTGCCATCGATCGAGGGTTCCGGGCTGAACGTATCCAGATTGACGCTGGTGATCGAATTGATCGTATTGATAAGCGACACCGCATCCGCGCCACCATTTCTGGCCGCCGCCGCAGGTTTCCGGATATCGGTGATATTCGGTGTCAGTTTCACGATGACCGGACGGTCATAGTATTGCTTGCACCAACGCGTGACCATCTCGATATATTCCGGCACCTGCCCTACGGCGGACCCCATACCGCGCTCGCTCATCCCGTGCGGGCAACCGAAGTTCAGTTCGATTCCGTCCGCGCCGGTTTCGGCCACGCGCGGTAGAATGGCTTTCCAGGCTTCTTCCTCGCAGGGCACCATGATCGAAGCGATCAGGGCGCGATCCGGATAGTCGGCCTTGACCCGCGCCATTTCCTCGAGGTTCACCTCAAGCGGGCGGTCGGTGATCAGTTCGATATTGTTCAGTCCCAGCAAACGGCGGTCGGCACCGTAAATCGCGCCATACCGCGGGCCGTTCACATTTACGACCGGCGGTCCCTCGGACCCCAGCGTCTTCCACACAACACCGCCCCAACCGGCCTCAAACGCGCGACGAACATTGTATTCCTTGTCCGTCGGCGGCGCAGAGGCAAGCCAGTAAGGGTTGGGGCTGGAAATGCCCAGAAAGTTAGTCGTCAGATCGGCCATGGCTTCTCCCTTCCCGGCTCAGCCGGATTTTTTGAATATCATTTCGGTCGGACGTATGCGCCCGGCCTTGAGGTTTTTGACGTAGTTCTGGAACTTTTCGGGTGCCGTCTCGCCCATCATCAGGTGAATGCCCAGCGGTGCCGGGCCGGATTTGGCAATCTTTGCAAAGACGTCCTCGAAGAACTGTATCGCGAATTCGGTGCGATCCGTTTCTGTCACCAGTTCAAGACCCGCGGCGCTTGCCGCAGACTTGTAAACATCCGGCGCATCCACGAACGAGGTTTCGGCAACAGTGGACCACGGCAGAGGGAAAGCCAGCGGCTCGTCCACGTCTCCGGCCATCACATCGAACAGGGCAAAAGTACCGCCCTTGGCCAGCGCCCGCGACACTTCGGCGAACAGCCCGGCCTTGTCCTTTATGTTCATGCCCACATGCATCATGACGGCCAGGTCGAACCCAGCATCCGGCACCGGCATGTCCAATGCGCTGCCCACATGAAAGCTGGTTTTCGAGGAATGCCCGACCATATCGCTGAGCACCTTGGCGGTTTCAACGAATTCCGGTGTCAGATCGACGCCTGTTACTGTCGAGTCATAGCGATCCACGACATAGCGAGAGGTCCCGCCGATACCGCATCCGACATCCAGAACACGGGTCGCATGGGTCGGCGACAACTGCGCAAACAGGTTGTTGGTCGCCAGAACGCCGCCCGTATGGAACTCGTCCCCTGCTTTCAGGTCTGCGACCGTGGCCGCATCCGGATCGATACCGCTGGCCTCAAGCGCCGCGCGGACGCGGTCGGTCAGTGCTCCGGTGGTGTAGTGTTGCGCTACGGCTTGTTCGATCTGGGACATGGGAATACCTCAGCAGCGAAAGGAATGGGGTGAATACCCCATCCTATCACGAAACCAGCGTCGCGTGGATGTCCATCGCTGCATCCCGGCCTTCGGCAACAGCCGTAACGGTCAGGTCTTCGCCCCCCGCCGCGCAATCTCCGCCTGCCCAGACACCGGCCACAGAAGTGCGTCCCGCACCGCTGACAGCAATCTTGTTGCCGTCCAGCTTCAGCCCTTGCGGCGCACCTTCCAGCGTCTGACCGATGGCTTTGAGAACCTGGTCTGCCCGCAGCCGGACCGTCTCACCGGTTCCGGTGAGTTGGCCGTTCTGGCTTGAGGTATACTCCAGTTCTATCTCGGCGGCAGTCCCATTGCCGTGTACCGCCACCGGCTGCACGTTGGTCAAGATCTGAACCCCGTGCGAGGCTGCCAGATCCTGCTCGTACCGGCTGGCACCCATGGCGTCGCGGCCCCGGCGATAGGCAATGGTGACATTCTCGGCACCTAACAATTTGGACTTTACCGCTGCGTCCACGGCAGTCATGCCTCCGCCAATCACGACGACGTTCCGCCCGACAGGAAGCTGTGCAAGATCACCAGCCTGCCGCACGTCCGAGATAAAATTGACGGCATCCCGCACGCCGTCCTTGTCAACACCATCCGCGCGCAGGGCATTCACCCCGGCAAGTCCGATGGACAGGAACACCGCGTCGTAGTTTTCGACCAGACCATCCAGCGAGATGCCTTCACCCAGAACCGACCCGATTTCAACCGTGATACCACCGATTTTCAACAGCCAGTCGACCTCGGCCTGCGCAAAATTGTTGGTCGATTTATAGGCGGCAATCCCGTATTCGTTCAGACCGCCCGGTTTGGGCTTGCCTTCGTGGATCACCACGTCATGACCCAGCATGGCAAGACGATGCGCGCAGGCCAGACCGGCAGGCCCTGCCCCCACGACAGCAACCGTCTTCCCAGTTGATGCCGCACGTTCAAACGGATGCGCGCCCGCGGACATAAGATCATCCGTCGCAAAGCGCTGTAGCCGTCCGATCTCGACCGGTTTGCCTTCTGCCGTCTCACGAACACAGGCCTCTTCGCACAGTGTTTCCGTCGGACAGACACGGGCGCACATTCCGCCCAATATGTTCTGCTGAAAAATCGTTCGCCCGGCTGCCTGCGGCTGTCCGGCCTGAATCTGACGGATGAATAGCGGAATATCGATGTCTGTCGGACACGCTGTCACGCAAGGTGCGTCATAGCAGAAATAACAACGGTCTGCTGCAACTGCGGCCTCATGCGGGGCCAAGGGCGGATGCAGATCGGTGAAATTCGAGGTCAGCTCATCGCTTGAAAGCCGCCCGGCGACGATGCCGGGTGCCATCTGGCCCTGTGCCATCACTCTACTCCCTGTAGATATGTTTGTTATGACCTCAGCTTGCCACAAATAAATTTTTTATCAATTGGTAAAATTTGCCAAATGGTCAAAAAATTGAAAATCCGGGCCGTAAAACCCGGATTCATTGGCATTTTGGTTAATTTCAGGGCCGAAAAGCTTTCAGACCATTCCGCCAAGATGGCGGGACTTGGTCCAAACCCGGGCGCCGTCAGGCCCTGCAACGGCCCGAGAGTGCGTTCCGGGCGGCAAGCGCAACCAGTCCCATGTCGAAAATTCCTCCCCCGATTCACAGAAACTGCCGCTTATGACAAACACTTCCATTCCGTCGCGCGCATCCAGCTCGACCACGTCCCCCGCCGCCCATGTCCGCACAAAAACGTCCTCATGATCATCTTTGAACAGTTGTACGTCAGAATCGCCATTTATCGAGCGGCGCACCTCGGTTCGGTCTTGCCGGTCGAACTGGTGCAGCTTGACCAGAATGGTCGCGCCCTCCGCAGCAGACGGAGTGTGCGAGGACGTCGGAGGGTTGCGAACATAAGTGCCGGTGGGAAAATCTCCGGTCTCGTCCTGAAATACACCGTCCAGTACCAGATATTCCTCGCCGCCGTCATGGGTATGGGCAGAAAAAGCGCTGCCGGGCGCAAAGCGGACAATGGTTGTTGCGCGGGCCACCTCATCACCAATCCGGTCCAGCATTTTACGCTCGACGCCAGCCGCAGGGGAAGCGACCCATTCGCTATTGTCAAAATGAACTGCGACCCGTTTTGTGAAATCCGCATTGATCCGCATGTGTAACCCTTTCTGCTGCGACCCCTGAAAGAAATGGGATCGCGTGATGAAATTTCAAATTTTCCGCTTTTGACGCCTTGGGCCGCTTGCTGTAATCCGAACTTCAAGGTGCACGGTCAAACACCTGTCGGGAAACGGGCATAGATGCAGGCAACGTCACAGAAATTCAACATCGCGGTCGTCGGTCAAAACAACCGCCTGCAATACGAAGCCCTGTTGTTTGCGGCTTCACTGCGCCATTCTTCGCCGCAATTCGAGGGCAAACTGTTTGTCGCCACGCCCAATCCGGGGCCACGCTGGAAACAGGATCCCCGCATTCAGGACGAAGAAGTTCTGAATGCCCTGAAACAACTGGATGCCGAAATTCTGCCCTTCGACTCGCATGTATTCGGTGAAAGCTATCCCTACGGCAACAAGATCGAAGCGCTGATGGCCCTGCCGGAAGATGAGCCCTTTGTGTTCTTTGACACCGACACGCTGATCACTGGCGAGATCACATCTGTACCTTTTGACTTCGACCGCCCCAGCGCGTCACTGAAAGTTGAAGGGACATGGCCCAAACCAACGCTGTATGGTCCCGGTTTTGACGGTATCTGGCGCGCACTTTACGCCCGGTTCGGGTTGGATTTCGAAAGCTCGCTGGACACCGATCAACCCCATGACCACTGGCGGCGGTACCTGTATTTCAATGCAGGCTATTTCTTCTACAAATGTCCCCGGAAATTTGGTGAGCGTTTTCTGGACTACGCCAGAACAATCCGCGACGAAAACATTCCGGAGTTGACAGGCCAAAGCCTTGACCCCTGGCTGGATCAGGCCGCCCTGCCCCTTGTCATTCACTCGTTCGGCGGTGGTCGTGATGTTTTGCCCTCTGGTTTGCTGGATGGATCCGTCAGTTGCCACTATCGCCTGTTTCCCTTGCTGTACGCCCGTGAAAGCGATCATGTGATAGACGTTTTGGAAACCATCGTCGCTCCAAACAAGGTCAAGAAGGTTCTCAAGCAATATGAGCCGCTGAAAAAGATGGTTCTGCAGGGTAAAGGCGCAAAAGTCCGCGCCCTGTTTGACCGCGATCATCTGCCACGACGTGAACAGGCCATCCGCAACACGATCAAAAGCAGGGGCCTCTGGCTGCGCTGACAGGATCGTTGTGCGCAAGCGGGCAATGGCCTACAGATTTCGCAAGACAAATTCCAACAGGAGATTTTCAAGATGTCTGACGGTCCCACCTACGGTTTCGACACGTTGCAAATTCACGCGGGCGCCCGCCCCGACCCGGCGACCGGAGCGCGCCAGACACCCATTTATCAGACCACGGCCTATGTGTTTCGCGATGCAGACCACGCAGCGGCCCTGTTCAACCTGCAAGAGGTGGGCTTTATCTATTCGCGCCTGACCAACCCAACTGTGGCTGTTCTTCAGGAGCGCGTGGCTACACTTGAGGGCGGTGTTGGCGCCGTTTGCTGTTCGTCCGGGCACGCGGCGCAGATCATGGCGCTGTTCCCGCTGATGGGTCCGGGTTGCAACGTGGTCGCCTCAACCCGTCTGTACGGCGGCACGGTCACCCAGTTCAGCCAGACAATCAAACGCTTTGGGTGGTCTGCCAAGTTTGTCGACACCGATGATCTGGACGCGGTGAAGGGCGCAATCGATGAAAATACCCGTGCGATTTTCTGCGAGTCCATCGCTAATCCCGGCGGCTATGTGACGGACATCCGTGCACTGGCAGATGTGGCCGATGCGGCGGGCATTCCGCTGATTGTCGACAACACCTCGGCAACACCATATCTGTGCCGCCCGATCGAACACGGAGCGACCCTGGTCGTGCATTCGACCACCAAGTACCTGACCGGCAACGGTACGGTCACTGGCGGTTGCATCGTGGATTCGGGCAAGTTCGACTGGTCGGCAAATGACAAGTTCCCCTCGCTCAGCCAACCCGAACCGGCCTATCATGGACTGAAGTTCCACGAAACGTTCGGACCTTTGGCCTTTACCTTCCACGGCATCGCCATCGGTCTGCGCGATCTGGGCATGACCATGAACCCGCAGGCGGCCCACTACACGCTGATGGGGATCGAAACCCTGTCGCTGCGGATGGAGCGTCATGTTGAAAACGCGCAAAAAATCGCGGCCTGGCTGGAAGCGGATGACCGGGTGGACTACGTCACCTATGCTGGATTGCTGTCATCGCCCTATCAGGATCGGGTCAAAGCTCAGTATCCACGCGGTGCCGGCGCCCTGTTCACATTCGCCGTGAAAGGTGGCTATGACGCCTGTATCAAACTGGTCAATGCGCTGGAGATTTTCAGCCACGTAGCCAATCTGGGCGACGCGCGTTCGCTGATCATTCATTCGGCTTCGACCACACATCGTCAGTTGACCCCGGAACAGCAGGAAGCCGCGGGCGCAGGTCCGGGCGTGGTGCGCGTATCCATCGGGATCGAGGACGTGAACGATCTGATTGCCGACCTTGATCAGGCTCTGGCCAAAGCAACCGCCTGACCATGACCCAGCACGATACAAACAACCTTGGCCAGCCCATCGGTTTACCGGTTTCGGGTAACTTTCCACGCCCGACACCACCCTATACGCCGATGGTGGGCCGGTATTGTTCTGTCGTGCCCCTTGATGTGAACAGGCACGCGCCCGGACTGTTCCGGGCGTTTGCCAAGGACACGGATGGCCACAACTGGACCTACCTGCCCTACGGCCCGTTTGACAGCGAACCTGAGTTCGAAGACTGGGCGCGCGCCAACTGCGTGGACGCGGACCCGATGTTCCATACCGTTCTGGACGGTGATGAGGTACCGTTGGGCATGGCTTCTTACCTCAGGATAGCTCCCGCCGCCGGAGCGATTGAGGTCGGGCATATCCACTTTTCACCCCTGCTTCAGCGCAAGCCGCAATCAACCGAAGCCATGTATCTGATGATGCGGCGCGTGTTCGATGAACTGGGTTACCGGCGATACGAGTGGAAATGCGACGCGCTGAATGGTCCGTCGCGCAGTGCGGCAGAGCGGCTTGGGTTCACCTTCGAAGGCGTGTTTCGCCAAGCAACCCACTACAAAGGGCGCAACCGCGACACGGCCTGGTATTCAATCATAGATACCGAATGGCCACGCATCCGTGATGCTTTCGAGGCCTGGTTGTCACCCGATAATTTCGACGCTTCGGGCCAACAACGAAAACCGCTGATGGCCCGCGCGAAGGGTTGATTTCATTCCGAAATCTCGAACACCATCGAGACGCTGACAGACACCGAAACCTCGCCACCTGCCACAGGAACACCCCCTGCGTCAGCCATGCTCATCATGCGCATCTCGGGCATCGGGCGTACGCCCCCCGTTTGTTCCGAAATCGTTTGCACCGCGCCAAGGGTTACACCCGCGGCCTGCGCCAACTGCTCGGCCTTGGCCATAGCTTCGCCGACAGCTTGCGCGCGCGCTTGGGCTTCGATTGGTTTGGTATCCTGCACCCCAAAGCTCAATCCACCAAAATCGTTGGCGCCATCCTGAATGACCGCATCCATGATGCTTCCAAGCTTGGACAGATCACGCACACGCACAAACACGCGGTTCGAGGCTGCGAACCCCGAAATTTCCGGTGTTTCCCCATTCTGCCCGTGCCGCCCGGACCAAACAGGGGAAAGCGACAGATCGCGGGTCTGAATATCGCGGTCTTCAATCCCCATCCCGGTCAGGCGCGCAAGAACCTTCGCAACTGCGTCCGAGGTGGCCTGCATCGCTGCCGAAGCCTCGGCATTTTCATTTGTCACACCCAATGTGATCGTCGCCATATCGGGGGCAACATCGATGGTTCCGGTTGCGTCAACGGTGATGCGACGTTCTTCCGCATGGGCAAGTCCAGCGGTCGTTGCGGCCATCATTGCGGCCAGAAAAGCGAATGTCTTCAATGTTATCACTCCGATTTGCTTGGGTTAAAGATGGGTCGGCGATGCATTGCCATACAAGAGGAGAGTTTGCCTTTTTCTTTCCCTCGGCAAGTTCCTGCTTTAATGTCGGTCTGCGAACGCCAAGGTGTTTGCATCGACGTTGATAATTATGGTTCCTGCGGATTATGAAACCTGCCTTTGCGCTGTCTTTTTCTGCGACCGGAATATCATTGTATCATCACTCGGATGACGAATGGTTCGTTATCGGCTCGATTCCTTTGGATTCGCCGGACCTGTCCGGTCAGATGCAGGTTTTGCGGGAAAACGCCTTTGCGCTGGAAAACGACCTGAGCTGCAAGCTTGTTTTGCCTTCCGAACAAGTTCGATACCTTCAGATTGCAACCGATGACTTACCCCCCCAAGACACGGTGGAACGCGTTGAAAGCGCACTTGCCGACGCAACGCCTTACGCTTTGTCCGAACTCAGCTACGACTATCAGACCGAAGGCGGCACCACCTATGTTGCAGCTGTTGCGCAAGAAACGCTGAGCGAGGCGCGTACCTTTGCCTCGGACCATGGTTTCGTACCGGTTTTGTTTTGCGCCGAGGAAGACGCAGACGCATTCCCCCGAGAGGCATTGTTCACAGAACGTTCGGGCGCATCGAAAACCCGCCCAACAGAGCCCCCGCTGTCGGTAAAAAACACAGACCAGCCCGAACCGGCAAAATCCGCTGGGAAACCAGCGCATCCCATTGCAGGCGCAGCGGCACCAAACGTGTTTCTGACCCCCGAAACACCTGACAATAAGTTTGCGACTACGAAAGCGCAGGCACCGCGTTTTGCTATCCCGGCATTTGCCGCGGCGCTTCTTCTTGGTGGCGCTTTCGGCGTTTGGCTGGCCTTGGACAGCGGTAGAGAAACAGATCAGGTCGCACTGAGCCCAACTCCAACCGAGACAGGTGTTTCCGCGCCGGATATCGACGCCCTGCCACCGATAGTGCCCGAAGTTGCGGCAATTGCCCCCCCGGAAAACTTGCCACCTGAGCCTGCTCTGGACAGGGACGTGCCCCCAACACCAGAACCTACTGACGCCGAAGCCGAAGAACAACCGGAACTCACGCCTACCGACGCGGCAATCCTTGAGGCGCTCAAGGTGGCCCCGACCCCTGTTGAATCTGTGGCTCAGGACCCCGAGGCAAATGAGGATATCAGCGCTGCCTCCGGTGTGAATGTAACGCCTCCGGCCGCTTTGGACGTGCCAGAAGCCCCGGAACCGGACGAGTTGTATCTGACGTCGATTGACAAATCCGACCTGTCCAGCGATGCGGTTGCCCTGCCTCCGGCTTCCAGTTTCGATACTGACGAACCCTTTGTTCGGGACGTGCAACATGGCATAGCAGGAGCGCGGTTCAATCTGGATGATCGCGGGCTGGTAACGCCCACGCCGGAAGGGACGCTGAACCCGGATGGGATTGTCGTTTATCAGGGCCGACCGTCGAAGGTTCCGCCAGCAACGCCAGTGCGTTTCGAAGATGAACCCGTACTTGACGAGGTCGACGAAAGACTGGCCGGCCTTCGCCCCAAACCTCGCCCCGCAGATCTGGTCGAGAGCTTCGAACGCGGGCAGTTGGGGGGGCGGTCGCTGGCAGAGCTTTCGACCAAGCGACCAAAAGCACGCCCGGACAGTCTGCAAGCGCGCACAGAAATCGACGAGACGCCAACCGCATTGGCCGTTGTCCGCGTCCCGCGCCCCAGGTTGCGACCGGCGGGTCTGGACACGGCAAAGGCACCTGCTTCTGGTAACTCCAATCTTGGATCAACGGCCGCGCTGGACCAGAGTTCAGACGACGCCGGATCGTTTCAGCCGAAATCGGTTGCACCCAAGATTCCCTCAACCGCATCTGTAGCCCGCCAGGCCACGCTCGATAACGCGATCAATTTGCGTCGCTTAAATCTGATCGGCGTTTATGGCACACCCGCAAATCGGCGCGCCTTGGTCCGGCTTCCCAGTGGGCGCTACAAAAAACTGAAAGTTGGGGACAGTATTGACGGCGGCAAGGTCATTGCTATCAGTGACAGTGAACTGCGTTATCAAAAGAAAGGTCGCAACGTGACCCTGGCGATGCCGCGCAGCTGACATAGGCGCTCAAAGCCGTGACCGATCACCTGTAGACAGGCACGTCAGAGGCAGCAGAACCGCCCCCGACTTATTGGTTCATTTGGATCAAGCCGCGGAAATCTCGCCGCTTTCGATCTGTTCGCGCTCGATGGATTCAAACAGCGCCTGGAAGTTCCCTTCGCCGAAACCATCATCACCCTTGCGCTGAATAAACTCGAAGAAGATCGGGCCAATCACCGTTTTCGAGAATATCTGCAACAGAATGCGCGTCTCGCCCCCGTCAACGACACCTTCACCGTCGATCAGGATGCCGTGTTTCATCATCCGGTCCAGCGGCTCTTCATGACCGACCACGCGGGTCCTGGACATCTCGTAGTATGCTTCATTCGGACCCGGCATGAACTTCAGGCCGTTTTCAGCAATGGCATCGGTCGAGGCATAGATGTCATCGCTACCGACCGCGATATGCTGAATGCCTTCACCTTTGTATTTCTTCAGGTAAGACACGATCTGCCCGGTCTCTCCGCGGTCCTCGTTGATCGGAATGCGGATACGGCCACAGGGTGACGTCAGCGCGCGGCTGTAAAGGCCAGTGAATTTTCCCTGAATGTCAAAGAAACGGATTTCGCGGAAGTTGAACAGGTCGCCATAGAACTTGAACCACTTGTCCATGTTGCCCTTGTAGACATTGTGCGTCAGGTGATCGAGATAGAAGAACCCCTCGCCCCGAGGTTTGGATTCCTTGATCCATTCGAATTCCTGATTATAGGGCGAAGTGTCGTAGTACTGATCAATGAAATAGATCAGCGACCCGCCAATGCCCTTGATCGCAGGCACATTCATGGTTTTGTCAGCGTCGTCGTAAGGTTCCGCACCCTTTAACACGGCATGCTCGTACGCTTTTTGCGCGTCCACGACCCGCCAGCCCATCGAAGGCGCGCAGGGCCCATGTTCGGCTACGAATTTAGCTGCAAAACTGTCCGGGTTGGCATTCAGAATGTATGTGACATCCCCTTGCTGCCAAAGCTCGACGGCAGGATCTTCCTTGTGGCGGGCCACCAGATCAAAGCCCATCTTTGCGAACAGATCACGCAGCTCCTGCGGTTCAGGATGAGCGAATTCGACGAATTCAAACCCATCTGTTCCGGCAGGGTTTTCTTCGCTGATCACAGATTTCGGGGCATTGTGCGGGAAAGGACCCATGGGCGTCTCCTAGGAAAACAGGAATTTCTTTGCTGAATCAAAAATACGACTTTTCTGACGCTGTTTCTGCGCATTGTTTTTGTATAAACTGCAAGATGACGCGCAAAATGCGCATATCAGTTAATAAAATCAGGATTTTTCCGCACATGCTGGATGCAACCGACAAGCGACTGCTTTCCGCGCTGCAAAAAGATGCACATCTGACGGCGCAACAACTGGGTGAAATGCTGAACCTGTCGCCCAGTCAAGCGGGTCGCCGCCGACAGCGGCTTGAAGTCGAAGGGTACATCACCGGATATGCTGCCCGGCTGGACCCGCTGAAACTGGGCTTACAGGTGCAGGGGTTCGTTCAGGTGCATCTGGGCACCCATGGCCCCGAGCAATCCGCAAGCTTTGCCCGCATGGTCGACACCCGACCCGAGATTACCAGTGCATGGACAATGACAGGCGAGGCCGACTATCTGCTGCACATCTACTGTGACGACCTGTCCGCCCTCAACAGCTTGCTACATCATGTGATCCTGCCGCATCCTGCCGTTGCAAGAGTACAAAGCCAGATCGTAATGGATCAACTTAAACGCGACGCCCCCCTTCCCACCTGAAAAGGTTCCGAGGACACACATGGACGACTTTCTATATCAGGCTTCAATCTATCTGGCAGCGGCAGTCATTGCCGTTCCCCTGTCTGCCAGACTGGGGTTGGGATCCGTGCTGGGTTATCTTGCCGCCGGGATCATTATCGGACCCGCACTGGGCCTTGTAGGAGCGGAAACCGAAAATCTTCAGCATGTGGCCGAATTTGGCGTGGTGATGATGCTGTTTCTCATTGGTCTGGAACTGGAGCCACGCGCCCTGTGGGACATGCGCGACAAGTTATTGGGTCTGGGCGGATTGCAGGTGTTGCTGTCAACAGTCGCTATTGCTGCCGTGGCCATGTACGCCAACCATCCCTGGTCGGTTGCCCTGGCGGTGGGGTTGACCCTTTCGCTTTCATCGACCGCGATCGTTCTTCAAACCCTGTCAGAAAAAGGCCTGATGCAGACAAACGGCGGCCGCGCGACATTTTCGGTTCTGTTGACGCAGGACATCGCGGTGATCCCAATTCTGGCTTTGTTGCCACTGCTGGCGCTGCCCGCCATGCCACGTTTCCAAGCAGATGGATCGATTGACCGGGGGGCTGGAGGATCACATGGCGCAGGCGATCATAGTCTGTCACTGGTCGAAGGGCTACCAGGCTGGGCCGTTACCCTTGTCACAATCGGCGTGGTGGTGTTTGTCATTCTGGCCGGTGTCTACCTGACAAGACCGTTGTTTCGCTTCATCCACGCAACCCGTCTGCGCGAGATGTACACCGCACTGGCACTGATGATTGTCGTGGGCATTTCGTTTCTGATGACACTGGTCGGCCTGTCACCTGCCCTGGGCGCGTTCCTGGCAGGCGTTGTTTTGGCCAGTTCTGAATTCAGACATGAAATGGAAAGTGACCTTGAACCGTTCAAAGGGTTGTTTCTGGGGCTGTTTTTCATCACGGTCGGGGCCGGAATAGACTTTGGTTATTTCTTCAACGACCCGCTGGACCTGATTGGACTGGCGCTGCTTGTGATACTTGCCAAGGGGATCATC
Source organism: Ruegeria sp. O5 (assembly GCF_056535105.1). Taxonomy (NCBI): domain Bacteria; kingdom Pseudomonadati; phylum Pseudomonadota; class Alphaproteobacteria; order Rhodobacterales; family Roseobacteraceae; genus Ruegeria; species Ruegeria sp. O5. The sequence continues at coordinate 24,478 of NZ_JBQERN010000001.1, read as the reverse complement.
CTTTATCTAGTGGGCAAGGCTTTCAAACTGCGGGGGCGTGATCACTGGTTGTTCACCCTTGGGTTAGCGCAGGCTGGTGAGTTCGGATTTGTCCTGCTGGCATTTTCGACGAAACAGAATGTTATTCCGCCCAACCTGTCGCAAAAGCTGCTGATGATCGTTGCTCTGACGATGTTGATCACACCTCTTCTTTTCATTGTCTACGACGCCTTGTCAAAGAAGATTGGCGATTCAGCGACCACCCCCGAACCGGACGTGATCGACGAAAAGGGCCCGGTCATCATCGCCGGCATTGGTCGCTTTGGTCAGATCGTCAACCGGCTGGTACGGGCCAGCGGTTTCAAGACAGTCGTTTTGGACCACAATATTGAAACCATTCAGCTGATGCGCCGATTTGGTGTCAAAGGCTTTCTGGGTGATCCCACTCGGCCGGAACTGTTGCGCGCGGCGGGATTGGACAAAGCATCCGTTCTTGTCGCCGTTATGGATGATCACAAGCAAGTCACGCGACTAGTCAGCTATGCCAGACGGCAGCGCCCTGACCTGCACATCATCGCCCGCGCCCGCGACCGGACCCATGTGTACGAGTTGTATCAGGCGGGTGCCAATGACATCGTGCGGGAAATGTTCGACAGCTCGCTGCGTGCAGGTCGCTATGTTCTGGAGAATATCGGGCTGAGTGAGTACGAAGCAGCCCAGGCTGAACAGACGTTTTACCACCACGACCGGAAGTCATTGCGTGATCTGGCCGAGCTTTGGGTTCCCGGACTGCCAACCGCCGAAAACAAAAAATACATTGAGCGTTCGCAGGCGCTGGAAAAGGATCTGGAAACCGCGCTGCTGGAACTGGCTGAAGAGCACGCCAAGAAATCGGCCTGACCCAGGCCTTTGCCCGGGTCAGGTGCGGGTTTAGCCGTCCGAAACCCCAGCTTCGGCAAAGGTAGCCATGCCGGAATGACAGGCGACGGCACTTTTCAGAATGTTGATCGCCAAGGCCCCGCCGGACCCTTCGCCCAACCGCAGGCCAAGGCTCAGCAACGGCTCTTTACCCAATTTTGCCAGCACGGCACCATGGGCCGCTTCGGCGCTTTGGTGGCCTGCCACGGCATGATCCAGCGCGCCATCGGACAACTTCCACAAGCAGGCTGCGGCGGCCGAACAGATGAACCCGTCCAGGATCACCGGGATGCGCAACACCCGCGCGGCAGCAATTGCACCCGCCATCGCAGCAATCTCGCGCCCACCCAGACAGCGCAGGATGTCCAGACCATCATTCGACGTGTGTTTCGCGACGCCCTCGGCCACGACACGGGTTTTGTTGACCAGACCGGCGTCATCCACACCGGTTCCGCGCCCTGTCCAATCGGACGCGTCGCCACCAAACAGCGCGCAGGCAATAGCCGCAGCCGGGGTGGTGTTGCCAATCCCCATTTCGCCGACCACCAAAAGATCGGATTGCGGATCAACGGCCAGCCAGCCAGTGCGCAACGCGGCCAGCAACTCATCCTCTGTCATGGCGGGGGTTTGGGTGAAATCCGCGGTCGGCTTGTCCAGATCCAGCGCGTGAACATCCATCTTCGCGCCTGCCGCCCTTGCCAACTGATTTATCGCCGCCCCGCCATGTTCGAAATTCATCACCATCTGCACGGTTACTTCCGGCGGAAAGGCCGAAACACCCTGCGCGCTAACACCGTGATTTCCGGCAAACACAATGACCTGAGGCGCGCTGATTTGTGGACGGGCGTCCCCTCGCCATCCTGCATACCAGACCGCAAGATCCTCAAGCCGACCAAGCGCACCAGGGGGTTTGGTCAATTGTCCATTTCGTTCGGCCGCGCCCTGCACCGCAGCGGCATCCGGGCCCGGAGCCCCCGCCAGGACAGCACGGAACGTGTTCAAATCATTCAGTTCAGGCAGCATGAAAGCCTCATTGCATCAGAGTGGTCCTGCGTGTTTAACCGAAGGATCGAAACCAACAAGACCCCGAAAGGCACGGGCGTGCAAAAAAACGACACCAAACCGTTTTCCCTGTGGGATGTTCCGCTGGCCCTGGTGCTGTTGACCCGCCTGCCCCTGCCCCGTTTGCCCAAAGCCGTGTTTGCCCGGCAGGCACAATCGGTATGGGCATTTCCACTAGTTGGGCTGGTCGTTGGCGGGCTGGCATGCCTGACCGGTTGGCTGGCGATGGGGTTTCAACTGCCCCCGTTTGTCGCAGCCTCGTTGCTGGTCGCGGTACTGATCCTGTTGACGGGCGCTATGCACGAGGATGGTCTGGCCGACACGTTCGACGGGCTTTGGGGCGGTTTCACCGCTGAACGTCGGCTGGAGATCATGAAGGACAGCCAGATTGGAACGTACGGCGTGCTTGCCTTGATGATCTCGCAGATTTTACGAATATCCGCGATTTCCACCATGCTGGCTGTTGGTCCGATCTGGATGGTTGTTGCAGCTTGCGTATTTTCCCGCGCCCTGATGCCAGCTCTAATGGTTCTTCTTCCAAACGCCAGAAAGTCGGGCCTGAGCCATTCAGTTGGCACCCCCGGCGCAGGATCAGCCTGTATCGCTGTGGGCATCGCGATTCTGGTCGCTTACAGCTTGTGCGGAAGTCTGGCGCTTACCGCGATACTCTTCGCGGCTTTGATCGTCGCTGTTTTGGGGCTCGTCGCGAAGACCAAGATCGGCGGTCAAACCGGAGACATTCTGGGCGCATCACAACAATTGGCGGAAATCACATTTCTGCTTACCATCAGCGCCCAGATCTAAGACGCGCCCCCGGTTTCAATTCGCAACGTATCGCCGCAATGTTTGCAATGCACGGCGTCGGGGTCGTGCCGGTACAGCCCGCAGCTGGGGCATTTGTGGCGGACCTTCTGTGGCGCGAAAATCGCCTGCGCCAGCCGGACGAACAAGGCTACGCCAACGACCATAATGAAGACGGAAAACATTTTGCCGCCCGGTGTGACCAAAGTGATGTCGCCAAACCCGGTCGTGGTGAGCGTCGCCATGGTAAAATACAGCGCGTCTATGTAAGGCGTTTGCGCGTCTTCGGGGATAAAAAATACCAAAACGGCCGTCGAGGTGGCAAAAACAAAGACCAGCAGGTTGATCGCCGCAATAACTGCGTCCTCGTGCGTGCGGAAAAAACGGCTGTCGCGCCGCAGATCCCAGAGCAGGTGATATGAATGGATCAGACGCAGGGCACGTAAAATCCGCAGGAAAGCGAGGTTGCCTGTCAAAAACGGATCAAGCACCAGCGAGAGGATGACCACGATATCCGCCACTGTGTAAATCTGGCGCAAAAATCTCCAGCGGTCTTTTGAGATCCAGAGCCGCGCAGAGAAATCCAGAAAAATCAGCACACCGACCAGTTGGCTTGCAACGGTTAAGCCCGGCCCATGCGGGATGTGCGCCGTCCCGACAAAGAAAATGATTGTCGCAACATCGAACAGGATCAGCGCATACCTAAACCAGACCGAAACAGGGTCGTGTCCGATGTACAGGTATTTCACAGTCTGCTTCATGTGCGTCCGGTAATCTGCTGCATACACAGTGAAATTAGCGCCACTTGAACAATTCACCAAGCCACGAAAAAGGCCGCCCCAAATTTGGAACGGCCCGTTTTGTCAAAGTACCTTCGATCAGGCTGCGCGTGAGGTCAGAACCTCGTCAACCTGCTTGGCAGCTGACACCTCGCCAGCGCCTGAAACAGCCGCGACCTCACGGGTCAGACGTTCCAAGGCAGCTTCATATAGCTGACGCTCGGAATAGCTCTGCTCGCGCTGATCATCGGTGCGGTGCAGGTCACGGACCACTTCGGCGATCGAGATCAGGTCACCCGAGTTGATCTTCTGTTCATATTCCTGCGCACGGCGGGACCACATGGCGCGTTTCACCTTGGCCTTGCCTTTCAGCGTTTTCATCGCCTGACTGATCACATCGGGCGAGCTGAGCGACCGCAGACCGGATTCGGTCACCTTGTTGGTCGGCACGCGCAGCGTCATCTTGTCTTTCTCAAATGAGATGACGAACAGCTCAAGCGAGAATCCCGCGACATCCTGTTCCTCGATCGAGATAATCTGGCCCACGCCATGGGCGGGGTAGACAACATAGTCGTTCGGGCGGAACTCGAGCTTTTTCGACTTTGTCATTCAGTTTCTTCCTTGCTTGCGGACGGGACACGGACAACAAAAGCACCACATGCGGGGACTGTCTCAGCCCCGTCAGGCGGCGATATTGTCACAAATTCAGAACTCCAAAGTGAGCATACTTACGGAGCGCATCCCAATCTCGGTCATCATGTAGGTGTAGTATATCACAAATTTACGACGCCCGAAAGTTTACCTTACGGGAATTTATCATATTCAACCTGCATTCAACAGGTTGTGCCGCGGTCTTTATGCCAAAACAGGCCGCTTGGAACGAATCACTCAGCCGCCTTCGCCGGGCGCTTCCGAGAAATACTTCTCCATCTTGCCCTCTTCACCGTCACGCTCCTCCGCATCTGGCAGCGGGTCTTTCTTGGTGACAATCACCGGCCATTGTTCGGAATACTTACGATTGAACTCGACCCACTCCTCCATACCCGGCTCGGTATCGGGGCGGATCGCGTCGGCGGGGCACTCGGGCTCGCACACGCCGCAGTCAATGCATTCGTCAGGATGGATGACCAGCGTATTTTCACCTTCGTAGAAACAGTCCACCGGACACACTTCGACACAGTCGGTGTATTTGCAGGCGATACAGTTTTCGGTGACTACATAGGTCATGGTCGGATTCCTGTTTGCGGTTTGAGCGACTAGCTAATTCAGTCTGGCCCGCTCTTCAAGACAGGATCAGTGATCTTCCGGGCGAGAAAGATCAATAGCGCGTCGATCTTTCTTGGTTGGTCGACCTTTTCCCTCGAAACCCGGATTTACAGGAGGCGCTTCCTGCTTTTCGGTCATATCAAAGTACAGCGTTTGCGCCTCGGGCGCCGGACCGCGGCGTTCCCCCAGTTTTTCCACACGTATAACGCGGACAATGCGGCCCTGCGAGAAGGTCAGAACGTCACCGGGGACCACGGCCTGCGCCGGTTTCAGCACCCTGTTTCCATTCAGCCGGACATGGCCACCACTGACCTGTTTGGCGGCAAGGCTGCGGGTCTTGAAGAACCGCGCCTGCCACAACCATTTGTCAATTCGCAGTTTGGCCTCGGCCATCTTGCGTCAATTGCCGTCCTTTAGACCCATAAGCGCTGCGGCGAACGGGTTGTCGGGATCAATGGCCTTTTCCTTCTTCGGTGGACGTGACGAGAAGGTCTTGGCTCCTTGCGGTTTTCCGCCCTTCTTGCCATGCGGTTTGCCACGGCCCTCCTGCGGTTTGCCCCGTGGTTTCCCCTTACCCTGCCCCGGCTCGCGGCGCGGGCCACGGTTCGGCTGGCGCTGGCGACCCCATGTGAAGGTGTAATACACTTCAACCTCGGGTTCATCCGACGCAGGTTCCGCAACCTGACCCTCTGCGACGGCCTCGGCTGTCGCCTCAGTGCTTTCGGTGGCCTCGGCTGGCGCGGCGACCTCTTCTGAGGCCGTGTCAGGTGCTGGCGTCTCATCGATAACGGCTTGTTCAGCCGCCTCTGTCTCAGGCTGCTCTACCGGGGCCGGTTTGACCTTGTCACGCTCGCCGCGCTCGGCTTTGTAGCCGAGCCCCTGCATCAGGTCTGCAAACTGTTCAAGCGTCATGCCAGTGATCGACAGCATATCCGGCTTGGCTTCGAACCCGCCACGGCTATCTTCCGAACGAAGCATGTCCGCCAGACGTTCCAGCATATCGATACGGATCGATCGGTCGCCCGCATCGCGGTAGCCGCACATGGTATCGTAACCCTGCGGTGCATCCTTGGCGACCGGCACTGTTACCAACCCCGGAGGCGGTGCTTCGGGGAATTCCTGCAAACCGCCATACAGCGCCCACAACACCAGGCGCAGACGCGTCGGTGCGGGCTTCAGCAAGAGCGGCATGAAGATGGTGAACTGGCCAAACCGGATACCGTGCTTGCGCAAGGCGCCGCGGGCGTCCTGATCCAGATCCTTGACCTCTTGCGCGACACCGGCGCGCGGAAGAACACCCAGCGCCTCGACCATGCGGAAGGCAAATCCTTTGGCCAGCCCGTTGAGTTCCTCATCGCGCGACAGATTTAGCAATGGCTCGAACAGCGCAGCGATCTTGCGGTCGATGAAGTGCTGCAACCGGCGCCGCACCTTCTGTTCAACATCCGGACCGGCGGCTTCGTCCACAAAAACCTCGACCACGGGCTTGAGAGGTTCGGCCCCGGCAACCAATTTGCCAACGGCATATTCGCCCCACATCAGGCCGCCCTGATCGGTGAAATCAATTTCGGTATCGGGCGCATTGTAGAAGCGATCGGCACGCAGATGGAATTGCGGCGCGAGTGCTTGCAAAGATGCCGATTTGAGCGCTTTCGCCTCGGTTCCTTGCGCGCTTTTGTCCGGGCTGAACCGGAACCCTTCCAGACGACCGACGAATTCGCCTTCGACGGTCACTTCACCCTTGTCATTTACTTCGGCCAAAAGGGCCTCCTTCTGCTTGAGCCGCCGCAACAAAACCGATGTACGCCGGTCCACAAATCTTTGAGTCAGTCGCTCATGTAGTGCGTCAGACAGCCTGTCTTCTACAGTGCGCGTTTCGTCACGCCAATGTGATTCGTCACGCACCCAACCGTTTCGTTGCGCAACATATGTCCAGGTGCGAATATATGCCAACCTTTTGGATAACGCATCGATATCCCCATGGGTTTGGTCAATCCGCCGTATCTGCCGGGCCATGAAATCATCAGGAATACTGCCGCGTTCGTGCAGGTGGCCATAGATCACTTCCAGAAGGCTGGCGTGCTCTGCATGGCTGATGCCGCGAAAATCAGGGATTCTGCACACATCCCACAGCAATCGGATGGATGGACCGTCACTTGCACGGGCGGCAATCTCGGCCTGTTGTGACAGCGATTTCAACACATTCAGGTCGTCAGCAGGGCGGGCTTTGATCAGGTGTTCGTCACTCGGACTGACCTCAAGCGAGCTGATCAGCGCGTCAATCGAGCCAAACCGGAGGGCGGCATTCCGCCAGTTCAACTTTTTCATCGGCGTAAACCGGCTGTCCATGATTGCCTGCGCGACACCTTCGTCCAGCGGCGGCGCCTCGCCGGTCACGCCAAAGGTGCCGTCCGACATGCCACGCCCGGCCCGGCCTGCGATCTGGGCCAGCTCATTCGGGGCCAGCGGGCGCATCCGCCGCCCGTCGAATTTGGTCAGGGATGAAAATGCAACGTGGTTTACATCCAGGTTCAAGCCCATACCGATGGCATCTGTGGCGACCAGGTAATCGACCTCGCCATTCTGATAAAGCTCCACCTGAGCATTCCGCGTCCGCGGGCTGAGGGCACCCATGACCACCGCCGCGCCACCTTTCAGACGGCGCAGAAGCTCCGCGATGGCATACACATTCTCAACCGAAAACCCGACAATAGCGCTGCGGGCCGGCATCCGGCTGAGTTTCTTCGAACCGGAATAGACCAGCTGCGACATCCGCTCGCGTCGGACAAACTGCGCCTCGGGCACCAGCGCCGCAATCGGGCCGCGCATCGTGTCAGAACCAAGAAAAAGCGTCTCGTTTGTTCCGCGCGACCGAAGCAGGCGATCTGTAAAGACATGGCCGCGCTCGGGATCGGCACACAGCTGGATTTCATCAATCGCCACGAAATCCGCACCCATACCTTCGGGCATCGCCTCGACCGTGCAGACCCAATACTGAGTCCGGGGCGGCACGATCCTCTCTTCGCCGGTAACCAAAGCAACAACCGATGGCCCGCGGATGGCGACGATCTTGTCATAGACCTCACGCGCAAGCAGACGCAGCGGCAGACCGATGACACCTGTGCGGTATCCCAGCATCCGTTCGATTGCGTAATGGGTTTTACCTGTGTTCGTAGGGCCCAATACGGCCACTATTCGGGATGACCCGCTCACCTTTGCCCCCTGCCCGGACCTTACAGCGCTGCGCCGTCGATCTGCGGCTTCAGTCGATTCACCGCATTGGTTACTTCTTCGTGGTGGGGATGTATAGCCAATGCCCGTGAATAGGCGTCGTAGGCTTTGTCGGGTTGTCCGATAATCTCAAAGATCAGGCCCAGACCATAGATTGCCTCGTAATTGTTGGGGTTCAGGGTCAGGGCATGTTCCAGATCGGCAGCGGCCATGCCAAACCGTTCGATCCCGAAAAAGGCCGAAGCGCGCAGGTGCCAGCCTTCAGCAAAATCGGGCGCATGGTCCGTCAGGGCGGTCAGATGTTCCAGTGCCGCACCTACGTCACCGTCATCCAACGCTTCGCGGCCACGTTCCAGTAGCAGATCGGCCGATGCTGAACCGGACTGGGCCCACAGAACTTGCAACTGCCGATCCAGGGCAATGGCCTGCTCGGGCGTCGATTGGGCAAGTTGTTGCAGCAATTCGCCCTCGTCCCGTGAATCCGCCTGTTGCGCAAGGCAAGTGGAGGAAATCGTGACTAGGACAAAAAGTGCCGCGACGGTACCTTTGAGATTGTGGATTGCAATGCTCATAACAATAGTCAGTGTAGCGTTGCGACCGGGGATGTCCATTCACGGCGCACTAACAATATGAGGAAAAACATGAGTGAGACACTTGAAAAGGCAGCCGCCGCTTTGAATGAAAAACTGGAAGGCGGCGCGTTTGATGCCTCGGCCAAGTTTGATATCGCCGATCTGGGTGCCATTGTCCTGGATTCCAACGGCGCGCGGGTCAGCGACGATGATGCTGATGTCACCCTAAGCGCGGATGCCGACACGTTCGAACAAATCCTCAGCGGTGAATTGAACCCGACAGGTGCGTTCATGTCCGGCAAGCTGAGCATTGATGGCGACATGGGTGTTGCCATGAAGCTGGCATCGGTACTGGCCTGATGGAGTTCTCGCCGGCCCCTTTGTTTGAAGACGTGGCCGGCGGCCCCGCCGGTGGTAAGGCCCACTGGTTGACGACGTCGGATCAAAAACGCATCCGCGTTGCTCACTGGCTTCCGGACGGAAAGGCACATGGCACTGTCATGATGTTTCCGGGACGCACGGAATACATTGAAAAATACGGCAATACTGCCAGCGAATTCGTAGAGCGTGGGTTCGCCATGCTGGCCGTCGACTGGCGCGGTCAGGGTCTTGCAGATCGGTTGCTGGACGATGCTCGGGTCGGACATGTCGATCAGTTCACCGATTACCAGCAGGACGTTCAGGTCACCCTGAAACTTGCAGGCGCGCTGGACCTGCCGAAACCGTGGTACGTGGTTGGGCATTCGATGGGCGGTGCAATCGGGTTGCGTGCCGTCATCGAGAATGGCTGCTTTGCCGCATGTGCCTTCACGGGCCCTATGTGGGGAATTTTCTTCACTCCGGTCATGAAACCCCTAAGCCGCGTGACAGCCTATTGGGGCACAGCACTTGGCCTGGGCGAGCGCACACCCCCCACCACAACGCTCAAAAGCTATGTTCTGTCGCAACCTTTCGAGGGAAATATGCTGACCCGTGACCCGGACATGTACCGGATGATGCAGGATCAGTTGAACGCACATCCTGAACTCGCGCTGGGTGCCCCTTCAAACCTGTGGCTGCGCGAGTCGCTGGACGAATGTGCATGGTTGATGGAACAGCCCGCCCCGAAAACTCCGTGCCTGACATTTTTGGGCAGCCATGAGCAAATTGTGGACCGCAAGGCAATTCGTGCGCGCATGGCCAATTGGCCCAACGGAACGCTGATCGAAATTCCGGATGGTGAACACGAGGTGCTGATGGAAGCACCCGAGGTTCGAGGGCCTGTTCTGGACCAGATCGCGGCGCATTTTCTGGCCAACCAGGCCAATGGCGCTTCCAAGCTGGTTTCCTCGTAAACCTTTTCACCTTTGGGATTGGCCGCTTGTGATCCGGGCGCGCCAGCCCTAGATGTTTGCAAAAGCAGTCTACTAAAGGTGACCCATGCGCAACCTTCCCTTCCCTGTCCGTGACGCGAACGCAACCGGTGGTTCCGGCAATCTGGGCAATCTTCCGGAATGGGATCTGAGCGATCTCTATACCTCGGAAGACGCACCCGAATTAGCGCGCGATCTGGATTGGCTGGAAGGTGAATGTGCCGCGTTTGCTGCTGATTACGAAGGCAAGCTGGCCGGTCTGGAGGCCGCAGACCTGCTGACCTGTGTGCATCGCAACGAAAAGATTAACGCCATCGCCGGGCGTATCATGTCCTTTGCCGGTCTGCGCTATTATCAACTGACCACAGATGCAGAGCGCGCCAAATTCCTGTCGGACATGCAGGAAAAGATCACGATCTTCACCACTCCGCTTGTGTTCTTCACGCTCGAGATCAACCGGATCGAAGACGTTGTTCTGAAAGCGCATTTTGCGGCGAACACGGATCTCGCCCGCTACGAACCTGTGTTCCGTCGCATCCGCGCAATGAAGCCCTATCAGCTGTCTGATGAACTGGAAAAGTTCCTTCATGATCTGGGGGTTGTCGGCGACGCGTGGGAACGTCTGTTCGACGAAACGATTGCCGGACTGGCCTTTCATGTCGACGGTGAAGAACTGAACATCGAAGGCACCCTGAATCTGCTGACGGAACAGGACCGCGCGAAACGTGAGGCCGCGGCGCGTGAGCTGGCTTCGGTCTTTCAGGACAATATCAAAACCTTTGCCCGCGTTCACAACACGCAGGCCAAAGAGAAAGAAATCGTCGACCGCTGGCGCAAGATGCCGACCGCTCAGACCGGGCGTCACCTGTCGAATGATGTCGAGCCCGAGGTGGTCGAGGCCCTGCGCGAGGCGGTCGTGGCCGCCTACCCCAAGCTGAGCCATCGCTATTATGAGCTGAAGCGCAAGTGGCTTGGACTGGACGTCATGCAGGTCTGGGACCGCAACGCGCCCCTGCCCATGGAAGACACGCGTATCGTGAATTGGGAAGAGGCCCAAAAGATGGTGATGAACGCGTATAATGCCTTTGACCCCCGGATGGGTGAAATCGCGGCGCCTTTCTTCTCAAAAGGATGGATCGACGCGGCGGTGAAACCGGGCAAAGCGCCGGGGGCCTTCGCCCATCCGACGGTCACCGATGTCCACCCCTATGTGATGCTCAACTATCTGGGCAAACCGCGCGATGTGATGACGCTTGCCCATGAACTGGGTCACGGCGTCCATCAGGTGCTGGCCGCCGGTCAGGGCGAGATGCTGTCATCCACCCCGCTGACACTGGCGGAAACCGCCTCAGTCTTTGGTGAGATGCTGACATTCCGCAAGATGCTGGACCAGGCCGAAACCCCGGAACAGCGCAAGGTACTGCTGGCCGGCAAAGTCGAAGATATGATCAACACGGTGGTCCGCCAGATTGCCTTCTACGACTTTGAATGCAAGCTGCACGCCGCCCGGCGCGAGGGCGAGCTGACCCCGGATGACATCAACGCCCTGTGGATGAGCGTTCAGGCCGAAAGCCTTGGCCCCGCATTTGAATTCATGGACGGGTACGAGACTTTCTGGGCTTACATCCCGCACTTCGTCCACTCGCCCTTCTACGTCTATGCCTACGCCTTCGGCGACGGGTTGGTGAACGCGCTCTATTCCGTTTACGAAAGCGGCGCGGATGGGTTTGAGGACAAGTATTTCGACATGCTGCGCGCTGGTGGTTCAATGCACCACAAGGAATTGCTGGCCCCGTTCGGCCTGGACGCCAGCGATCCCAAGTTCTGGGATAAAGGCCTGTCGATGATCTCTGGCTTCATTGACGAGCTGGAGGCGATGGAGGGCTGAGACGCCCTCGACAGAGGGTGGCGGCATCTGCCTTGCTGAAATAACCTGCCATGCCTGGCAATGTCACGCCCAAGGGGCTCCTGAATGCCCGCTAAGCGGACAAAGCCTCGTTTCTCTGCGATCGCACCAATGGCGGCTCAGGGTTGGCAGGGCAGAAACGTATGTTTTTTTGACCAAGCTTCTCGGTGATTTAAGGCTGCTCGGCCCAAACCTTGTAGTCGAACAGGGCGCCGTCTTCTTTGGCAAACTGAACAGTTTCGCGAACATATGCGGCGGAACGTTGGGGATCGAAATGATTGAGCCAGTGTTCGGGGTCGTCGCCGATTGGGGCAGGCAAGATGCCGTAGCCGAAATTTCGCTTGACGGTCCCACCGGCTGCCTGTGCGACCTCCATTCTTGAAATGCCAAAGCCGCGTGTGGCAAGATATTCGTTGAAGTCCAGAAGCTCGGCTTCGGAAATCCATTCAGTGCCTGCCCCTGTTTGTGCCTGCTCTATCAGGTCTTCAAACCGTGTATTCATTGCTCCTCCAGAGGACGGATGATGTCGTCCGGTTGGTTCTCTTTGTGCCCAAGCGGCAGATTACGATTGCTTACAGCGAAGACGTTACCATCGGGGTCAAGAAGCACCCAATGGCCATCCTGGCCTGTCAACAGGGTCATATCCTGCCCTTTGTATCTGCCGCGCCCTTCAACGATACCGCTCAGATCTGGACGAGGATTGGCGATGATCTCGTCAATTTGCTCAACATCGTGGCCTTTGAGGCCAATATATTCTCGCCCGCCCCCTTTGCCACCGTGGGGCAGAATTCTGTTGCCGCTAGGTGTCGTTGTGGCCCCAGGTCGGGCTTCGACAATATTCGGCCCCGCCTCTTCCGGGATCGGCGTTGAGACAATGTTGTCGGTCGGATCATCAGGAATTGGCGATCCGGTGTGGTTCGGCAGGCCAAGCTCTTCAATCGGATAGGTTTCAAGCCATTGCTCGACCCGTTCCGGAGTGAAACCCGGCAGTTGCCCCAAGCGGCGTTCATCCTCCGCAAGCTCAGGAAAGACTTCGACCCAGCCTTGCGCCAGTTCCCCATCCTGAAGCCGCAGTTCACCACGCGCGAACGCTGCCCCGGCGGCTGCGATGAAATCCTGCAAAGCGCGCTGTTTCGCGGGATCACCGCCAACGCCTGTATCAAGAATGGTGCCGGGATTTAGCAACTCATAAAGCGCTGCCGCTTCGGCCCCTATTCGTGCGAATTCGGGGGTCTTGGGCAGGACCGGATACTCGCCGGTGCTAATCCCTTCCTGCACGAGGGCATAGGCTGTCGCCGCCAGGCGACCTTCGACAGTTGTTACATCGACCCCCAGTCGCGCGCCAGCATCGTCCACGCGCCTATCACGCATGGCTTGCGTCCAGTTTTGCAGCGCATCAGACGCAAGAAGCGCCGCGCCGACGCCCGTCAGAGCGCGCAAGCCACGCATCGCCTCCGTCAGATCGAGAGCGGGGACACCATTTGCCGTGGGTGCAAAGTCAGCGAGTACCACATTGCTCTGAACGCCCGGCAGCACTGGCTCGGCATAGCACCTGCAATTGTGTGCCTCGCCGGGATGCCCGCCCTCCGGTGGATTGTTCCAGCGGAAAACGCGGTCGTCATAGGCCGCATGGCTGTCGCGCACCTTGGCATCATCTCGCGAGCGCCAGATGTATTGCTGAATCCCCAAGCTTTCCTGCCGAAGCCGATTTATTACTCCCGCAAAAGCCCGAACGAGACGTTCTTCCATGTCTGTGCGCAGTGGCCGCAACCGTTGCGGATGGTTTTGGTATTCGCCGAATATTCTCTCAAGACGCGCGTCCCAGGCGTCGAGCGCTTCTGACTTTGCATCTGACACATCCCGCAATTCAGCTTCGGAGACAATTGGCACTGTGTCAGGCGGGGTCAGCGCGTTCAGAAGCATCCGAGTGTTTTCGGAGATCACCTGGTCGAGGCGTTCGCTGAAATCGGCCCGTAGAGCTGTGTAGTTAGGAAATGTCGACTTGAGCGATAATCCTACGCGGCGGCCAATCAGATGACCGTGTCGCTGCGCGATCTCGTACTTGCCGTCACCGCCGTGCCTTAAGAAGTGGCTGAAACTGTGTTGCATGGAATCTCCGAAAACGTGCCGGAAATGTTCTATTCACAATTGGTAAACAAAGCCCAAGACTACCGTTCGCAACTTTTTTGCGGAGAGCAACGCATCCTGCTTGCATTGGAGCCAGACATTCATGCACGACGCAGCATCCGACAAAATAGGCTCAAAGCAGCCGCACCTGAGATCACTTCAACTGGCTGTCCTTCGACCCCCGCCGATTGACGCCGCCACGTGCCTTGAACGCACCATCGCGTTCCTGCTGGCACTCAAGGCACAGCTTCACGCCCGGCAAAGCAACGCGGCGTTTTTCAGGGATCGGCTCTTCGCATTCGGCGCAATGGGTCAGGCTTTCACCAACAGGCCTCTTTTGCGCCTGCATCCGCGCCAGTTCATCCGAAATCGACGCTTCGATCTGTTCGCTCACTGCGCCGTCGCGCGCCCAGCCTCCGGCCATGGGTCATCTCCTGCTAAACGTAAGCAAAAGGATAGCCGAGCCCGCGCGCAAAGGGCAAGTTACAGCGAAACTGCGCCGTCGAACACGCGGTCAATCACCTCTTGCGTCCCCCGAGAAAACTCCAGCGGACAGGGATACTCTACCCCTTCCCTGACCGAGCGGCAGAAGGCCTCGACCTGAAGCTTGTAATGGTCTGCTCCAGGGAACCGGGTGACCAGCACCTCAAGCCCCGGGCGATGCAACTCGACCCGGGCTTCACCAAACACACGCGCATTAAACGGAGTTGTCAGGCGGATCAGGCCATTGTCCCCGTGAAACACCATCTCCTGATGAGGATGCATCCGAATGGACACGTAGCTTGAGTAGGTAAAACCGGGGAACTGCGCGCGAATTTCGGTGAAGATGTCGATATCATCCTGCCAACGGATGGCTGATTGTATCGACACCGGTTCCTGCCCCGTTGCAAAACGGGCTCCACCGATCACGTAGACCCCGATATCACGCAATCCGCCGCCGCCCGTTTCAGCGCGGTTACGAATATTCTGGGTATCTGCCCGATTGTCGAAACTGAACGCTCCGGTTACGTGCACCAGATTGCCGATTGCACCATCCGCAATCAGTTTACGTGCCAGTTGCCACTGGGGGTGATGCACGATCATATACGCCTCGGCGGCAAGCAAGCCGCTTTCGTCGCGCTTTTGGATCAATGCGTCAAACTCGTCCGCCTTCATAGTCATCGGCTTTTCGCACAGCACATGCTTGCCGGCATCCAGCGCTTTCAGGCTCCATTCCACATGAAGATGGTTGGGCAGTGGTATGTAGACCGCATCAATACCAGGGTCCGCCAACAGCGCATCATAGCTTTTGAACACGTTCAGATCGGGACAGAAAGACGAAAACGGTTCAGCCTTTGCCGCGTCTGACGTCGCCAGTGCAGCCAGTCGCGCCCCGTTGGCGGCATGTATCGCCGGTGCCATGTATTCACGCGCGAATTTCGCGGCCCCCAACACGCCAAACTGAACCGGTTTTTGCATCACGCTCTCCATAGATTTTCGAACCCAAAGGGTTCGCTCCCCTGCGAGGTCCGCAGGATCGACCTGTCACACCGTCATCGAATTGAAACGCGTCCTTGCAGTACCATAGCTTTGGCTCTGCGGCCATTCTTTTGGCTTCACAGTCTGGATAGAGGCCGTACGCGTTCAGCAGGAAATGATCTGTCAGGACGCGCCGGGCACGTGCGCGAAGAGGCGGTTTCTTCGCACAAGTGTAATAACCAGCCCGCAGCTATTGCAGGCTGGTATTGTGGTCAGCTGACACCCAGCATCCCTTTTTCACGTGCCAGATCCCGCATTTTCTTTTGCAGCTTCTCGAACGCGCGAACTTCGATCTGACGGATCCGCTCGCGGCTGACATTGTACTGCGTGCTAAGGTCCTCCAGCGTCACCGGCTGATCCAGCAAGCGGCGCTGGGTCAGGATGTCCTTTTCACGGTCGTTCAACACGTCCAGCGCCGCAGCCAGCAACTCGCGACGCGCTTCCAGTTCATCGCGCGCCTCATAGTCTCCGGCCTGATCGGCGTCTTCATCCTCAAGCCAGTCCTGCCATTGCATCGTCCCTTCGCCTTCGGACCCGACCGTGGCGTTCAGAGACGCGTCCCCGCCGGACATACGGCGGTTCATGCTGATGACTTCCTCTTCGGTCACGCCAAGATCATTGGCAATTTGCGCGACGTTTTCGGGGCGCAAGTCGCCCTCTTCCAGTGCGCCGATGCGCGCCTTGGCTTTGCGCAGGTTGAAGAACAGCTTTTTCTGCGCCGAGGTTGTGCCCAGTTTCACCAGCGACCATGACCGCAGAATATATTCCTGAATCGAGGCGCGAATCCACCACATGGCATAGGTGGCCAGACGGAAACCCTTTTCAGGGTCAAAACGTTTGACCGCCTGCATCAGGCCCACATTGGCTTCGGAAATCACTTCGGCTTGCGGCAGACCGTAGCCGCGATATCCCATGGCAATCTTGGCCGCCAGCCGCAGGTGCGATGTCACCATCTTATGCGCGGCTTCTGTGTCCTGCTCTTCGACCCAGCGCTTGGCCAGCATGTATTCTTCTTCCGGCTCAAGCAGGGGAAACTTGCGAATCTCCTGCATATAGCGGTTCAGGCCGCCCTCGGGCGTCGGCGCGGGGAGATTTGCGTAATTTGCCATTATGATGTCCCTCCGACAAATGTTTAAGTCTTTAACATAGGATATGGGTAAAGAACCCATCCTGTTCAAGAGGTGCTGCTAACAGTCTGAAATTAATCTTTCATGAAGGAAAGATAAGAAACTCTTACTCACAGGACTTTGCTTATTATGTCAGCGGTGCGCGAAGCGCGGCAATCAGGTTCTCCATGTCTTGCGGCAGTTCGGCTTCAAACCGCAGGTTTTCGCCCGTCACCGGGTGCTCGAACCCCAATACGGCAGCGTGAAGCGCCTGCCGGGGAAAGCCGGACACGCATTCGGCGGCGGCAGGCGCAAACGCCTTGGTCGCCAGTTTCCGCTTTCCACCATAGACCGGATCCCCGACAAGCCCATGCCCGGCATGGGCCATATGAACGCGGATCTGGTGCGTTCGCCCGGTCTCGAGCCAGCAGTCGATCAAAGCCAGGCCAGCAGGCGTGCCAAATGTTTCAACAACCCGCGCGCGTGTCACCGCGTGGCGCCCGCCATGAAACAACACCGCCTGCCTTTGACGGTCGGTCTTGTGCCGCGCAAGCTGGGTGGTCACACGCATGATGTTTCCCGGTTCAAAGCTGACACCTTTGACGCCTCGCAAACGGGGATCACTTGCATCCGGAACCCCGTAACACACAGCGCGGTAATAGCGTTCGACACTATGTGCTGCGAATTGCTCGGCCAGCCCGTGATGTGCGGCGTCTGATTTGGCGACCACCAGAAGACCGCTGGTTTCCTTATCGATCCGGTGAACGATACCTGGGCGTTTCACCCCCCCAACACCTGACAAAGCGTCACCGCAATGGTGTAACAAGGCGTTGACCAGCGTACCCCCGGGCGAGCCCGGCGCGGGATGCACCACCATACCTGCTGGCTTGTTGACGACGATCACGTCTGCGTCTTCGAAAACAACCTCAAGCGGGATGTCTTCAGCACCGATATGGCTGTCTTCCGCTTCGGCTACAGTTATGGCGACCTGAGCCCCTTCGGACACCTTGGCCTTTGGGTCCTGCGTCCGGGTTCCGTCAATCCAAACCGCGCCATCCTCGATCAGGCGCGCCAGCCGCGTGCGCGACAGGTTTTCACCGTCTGGCGCATCGCGGGAAAGCGCCTTATCAAGGCGAGGCGGCGGATCAGCCGCGATCTGAAACTCAATCTGGCGGGTGCCCATGACTGTCCCTTCCGAACCCCAAGAACCGCAGGAAACCCCGCAGCTGCGATTGCTGCGGCGAATGGTCATGCTGCTGACCGCGGTGATGATTGGCGGGGTTCTAGTGACATTCGCCCTGATTGTCATCCGCCTATCGGACCGCACACCTGCCTTGCCAGATCAGATCAACCTGCCCGACGGTGCCCGGGCACAGGCCCTGACCATCGGGTCCAACTGGTATGCGGTCGTGACCGACGACAACCGCGTCCTGATCTTTGACAAGACAACAGGAAAGCTGCGTCAGGAAATCGCCGTCGAGTAACCTGATCAGTTCGGGAACAGACGGGTGCCGACCCAGGCCTCACCCAACTGCACATCCAGTTCAGGCGTACGCATCTTGCGTTTTCCGCCAAACGGGCAGAGCGTAATTTCGCCAAGATATATCTTGTCGCCAATTACATAAAGGTCCACCCGCGCAAACTCGACACGTTGCCCAACCGCTTCGGCTATTGCGACCATATCGTCAAAGACCTCTGGCTTGGGCTCGGTGTCATCGCTTGTCTGGAAGTACAGCTCTTTCGGGATAAAGTTGAAATCCCGGTCGTGGATCATCTGCACATGCCCCCGAGAGCGGTCCCGGTCGACCTGAACAATCTGGACCTTTCCGGCGACAACCCAGAATTTCCAATCGATGATGTCCTGACCTTCAACCGCCAAATCTTCCTCGAGGAAATAGCGCGTTTCGATCGTGGAATACCACCATTCTGCCGCCCAGAAGCCGTGGGGAATGGGTTTATTGCTCCAGTTGGTAAGCTTTTCCTTGGCCAGGTTGCGGTCTTCTGTGTTCATGGGCCAAGTGATCCTGTGGTTTTGCCCCTGCCCGTTATTGCATTTGAGCCAATAGCTGCCGGGCTCGAGATCGAGGTCTTCCGGCAACTCAGGCGACGATGAAACCCAATAGCGCTTCACCGGTGTAACAAGGTTCCTGGCTGGTTCTGGGATATAACTTTCCGCCGTCAACTTATCCGCCGCCGACACTTCGGGCATCTCGGCAAACAGCTTCATGACCAGCATCTTCTCAGTCACGGTCTTGGGGTTGCTCAAGTCAGGCAAATAGCGCTGATTGTTGGCAAACCTCGACAATGACATAGACATGGCATTCAACCGCAATGCGTCATTGGCATAGTGATCCCAACCTCGCTGATGACCCGATTGGGGTTTGTCATTCACCCCATAAAGCCCTTTGTCTTTTATCTTATCCAATTCAACCTGGGCCAATTTGAAGAACTGCTCAGAATTTGCGACCTGAGCTACGGACATCACGCCGTTGGTGGCCTCACTGATTTCCTCTTTGCTGATCCGCAAATCCGGAAGCGAGTCGGGAAACTCAATTTTCTGCGGCGCGCCCCGCCCTCTGCGTGGCAAAGGTGCATTGGCAGGACTGATCCCCAAACCGCGCAGCCTTCGATCCAGAAATGAATGACGTTTTACACCCTTGGCAATCCACCAACGCATCCGACGGCCCCAAAGATGGACGGCCTGCGTCTGATCCGTAAGGTACTTTTTTCGAAACTCCCGCGCTGGAATGTCGTTCGCCTGCCCCGTTTGCCGAAACGGCAACGGGTAAAACACCGGGGGTGGGCTGGCGTGTTCTATCTCGCCATGATGTCGCAGAAACCACGTCATGACACCGGGTCCGTAAACACTGTGTGCCTGATCCGAGGCATGAGGCAACTCACCGGCCTTTTTCTGGCGCTCCAGATTCTCGCGTTCCTCACCTTCTACCCAAGGACGGATCGGGAATGGATCAAGACTGTATTCCGTATACGCTTTCAGCGCGGGGCTGTCGGACGGCAACCGCATGATCGCATTGCAGATCGTATTGCGATTGAAGAAGCCGAAAATATGATCCGCTTTCGGGATCGGTTTCAAAGAAATCACATCCGTATCGCACCAGAGAAAATCGGTTTTTTGCATCAGCTGCAGCCTGAAAATATCAGATTGCGGAACCGGTGTTTTAAACTGGTTGTTCATAATGAACCGCTGCGGTTCGTGAATTTCGTTCGCCGAAACCAGTTCGATACCTTCGGGTACATTCTCGACTTCGTCATAGTGGAACAGCACGACCCTGTGTCCGTTCGCGACAAAAGACAAAAGGCACATCTGTTCCAGAAAACTGAGAGGACCTTCCAACCAGAGCATTCCGATTGTGGGAAGAGTATTTTCCGCGGCCATATGCAGTTTCTCCGAAGGCGGGTTTTTCAGGATTCAGGCTGTTTTTCGCTGGAAGACGGTTGCTTGTCTGCCGAAAGACGCGCGTGCAATCCGCGGTCTTTAGCAACAAATTCTACAGCCGGCTTATTAACAAGCGTCTGGTAAAGCGCGTTGTATTCTGGCTGTTTGAGAAGATCTTCGATCAACGCCTTATGCCACAGGAATGCTTTTCGGTGCAGCCGTGCAAGCCGTTCGTCGGACTGAAACTCCGCCATCAATGCGTCAACTTCGTCCTTGTACCTGAGGATCGTCTCATCCGCCGCGCCACCCCTGTTCCAACGGTCCCAGTATTCCGTTCCCAACGTCTGGGACGAGTGATTAGCTCGCCCACGGCTGCGCTTGGCCAGATAAGCTTGTGTGGAGCGGACCGCATAGTGATTGATCTGTGCAATCTCAAATCCAAAAGGCGGTGCAACATGATTCCCAAAAGGTGCGGGTTCTTTCGCGTGCCCCCCGGGAACAGACCGGAACACACCTGCCTCAAATTCGGATTTGGGATGCGGGTTGTGCATACCATAGCGGAGATAGACTTCGCCCTGTCGGAAAAGCGATTTGACGAACCGGCGCCCCGCCCCGCCCTGCTCATACTCCAACTCACCATCAAAAAACTGTTGCGTCACTGGCGCGTCGCGCAACACATGGCGACCGCTGTTCGAGAATATCTTCCATGGAATGGAAATGACATCCACGCCCGGTGTGGCCTCAATCAGGTCGTCCACCTTATGGTTTCCGACATGAATATTCAGAAACTCATCCGCATCGCAGACATAGACCCACTTGGCTTTTTTCACGACGGGCAAACGGCGGGCCTGCCTCAGAGCTGATCTGTGAATCCCGCCCGTTCCCACTCGGTTCCTGTGAAACTCAACATGACCCAGGGCCTCAAGACGGCGCAAAATTCTGTTCGTACCGTCCGTGCAATCGTTGGTGTAAACAATGATCCTGTCGAAACCCAAAACTTTATGATGAGCCACCCATTCCAGAATATACGGGCCCTCATTTTTCATCGCAGAGATGAGGATTTTTTCAGGCTTGTTCATCGCTGCCATTCACCCCAGACGCTCAGTCGCCCTGTTTCTTGCTGTCATCTTGCGGGGTGATTTTTTCAATAGCGATCTGCGCACCAGCAATTGCCCGGATACGCAATTCACGGGGGTGTTTGCCCAGAAACTCGTTGACGGCCCGGATCACGCCATCACCCCACCAGCCGCGACGGTGGTAATCATCGAACGCCATGATCCCACCCGATTTGATCTTGGGAAACAACGCCTCCAGGTCCGCAGTAACGCCCTCGTAAGAATGATCCCCATCGACATAGGCAAAAGAGATGCTCTCATCGTCAAAGAGCTTTAATGCCGGCACCGAGAAATCGCGAATGATGCCAACCTTGCCTTCCTCGATCTCTTTTTCGAAGGACGCGACGACCTTCTGGAAGATGGCTTCCATCTTTTCGTCTTCGGTCCGGCCGACAAACGCCGTTGTGTGCGATTCCTCGCCAATATGTTTCCAGGGATCGATCAGAAACAACTGACTGGGTTCAAGCAATTTCAGGATTGTCGGAGAAAACTCGCCCTGCCAGACACCGATCTCAACAGCCACCCCGCCCTTGGGAAGGCGCGTCAGGAACGTACGACGGATCGCGTCTTTTGTATTCTTGCGCTTGGTTGCCTTGTCTGCGTTCGGTTTATTCTGGCTGCCGGGAACAGCACCGATCACTCTGGGTTCGTTTGACATCTCGACCTCACTTGCAGACGGGTATTGATTTCTCGCGAAACCCGTTTTGTTTATTGGGCAATGGCTAACATGTCGTTGCCTCAAGAACCAGAAGCTATGTGTCGTTTTTGGAAAGTGGTGGCAACTTGTCGATACCAAGCCACGGAGGCTCGAGGCTTGTAATCCGATAGTCACTCGCTTTGCTCGCAAGAAAACGGTTAATCGCCGAAGACATGCCGGAATAAGACCCTTTGCCCCGCCTGTAGGATGTAAAGGCGATACTTCCGCCCGGAGCCAGAACCCTGTCGATCCGGTTCAACAATTGTAACATGACACGCTCGGCGCGAACGCCGCGTATGATTACGACGCCCACACTTTGATCCTGAAACAACTTCAGCATCAAAGGCGGCAGCGCTCGGTAGACCCTCAGACGCCCCGCAATGATCGGTTCGCGGAAATACTCCAGCAATGCATAGAACGCGCGATCCAGGGCCTGTAGATTACTATCTTGCGTTGTATCCTTGCAGGCGAACGTATCCCACGACAGCCCCCATGGCCCGATGATTGTCAATTGCGCGACTGCATCCAATGCGAGTATTTCTTCTACGATTTCGGTTTCGACATGCCCGATCAAAACCCAGTTCTTCTTGCCACTAATTGACCGCAAGAACCGCTGTCGCTGCTCTTTCGTTCTTTCAACCTCCGGAGACACTTGCGGCAGGAAAGATGGGTCCTTCGGATCGAACGGCAAGTCCACCTGTTTTGCATCAGTGATTAATGCATGCTGTGCCGCCGCTTCTTCGTACTCCATGGCCGTTCCCAGAGAATCCAGCCGGGTAAACCAGGGATAGTTATTGGGTCGTGAGTTTTCAGGTTTGGACATCTTGCCCAAACGCGTCCATTTCGCAACTTGCGCGAAAGAAACTTCGGGGTCTTTGTAGGTCTCGGCATCAAAGGAAAGATCGCCTTCTTCCATCACGCCCAGATCCAGCGCCTTTATATATCGCCCCCCGGCAAAATTCTTGTACCGGGTTATGAATCCCTGCGCGGCCTCTGTTTCACGTATCTCCGAGATACGGCGCTTGTGATAAGCAACAGCTTTTTCGTGCAAATCTCCCAGAACACGATCCGCACGTAGTTCATCATACGATTTTCCAAGGCGGTCCAATTTGGAAAGGACCGATAATTCTTCAACCTTGTTGAAGCAATGCATGTGCCAATAGGCTTGTCCCGTTGCCTCCATCTTGGGATGAAACGCGGTTGTGTTTACATCCCCCCGCAGCCGCTTCATCAGATAACTCTCAATGGACCGGACGGCATAGTGGTTCATCCTGAAAAACTGCTGCCCAAAGGCCGCGCCAGTCGTGGAATGAGACCAACCGTTTCGCCGCATTGCAGGTGGCAAGGGATCTCCGTCACCATCGATCCATGCAAAGCTTTCAGCCTTGCCGGCGATTGGGCCACGTGGACGGTGTGTGTTGATTGCCCGATAAGACCCGTTGTTTCTGACAAGCGATTTGAAGGCACGCACATTCTGCGGCGTAACCACCCCCAACTCTGCTGCAGATGTGAATTGTTCGATCACAAACTTGTCTTCAAACTCGACAATCCCATTGTGCCCGAACATCTGCCATATCGCGGCAAAGCCATCTGCATGTGGAAAGGTACGAAACAGATCGTCCAGCGTGCCGTCCCCAACACGGATATCGAGAAATTCGTCGACATCACAAACCAGAATCCACTCGGCCTCAGCGTACCAGGGATGTTCCATAGCGTTCGCATAGGCCGACGCCTGCGGCCCATGCTTCCAGGGACCGGGGTTGTCGATATGCACCAGAAAACCCAGTTCCTCGCATCTTTTCAAAATTGCGTCAGTGCCGTCGGAGCAGTCATTCGAGTTAACGATGAAATGCGTAAACCCGATCGAAAGGTAATACGCGATCCATTCAAGGATGAACGGCCCCTCATCTTTCATCGTTGATATGACAAGTCTCATCGCACCTACCCGCAATTACGGCCCGCAAATTCAGGACGAAGGGAAAAATCGCATCATTGCAGAGGCATGGCGCGCTTCCCGACACCTGGCTTAGTTACGGGCCACGGATTTGCAATGCAAGAGAACAGACCAGAACGGCAAAGTCAGCTTCGCATAAGCTGATCCGTGCTTCACAGGATGCGAAAAGATTTGGTGCGGTCGAGATGCCTTGAAGTACCGTTGCCCTGTATTTCTGCTTGTCCCCCTATATCCACCGGCGTGGAAAAAATTGCGCAAGGACAGTGCTTTGCGGGTACTTTACTGTTTCCCTTTAGCTCCAAGTGTTTCACTGTGTCCCTGAATACAGGGTGGACATGAAGGTGGATCGATGCCTGCACTAAACAAACTCACGGCAGTCAAGGTAAAGACAGCGCCTCCCGGAAAATACAACGACGGTGGCGGGCTTTGGCTGCACAAACGCGCTGATGGCGGCGGGCAATGGTTTCTGCGGGTCCAAATCCACGGCAGACGACGCGAAATGGGTCTCGGTTCATTTACGGAAGTGGGCCTGAAAGAAGTCCGTAACAGTGCCGAACGATGGCGTAAGGTCGCCCGGAGTGGCAAAGACCCAATTAAGGAGCGACACTGGACCTGTCCCGTTTTTGTGCCGCCCCAAGTGCTCGTTTAAGCCACTTTCCTTTCGAATGCGACAGGGCTTTTCCAGCCCAATGCTGAGT